>NZ_JADYTU010000002.1 GCF_021531375.1 Pseudoflavonifractor phocaeensis
ATGACTGGAAGGATGCCGACTGCGATACCCCCAAGACCTGTGAACGCTGCGGTGCAACTGATGGTAATCCTCTTGGCCATGACTGGAAGGATGCCGACTGCGATACCCCCAAGACCTGCTCTGTTTGCGGCGCAACCGAGGGCGAAGCTCTGGGTCACACATGGGTAGCCGCCGATTGCGATACTCCCAAGACCTGTGAACACTGTGGCGCAACTGATGGCAATCCTCTTGGCCATGATTTTAGCAATAACCGCGAATATTGCGCAAATGATTGTGGCACAAGGAATCCGAACTATTCGTCCTCTGGATCTTCGAGACCCGGCCCCTCTAGACCGTCCAGACCCTCCAGACCTGCAAAACCGGAGCAGCCCCAAAATCCGTTCGTTGATGTAACGGAAGATGATTATTTCTTTGACTCCGTGATTTGGGCTGATGGTGAGGGAATTACTTCCGGCACAAGTGCGAAGACCTTTAGCCCCTACGTTACCTGCACCCGTGCCCAGGCAGTGACCTTCCTGTGGCGTACTGCTGGTTCTCCCGAGCCTAAGAGCACTGAGATGCCCTTCGAGGATGTGGCCGATGGCGCTTACTACTATGATGCGGTTCTGTGGGCCGTCGAGAACGGTATTACTGCCGGTACTACCGCAACTACCTTTGGCCCTAACAACAACTGCACCCGCGCTCAGATTGTTACCTTCCTGTGGCGTTCTCAGAAGTCTCCCGCCGGTGAAGCTGTGAATCCCTTCGCCGATGTTGCTGTCGGGGCTTACTACTATGATGCGGTTCTGTGGGCCGTCGAGAACGGTATTACTGCCGGTACTACCGCAACTACCTTTGGCCCTAACAACAACTGCACCCGCGCTCAGATTGTGACATTTCTGTATCGTGCTCTGAGTAGTGAGTAATACCACATACTAAAAAACAGGGAGCCATTTGGTTCCCTGTTTTTCTATCTAAAAGAAAAAGATTACAAAAGCTGTGCATGTCCCTCTATTGCCGCTTCAATCCTCTGCGGCTCAATGCCGATGTAGCGCTGAGTGACGGCGGCGGAGCTGTGTTGTAAAAGCCGCTGGACAAGGGCAATGTCGTAGCCACTGTTTTTGTAAATCTCCGTAGCGTACCATTTACGGAAGCTGTGAGTGCTGATGCCCTCAAAGCCCAGATAGTCGCAGACGATTTTCAACTGCTTCTGGATGGCTCTTTCGGTCAAAGGAAAAATCCGTTCGTCGCGGCGGATGCCGTTCCGCAGGCAATAGTTTTCGATGTACTGCTGGATCACCAGAGGCACCGTGAAAATGCGCCTCTTCCCGGTCTTCTGCTCCACGATCTCAAGGCGGTATCTGCCACCGTCCAAAACGATGTCACAGAGGCGGAGTTTTACAATGTCGCTAATCCGCAAGCCAAGATTCCCTTCCAACACAAGGGCCGTCGCAACACGCTCATTGGGGCGGCAACCGCAAAAGCCCTCTTTCATGGTTTGGATAATCTCTTTGTATTGCTCCGTGGTGAGAGCCTTTGTCTTCTTGTTCATAGCCGCCTCCAAAAGCAGAAAGTTCGTAAAATCAGGCGATCAAGTTCGTTTGTTTGCGGCGTCCGCCTGATTTCCGCATAAATGCTGGGTTTTGGTGTTCGTATTATCTGGATTATACGAATTTGGGGGAGTGCGGCGGAGAATTACTCCGCCGTATTCAATTCGTTGATCTGAACCATAGGAGAATTGTAGTCCCCCACCACATCCAGAATCATCCTTGCCCCTAACCGAAAACCACGGATGAAGGTATCACAGTCTTTCACATCTTCAACGTGTGCCTGTTGATCGCAATAGACTTGATACGCCTGCTTCCCGGCATCGGACAGGTGGTTGTAAAACTCGTCCTCGCTCTCGTTTGCCTGATGGATAAGCCTCGCATACGGGCTTCCCTTTCGATACCCTCTATCGGCGGGAGTGATATTGCCCTCCCACAAATCTTTCAGCACATACATCCTGAATCCCTCCTATTTCTCGCTCCACGGGCTTTGTGTTGCCCGTGGAGCGTTTTTCTTATCAGCAGGATACGGAGAAGCGGCGGCTGCTGACGGGCTTTGTGAAGTCCTTGTAGAGGTCAGCATACAGACGCTTGAAGGTGGTGCTGTCGAAGCGGTTGGAGATCACATTGGTGAAGCGGACGATGTAAGCCCCGGCAACCAACTCTTCGGTGTTCTGCCGAACCATCTCTTCCTTGATAGCCTCCCGGATGGCGTCGGCCTTGGCCTTTGCCTTGGAAGCCAGATCGTCGTAGTTGTTCATGGTCTCGATCATGGAAATCATTTCGTTCTTGCTCATTTTTCATTTCTCCTTTTCTTCGTTTGATCGGGGGGATTATAGAGGGAATATCCGATTCGTCCTCGGCCCGTCCGTCGCAGCCACCCGATCTCTCTTAACTGTCTATATAATACTACGAAATTCGTAATTTGTCAATACGTTTATCGTAATTTATTTTACGAAATTCAAAAGATTTTTTCGCTATCCGTATTGACCAAATACGATATTCGTAGTATGATGCATTCGTAGAAAAAGGAGGGTTTCTATGATAAAGTTCAAGGTCAAGGTTATGCTTGCCATGCGAGACATGACGCAGAAAGAGCTTGCGGAGCGGACGGGCATCAGACCGCCCACAGTCTCCGCAATCTGCACTGGAGCCATCAAACACCTGCCAGTAGAGGCACTGGATAAGATTTGTGAAGTTCTGGACTGCCAACCTGCCGATCTGATGGAGTATGTGAAAGAGCCTGTTCAATAAAACAGTTGGTTTCCTGCACGGCGGCGGAGGCTCCAAAAGAGAAAGAAATCGCCCTGTTTTGGCGCAAATTTTGTTCAGGGAATTACTGACACCCTTTTGCGGACATCCTTAGCTATTTCGGGAAAAATTATTTTTTTACTTGCCGTTTCAAATTTGGGGTGGGCTACGCTCCCGCTAAATGATGGTTTTAATCCAGAAGACGGTTTTGTTGGCTGTGAACGATAGAGAGTTTCTTCAACTATGGAACATCTTTTAGGCAACTTTGGAATCGGATGTTAACTGGTCAGGTACAACTTCAAAGGAGAAATTCTCACTTGCGATAAAACATCCATCAGTCATCACTCTGATTCTGCCATTCATATATTCCCTGTAATAAAGCTTGCCAAGAGTAACGCCGCTAAGTTTTTCAATATCCCGAACTGCTTCAAAGACGCCGCTATCTTTAATGGGGAAGAGAGGATCGGAAAGAGCGTATTCGTCGGCCTGTTCATCGTTTTCCTCGCAGAGAGGATTATCTGCGTAATCTCCATCAAAAGAGAAAATTATTTTCCCGTTTTCGTAAATCCGCTTTCCGCAAAAGCACATTCCGCACTCATAAAAACTGTATGTAAAGCGCATGGAGGGAAACAGCCTTGCCAACGCAGCAATAACAGGATCACAAGGAGACCACGCGGTCAGGAAGTGAAATTCGTCATCATAGACTTCAACATCTACGCTATTCCACTTAGTTCCCCAATTTTTACAAGACCAATCGTACCAGTTGTTTTCACCATAGAGGGCTTTTTCTTCGGAGCCAACAGGGCCCTGATAGATATAATCAGGCATAGGTACGATTTTGTTGAAGTCAAACTTGTTTTCATTGGATTTTACAAAATCAATAAGGTTCTTTACAGCATCGGCAGGACCATCAATCCACAGGTAGTTGTCGCAATAGTTAGGCATTTTGTTTCTCCTATCATTTTTTGATTTTTTTATTTCTTAACTTTATGTATTTATTATAATATATTTTTATTAAAAAATCAAAAAAGATCGTTTTTTCAATCGATTCGGTAACTATTTTAGGATATTCGTCGTTAAACGGCAGAAAACGAAAAAAGGCGGAAGTCGCTCTTTCCAGAACGGCTCCCGCCTTGCTTTATTTCCAATCTCTGAATATATCGTCCAGAGCCTTGTCCATTGCGACTTTCAGGCTCTTTTCCATGATCCTGAACAGCTCCGCTTCCAATAGGGATTGACGTTTCTTTTTCTTCTTGTCCTTTTCCTTCTGGCTACTCATTTCACCTTCACCTCGCTTGTGATCTTGACTTCGCCGATCTCGGCTTCTTCCCCGGCTGCCATGCGGTCATCATAGCCTTTCAGCATCTTTTTGTGACAAGCGTATAGGATTTCCTACGGTGTATAGCCGTCCAAGTGCATCCAGTTGTAGTATTCGGGGATGTTTCTATTTTGAAATTTTGAATAATTCATATTATCTAACCTTTCCATACAAAAATTGAGGGGGACAAATCTCCCTCATTCTATCTGAAATCTGCTCTATTTGGATTTACGGTATTTGCTACTGTAAAATCTCGGATAGAGTGATAGTGCTTGCCAATTCATTGATTTCATAGTTTCGCCAGTTGTCGGCTTTGGGTATCTGTGTGTTCAGAGCAGGACGATTTGCCCTGATATATTCGCCCTCTTTTTCTCCGATCTCTTCTTTGATGGCAGACGCATAGCGTGCCTTTGCGTCATAAAGCACATCAAAGTTGATGGAATGACCTTTGCGCTATGCTTCCGCCAAGATGCGGTATTTTCGTGTTTCTTGTCCTTTGATGGCTGCGTAATGCTCCGCCACGCGTCTGAGCATATTCGTACTCTTTCCGATGTAAACAATGATATTGTCGATCTTGATGCAGTAAATGCCCGCGTGATCGTATTTATCGGCATACCCATTTCGTTTCAGCCATTGATACATATTTTCTGCGTAGCCCATTAGAATACAAACTCCTTCTTTTCCGGTTTTGGCAGGAGCGTCTTTTTCGGCTCTGCTGTTGGTAATTTAATGTGTATTTCTTTCACTTCTGGAATCTTTACCTCCTTTGTAATCTCCAGACCATACCTATTATTTATTCCGTTGTTATCTGTTGGAATAGTTGTATTATTTATTTCTATATCCTCTCCCGGTATAGAATGAACGGCTGGCTCTCCGTCTGTGACGGCGCTCGGACATTCCTCAGAATTCAATCCGTCTGTCGACACCGCTTTTTTGAGGGGTGTTCCGGGGCGCGTCTGTGGTACTTCATAGAAATCATAGGTGTTTCCGCCTGTTTCTACCAGATACCCTTTGTCAATCAGTCTTACAAATTGATCGTGGTAGGTTGATCGTGCCATTCCTACCGCCTGACGAATGGCGGCAGGGGAGAGCGCAAGATCATATCCATCTGCGTTTGATGCAAGGTACAGATACAACAGCAATGCATGAGCGCCGAGGTCACGCGCCGCGGACTGCCAGTTTTCATTTTTGATACCGAGAAAGTCGGATCGAGCCTTTTCTCGGTGAATGGTTACAACCCTCTGGTTGGGAACCGTATACGGCATAATCTATCTCCTTTTCTTTTGTTTTATATAAATATTATAACATTTTTTAATTATTAAATCAAAAACAGGCGTTTTGGGGACAGCTCTCAGCTTTTTGCATCTGGATTAGGAAGCCTCTTTAGTCTTCTTGAACTTGTAAACCTTGGGGTTGGGCTCTTCGGGTTTCTTGGGAAGGACAAACAGTTTATTGTCTTTGAAGATAGGAACTGCCGCGTAATCAGGAAACTGCGCTCTGAACCAATCGGCAACAAACTTATGGGGATTGGCAAGCGGCTTGGAAAGAGCCTTGACGGTTTCAAAAACGTCCAGAAGATCGGCGGAATTCTCGTAGGCTTCGATGTGCTTTTTCATGTTCTCATAGGTCATACGCTTATTCTTGTTGGCGGTAGTGACTTCTCGACCAGCCTGAACGCTGACAGTCAGATTAGGGAAGTCTTTCGTAATGCTCTTGACCAGATTGTATTCGGGAGAGCCATACTGCTGAGAGGCGGCGTAGAACTTGTAGTTCATAATCAGAGTGTCGGTAGTAAAGTCAATCCGATAACCGGAAATCTTCTTAGTAGTAGCCATAATTCATAATTCCTTTCTTAATTTAGATTCGTATTTGTTGGCGGATTAGAGATTCGCAGCGGTAGGAACGGCAAACATGTCGTTCTCTGCGGCGTTCTTAGCAGCCAGTTCCTCGAAGAAATCCATGTAATCATTGACATCGGAATACTTCTTCTTGAACCATGCCAGCACTGCGCGGTAGGGGTTAGCCTTGACCTTGGAGAGATTGATCTGCTTCTGGAACTCTGCCATGACAGCCTCGGCATCGTCCTGCTCGCGGATGAAAGCAGCCATGTTTTCGTAGGTCATGTTCTTGGTGATGTTCACCTTGTCGGGGTTGGTCTTGATCTTCTTGGTCACCATCTTGGCGTTGGGGTAGTAGGTCAGGTACTCGCGCCACTGCTTGAACTCGTCAGTGCCGAAGATGGAAGCGTTCTTGGCAAAAGCCTTGGTAACCTGAGCCTCGTTGTCGTTGATGTAGCGGATAGCATTCTTGGTAGTCATAGTAGTAATCTCCTTTTAATATTTTGATTTTGATTTTTTGTGGGGTTTTGTGTTCCCCTTGTTTCTGATATTAGTATAGCAAACCTGATTTCTTAACCTGGCACAAAAACGAACCAGTGTTGTTTTTCCTTTTGGAATTGTTTACTTGGTGTTGATGAGGTTATTTAACATGATGGGGATAGATCAGAGCGAATGCTTCCACAAACATTTCGTCAGTCCACTGAGCCAGTTCCTCGGCGGTCAGCCAATGACCATCGTCACACAGCCAACCATGCTCGTCAATTGCCATGCAGACCATCTCGGACATACCGTCAAACTCTTCTTCAGTAAAAAACTTCTTCATTGTTATTCTCCTTTTCTTTCTTAAAAATAGCCTGTAGGGATATAATCTATTAGTCGTTGTAGTTTTTGCACCAGAACTCTTCGTAATCAAACTCAATTTCCTTCTGCTCAAAAATGTGTTCAACTCTGCTCAGAGGAACATCGTTCAGCGTTTCCAGAATGGCGGCAATCCATTTGCACTTTTCAACATCTTCTTCACTGATTCGATCGAACAGTCCATAACCGTCTGCATCGATGGAGAGGGCGATAATCATATCATGGATTTTCTTGTAGTCAGAAACGGTCATTCCAGTCTTGGATTTCTTTTTCATTTTCGTATTCTCCTTTGTTATTTTGTTTGGGTTTTGTGTTCCCCTGTTTTCTGATACCAGTATACCAAACTACATCTCTTGACATGGCACATAACTATACCATCAAAGAAATATAAAAAGAAAAAATCAGCCTCTCGTTTAAGGCTGATTGATGGCGGGGGAAACCGAACTTTGGAGCGGGACTCAAGGTGGCATGGGGGCAGGGCTTGCGGCAGACTCGTTTCTAACTCCTGGACACTATAAAGTTCTCAATTTTTGTTGGAAAGTTGAAGAAAGTCTTCAAAAGTTGATGGTTGAGATCAATTTATACTTAAATACCCCAATAAACTTCAAATTTTGAGAGTTTATAGGCTTAGAAGTTGACGAATTCAAAAACATCTGATAGCATTAGGACAACCCGATGAACAGTCGTGGTTCATACCAGCAAATTAAGCAACAAATCTGTTTTGAAGCGAAGCCGTTTTTTGTGGGCCGACAGGCACACCCATCCGCCACGCCATCGAGGTGGCCTGGGACCGGGGCGACCTGGAGACCCTGCAGAAGTACTTCGGCTACACGGTCTCCAACGCCAAGGGCAAGCCCACCAACAGCGAGTTCATCGCCATGATCGCCGACCGACTCCAGCTGCAAAGAAAGAAAAACGGCTTCTGATTCCAAGGCCGCCCCGGTATGGCTAACCGCCCCTTGAGTTTTTTCTCCGCCTGTGTTAAAATGCCGGAGAAAGGTGGCGAGAATATGACGTTTCAATATACGCCGCGAGGCGTTTGCTCCAGAAAATTTACCATTGAGGTAGAGGACGGGATCATCCGCTCCCTGGATGTGGAAGGAGGCTGCAGTGGAAACCTGCAGGGACTTTCCGCGTTGATGAAGGGAATGAAAGTAGAGGAGGCTATCCAACGCATGGAGGGGATCCGCTGCGGGATGAAAGCTACTTCCTGTCCGGACCAGATCGCCCAGGCATTGAAGACCTGCGTGTAAACTGGATTGGAGACCAATGAATGACAAAAAATCAACAGGCGCGGCACGTTTCTAAAACTGCCGGCGCCTGTTTTTTTGCGAAATTTTTTCCACCGGCGCATTAGAATAACGGAGCCGGCATATCAGATTGTTGGAGCCGTCCGCCGGTGGAGGACACCTTGAAACGCCGGTCGGAAAAGGGGAAAAGTGGAGGCGGGACGTGCAAAACGAGGATATGAACAGGTAAAACGGAGAAAAATGACGAATATCCTGCAAAATATAGAGCGCAAGGGGAGGATATCTGCATATTTTCCCTGAAAACGAAGGAAATTGTGCAAATGTGAAAAGGAAGTCAGAAAAGCCTATTGCTTTTTTGTCCAAGGTACAGTATAATAACTGTAGTTCCCTAAGAGAAAACATTGTGACGAAGCAACTCGAATCATGAATTGGAGGAATGAAACATGAAGAAGAAACTTGCTCTCGCCCTGGCTGCCGCGATGATTATGAGCCTGGCCCTGGCCGGCTGCGGCGGCAATGACAAGCCCGCCGCGTCCAGCGGCAACGCTTCTGCCGGCGGCTCCGCCAGCGCTTCTGCCAGCCAGCCCGCTTCCGATGGCCTCGCGCCCAAGGATGGCGGCACCAGCCTGACCTTCACCACCGGCGGTGAGACCGGTACTTACTATGGATTTGGCAACGTCATCGCCAACAAGGTCGGCGACCTGACCAGCACCTCTGTCAAGGCCATCAGCTCCGGCGGTTCCGCCGCCAACATCCAGGCGCTGGAAGACGGCGACGCCCAGCTGGGCTTCGTGCAGTCCGACGTTATGGTGTACGCCTTCAACGGCGAGCGCACCTTCGCTGAGACCGGCGCCTGCACCGGCTTCTCCACCGTGGCCAACCTGTACATGGAGCAGGTCCAGATCGTCACTGTCGACCCCAGCATCAAGACCGTTGCTGACCTGGCCGGCAAGAAGGTCTCCGTCGGCGCTGCCGGTTCCGGCGTGTACTTCAACGCCGTTGACGTTCTGGGCGTGTATGGCCTGGACGTGGAGAAGGACATCGTTCCCACCTACCAGTCCTTCGGTGATTCCGCCGAGGCTCTGAAGGACGGCCAGATCGACGCCGCCTTCATCGTGGCCGGCGCTCCCACCACCGCTGTCACCGACCTGGCTTCCGGCCGTGAGATCTCCCTGGTCAGCCTGGATCAGGAGCACATCGACAAGCTGATCGAGTCCTCCCCCTACTACAGCCCCAACACCATCGCCAAGGACGTGTACGGCACCGCTGAGGACGCCACCACCGTGGCCGTGGGCGCTGTGGTCATCGCCCGTGACGACGTGTCCGAGGCTGACGTGTACAACTTCCTGTACGGCACCTTCGAGGATATCCCCAACCTGTCTCACGGCAAGGCCGCTGAGCTGGACCTGGACTTCGCCGCTTCCGTGACTGCCATTGGCTATCACCCCGGCGCTGTGGCTTACTTCGCTGACAAGGGCATCACCGTCCCCGCCAAGTAAGCAGGAAAAACGATTTTATCACGCAATAAGCCTGGTGGCTGCGGCGGGTCACCCGCCGCAGCCACAATTTTCAATCCGGCAGGCCTCGAAGCAGATGCGTCCGCGCCTTGGCGGGACGCGGAGGCATGTGTTCCGTGGTTGTTTCGAAAAACCGCTTGGAGAAAGGAGAACGCACATGGATAAGGAAAAAGAAAAATTGGTACAACCGGAATTGGAAGAGGATTCTGGAGTAGGTACCGCTGCTGATGTTGAGGAGGTCATGAAAAAGTATGACCGAGAATCCAATACCCGCATCTGGGAGGGCTGGCAGAGGACTGCTGTTCGCATTATCGGCATCGCTTTCTCCTGCTACTGTATCTTCTCTACGCTGAAGGGCTGGCCCACTCTGCCCGAGCAGAAACTGAACATCTTCCTGGGCCTGATCCTGATCATGGGCTATCTGCACTACCCCATTAAAAAGGGTATCACCAAGGTCAATTACATGCCCTGGTACGATATTCTCATTATGGTCGTGGGCGCATTTCCCTTCTTCTACTTCGCGGCCAACGCCAACTCGGTGATTCAGCTTGCCACCCGCGTGACCAAGGACCCCAAGATGGTGGTCTTCGCCATCGTCGGTATTCTGGCGCTGATGGAGTTGTGCCGCCGCAGCGTGGGTATCCCCATCCTGTGTGTGCTGGGCGCCCTGCTGATTTACACGTTCTCCAGCGTCCGCTTCGGCAAGGTGATTTATGACCTGTTCTACACCACCAGCGGCGTCATGGGCACCCCCATCAACGTGTGTCAGAAGTACATCGTAGTGTTCATTATCTTTGGCGCATTCCTGGAACGCACCGGCATTTCCAACTTCTTCATCAACCTGGCTAACTGCGTGGCCGGCTCTTCTGCCGGCGGTCCCGCCAAGGTGGCTGTCATCTCCTCCGCCCTGTGCGGCATGGTGTCCGGCTCCTCCGTGGGCAACACCGTGACCACCGGCTCCGTCACCATCCCCATGATGAAGAAGACCGGCTACAAGGGCGAGTTTGCCGGCGCCGTTGAGGCTGCCGCCTCCACCGGCGGTCAGATCATGCCCCCCATCATGGGCGCCGCCGCCTTCCTGATGGCGGAGTACATGGGCATCCCCTACGCTCAGGTGGCCCTGAAGGCCATCCTGCCCGCCGTGCTGTACTTCACCGGCATCTACATTGCCGTCCATCTGGAGGCCAAGAAGCTGGGGCTGAAAGGTATCCCCAGAAGCGAACTCCCCAAGATCAGCAAGCTGCTGCCCAAGATTTACCTGCTGCTGCCTCTGGTGGTGCTGGTGGCCCTGGTGGCTACCCAAGCCCGTACCATGCAGATGTCCGCCGCCATCGCCATCGTGGTCACCATCGTGGTGGGCATCATCAATAACTTTGTGAACAAGGCCGCCAATATCGACGAGCCCTCTGAGCAGTTTACCGTCACCAAGTTCCTGGACGCCCTGGAGGCCGGCGGCAAGAGCGTCATCACCGTGGCGGTGGCTTGTGCCATGGCCGGTCTGGTTGCCGGCTGCATTACCACCACCGGTCTGGCGTCCACGCTGATCACCACCATCGTCAAGGTCTCCGGCGGCAAGGCTATCATTGCCCTGTTCCTGACCATGATCTGCTGCATCATCCTGGGCATGGGCGTGCCCACCACCGCTAACTTCTGCATCATGGCCTCTACTTGCGCCCCCATCCTGATGGATAAGCGCATTGGTATTGTTCCTGTGTGTGCCTACTTCTTTGTGTTCTACTTCGGCATCGTGGCCGACATCACGCCTCCCGTGGCCCTGGCCGCCTACGCCGGCTCCGCCATCGCCAAGGCGCCTCCCATGAAGACGGCCCTCAACGCCACCCGCTTGGCCATCGCCGCGTTCATCGTGCCCTATATCTTTGCGTTCAGCCCCGCAATGCTGTTTGAGTTCGAGTCTGTGGGCATCAGCGGCGCTATGATCCCCGTCTCCGTGGTGCAGATCTGCATTACCTCGCTGCTGGGTATCTTCGGTGTGGCTGCGGCTCTGAACGGCTTCTTGTTCAAGCATATGAACCCCCTGTTCCGGGTGGCCATCGCGGCCGGCGGCCTGTGCATGATGATCCCCGGTACCCTCACCGATGTGGTGGGTCTTGTGGTTGTGGGCGGTGTCTACTTCTATCAGCGCATGAGCGCCAAGAAAGCTGTCCAGGCCTGAGCCAGGAAATATTTCATACGGAAACAAGTAAAAACAAGGCGTCCGGCTGCGGCCGGACGCCTTGCCGTTCCATGAGGGGACCAATGGTTCGCGGAAAGGAAAAGCATGATAAAAAGCCCCTGCGGTTTTCGTAAAACCGCAGAGGCTTTTTGACGCAAAGTATGGTATTTATCTTCTGCGGGTACCCCGGTAGTTGCCGCGGGCCCGTGCACCCGCGCCGGAGTGGTAGCGCCGCCGCTTGCGGAAGACGGTCAGCTTCAAAACCAAAAGGACCACCACAAGCAAGACCAGAACCAGCACCAGCTTGACCCGGGTGCTCTGGAAAAAGGCGATGAACTGGGCCTTTTTGTACAGCAGCTCCGAGCGCTCCACCGAGGTGACGGCCACCAGATCCAAAGTTCCGTAGACCTCGCCCTCATAGGACAGCTTCATGGTGCCCAGCACCTGCCCCTCCTGAACGGGAGCTTCTACCTCGGGGGAGAAAAGAGTGATCTCTGTCTCGATCTTGTCCAGATCCAGGTCCTTGGGCAGGGTGCGGGTAATGGAGCCCTGGGGCTTCACGTTGACCTCATCAGCCTGCCGGGAGAGGGTAACGGCTACCTTGTCCACCGGCTCGCTGCCCCGGGTGATGGTCACCCGCTCGAAGTTCTGAAAGCCCCACTTCAGCAGCTTGGTGCTCTCGGTGAATTGCCCCTGTCTGAGCTTGTCATAGCCCTGCTGCTCAATGGGGCCGGAACCCAGGACCACGGAGACCAGCAGAGTGTCTCCGTCCTCCGCCGCCGCCACCAGGCAGCGGCCCGCCTCGTCGGTGGAGCCTGTCTTGCCGCCGATGCACTTGTCATAGACATAGCCGAGATAGTGCAGGTTGGAGATCAGACCGTTGGTGTTGTAGTAAAGCCGCTCCCCGGAGAGATTGGTGGCCGGAACAGTGTGGCTGGCGGTCCCGATGATGGTGCGGAACAGGTCATATTCCAGAGCTGCGGTCATGAACAGCGAAATGTCGTAGGCGGTGGTGTAGTGGTCATCGTTGTGGAGACCGTGGGGGTTGACGAAGTGGGTGCCCTGGCAGCCCAGCTCCCCAGCCTTCCGGTTCATGTGGGCCACAAATTCCTCAATGCTACCGTCCACCGCCTCGGCCAGGACCTTGGCCGCGTCGTTGGCGGAGGGGAGAAGCAGGCAGTAGAGCAGCTCCTCCACCGTCAGCTGTTCCCCGGCCTTCAGGTCGGCGCTGGATTCGTTGGCATAGGATTTCTGGGCGGCCAGCTCGCTGACTGTGACCACAGTGTCCGTGGTCAGCTGACCGGACTCCAAGGCCTCCATCACCAACAGGGCGGTCATCACCTTGGTGATGCTGGCGGGATAGGCCTTGTCATAGGCCCCCTTGCTGTACAGCACCTCGCCGTAATTGGCGTCCACCAGCACCGCGTTGCGGCACTGGAGTTCCGGCTCTTCCAGAGCAAAGGAGGGGACGCACAGCATGGAAAGGACCATGGGGATCAGTAGCAGAAACGAGAATGTACGATATTTTTTCATAGGAAAATCTCCGCATGTATGTTATACTAATTATGTATACGGCACGGCGCCGCAGGAAATGAAGGGATTACATTATATCAAAGGACGGCTCCGTCCGCAAGAGCTGGGGGGAGAAAGATGACTGGAATATCCCGGTATGAAAAGGCGGTCCTGAGCTTGACAGCGGCGTTTCTCCTGTTTACCGGAGGCTGGTTTCTGGCCCGGCAGAATATGGCTGCCCCCTACGAGGTGACCACAGCCCGGCCGGGAACGGAGCAGACGGAGATGTTCCAGAGCGGTCAGCCGGCGAACAGCCGCCCCGACAGCCTGCTGGAGGGAGAGGTCATTGACCTGAATACTGCCGACTTGTACGACCTCGAGCGGCTGCCCGGCATTGGAGAGAAGCGGGCCCAGGCTATTGTGGCCTACCGGGAGGAGCATGGCCCCTTTCAGTCGGTGGAAGATCTGACCCAGGTGTCCGGCATCGGTCAGGGAATCTTGGACGGCCTGCGGGAGTATGTGACAGTGAACGGCCCTTGAGGGGCGAGGAGTGAAATAAATGGCCAAAATTTTAGTGGTGGACGACGAGCAGGTGCTGGTCAAGGGCATCAAATTCAATCTGGAGCACGAGGGCTACCAAGTGGAAGCGGGCTACGACGGGGAGCAGGCTGTGGAACTGGCCCGGGAGGGGGGCTTTGACCTGATCATCCTGGACCTGATGATGCCAAAGATCGACGGTCTCCAGGCCTGTATGCGGATCCGGGAGTTCTCCAACGTGCCCGTCATTATGCTGACGGCCAAGGGAGAGGATGCGGATAAGATCATGGGCTTTGAGTGCGGAGCCGATGACTATATCACCAAGCCCTTCAATATCCTGGAGCTGAAGGCCCGGGTGCGGGCGCTGTTGCGCCGCTCGGGCGCGGCGGTGCAGAAGCAGTCCGGCGGCACGCTGACGGTGGGCCATATCCGCCTGGACTCCGGGGAGCGGGCGGCCTGGAAGGACGGCCAGCGGGTGGAGCTGACCGCCAAAGAGTTCGACCTGATGGAGCTGCTGATGCGGAACCCGGGCCGGGTGTACAGCCGGGAGAACCTGCTGAATGTGGTGTGGGGCTATGAGTATATCGGGGACTACCGGACGGTGGACGTCCATGTCCGCCGTCTGCGGGAGAAGCTGGAGCTGGACCCCGCCAACCCCGAATACATCCGTACCAAGTGGGGCGTGGGATATTACCTGTCCAATCGGGCGGAGGACAAGAACGGATGAGTCCATTTTTCCGGAGGAGTTGAGGCTATGGACGGGACGGAGAAGCGTGGGCGCAAGAAAGTACCCTTGTTTGCCTCGCTCCAGATGAAATATGCCATGAGCTATCTGGTGATCTTCGCGGTGGTGCTGGTGCTGATGAACACCTACCCGGTGATGGCCTCTCAGGAACTGCTGTTCACATCCAAGCGGGATTCGCTGAAAAGCCAGGCGGCAGTGATGGCTTCGGCCCTGATGGAGCTGGAGTCCCTGTCCGCCGATCAGGTGGTTCGGGTCATGAACATGCTGGACAATATGGGGCTGACCCGGATCCTGGTCACCGATCCCGCCGGACTGATCCTGTATGACAGCACCCGGGACGACTGGGGCGGGACACCCCCTCCGGAGCAGGAGGAACCCGAGGAGCCGGAGTACCGCTACGCATTGTATCAGGAGATCGTGACAGCCCTGCGGGGGAACGATGTGTTTTACTCCCGGTATTCCGATAAGGTATTTACCTCCACGGCCGCCTGTCCCATCGTCTACCGGGGCATGGTCATTGGGGCCATCTATATTTTAGAGGTAGACGAGGCGCAGGGAGCCCTGCTGCTCAGCCTCCAGCAGAATCTTCGCAATATCTCCCTGGTGATCGCCGCAGTTACGGTGGTCATGAGTACGCTGTTTTCCAAGATACTCACCGCGCGGATCGCCGCGCTGCTCAGTGCGATCCGGATCGTGGGGGAGGGGGAATACGGTCACCGGCTCCAGCCCGCGGGCAAAGACGAGCTGGCCCAGTTGGCTGAAGAGTTCAACCAGCTGACCGACCGCCTCCAGACCACGGAGGAAGTGCGGCGGCGTTTTGTTTCCGACGCCAGCCACGAGCTGAAGACGCCCCTGGCATCGATCCAGCTTCTGTCCGACTCTATTCTTCAGAACCAGCAGATGGACCAGGAGACGGTGCGCGACTTTGTCAACGATATCGGGGAGGAGGCCAGGCGCCTCACCCGCATTACCGAACACCTTCTGGCCTTGACCCGGCTGGACAGCCTGCCGGTGGAAAAGACCGGGCCGGTGGATGTGGCCGGCGTGGTGGAGCGGGCGGTGAACATGCTGCTCCCGGTGGCCGATACCGCGGGGGTCACCATCCAGTCCGCTCCGAGGCCGGGGTGCCTGATCCGCTGCACCACCGACGACTTGTACCAGATCTGCTTCAACCTCATTGAGAATGCCATCAAATATAACTTTGCCGGCGGATACGTCTATGTGTCTGCCTATAAGGACGGAGACCAGATCCTCATTGAAGTTGCGGACACTGGGATTGGTATCCCGGAGGAGGACCTGCCCAAGGTGTTCAACCGGTTCTACCGGGTGGACAAGGCCCGCTCCCGGGCTGCCGGCGGTACCGGCCTGGGGCTGTCCATTGTCCGGGACACGGTACGCCGCCATGACGGCTGGGTCACCGCCCGCCGCCGCAACCCGGAGGGCAGTATCTTTACCGTGGGCTTCCCCCAGTACGTCCCGGACCCGGAGGAGGAGATCCCATGAAAAAGCGGTGGATGTTTCTGGCCCTGGCCCTGTTGGTGCTGGCGGGAATAGCCGGGTGCGGCAGGAGCGGGGACGGCGAAAACGGGGAGTATGTCCTCTATTTTCTGGCCAGCAGTGTGGAAAAGCACGGGCCTGCCCTGAAAACAGAACCTTACGCCGGCGAGGAGCAGGCGGAACCCACACCGGCGGAACTGGTCCAGGCTCTCCTGGCAGGTCCTGCCGCCCAAGACCTGCGTTCTCCTTTTCCCAGAGGGGTCACCATGCAGGACTGCAGCTTTGATCCGGAGCAGCCTGGCAGAGTGGAGGTCACCCTGTCTGAGCGCTACGGAGAGCTGACCGATATTTCTCTGACCCTGGCCGACTACTGTATCGTTCTGACGTTGTCTCAGATCGAGGGAGTCGAGTCTGTGGAGATCATTTCCGGCGGACACGCCGCCCACTACCGCAGCCATCAGGTTTTGACGGCGGAGGAGGCGCTGTTGACCGACTACCTGGCGGACGGGACGCAGGAGGAGACCGGATGATCCGGACAGTGGGGAAGGGGAGAACGGAGCGGCGGCCATGGCACAAAAACTGGGCCGCGCCCCAGTTTGAACCAAGAATCATATTGACAAATGAGCTTTACACCAGTAAGCTAAATTACACGCTAATAGAAAGAAGGAGTCCTCATGAGCGATTACAAGATCAATACCAAATGCGTCCAGGGCGGCTATACCCCCGGCAACGGAGAGCCCCGCCAGATTCCCATCATCCAGTCCACCACCTTCAAGTACGCCACCAGCGAGGATATGGGCAAGCTGTTTGACCTGGAGGCCGATGGTTACTTCTATACCCGGCTCCAAAACCCCACCAACGACTATGTGGCGGCCAAGATCTGCGACCTTGAGGGCGGTACCGCCGCCATGCTCACCTCCTCCGGTCAGGCGGCCAACTTCTACGCTGTCTTCAATATCGCCAACTGCGGAGACCATGTGGTGGCCTCCTCCACCATTTATGGCGGCACTTATAACCTGTTCCATGTGACCATGCGGAAGATGGGTATTGAGTTCACCTTCGTGGAGCCCGACTGTACTGACGAGGAGCTGGAGGCTGCCTTCCGCCCCAATACCAAGGCTGTCTTTGGCGAGACCATCGCCAACCCCGCCCTCACCGTCTTTGATATCGAGCGCTTCGCCAAGGCCGCCCACGCCCACGGCGTGCCCCTGATCATCGACAACACCTTTGCCACGCCCGTCAATTGCCGTCCCTTCGAGTGGGGCTGCGACATCGTCACCCACTCCACCACCAAGTATATGGACGGCCACGGTGCCGGGGTGGGCGGCTGCATCGTGGACAGCGGCAAGTTTGACTGGATGGCTCACGCTGATAAATTCCCCGGCCTGTGCACCCCCGACGACAGCTACCACGGCATCACTTATGCAGAAAAGTTTGGCCAGGCTGGCGCTTTTATTACCAAGTGTACCGCCCAGCTGATGCGGGACTTTGGCTCCATCCAGTCCCCCCAGAACGCTTTCCTGCTGAATCTGGGTCTGGAGAGTCTTCACGTCCGGATGGCCCGCCACTGCGAGAACGGTCTGGCTGTGGCCAAGTTCCTGAAGGACCACCCCAAGGTCAGCTTTGTCACCTATCCCGGTCTGGAGGGGGACAAGTACTATGACCTGGCCCAAAAGTACATGCCCAACGGCACCTGCGGCGTGGTGTCCTTCGGGGTCAAGGGCGGGCGCAAGGCCGCTGAGACCTTCATGAAGCACCTGAAACTGGCCGCCATCGAGACCCATGTGGCCGATGCCCGGACCTGCTGCCTCCACCCCGCTTCCGCCACCCACCGGCAGATGAACGATGCGGAACTGGTGGCCGCCGGCATTACTCCCGACCTGGTGCGTATGTCCTGCGGTATTGAGGACGCCGCTGATCTCATCGCGGATATCGAGCAGGCTCTGGCCCAGGTGTAACAAAAGAAAAGAAGGGAGCGGACGGCCTAGAAGGGCCGTCCGCTCCCTGAAGAAAGGACGAAAACCATGAAATCAGGCACCATACTGATGTATAATTGTTCCGGCCCGGAGTTTTCCAAGCTGCGCCAGATCTTTGCCATGCTGCGCCTGAGAATGCGCCCCGTGGGACCCGATCGTTACCATGTCTCTCTGGCCGAACTGGCCGAGGGGAAGGGCGAGGCTTCCGCTGAGGCTGGCGAGGCCATTCCCGAGGCTATGCTGGTCTTCTGCGGCCTGGGCGATGCCCTTCTTCATCAGGTGCTGGAGGTCATCCGTGTGGCCAAGCTGCCTCCCATTCCCTTAAAGGCGGTCATGACCGAGACCAACCGGGAGTGGGATACCCATCAGCTCTATGAGGAGCTGCTGAAGGAACGAGAGGCCATCGCAGCCCAACAAAAAGCTTAGGAATAAGGGCGGATTGCAAAAATCCCGTTGACAAATCCCGGCAGGGACAGTATAATAATCTAGCGGTTTGAAAAAACCGCGCTTTGCGGCTGTGCTGGAATTGGTAGACTGGCAAGCTTGAGGTGCTTGTGTCCGGATGGGCGTACGGGTTCGACTCCCGTCAGCCGCACCACCGAAAAAATCCCGAAACCCCTGTATTTGCAAGGGTTCCGGGATTTTTCTTTTTGCACCAAAGGGCAGTTTGGCCGTTACTTGGCCGTTAGGGTCTGAAAAACGGGCATTTTAGCCGTCAAATCCGTCAGCGCTGACGGATTTTGGAGGGCGATTCGAGGGGATGAAAACGGCCAGCGCTGACCGTTTTGAAGGGCCTGTGTGTTCCTGATCCAAATCCGAAAGCGCTTTCGGATTTACTGGGGAGCTGGGGAGATCCGTCAACGTTGACGGATTTGAGCCACGGAGGATCTCTTTTCCCAAATTACCATACGTGTGGTAATTTGAACCGCTCCAAATGCGCAGACGTCTGCGGATTTGCCGGATTTGGGCGGTGTCCGAATTGGACACAAAAGAGGAGCGGGACAGCTGCCGTTCTGCACGGCGGTCCCGCTCCAAGGTGTTTTATATGGGTGCTGGCTCATGCGCTGCCACTCGCCTTCTTAGTGCTGCCCAGGGCCAGAGCCTCGGCCACGGCCTCCCCGGCACGGGCCTGTGCCTCTGCGAAGGTGTGGGCGTAGATATTGAGGGTGGTGGTCACCTGGGAGTGTCCCAGGGAGGCGGAGACGGTGCGCACGTCTGCGCCGCTGTTGATGAGCAGCGAGGCGTTCAGGTGTCGGAAGTGGTGGACGCCCAGAAAGCGCTGTCCGGTCTCCTGGCAGATGATTGAGTGTATCGGTCCGGCTCCTCTGGAGGCTTGGGACCCCAATGATGTGGGAAATCCGGTCTCCAGGGTGAAATAACAGAGTCAGAGGCAGTTACATGACGGAGCGGGACAGGCCTTCTGTCCCGCTCCAGACAGCAAGGAGGACCACATGGGGCAGCGAGGTACCAACACTCCGCCTGTGCAGCGGCGGGCTAATTTCAGAAACTCCAGGGAGAAGCTGGAGGGGCTGCTTGCGGCCAATTTCCGGGAAGGGGCCCAGCTGGTGACGCTTACCTACGGAGAAGGCACAAAGGCTCCCTCCCGGAAGCTGGCGGACCTCCAGGTCCGGGACTGGCTGCGGGCCGTACGGGATAAGCAAGGCCAGCGGCTGCGCTACATCCGGGCCACAGGCTGGGAGAACGGCGGGGACGGCTGCCCGGTCCACAGGGTCGTTGTGGCCCTCCACGCGGCCTCTGTGGCCTCGCTGGCGGGCCTGTGGGAGCATGGTCCTGTAACGGTGGAGGCGGTACATGGCGAGGCTATGAAAGCCCTTGCGGCCCTCCTCATGCGCCCGGCGCTGGAGGCGGAGCGGGACCCGGTGCCATGCGGTCGTATGTGGTCCCCATCGGCCGGGCTGATCCGCCCGGAACAGAAAGGAGAAAAAGCAGTATGAACTATCTGACGAATACAGAGGATGAGTATCGGGCGGGCGTCAAGTATTTTAAGCAGCTGAGCCAACTGGCCCTGAAGGAGCCGGAGCGGAGTATGTCGGCCCTTGCCCTGGAGGCTCTGCGGTACGCAGCAGTGCGGATGGAGAATCCGCCCCTGACTCTGAACCACCTGAAACAGATGCACGGCCAGCCGGTCTATTGCAGCAGCTGGACAGGCGGACCGACTGGGGGCGGCATCATCGACGCCAACAAGGAGCAGGTGATCCTGTTGGACCACGATGGAGTGTGGCGGGATACCTGGTTCTGGAACAGCACCGGGAAATATTACAGGTTCCCCTTGAACGGGGTGGACCTGCTGGGGCCGGACGGCCCGGATTGACAAAACATGCCAGAGCCTTGAGGGCCAGTGCAGGATACAAAAGCCGGGGAGGGCCCGGCCCTTCACTGACGGCAAGTGCATACATGTGCCAGCGCCTGAGCCTTTGCGCCTGAGCCAGAGCCAACGGTGAACGAGTGGGAGCAGCTGTTCCCGCTCCATGGGGAGCCGTTGCCCTGGCTCTTATTTTATCCACAGGAGGCGCTGGCACATGGCAAAGCGAAAAAAGACCATCACGGCGGGGTGCATCGTCAAGACCATCCTATACACGGCCCCGGAGCCCCGGGACGGGGCGAGGGCCAGGGCGGAGAAGTCCCGCATGACCACAGCGGCCCAGAAGGCCATGAACGACAAAACCGCCCGTGGGCGGCTGGAAATGCTGCTGGCGGCCAACTTTGTGGGAAAGGACCTGTTTGTCACCCTGACCTACCGGGACGCCGATCTCCCGGCAAAGCGGGCCGGGGCGGTGAAGAACGTGCGCAAGTTCCTGCGGCAGCTTCGGGAGCACAGGAAGGCCAGGGGGCAAGAGCTGAAATATGTCTACACCACGGAGGAGAAGCACGGGGAGGCCCGGTTACACCACCACCTGGTGATCAACGCCACGGAGCGGGATATTGAGACCATCCGCAGCCTGTGGCCCTACGGGGACATTATAGACCTGGAATACGTGCGGGACCGGGACTATGAGACCCTGGCCCTGTACCTGACGAAAGAGAGCGTGGAGGGCCGTCCGGTGGGCGCTCAGATGTGGACCAGGAGTAAGAACCTGGGGGAGCCGAAGGTGGAGACCTGTTTCGCACCGGATGATACGGCCCTTGCCGCCCCCATCGGCTGTCACATACTGGAGCGGGAGGAGAAGGTCACGGAGTACGGCAGTTACAGCTATATCAAATACCGGGTGCCTCATTATCTGCGGGGCTTGACTAAAAACGGTCAGGCCCTTTTTTCGTGCCATCAAATAAGAGGGAGGTGATACGAAAGACCAAGGAAACATCGAAAAAGTGTGACTGGTGTATCCTTTTGTACCCTGAACATGGAGCGGACATGGAAATTCATGGGAGATGAATGTCGAGTATTTTTTGAGACTTGTCTGGACAGGATAAATCAGAAAACGGAGGCGTTGCACCTCTTCCGGCAGCTTGCAGCCATATATCCTTACAAGGAGTACAGGAGTGTTGCGTTATGTCCGCTTCTTGTTCCAGAAAACAGGCCTACCAGCAGGGGATGCTGGTTTACTTCAATCAGACATTGTTGGCAAAAGGGATCATCACCGACCGGGAATACACAGCCATGAAGCTGAAGATCCGGGCACGGGACGGGGCTGTAACCACCAGATAGCATTCCAAACAAGTCAAAAAACCGCCTGAACATGGTGTTCAGGCGGTTTTTTCGGATCAAAACTGGGAAGCGGGGTCCAACTGTTTTTCTCCTGGATGCAGGGGAGGAAAAATTCAGCTGTTTTGGAATTGCGGGTCTGCCTGTTGCAGGCGGGCTTGGGGAAAAGAAGGCGTGTCTTCCCAAAAGCACGGCGGGGATCGTTTTGGCCGCGGCCCAGGATAAAAGCATTACCTTATTTTAGAAAAAGGATGGACTCCTGGTTGGTGGCGAAATACTCGCCGTATCGGTTCATATCAGGCAGAATCTGCATATAGTCGTGCTGAAACATCTCGTACAGTTCGCGCAGATAGGGCCAGCGTTCATCGTGAAAATAACCGTTGCAGATACCTCATTTTTCTTCATCAACAAATTCAAACAAGTCCTCAACAGTCACATGGAATACTTTTGCAATATCCATAGCTAATTTAAGGGACGGATTATATCTGCCATTTTCAAGGTGAACGATTGTTTCTCGTCTCGCACCAACAAGCTCTGCAAGTTCGCTTTGTTTATATCCTGCCTGCTCACGATATTCTTTAATTTTTGTAACAAGAGCCATATCATACCCCCTTGCTATCTATAATCACAAACATCAATGTCCGAATGATAGATAAAATCAAAATAGACAAAACAATAATCCATCCAATCATTCCCATATTGATAGCATTAACATGACCAAGAATAGCACAGCCCCAAGCAACTACAACCATAACAGCAACAAAAATCTTCAAACAAAATGAGTCACACCGTTTCAAGTTTCGCTCTGCCATTTCATCAACACCTTCCTTTTTGTATTTCGTAATTCTCATTTGCTGAAATGCAAAAAAAGCAGCAAGGAAACAGCCAAGTACAAGCTGTAAAGTTGGATACCAGTCTTTCCAATCCGTTCTTGCCCACATCCAGTAGTAAGATGCAAGAATGATTGCGTAGATTATTTTTGTTCCAACAATTTCTCTTAAAGATACTTTTTTATTCATATTTCTTTCCTCTGTGTTATATATTTCGCACTTGCGATGTTATAAATATATCACTCCTATTTGCGTATGTCAATAGGGAAAGTGAAATATTTTTAACTTTCATTTTTCGGAATAGGGGCTGCCGTCAATCAAATTCTTGTGTGTGACTTTACCGCACATGAGCATTGAAGCACGGTATGTACAAAGGAGACTGGGACAACGGCCGCTATGCGGACTACATTGGCAGCTGCCATGCGCTGGATCAAAACGTTGGACGGCTGGTCGACACGCTGCGCCAAAAGGGCATCTATGATGACACTGTTATCATATACTGCAGCGACCATGGCGATCACTTCCAGACTATGAACGGCGAGCATAAACGCCAGTGTTTTGATTCCTGTCTCCGCATCCCGCTCATCATTAAAGGAACTGACGATTTCAGAGGCGGTATCACGAAGACCGAGCCGGTCAGCCTGATCAACCTCCCGCCCACCATCCTGGAGATGGCCGGCGTCTCTGCTCCCGACACGTTCCAAGAACCTCCGCTCCATCAGCTGATGCGCGGCGACGGCTGGGATAATTGTGTATTCTATCAGATCAGCGAAGCGGAACTGGCGCGCGGAATCCGTACCGAGCGCTGGAAGTACTGTGTGCACGCCCCCCATGTTCAGGAAGTGCTGGATATGGGAGCGAGGTTTGACACCAACCATTACCGCAACACGCTCAGAAAAGCGGTCCCTTACAGCGATGATTATGTGGACCAGTATCTGTTTGACACTTACAATGATCCCTACGAGCTGCATAATCTGATCGACGATCCGGACTACTATGAGATCCGCGAAACGCTCCGCGCCAAATTGACCGCGTATATTCAAAAAGCAGAGCACAGAAACGCCGTCATCCATCCGTATGGGCATGTATTTTCCTGACGGAGCTCTTTACTTCTGGTTTCTGCAAATAGAGACGTTAAAAAATGAAGTGGCGCAGCGTAAGCTGCGCCACTCTGTTTAATACTCCATGCTTCTGCCGGAGGCTTTGCTTTCCTGATCCTTATCATCTGAAAAGAACACCGTTTTTGACAAAACTTGTGGACATTCTGGAACACAGGCCAATGGCCTCGTCATGGTCAAAGGGAGCACGGGGTAAGCTGCGTGTTTTCTGGACGGGCCTCAGACCCGCGCATGTACGCCGTTTTGCTGCAGCGGTGCGTATGTCCTTCATTATCTGGACGGCCCTGTGCCCTTGCCCACCAGCGTGCAGCTGTCTCGGAGGCAAAGAGAAAATGGGAATTCTATCTTGACGGGCAAAGTGTGTCCGTTTTCAATCCGGTCGATCAATGTCTTTGCCGCCTGTTTTCCCAATTCGTCGATGGGGACATGGACCGTGGTCAGCATTGGGATGGTATAGCGCGCAAGCTCGATATCGTCAATGCTGATGACGGATACATCCTCCGGGATGCGATAACCGCTCTCCTGCATGGCTTTCACCGTGCCGATGGCGGTGGCGTCGTTGGCGCAAAACATGGCCGTGAAAGCTACGTTTCGTTCCAGTTGTTCCTTGGCGCCGTAGTATCCTCCGTCCAAGCCCTGTTTGGCATTGACGATCAGATTCCTGTCACAGGGAATCCCTGCGGCTTTCAGCGCGTCGCAATAACCGCGATAGCGGCTCTCTTTGTTCAGTTCGCCGATATAAACGATCTTTCTGTGCCCGAGCTCCAACAGCGTTTCCATCGCCTTCAGGCTGGCTTTATACCCGTCGCAGAAAATGGCGTCATGCTTGCTGCCGGTAGGATTGAGCCCCACATAGACGACGTTCTTCTGCGCCTCCGCGATGGTCTTCAGCCATTCCTGATCGAAGCGTCCCAGCACCACCAGCCCTTTGATCTTGGATGCCTTCAGTATGGATGTAAAGTCTTTCCCGCCCAAATCCTCCGCGTAAAAGGAACACTTTAGGATATAGTCCTTCTTATAGGCTTCCCGTTCAATGGAACTTGCAAGTTCCGAAAAGAACATATCTTTGTTGTCTTGGCTTCTGGCGTAGATCATCGCATAGTAGTGCTTACCATCGGTGTCGCGCTTTTGTGACAGGCCGGAACGGCGGAGATTTTGTGCATTCTCATTGGGGACAAAACCGGTTTCCCGGACGATCTCCCATATCCGGTTCTTCACTTCTTTACTTGCGGCCTTCGTGTCTTTGTCGTTTAGGACTCTGGAAACGGTGGAAGTGGAAACCCCCGCGGCTTTTGCAATATCCTTCAGTTTCATGTGGCCTCCAAAACGATCCGAAGAATTGTCGTACCATCCTATTAGATATATATTCCATTATACCATAATCGTGAGGAAGTTTGTAACATGTTTTTACAGATCTTGCCATGAAAAGCGAGAAAATCCGGGCGTTTCAAAGACTCGGCGTGCCAGGCGCAACCCCGCTGCCGCTGCAGTCAAAAAAGTTTATGCTGGAGTGAGTGAACATGAAGATCGTAGTGATTGATGGACAGGGCGGGCGGTTGGGAAGGATGCTCGTTGAGCTGATCCGGGACAGCTTTGCCGATGCGCGGATCTATGGAATTGGGACCAACAGTATTGCGACGGCGAATATGCTGAAGGGAGGATGTGACTTTGGGGCGTCCGGAGAAAACCCGGTTATCCGAAATGTAACGGACGCGGATGCGGTGCTGGGTCCTGTTGGGATCATAGCGGCCCATGCCATGCTTGGGGAGGTGACTCCGGCCATGGCGGAGGCGGTGGGAGGCTGCAGAGCACCCAAGTATTTGATCCCTGTGAACAGCTGTGGGATCACAGTCGCCGGAACGAGAGGGATGCAGCTGAATACGTTGGCTGCACAGCTGGTTCAGCAGATGGCGGCTGACTTGAATGGGGGAAACGGTAAAAGCCCGGTACGTTATTTGGACCATGATACATAAAATCAAAAGCGGGCACATCTGCCAAACAGGGAAGCATCTGCACAAGCGGATGCTTCCCTGTTTCGTTTCAAGACGGTCAGCCGCTTGGGAGCGAAGTGACCGAGGGGGCTTTCATCCCAGACGAGCCGTTGCCGCCCGCACCGCGGCCCCGGAGGGCTACATGAAACGTATTTGCGCCTGTCATGCCGCCAGAAACGGATATCATTTGCGGCAACGTTGTTTGTAGTGTTCCCAAGCCTGACAGCCGGTGAGTGTCACATCAGCGGCGGCGCGTGCCGAACAACCCGCGAACGATCTGCTTGCCCAGCTCCCGGCCCACGGTGTTGGCGGTGGAATTGATGGCCTTTTCCAGCGGCGTCTGCCGGCTGCGGCTGGTGCTGCGGCTGGAGGCGGCTCGCCGGGGTGTGGTCTGGCGATAGGCCTGCTCCATGGCCCGCTGTTCCTTTTCCCAGGCAGCCTGCCGCGCCTTCTGTTCTTTCTCCCAGGCGGCCTGACGGGCCTCGGCTTCCGCCCTGGCCTCCTGTTCCTCCCGGACCTCCTCCAGCACCTCATAGGCGGAGCGGCGGTCCTCTGTCTGGGCATACTTCTGATACAGGGGACTGCCGGTGATGGCGTGTTTTATCTCCTCGGCTGATGCGGCGCTCATAGAGCTGCGCGGGGGCAGAATACCTGCCTGCTGGACCACGGCGGGGACGCCCTTCTCATCTAGCAGAGAGACCAGCGCCTCGCCCACGCCCAGGGCCTGGAGCGCCTGCTCGGTGTCGAACGCCGGATTGGCACGGAAGGAGCGGGCGGCGGCCCGCAGAGACTTTTGGTCGTTAGGAGTATAGGCCCGCAGGGCGTGCTGGACCCGATTGCCGATCTGGCCCAGAACACTGTCGGGCAGATCGGAGGGATTCTGGGTGATGAACCAGACGCTGACCCCCTTGGAACGGATCAGCCGGACCACCTGTTCTACCTTTTCCACCAGAGCCTTGGGAGCGTCCTTGAACAGAAGGTGGGCCTCATCAAAGAAGAAGACCAGCTTGGGCTTGTCCAGGTCGCCTGCCTCGGGGAGCATCTCGTACAGCTCAGACAGCATCCACAGCAGGAAGGTGGCGTACAGCAGGGGGTGCTGGAACAGCTCTTGGCACTCCAGGATGTTCAGTACGCCGCGGCCGTCCTCGGCCCAGTCCATCCAGTCGGCCAGATCGAGATCGGGCTCGCCGAAGAACAAGTCGCCGCCCTCGTCCTCCAGCTGGAGCAGGGCGCGCTGGATGGCACCCACCGACTGGCTGGAGATATTGCCGTAGGTCAGCTTGAATTCCTTGGCGTTGTCCCCCACATACTGGATCATGCTTCGCAGGTCCTTCAGGTCGATCAGCAGCAGCCCCCGGTCGTCGGCGATGCGGAAGACGATGCGGAGGATACCGCTCTGAGTCTCGTTCAGCCCCAGCAGGCGGCTGAGCAGCTCCGGGCCCATCTCTGAGATGGTGGTGCGGACGGGGTGTCCATGCTTGCCGTAGACGTCCCAAAAGCGGGTGGGATAGGCGGCATAGTCAAACCCGGAGATTCCCATGGTGTCGATGCTGCGGCGGATGTGCTTGGTCTCGTGACCGGGCTGACACATGCCGGACAGATCGCCCTTGATGTCGGAAAGGAATACGGGCACACCCATATCGCTGAAGGACTCGGCCAGCACCTTCAGCGTGACCGTCTTGCCGGTGCCGGTGGCGCCGGCGATCAGGCCGTGGCGGTTGGCCATGGAGGGCTCCAGATAGATGGGAACGTCCCCGGCGGCGAGCCAGATTTTATGCAGATCCTGTAAGTACATGTCAAAAAGCCTCCCTCTTACGCGGCGGGCATTAGGATGGCTCTATTGTAGCACGGGGAATGGATGAGCGTCCACCTGTTTTGATGTGTTTTCAGAAGAAAAACGCCGGTGGGCGGCCCGGAGTGCTCCGAACCGCCCACTAGGGAAACACGGGGTCACATAATGTGTTCTTCGGCGCAGTTGTCCGCCACCCGCACACCCATTTTGTCCAGAGAGGCGACCGGGAAGCTGGCGATGCTTACCGCGTCGAATTTGGGACACAGCCGCAGCTCCGGACTGAGCCGAAGGTCTTCAACCGTGTTTCGATATTTCGGTTTGCCCAATGTGCTCACCCCCGGAACAGTATGCCCCGGCGGTGCCGGGATATCAGCGGAATAGAGGGCCGGAGAAGGACGCACACTAGAGGGAAAGGTCCAGGTGCGGAGCAAAAGGGGGAGTACAATGAAATATTACCACGGGGCAGACCGGCGGGGCGCTTATTTTGAGGGCTGGTATCTGAAACACCAGGGGGCAGAAGGGGAATTTGCGGTGATCCCCGCCTTCCACCGGGACCGGCGGGGGACGGAGAGCGCGTCCATCCAGGTGGTCACCCGGGGAGCGGGAAAGCTCTTTACCTTTCCGGCCCGGTCCTTCCAGGCCTGGCCGGACCGGTTTCAGGTCCGGGTGGGAGCCAACTGGTTTTCCCAAGAGGGGCTCCATCTGGAACTGGAGGAGCCGGGATTCTCTCTGCGGGGGGATCTGCGGTACGGTCCCTTTCACCCTCTGACGTCGGATATCATGGGCCCCTTCCGGTTTGCTCCCGGCCTGCCCTGCGTCCACGGAGTCCTCAGCATGGAGCACAGGGTGGATGGGATGGTGTCCCTTAACGGCGCGCCCTGCTTCTTTTCCCGGGGAAAGGGGTATGCAGAGACGGACCGGGGACGCTCTTTCCCCTCCCAATATCTGTGGACCCAGTGCTCCTGGCAGGAGCGGCAGCGGGGGAGCCTGATGCTGTCTCTGGCCCGCATCCCCCTGCCGGTGGGGAGCTTTACCGGCTGCATCGGGGAGATTTGCTTTGCCGGAAGCTCCTACCGGCTGGCCACCTACCGCGGGGTGCGGATTGAGGCCTGGTCCGAGGCGGGGGCCTCGATCCGCCAGGGGGAACTGCGGCTGACGGTGGAGGTGCTGGACCGGGCACCGGCGGAGCTGATGGCCCCGGAGCGGGGGAGCATGAGCCGTGTGATCCGGGAGAGCCTATGCGCCAGGGTCCGCTACCGCTTCTGGGAAGGGGAGCGTCTGGTATTCGACCACGAGGATGACCGGGCCAGCTTTGAGTACGCCGGTTCGGACTGACGGGACAGGTCACGGCTGATCGGCCAGAATGGCAATGAACTGGGCGGCCCGGGGCTTGTCCTCCATGGGATAGCCGGCAAGCTCCCGGACCAGATCAGGATTGCGTTCCCAGGCCATGGAGACAACGGAGCGGATGTTTCGTTCCAATGTTTTCCAACTGGTGCCGTAGGGCTTGGCAACCATGGGGTATAGGCTCTTCGTGACCAGGAAGAGGGAGTCCGGGTCCCGACGGGCCAGCTCCACTGCGCTGATGGTCTGGTGATAGCCGATGTAGTTGGGTGTGACGCCCAGGCGTTTTAATGTATCGTGACAGCTCATGTTCATCCATCTCCATGTTCTTCCTTGATGACAGAGGGGGACTGGCTGATGTGAAGGGTGGAGTGCAGCAGTTCCTCCTGGGCCGCTTCGGAGCACCGGGCAAACCGGTCGAAGTCGCGGCTCAGTTGGGTGATGACCTCCGACTGTGAGGGCGGGACGGAGCCGGAAAGCAGAACGGGAAGGGGCACGCCCAGATGCTGAGAGATACATTGGACGGGATCCAGATTGGGACGTTTTCCGTACTCGATCTCCTGCAGGGTGGATTTGGAAATGCCCACTGCCTGTGCAAATTCAAGCTGCGTCATTTTCTGGAGAATTCTGTAGGATTTTAAATCATTTAATAGATTGTGACTGGATTCCACGAATTTCCCCTCCTCTATATGTAAAGATAGCGGAAAAACGGGGAAATGTGTGCCCGAATTCCCGGAATACAGGCCCGATATTCTGGCCATGGGGGAAAACGGGGGGCATGATCTGAGAATTCTACCGCGCGCACACTGTATTAAGAGAGAAAGTTTGAGTTCCGTGCCAGTCAGAGCGGCGGTCAAGGGTTGCGGTACATCGTTTTTTGACCGCAAATATTCCCGCCTCGGAACCGTCTGACGGTCCCGAGGCGGGATAGGAGAAAGAGATGGAGATTGTTACAGAAGGTGGATATTGACGATCAGTCCGGAGAACACGATGGACACGGTGGACACCAGCTTGATCAGGATGTTCAGGGAGGGGCCGGAGGTGTCCTTGAAGGGGTCGCCCACGGTGTCGCCGATGACAGCGGCCTTGTGGCAGTCGGAGCCCTTGCCGCCGTGGTGACCGGCCTCGATGTACTTCTTGGCGTTATCCCAGGCGCCGCCGGCGTTGGACATAAAGACGGCCATGGCGAAGCCGGTGACGGACACGCCGCCCAGCAGACCGACCACGCCTTCCACAGACAGGATCAGGCCGGTGAGGATGGGAACGATGATAGCCAGCAGGGAGGGCTTCACCATCTCGTGGAGGGCGCCCTTGGTGCACAGACCCACGCAGGTGGCGTAGTCGGGATCGGTCTCGCCCTCCATGATACCGGCGATCTCCCGGAACTGACGGCGGACCTCAACCACGATGGACTGGGCGGCACGCTGGACCGCGCTCATGGTGAAGGCGGCAAAGACGAAGGTGAGCATGGCGCCGATGAACAGACCCACCAGAACGGCAGGGTTGGTGAGGGACAGGTCGGGGGCATGGCTCATCTTGCCCTTGACGATGTCAACATAGCTGACCAGCAGAGCCAGGGCGGTAAGGGCGGCGGAGCCGATGGCGAAGCCCTTGCCGGTGGCGGCGGTGGTGTTGCCCAGAGAGTCCAGAGCGTCGGTGCGCTCGCGGACCTCTTCGCCCAGACCGGACATCTCGGCGATGCCGCCGGCGTTGTCAGCCACGGGGCCGTAGGCGTCGGTGGCCAGGGTAATGCCCAGAGTGGACAGCATGCCTACCGCGGCGATGCCGATGCCGTACAGGCCCTGGGAGAAGCGGGAGGCGTAGTCGGCGGCGGAAGTGGTCATGGAGCCGCCGGCGGCCAGGAAGGAGATGATGACGGCGCCGCCCACGATGAGGATGGGGGCGATGGTGGACAGCATGCCCAGGGAGAGACCGCCGATGATGGTGGTGGCGGCGCCGGTCTCGGTGGCGTCAGCCAGACCCTGGGTGGGCTTGTAGGTGTCAGAGGTGTAATACTCGGTAAAGTAGCCGATGGCGCAGCCGCCGGCCAGACCGCAGAGAATGGCCACATATACGCCCCAGTTGCCCAGGATGAAATAGGTCAGCGGGGCGGCGATGATGGCGGCCAGAACGGCGGCGGTGTAAGTACCCTTACGCAGGGTGCCCAGCAGCTCGCGCTGGGTAGCGCCCTCCTTGGTCCGGATCAGGAAGGAGCCGAAGATGGAGCACAGGATACCCACCACGGCCAGAGCGATGGGCAGCAGCATGGCGCCCCAGGAGTGGTCGGGGTAAGCGGCCACGCCCAGAGCAAAAGTGGCCAGGATGGAGCCTACATAGGACTCGTACAGGTCAGCGCCCATGCCGGCCACGTCGCCCACGTTGTCGCCCACGTTGTCGGCGATGGTGGCGGGGTTGCGGGGATCGTCCTCGGGGATACCGGCTTCCACCTTGCCCACCAGGTCGGCGCCCACGTCGGCGGCCTTGGTGAAGATGCCGCCGCCCACTCGGGCGAACAGGGCCATGAAGGAGGCGCCCATGCCGAACATGACCATGGTCTGCGCGATCTTGGGGGCGTCATAGCCGGCGATGTACTTCAAAATGTGGAACCAGACGGAGATGTCCAGCAGACCCAGGCCCACCACAGTGAAGCCCATGACCGCGCCGGAGGAGAAAGCCACGTTCAGTCCCTTGTTCAGGCTCTCGCTGGCGGCCTGGGCAGTCCGGGAGTTGGCAGCGGTGGCGATCTTCATGCCCACGAAGCCGGCCAGCGCGGAGTAGATACCGCCGGTCAGGAAGGCGAAGGGGATGAACCAGTTGTCTAGAAGATGGAATGCGGCCAGTGCCAGAAGAATCAAAAACACCACAAAGAAGACCTTTGCCACCGTAACATACTGGTGCTTCAGGTAGGCGTTGGCGCCCTGCCGAATGGCGGAGGCAATCTTCTTCATGGTGTCGTTGCCCTCGGAAAAGGACAATACCTTTTTCCGCTGCAGCCCTGCGAACAGCAGTGCTGCCAGTGCACCGACTAATCCGATCCAAAACATGTTACTCACAGTCTTGCACGCTCCTTTTACACACGAAGGAAATGATTCGATGGGCTTGAACAAAGTCAAGCACAAAGTTATGGTAGTATTTTAGCATATAATCCCAAAAATGCAAGTAAATAATTTCTGGTACTGCATGATAAATTCCTAAAAAAATTCAGCAAGCCTCGACTTAACGGGGCTTGCTGAAGGGGAAGACGGGATCAAGCGCGGCGCCAGGTGGAGCGGCTGAACAGGACCAGCACGGGGAAGATCTCCAGACGGCCGATGATCATGCAAAGGGACATGACCAGCTTGGACAGGTGGGAGAAGGCGAAGAAGTTCCCGGCGGGACCCACCGCCTCAAGACCGGGACCCACATTGCTGACGCAGGTGAGGGCAGAGGTAAAGGAGACGGTAAAGGAAAAACCATCCAGAGAGATCACCAGGGCTGCGGACAGAATGACCAGGAGATAGCAGCCGATGAAGATCAGAACAGAGCGGACGGTGTCCTCGTCGGCCACCTTTCCGTCCAGCTTGATGACCTCCACGGAGCGGGGATGAATGATGCGGTGGATCTCCCGCCGGATGGACCGGAACAGGATCAGGACCCGGGAGCACTTCATACCGCCGCCGGTGGATCCGGCGCAGGCTCCGCAGAACATAAGGAGCACCAGCACCGCGTGGGAGAAGTTGGGCCAGAAGGACCAGTCCGTGGTGGAGAAACCGGTGGTGGAGATGATGGAGCAGACCTGGAAGAAGGCATACCGGAAGGTCTCCAACAGGTTGGAATAAATGGGGTAGATATTGATGGAGATCAGTACCGTGGCACCGGCTACCGCGATGAGGAAAAAGCGCAGCTCGTCGCTCTGAAGGATCTCCTTGAACTTTTTGGTCAGCAGGAGAAAGTACACCGCAAAGTTCAGGGAAAACAGCAGGATGAAGACGGAAATGATCATGTCGATGGCGAAGCTGCCGTAAGCTCCCACGCTGGCGTTCCGGTTGGAGAAGCCGCCGGTGCCGGCGGTGCCGAAGGCGTGGATAAAAGCGTCGTACAGGGGCATACCGGCCAGCTTCAGACAGGCTACCTCCGCCAAGGTGAGGGCGCAGTAGATGCTGTACAGGATCTTGGAGCTCTGGGACTGCTTGGGCACCAGCTTGGAGAAGACGGGGCCGGGACTTTCGGCCTGAGTCAGATAGTGGGAGCGGATGCCCATAGAGGGGAGAACGGCAGTGGCCAGCACCAGTACGCCCATACCCCCCATCCAGTGGGTGAGGGAGCGCCAGAAGAGGATGCCCTTGGGCAGAGCCTCAATATTGGTCAGAATGGAAGCCCCCGTGGTGGTAAAGCCGGAGCAGGACTCAAACACGCAGTCCACGAAGGAGGCAAAGTGACCGGAAAACCAAAAAGGCAGGGCGCCCACCAGGCCGGTAATGAGCCAGATCAGGCCCACGGCGGCAAATCCCTCCCGGATATAAAAGTGCTGCCGGGTGGGGGTGGCGGCCAGGAGAAAGCCTGCCGCCGCCACGATGGCGATGCTCCACAGGAAGGGAGAAGGGTCCTCCCGGTACAGAAGAGCCACCGCCAGGGGCAGCACCATGGCCGCCGCTTCGATCTGGAGGATGCGGCCCACGACTTTAAAGACCAGCTTCAGATTCATTGCTGCCCTCCCGATGTGCCGGAGGCGGACCGCTCCGGGGCATAGATGTCGTTCAGACCCGTGATCCCGCTGTTGCAGGAAATGATGATTACCTTGTCATCGGACTGAAGGGCGGTGGAGCCCTCCGGGATGATGATGTCCTGTCCCCGGACGATGACCGCGATCAGCACGCCGGGACGGAGGGAGAGGTCCTTCAGCGCCACGCCCAGGTGACGGGTGGAGGCGGTGACGGTAAACTCCATGGCCTCTGCGGCGCCGCCGGCAATGCGGTGGAAGGAGTTCATCACGCTGCCCTGGGAATTCTGCATGCCGCGGACCAGACGCAGAATGTGGGAGGCGGTGATGAACTTGGGGGAGATCACACTGTCCAGTCCCACGGAGCGGGCGATCCCGGCGTAGTTTTCCCGGTTGCACTTGGTAATGATCTTGGGCAGGCCCTGCTGCATGGCGTACAGGGAGATGATCAGATTGTCCTCGTCCCGGTCCGTGAGGGCCACAAAAGCGTCATAGGAAGAGAGATTTTCCGACTCCAGCAGTTCCTGGTCGGTGCCGTCGCCGCAGATGGTCATGGCCCGGGGGAATCGTTCACTGATCTGGCGGCAGCGTTTCTCGTCCAACTCCACGATCTTCAGCTTGATGCCCGCCCGGTCCAGGATACTGGCCAGATACATGGAAATCTTGCCGCCGCCCACCAGGAACACCTGCTTGACCTTGGGAGCATACCGGCCCAGGAGCCGGAAGAACTGGTCCAGGCTGTCCGGACGGCCGATCAGATACAATTTATCGTCCACGCTTGGGACGAAGGAACCGTTGGGAATGATCATCTGACCGCCCCGCTCCACAGCGCAGAACAGCAGGGACAGCTTTTTGACCTGGGCGGACAGGGCGTGGAGCGGTTTGCCCACCAGAAAATCGTTTTCCTGGAGCCGGAAGCCCATCAGTTCCACCCGGCCCCGGCAGAAGGTCTCAATATTGGCTGCGGAGGGGAACCGGAGCAGCCGGGAGATCTCTACGGCGGTGGCGCTCTCAGGATTGATGATCGTGTCGATTTTCAGATTTCGCCGCAGCTCGGCCAGGCTGGCGGTATACTCCTGGTTCCGAATCCGGGCAATGGTGTATTTGGTACCCAAGTTTTTGGCAGTGAGGCAGCAGATCATGTTGACCTCGTCGGAGTTGGTGGCGGCGACCAGCAGGTCGGCGCCGACCACGCCGGCTTCCCGCAGTACGTCGGCGGACACGCCGTTGCCCCGGACCACCATAATGTCCAGACTGTCGGCGGCACGGCGGAGGGGGTCCTCCCGCACGTCCACCACAGTGATGTCGTGTTTCTCGCGGACCAGCTGTTCCGCCAGGGAATAGCCGACTTTTCCGTTGCCCACGATGACGATTTTCATGTCAGAGCATCCTTTCAGCGTTTGGTATCAAGGCAAAATACGCCCCGCCCAAGGTGGGCCTTGAGCGGGACGCATATGAATCTGGGGTCAGACGGTCCACTGCCCATGAATGATGCCCACCAAGAGCCAGTTGGACTCTCCCGGGGCAAAGACCAGCCGCAGGGAGCACCAGTCGATTCCCTGATAGGCGGGGTCGATGCCGGGGAAGGAGAAATCAACGAACCGGCATCCGGGATAGGCGTCCGTCACATTCTCCAGGGCATTCCCGCTCATGAGGATCTGGTCAACGCCGATCCGGGTGGCCTGGGTATAGTCCGCATTAAACACAAAGGCGGCGAAGTACTGTTCCATAGTCATGTTGATGAGACTGCCCCGGCCGTCGGTGATGCCCCAGGTGTAGACAGTATCGTCCTCCGCCAGATTGCGGATCTGTTCCGGAGTGAACGTCAGGTCGGTGCTGAAATCCACGGTGGAATATGGGGTGAAGGTGACGCCGCGCTCCGGATGGACCAGAGAGGCCAGCGCCTCATAATCGCGGTCCTTGATGGTGTGGAGCAGATAAAAAGCGGTGTCCAGAAGGGGGAAGTTGTCCTGAGTATCCAGAGCCTGCACAGGGGCGGCAGAGGCCGAGGAGGAACCGGAGACCGCGCTTCCGGCGGGGGCGTGAAGCATGGAGCCGGGGGCGGCATGGGCGTCCGGGTCCCATGGCATGGACAGAATGCCGCCGACCAGAAGGCCTGCCAGCAGGCAGAAGATGCAGGCGAGAGTCCCGGGGCGTTTCATGGTGGTCACCTCCCGTTGGGATTGGGGATGGCGCGCGATCCCGCTGGAATGTCTTTGACAAATCCCACAACAGATATGTAAGAAAATTTAATTTATTATAATATAAAATGAATGAAAGGTCAAGGGAGGGACCATGAGTCCTGTTGCGCTTTCGCCCGGAAAGACCTGAAGTACGTCAAATCCGGCGGTCAGATTGAAATATGAACCCATACGGCTGTGACCACATGACGCGGTAAGGTGGAATTTCTAAAGAGGTGCGGGCGTCCTGCCACAGGGAAAAGGGGGCGTTGCTGCCGTCGCGTGGGCCGACCGGTCAACGCATTGTCGATCGGACGGGGGATAACGTTTTTTGGAAACAGGAAAGGCTCCGCAGGCGGGCCTGCGGAGCCTTTGATATGTGGGCTGTGTAAGGCGGACCTTACCGATAGGAATCGGCCAGGGCCTGGAACTTGGGCAAAGCCCGCTGGATCATTTCGGTCTGGACGCAGTAGGCCAGACGGAAGTGGCCGGGAGCGCCGAAACCGGAGCCGGGGACCAGCAGCAGGTCGAACTGCTTGGCCCGCTCGCTGAAGGCCATGTCGTCAGGCTCCAGGGAACGGGGGAACAGGTAGAAGGCTCCGCCGGGCTCGGCAACGTGGTAGCCCATCTCCCGCAGGGAGGACACCAGCAGCTTGCAGTTGCGCTCGTATACCGACAGGTCGGAGGTCAGATCGCAGCACAGGGAGGTGACCTGCTGGAACAGGCTGGGGGCGTTCACATAGCCCAGAGAGCGGCCGGCTCCCGCCACGGCGGCATAGACCTGAGCGGAGTCAGTCACGTTGCCGGGGACCAGAATATAGCCCAGACGCTCACCGGGGAGGGACAGGGACTTGGAGAAGGAGTAGCACACAATGGTGTCCGGATAGATATGGGGGACCCAAGGGGCTTCAAAGCCCTGGAACACGATCTCGCGGTAGGGTTCGTCGGAGACCAGGTAGATGGGGTGGCCATACTCCTTCTCCTTGGCGGTGAGGATAGCGGCCAGCCGCTCCAGGGTCTCCCGGGAGTAGACCACGCCGGAGGGATTGTTGGGGGTGTTGATGACCACACCCTTGGTGTTGGGGGTCAGGGCCTTCTCAAAGGCGTCGAAGTCGATCTGGAAATGCTCGATCTCCGGGGGGATCAGCACCATCTTGGCGCCGGCTCCCTCAATAAACACCTTGTACTCGGGGAAGTAAGGGGCAAAGACAATGAACTCGTCTCCCGGACAGGTGAGACCGTTGAAGACGCAGCACAGGGAAGCGGCGGCGCCCACGGTGATGTAAAACTGGTCGGCGGTGTAGTCCCCGCCGAAGCGGCGGTTCAGAGAGTCGGCGAAGCGCTGGCGGGCGGCGGCGTCGCCCTGGGCGCTGGTGTAACAGTGGATGACGTCGGGGTTCTCCTTCAGAATGCGGATGGCGGTCTCATTCACCGCGTCGGGTGCGGGAACGCTGGGATTGCCCAGAGAAAAATCGTAGACATTTTCAGGGCCTACAATGGCGGCGCGCTGCTTGCCGTACTCAAACAGCTCGCGGATCACGGAGCGGGCGGTGCCCAGCCCCAGCATACGTTCAGAAACCATAGGAAGCGACCTCCTGTTATAGCAAAATAGTGGGACCGCCGCGGCGGCCATGCCGGTGGTTTCTATTATTATAGCACGACACTTTTTCGAAGTAAAGTAAATTCCATGTCTAAAAAACAGAGGGAAAATACTTAATTGACGAAAATGGAAAAAGCAGGAACGAAAAAATGGAGAAAATGCACAATAAAAAGGAGGGATCGCTCTTTACAAAGGGGGGCGGGGCAGATATAATGCAAGTATGAACCGGAGAAACGGGGGGATGTCGGAATGGTGATCGCGGAAGGGAAATCCATATTGGATCAGGTCGCCTACGGACGGCTCCGGTTCCTCCGGCACCGACCGCAGGACATTGCGGAATTTTCACAACGGACGCGGGAGGAGGAGTCGGCCCGCTTTCATAAGGCCCAGCGCCGGGCGGTACTGGAACTGGCCGCCTTTTATGACCAGGCGGCCCATCAGGTGGGAATCGAGATCGCGTCGATTTTTGCCGTCCATGCCATGCTGCTGGAGGATCGGGACTTTGTAGACACCATCCAGACCATGATCCGGGAGAAGGGGACCACGGCGGAGTTTGCGGTCCGGGCTGCCGGGGAGGGGTTTGCCTCCACATTTGCGAAAATGGACAGCCCTTACATGCAGGCCCGGGCGGCGGACATCCGGGACATTGCCCGGCGGGTGGTGCGCCTGCTGCTGGGAGCACGGCCCCAGGAGCCTCTGCGAGAGGGGCCGGCCATTTTGGTGGCGGACGAGTTTTTGCCCAGCGAGGTGATGGGCCTGAACCACCGGAGACTGCTGGGCCTGATCTCCAGGGAGGGGAGCGTGGACAGCCACACGGCGCTGCTGCTGCGGGCTTACCGGGTCCCGGCAATGGCTGAGGTGGACTTGGACCCGTGCTGGGACGGGCACCTTGCCCTTCTGGACGGGTTTGACCACCGGGTATACCTGGACCCGGAACAGGAACTGTTGGAGTCCCTGAGGATACGGTATCAGGCGGGAGGAAAGCCGGCGGAGCACCCCGCGGAAGAGCCTCTGCCCGTGTGAGCGGCCTGCCCTGCGGAAGCGAAATGGCCGCTCCGGGCAGAGTTTTTTTGCTTTTCCGGCCGGGTAAAAAGCTGGATGGACCGGGAAAATGAAGGATCGGGAAGATATGCTCTTGACGGGGAAGCCTTTCCCGGATATAATAAGATTCGCCTTTCGCAGGTATGCTAGTGTGGCTCAGGGGTAGAGCAGCTCACTCGTAATGAGCAGGCCGTGGGTTCGATTCCCACCACTAGCTCCACGTCGCCGCAGACATATCGTTTGCGGCGGCGTTTTCTTTTTCAAAGCAAACATCTTGGTATACGTCGGAGCAAGCGTCATATCGCCTGCTCCGACTTTTTCCTGCATAAAGGGAGCAGCCGGATCCAATGATAGCCTTGACATAGTGTGACTGCGGCTTTATAATAAAAATACCCCACCCCGGGGGGGTGTATACCGGGCGCGCTGAGAGTAAGGATTTGAGGAAATAAACTATGAAGCAAAAATTCAACATTACAGGCATGACCTGTTCCGCCTGCTCGGCCCATGTGGAGAAGGCCGTCCGCAAGCTGGAGGGGCTCCAGTCCGCCGATGTGAGTTTGATGACCAACTCCATGGCGGTTCAGTACGACGAGAACATTCTGTCCGCAGACGACATTATCAAAGCGGTGGTGGATTCGGGCTACGGGGCCTCTCTGGCCCAGAGCGGCGGGGGAAACAAAGCGCCGGTCCAATCCGGCCACGATACCGTGGCCCAGGAGCTGGCCGCCATGAAGCGCCGGCTGGTCTGGTCCTTTGTCTTTCTGATCCCCCTGTTTTATATCTCCATGGGCCACATGATGGGGGCGCCCCTGCCCGCCTTTTTGCTGGGGCACGAGAATGCCGTGGCCTTCGGACTGACCCAGCTGCTGCTGACGCTGCCCATTATGTACCTCAACGATAAATATTATAAGGTAGGAATCAAGACGCTGCTGCATGGCGCGCCCAATATGGATTCTCTCATTGCTGTGGGCTCCGCCGCCGCCGTCGTCTACGGTGTCTTTGCCATCTACCAGATGGGCTGGGGCCTGGGCCACGGCGATATGGCGCGGGTGGCTAAGTACCATATGGACCTGTACTTCGAGTCCGCCGGGATGATCCTGACCCTCATCACGCTGGGCAAATTCCTGGAGACCCGGTCCAAGGGCAAGACCTCCGAGGCCATTACCCGCCTGATGGATCTGGCCCCCAAGACGGCCTCTGTCCTGCGGGACGGAATGGAACTGGAGATCCCCGTGGAGGAAGTCCGGGTGGGGGAGCGGGTGGCGGTCCGACCCGGCCAGTCCATTCCCGTGGACGGCGTGATCCTGGAGGGAACCTCCGCCGTGGACGAGTCCGCCCTTACCGGCGAGTCCCTCCCCGTGGACAAGGGCCCGGGGGACAAGGTGGCCGCCGCCTCCATCAACAAGTCGGGCTTTTTCACCTTTGAGGCCAGCCGGGTGGGGGAGGACACCACCCTGGCCCAAATGATCCGCCTGGTGGAGGAGGCCTCCGCTTCCAAAGCGCCCATCGCCAAACTGGCCGACAAGGTGGCCGGAGTCTTCGTCCCCGTGGTTATGGCCATCGCCCTGGTCTCCGCCGCCGCCTGGTTATTGACTGGACACGGCGTCACTCAGGCCCTCACCGCCGGGGTGGCGGTGCTGGTCATCTCCTGCCCCTGCGCCCTGGGCCTTGCCACCCCAGTGGCCATCATGGTGGGCACGGGCAAGGGGGCGGAAAACGGCATCCTCATCAAATCCGCCGAGGCGCTGGAGGCCCTCCACGCCGTGGACACGGTGGTACTGGACAAGACGGGCACCCTGACCCAAGGAAAACCGGTGGTCACCGACATCCTGCCCGCCGACGATATGGACGAGGAGGGGTTGCTCATCCTGGCCGCCTGCCTGGAGGGGCCCTCGGAGCACCCCCTGGCCGCCGCCATCGTGGAGGAGAGCGGGAGGCGGAAGCTGCCCATCACCTCAGTGGGCGGTTTTACCGCCGTCCACGGCCGGGGCGTCCGGGCGACTCTGGGGGACCGGACCTGTATGGGCGGCAACCGGGCTATGATGGAGGAGTCCGGGGTGGAACTGGGGGATTTCCCTGCCAAGGCCGAGGCACTGGCCGCCCAGGGCAAGACTCCTTTGTACTTTGCCGATGAGAAAAAGGTGCTGGGACTCATCGCTGTGGCCGATACCCCCAAGCCCACCAGCGCCGCCGCCGTGGCGGCCTTCCGCCAGCTGGGTCTGGAGGTGGTCATGCTCACCGGCGACAACCGGCGCACCGCCGAGGCCATCGGCAGGGAACTGGGGGTCACCCGGGTCATGGCCGAGGTGCTGCCTCAGGACAAGGAGCGGGTGGTCCGTCAGCTTCAGGAGGAGGGCGGCAAGGTGGCCATGGTGGGGGACGGCATCAACGACGCCCCCGCTCTGGCCCGGGCCGATGTGGGACTGGCCATTGGGGCGGGTACCGACGTGGCTATCGAGTCCGCCGACATCGTCCTGATGAAGTCCGACCTGCTGGACGCCGCCGCCGCGGTGGAGCTCAGCCGGGCCACTATCCGGAACATCAAGCAGAACCTGTTCTGGGCTTTCTTCTATAACTCTCTGGGTATCCCCCTGGCCGCGGGGGTGTTCTATGCAGCCCTGAACTGGCAGCTCAACCCCATGTTCGCCGCCGCGGCCATGAGTCTCAGCTCCGTCACTGTGGTGTCCAACGCCCTGCGGCTGCGGCTGTTCAAGAGTAAATTCAAGTCAGAGGTCCCCGGCGAAAAGACCGGTGACGATACCGGAGCGGACGTATCCCGCGTCCCTCCAGCCAAGATGGAAGAAACGATACAAGGAGGAAATGAACCTATGAAAAAGACCATGATCATCGAGGGCATGATGTGTACCCACTGCACTGGCCGGGTGGAGAAGGCCCTGGCCGCCGTTGACGGGGTGACCGCCGTGGAGATGAGCCTGGAGGGCAAGTCCGCCACCCTGACCCTGTCCAAGGCTGTGGAGGACCAGGTCCTCACCGACGCCGTCACTCAGGCGGGCTATGAGGTGGTGTCCGTCCAGTGAAGGCCGACCACGCCCAGGTCACCCGGCTGCTGAAGACCGCCCGGGGCCAGATCGACGGCATTCTGAAGATGGTGGAGGAGGACCGCTACTGTCTGGACGTGTCCAACCAGCTCATGGCCACCCAGTCCATTCTGAAAAAAGCCAACCGCATGGTGCTCCGGGCCCACATGGACTGCTGCGTCCGGGAGGCGGTGGAGAGCGGACAACCAGACCAAAAGCTGGACGAGCTGGCCGCCCTGCTGGACAAGCTGGCCGACTGACCCCGCCGCAGACAAAAAAGACTTTTTCACACCATGACATAAACCGCCCCCAGACCGGAAAACTAAGCCGGACAAGGGGGCGGTTTTTTGCAAAAATCGAAGCTTCGTTATCTTTTGGCCGGGGCATTGGCGGGACTGACCAACGGCCTGTTTGGAGGGGGCGGCGGATCGGTGCTGGTGCCCCTCCTCACCCGGTACTGCGGCCTCAGCCAGAGAAAGGCCTTCGCCACCTCGGTGGCTGTGATCCTGCCCCTGTGCGTCCTGTCGGTTGCCATCTACTTTTTCCGGGGCGGGCTGGATCTGATGACCGCCCTGCCCTACCTGATCGGGGGCGCGGCGGGAGGATGGGCGGGAGGCCGGTGGTTCCGGGGAATGCGGATGGACTGGCTGCGGCGCGCCTTTGGCCTGCTGCTGATCTATGGGGGAGTGAGGTGCTTTCTGTGAGGGATTGGATGTTGCCTCTGGCGGTAGGGGCGGCTACCGGAGTGCTGTCCGGCTTTGGCGTGGGGGGCGGAACCCTGCTGTTGGTCTATATGACCGCCTTCGCCGGGCTGGACCAGCGGCTGGCCCAGGGGATCAACCTGCTCTATTTTCTGCCCGCCGGCCTGATGGCCCTGCCAGCCCATATCAAAAACGGCTGCATCGAGAAGCCGGTGCTGCTGCCCGCCATCGGAGGGGGGCTGGTCTGCGCCGCCCTGGCCGCCTGGCTGGCCACCGGGATGGAGGTGGAGCTGCTGCGGAAATGCTTTGGCGGCTTTCTGGTCCTGGTGGGGGTAACGGAGCTGTTCGGGAAGGATCAGGAGAAGTAGGACCGGGGCTTGCCCCGACACCGCAAACGGTCATGCAGGCTTGGCGGACACGTTTGCCCGCCGGAACAGCAGGGACCAGAAGGTCACCACGCCCACCCAGCCCAGGCCGGTGGCCAGAGCGATGGCGGGCAGGCCCAGAACGGGGGCCAGCAGGAAGGACACAATGACCCGGAAGGTGATGTGTCCGGTGGCCCCGATCACGGGGATGTTCACCCGCCCCCGTCCCTGGAAATACCCGGCCAGGCCGCTGCCCAGGAAGTTGAACAGGTAGAAGCAGGCCACCAGCCGCAGATAGCCCACCGCCGGGCCCAGGCTGGCCCCGCTGTTGCAGGGGAGCACCAGTTTCAGACAGGGGACCGCGCCCACCAGCATCAACAACGACATGAACAGGCCCAGAGCAGCCAGCAGCCGCTGCCCGGTGAAAAAGCCCTCCCGGACCCGTTTTTGGTCTCCGGCTCCGGTGTTCTGGCCGATAAAGACGGACACGGCGGTGTGTCCGCTGTCCCCGAAGGAGTTGGCGAAGCCCTCGATGCGGGTGGCGGCGGTATAGGCGGAGATGGCCCCGGTGCCCAGGCTGTTCACCGTCCCCTGGACCAGCAGCTTACCGATGTAGAGGTTGCACATGTGGAGGGCGGACACCAGACTGAAGTGGGCGGTGCGCCGGAGCAGGGGGCCGTCATAGACCATGTCCGCCCGGCGGAACATGAGCTGCGGAAAGCACAGAGCCAGATAGGCCAGACACAGCCCGGCGGCCAAAGCCTGGGACAAGACGGTGGCCCAGGCAGCCCCGGTGATCCCCCAGCCCAGTCCGGCCAAAAAGGCCAGGTCCAGTGCCAGATTCACCCCCATGGAGATCATCAGAAAGACCAATGCCGCCCCTGTGTTGCCCACGGCACGGAGGACGGCGGACCCCTGGTGGAAGGCGAAGGCGGCCAGAAAGCCAAGAAAGATGATCCGCAGGTAGTCCCGGGCGTAGCCCAGGATAGACGCCGGAGTCTGGAGCAGGGCCAGCAGGGGAGAGAGAACGGCCAGGGCCGCCCCGGTCAATCCGACGGTGAGCAAGGCCCCGAACAGGGAGGACAGGAAGAAGTCCCGGCGGAAGGAGGAGTCGTCCCCCGCCCCGTGAAGCTGGGAGAGGAGGATGCCCACCCCGGAGCAGCCGCCGCTGATGAGAAAGAGGAACAGGTTCATCACCGAGCCGGCCACCCCTGCGGCGGCAAAGGCGCCGTCGCCTACCACACGGCCCACGATCACGGCGTCCACCGTGTTGTAAAGCTGCTGCATGATGTTTCCGGCCAGAAGGGGCAGGGACAGGGCGATGAGCTGGCGCCGGATAGGACCCCGGGTCAGATTGGGGGCGGTCGTCATGGCGGGACCTCCTTGGGTTTGGTGGTCCCAGTATAGCGGGGGAGAGGCTTCTTGTAAAATGCCGATTTTTCTGATAAAATATAATGTATAGATTATATTTTGGAGGGAGAATATGACGCAGCAGGAGATAGAGGTGTTCCTGGCCGTGGTCAAAACGGGCAGCGTGTCCGGGGCGGCCCAGGCTTTGTACATCACCCAGCCGGCGGTCAGCCGGCACATCCGGACCCTGGAGCGGGAACTGGGCTGTCCCCTCCTAATCCGGGGGCGGGGAGTGCGCCGGGTGGAACTGACCGACCAGGGACGGGATTTTATCCAGGTCGCGGAAAAATGGCGGCAGGTATGGCAGGAGGCCCGGGAGGTGGCGGGCCGGAACCGGGAGCGGACGCTGAACGTGGCCTCGGTGGGCAGCGTCAGCACCTACCTGCTGCCCCCGGTGTTCCGTGATTTTCTGGAGGAGGTCCCGGGGCGGGCCCTGACCTTCCACAACTACCACTCCCAGGAGGCCTACGATTATGTGGCCCAGGGACTGGTGGACCTGGCCCTGATCTCCGATGACATGTACCATCCCCAGGTGGAGACCGTCCCCGCCTTTCGGGAGCCTATGGTGCTGGTCACCGGGCCGGGCAGTCCCCTTCCCGCCAAGGTGCATCCCTCCCAGCTGGATCCCGCCCGGGAACTGCGGCTGCCCTGGAACCCCGAGTACGACCTGTGGCACTCCTTCTGGTTTTCCGGCGGGGCCCAGCCCCGGGCGGTTCTGGACCAGATGTCCCTGTTGGAGGACTTTTTCCGCTGGCGGGAGGGCTGGGCGGACAGCTGGGCCATTGCTCCGGCCCTGGTGGCCCAGGCCCTGGGAAAACGCACCGGGGCGGAGGTCAGGTCCCTGGAGGAGGGGCCGCCAGACGAGATCATTTACTACTTGCTGGGCCGCCGGCGGAAGCCGGAGCTGATCCGGGCCTTTCTAGCCTGCCTGGACCGGGAACTGGGGCGGCATCCCCGGTTGGAATCTTATTTGAAATAATTTTTCATTTGCCACCCAGGGTCATATCAGGTATGATATAGTCAAATAACTTACGAAATAGCAAAGTTATTTCTCGGGCGGGCTTTGCCTGCCCACATGTGAAATACATGGTATTTGATTATGTAAAGAGTAGTTCCGCGCCAGAGTCTGGGCGGGGCGGAAGGAGAAGTCATATGTGGTTTGACCAAGCGGTGATTTATCAAATCTATCCCCTGGGCCTGTGCGGCGCGCCCAGGGACAACGACGAAGTACAGGACCACCGTATCCTGAAGCTGCTGGACTGGGTGGACCATATCAAAAAGACGGGAGCGGACACGGTGCTGCTGAACCCGGTGTTCGACAGTGACTGCCACGGCTATGATACCCGCGATTATTTCAAGGTGGACCCCAGGCTGGGGACCAACGAGGACTTGGCCCGGGTGTGTAAAGCCTTCCACGACGCGGGCCTGCGGGTGATGCTGGACGGGGTGTTCAACCATGTGGGCCGGGGCTTCTGGGCCTTCCGGGACGTTCGGGAGAAGAAGTGGGACAGCCCCTACAAGGACTGGTTCCACATCAGCTTCGACGGCAATACCGACCGGAACGACGGCTTCTGGTACGAGGCCTGGGAGGGTCACAACGAGCTGGTCAAGCTGAATCTGTGGAACCCGGCGGTGGTGGACCACCAGTTCCAGGCCATTCGAGCCTGGGTGGACCAGTTCGGCATCGACGGCCTGCGGCTGGACGTGGCCTATTGCCTGCCGCCGGAGTATCTGAAGCAGCTGCGGGCCTTTGTCAACGGGCTGAAGCCCGACTTCGTTCTCATGGGGGAGACCCTCCACGGGGACTACAACCGTTGGATGGGGCCGGAGCTGTGCCATTCGGTGACCAACTACGAGTGCTACAAGGGGCTGTGGTCCAGCTTCAATTCCATGAACCTCTTTGAGATCTGCCACTCTCTGGCCCGGCAGTTCGGGCCGGAGCAGTGGACCCTGTATAAGGGAGCGCACCTGCTGTCCTTCCTGGACAACCACGACGTGACCCGCATCGCCACCCAGCTGACCGACCCCAACCACCTGCCCCTGGCCTACGCCATGCTCTTCGGGATGCCCGGGGTGCCGGCGGTCTACTACGGCAGCGAGTGGGGCACCCATGGGGACAAGCGGGAGGGGGACGACGCCCTGCGGCCCGCCCTGGAGAGGCCGGAGTGGAATGCACTTACCGACTGGATCGCCAAGCTGGCCGCCGCCCGCAAAAACAGCCCCGCTCTGTGCTGGGGCTCCTACCGGAACGTGGTCCTCACCAACAAGCAGGCCATCTTCGAGCGGAAGACGGAGGAGGAGCGGGTGCTGGTGGCGGTCAATGCCGACAGCCAGCCCTACTGGGCCCATTTCGACGCAGGCTGCGGCACCGCCGTGGACCTGATCTCCGACCAGCCCCACGACTTCGGCGGGGGCAGCGAACTGCCGCCCTACAGCGCATTTTTCTGGAAGATGGAGCGGTAAAAGCGGACACCCAGACAGCCGGTTGAAGGGAACAGGGGCATCTGCTATAATGTCCCATAATGCAGAACATGAGAGCACGTCAGGAAACAGAGAACGGCGGAGGGCTTCTCCGCTGGATTAAAGGGAGGTTACCGCAGTGAACGAGCAGGAGAGACAGGTACAATTCCATATCCAGTGTGGGCCGGGAGATGTGGGGAATTACTGCATCCTCCCCGGGGACCCGGGGCGTTGCCGTGCCATCGCCCAAGCCTTTGACGATCCGGTCCATGTCCGGACCAACCGGGAGTACGAAACCTGGACCGGGACCCTTCTTGGGGAACGGGTGAGCGTGGTCTCTACCGGGATCGGAGGCCCCTCGGCGGCCATCGCCATGGAGGAACTGGCCAATCTGGGGGTCCACACCTTTATCCGGGTGGGTACCTGCGGGGGGATCGCCCTGGAGGTCCAGAGCGGCGACGTGGTAGTGGCCACCGGCGCGGTCCGTATGGAGGGGACCAGCCGGGAGTACGCCCCCATCGAGTGGCCCGCCGTCCCCCACTACCAGGCGGTGCAGGCCCTGGTCCAGGGCTGCAAGAATCTGGGGAAGCCCTGGCACGCGGGGGTGGTCCAGTGCAAGGATTCCTTCTATGGCCAGCACTCCCCCGGCCGGATGCCTGTGGCCTATGAGCTGGAGCAGAAGTGGGAGGCATGGAAGCGTCTTGGTGTGCTGGCCTCAGAGATGGAGTCCGCCGCACTGTTTGCCGTGGCGGCTTCCCGCCGGGTGCGCTGCGGCTCGGTGTTCCATGTGATCTGGAACCAGGAGCGGGAAGCCGCCGGACTGGACCAAAAGGAATCTCACGATACCTCCGCCGCCATCCAGGTGGGAGTGGAGGCCCTGAAGCTGCTGATCCTGGAGGACCGGAAGGGGGAGAACTGACCGCTCCGGCCCGCGGTAGGCATGTTATGGCTGGTTGCCCCCTGGCTATGCCAGGGGGCTCCTTTCTGCATCCCATGATGCAACCTTTCTCTTTACAGCGGACAAAGAACTTTATATAATAAAAACAATAATGGGGCGGTATGCTCCAAGGAGGAATGACTGTGCTCAAGGGAAAAACGATCCTGCTGGGGGTGACGGGCGGGATCGCCGCCTATAAAGCGGCCTATTTGACGTCCGCGCTGGTCAAGCTTCACGCCACTGTGGAGGTGGTCATGACCGAGCATGCCACCCAGTTTATTGCCCCTCTGACCTTTGAACAGTTAACGGGCAACCGGTGCATGGTGGACACCTTTGACCGGAATTTTGTCCACCAGGTGGAGCATATCGCCCTGGCGGACCGGACCGATTTGGTGATCATCGCACCGGCCACCGCCAATGTGTGCGCCAAGCTGGCCCATGGCCTGGCCGACGATATGCTGACCACCACGGTGCTGGCCTGCCGCTGTCCCAAGCTGATCGCGCCTGCCATGAACACCCATATGTATGAGAATCCGGTGACCCAGGACAACCTGGACACCCTGGCCCGCTACGGCTGGGAGGTCATTGCCCCCGCCTCCGGCCGCCTGGCCTGCGGAGCGGTGGGCCCCGGCAAGCTGCCGGAGCCCGACCTGCTGGTCCAGCATATCCTGCGTGCGGCAGCGCTGCCCCACGATCTGGCGGGAAAGAAGGTACTGGTCACGGCGGGGCCGACCCAGGAGTCTCTGGACCCGGTGCGCTACCTGACCAACCATTCCACCGGCAAGATGGGCTATGCCATCGCGAAGATGGCCATGCTCCGCGGCGCGGAGGTGACCCTGATCTCCGGCCCCACCGCCCTGGAAAAGCCCCCCTTTGTAGAGGTGGTGGACATTCGCTCTGCCCAGGAGATGTTTGAGGCGGTGGCCAGCCGCTGTCAGCAGGCGGATTTCATCTTCAAGGCCGCCGCGGTGGCGGACTATACCCCCGCTGATTACAGCGACGATAAGATCAAAAAGAAGGACGCCGATCTTGCAATCCCCTTGAAGCGGACCCAGGACATTCTGAAGTATCTGGGAGAACACCGGCGGGAGGGACAGGTCATCTGCGGCTTCTCCATGGAGACCCGGGACATGGTGGAGAACAGCCGGGCCAAGCTGGCCAAGAAGAAGGTGGACATGATCTGCGCCAATAACCTGAAGGTGGCCGGCGCGGGCTTTGGGGTGGACACCAACGTGCTCACCCTGATCACCGCCGACAGTGTGGAGGAACTGCCTCTGATGTCCAAAGAGGAAGCTGCCGGGCGCATTTTGGACCGGGCCATTGAACAAAGTCACAGGTAAGAAACAGGCCGTGGAGTGTTCCACGGCCTGTTTTACACTTTATCACGTTATCGTGCTGAAAATTTTTTCTCTGGAAGCCCTTGACAAAGGAAGATCAGGCGGCTATAATTAGCCCAACAACTGAAGAGCAGTTGAAACCTATGAGGAAGAGTAGTAGCCGACGCGGCAAACCTTCAGAGAGCCCTGGATGGTGGGATCAGGGTGGGGAGCGGTCAGGCGAATGGACTTCCGAGGGCGGCTTGAACGGCTTTGCCAAGTAGATGCCGACGGGGACCCACCCGTTATCCATCGGGCACGCGTGATGGCGCGTGAAGCGAGCGGACGTTTTTAACGTCAATTTGGGTGGTATCGCAGGAGTGCAGCTCTTGTCCCATGTGGGATAAGGGGCTGTTTTTTTATACTCCGAAAGCCAGGCCGCCGGCACCGGCCCCTCCATCACCCACCCAAACAAAACTGGGCCCAATGAGGCCGAATATGGAGGTAAACACCATGAAAAACACCAACATCGTCAAGAAGATCCTGAGCGCCGCCCTGTCCCTGTCCCTGGTCCTGTCCCTGGCCGCCTGCGGCGGCAGCGGCTCCGGCACCTCTTCCGCCGGCGGCTCCGCCTCCTCCCAGCCCCAGGATGCTTCCAGCTCCAGCAGCGAAGCGGTCAAGGAGTACAAGGTGGGTATCGTCAAGTTTATGGACCATGCCTCTCTGGATCAGATCGAAAAGAACATCCAGAAAGAGCTGGACGCCAAGAGCGCCGAGCTGGGTGTGAATTTCAACTATAAGGACTACACCGCCAACGGCCAGGGCGACCGCACCACCCTGAACCAGATCGCCGCCCAGATGGTAGCCGACGGCGTGGACGTGGTGGTTCCCATTGCCACCCCGGCCGCCCAGGCCATGCAGTCCGTGGTGGTTGAGGAAGGGATCCCCGTCATCTTCGCCGCTGTCTCCGACCCCGTCACCGCCAAGCTGGTAGACGATATGGACGCCCCCGGCGGCCTCATCACCGGCGTCAGCGACGCGCTGAACACCCCCATGATCATGGACATGATGGTGGCCGTGGACCCCGACATCCAGAAGGTTGGCCTGCTGTACTCCAAGTCCGAGGACTCCTCCAAGAAGCCCATTGAAGAGGCCAAGGCCTATCTGGACGAGCACAATATCGCCTATGTGGAAAAGACCGGCACCAACACCGATGAGATCAACTCCGCCGTGGACTCCCTGATTGCTGAAGGCGTGGAGGCCATCTTCACCCCCACTGACAACACCGTGATGAGCGCCGAGCTGTCCATTTTTGAGAAGCTCAACGACGCCAAGATCCCCCACTACACCGGCGCCAACTCCTTCGCTCTGAACGGCGCCTTCTTCGGCTACGGCGTGGATTACGACGATCTGGGCGCTGAGACCGCCGACATGGTGGTGAACCTGCTGGTCAACGGCGCCGATCCCGCCACCACTCCCGTGGTCATCCTGGCCCACCAGGCCGCCACCATCAACACCGAGACCTGTGAGGCCATCGGACTGAGCCTGGACGACGTGAAGGCGGCCTTCGCTACCCTGGGTATCGGCGTGGTGGAGATCACCACCGCCAAGAGCTTCAGCTGAATCGGAACATGATGGGTCTGGGGCGCCGCGTACCGCGACACCCCGCCCTTGCGCGTAAGGAGGAACTCCCATGCTGCTATCCATTACGACCATACAGACCGCTTTGGCGGTGGGTGCCATCTACTCTCTCGTGGCGCTGGCGCTGTTCATCAGCTTCTCCATCCTGAACATCGCCGACCTGTCCACAGACGGCTGTTACACCCTGGGCTTTGCGGTGGGCGCTACCGTCACCCTGGCCGGCCATCCTTTCCTGGCCCTCCCCGCCGCCATGGCCGCGGGGGCCTGTTCGGGGTTTGTCACCGCCTTTCTCCAGACCAAGCTGGGGGTGGAGAGCATTTTGGCCGGAATCATCGTCAATACCGGCCTGTACACCGTAAACTTGGCCGTGATGGGCTGGTCCTCCAACTTGTCCATCTATGGCAGCGACAGCCTCTTTTCCCTGGCCAAGGGGTTGAGTGACGCGGAGTGGTGGAGAAATTGGTATAAGGTCATCGTTCCCGCGGCCATCCTGCTGCTGATCTGCCTGTTCGTCGCCTTTTTCTTCCGCACCCGCCTGGGTCTGTCCATCCGGGCCACCGGCGACAATGCCGACATGATCCGGGCCTCCTCGATCAATCCGGCGTTTACCATCACCGTGGGCCTGTGTCTGGCCAACTCTCTCACTGCTCTGGCCGGCTGCCTGTACGGCCTGCTGAATACGGGCTGTGACATCAATCTGGGTACCGGCATGGTGACGGTGGCCCTGGCCAGTCTGGTCATCGGGGAGAGCCTGATGGGCAGGGGCTCTATCCCCAAGCGGATCTTCGGCGTGGTGCTGGGGGCCTGCCTCTACCGCCTGATTATGGCGGTGGCTATTGGAGCCAATATCCCCACGGAATGCTTCAAACTGGTGTCCGCCCTGATCGTGGCGGTGGCCATTGCCACACCCCAGGGGCGGAAGCTGATCGCCCTCCAGCGCCAGAAGATGGCCGCCCGCAGAAAAGGAGGAACCCAGCAATGCTGAAGCTGAACGATATTTCCAAGACCTTTAATTCCGGCACCATCAACGAAAAGCGGGCCCTGGACCATGTATCCCTCCATTTGGCGCCGGGAGATTTCGTCACCATCGTGGGCTCCAACGGGGCGGGCAAGTCCACTCTGTTCAATGCCATCGCCGGAGGCTTCTACGTGGACGAGGGCTCGGTGGTGCTGGCGGGGGAGGATATCACATTCAAGCCGGAGTACCGGCGCAGCCGGGAGATGGGCCGGCTGTTCCAGGACCCCATGCGGGGCACCGCGCCCCATATGACCATTGAGGAGAATCTGGCTCTGGCCTATCTGCGTACCGCCAAGAAGCAGAACGCCTTTTTCAGCCGCACCTCCAAGGCGGAGCGGCGGTTTTTTCAGGATCAGCTGGCTCTGCTGGACATGGGACTGGAGGACCGGATGAAGCAGCCGGTGGGTCTGCTCTCCGGCGGTCAGCGGCAGGCGCTGACGCTGCTGATGGCCACCATGGTGCCGCCCAAGGTGCTGCTGCTGGATGAGCATACCGCCGCTCTGGACCCGGGCACGGCGGAAAAGGTGCTGAATATCACCAAGGACGTGGTGGCCCGAAACAAGATCACCACCCTGATGGTGACCCACAACATGAACCAGGCCCTGGAACTGGGCAACCGCACCCTGATGATGGACGGAGGCCGCATCGTGCTGGACGTCAGCGGGGAGGAGCGGGCCGGCATGACGGTAGGCGGCCTGTTGGAGCGGTTCCGTGCCGGAGCGGGCAAGGACCTGGACAACGACCGGATCCTGCTGTCGGAATGATCTGAAAGCTGAGGGCCGCCGCGGGATGCCGCGGCGGCCCTGACCGTTTCCGTTCAAACGATCCATCCATTCAAGACCTTCAAATGGCAGGGTCTGTTTGCGGTTTCCCAGTACCTGCCTGTTTTATGGGCCGCGGGACGCCGGCAGGGGACGAAATGGGAATTTCTCCGCCGGGGACTATTGACAGGGGCCGGTCCAGGCTTTTTAATATAAGAGAAAACCACCCTTGAGGAGGGAAAATCATGACAAAGATCGCACTGGGGAATACCGGGATCACCGTGGAGAAAAACGGCTTTGGCTGTCTGCCCATCCAGCGTATTTCCCGCACCGAGGCCGCCTATCTGCTGCGGAAAGCGGTGGACGGAGGCATCAACTACTTTGATACCGCCCGGGCCTACAGCGACAGTGAGGAGAAGGTGGGCTATGCCTTCGCAGGCATCCGGGACAAGGTGGTCATCGCCACCAAGAGCCACGCCCGGACCGGCGCAGAGATGCGGGAGCACCTGGAGGCCAGCCTGCGGGCTTTGAACACCGATTACATCGACGTGTACCAGTTCCATAATCCCTCCTTCTGCCCCAGACCCGGCGGAGAGGACGGACTGTACGACGCGGCGCTGGAGGCCCGGGCCCAGGGAAAGATCCGCTGCATCGCCATTACCAACCACCGCCTGGCGGTGGCGCAGGAAGCCATTGATTCCGGACTGTATGCATTACTCCAGTTCCCCTTCAGCTATCTGTCTGGAGTCCAGGAGGAGATGCTGCTGGACGACTGCGTCAAGGCCGGAATGGGCTTTGTGGCCATGAAGGGGCTGGCGGGAGGCCTGATCCGGAACGGTCTGGCCGCCGCGGCGTTTATGGCCGGGCAGCCCCATGTGGTGCCCATCTGGGGCGTTCAGCATGAGTGGGAGCTGGACCAGTTCCTGAGCGCTGTCCGGGAGCCGCCCGCCATGACGGAGGAGTACCGGGAGATCATCCGCCGGGACCGGAAGGAACTGGCTGGGGAGTTCTGCCGTGGCTGCGGCTACTGTATGCCGTGCCCCGCCGGCATTGAGATCAACAACTGTGCCCGCATGTCGCTGATGCTGCGCCGGGCTCCCGCCCAGGCCTGGCTTACGCCGGAGTGGCAGACCAAGATGGAGAAGATCAAGGACTGCCGCCACTGCGGCAGCTGCAAGTCCAAATGCCCCTACGGGCTGGATACCCCCCGTCTGCTGGAGGAGAATTATCGGGACTACCAGACCTTCCTGTAATGCACCGGAACGAAAAATCCCGGGGAGAGGTTGACAAGGAGAAAAATTTTTTCTACAATTTCCCTTGTACAATCTAATACCTCTTTTGAGTGCCTTTCCGGGCGTCCGGCCCGGGGAGGAGAATAGGAAACCGGGTGAGAAGCCCGGACGGTACCGCCGCTGTCAGCGCGTGATGCCGCGCTCGTGGCGAAAGCCGGCCATTGGGGAGACCTGAGAAGGCAGAGCGCGGCCGGGAGGGGAAGAGAATGCTCCCAGCGCGCCAAGTCAGAAGACCTGCTCAAAGGAGACTGTACCCGAGCCCCCGGGATAGGGGCGGAACGGTACGACCAAATGGAACGCGGAAAAAGGCCGCGGCAGTTGTCATGGACTGCCGCGGCCTTTTTGCTTTCGCCCTTCCTGGCGGTTGGCCGGAGTAGATTGGCGGCGGAGCCGCCGGGAAAGGAAGATGTGTTTTATGAGGAAAAAAAGTACGCGGGCGCTCAGCCTGTTGCTGGCGCTGGTCATGGTGCTTGGCCTGCTGCCGGGGACGGTCTGGGCGTCGAAGACGGGGATCACCGTGTCCCTGTCCATTTTTGACCAGGGTATTCCGGGGACCTGTGAGGACGGAGCCTTGATGCTGCAGCGTCCGGTCACGGTGGAGGACCGGAATGAAGATGGAAATTACAGCCTGGATGAGGCGCTGGCTGCGGCACATGCCGCCTATTACCCGGACGGCGAGGACGGCTATGGGCTGGACGGCGCCGATGGCTTTGTCACCAAGCTTTGGGGCGAGGAGACCTCGGCCACCGGCTTCTACCGCAATGACGCCGTCACCGCCGCAGTGGGAGAGGAATATCTGGCGGAAGGAGACCGGATCACGGCCTTTGTGTACAGCGATCAGGAGCTGTATACCGACCGGTATTCCTATTTCACCCGGAACAGTCAGACGGTCTGCGTGGATGAGGAGTTTGAACTGAAGCTGATGGGAAGCGGATATGACGAGAATTGGCTGCTGACGGAGGAGCCGGTGGCCACCGCGCCCATCGGGGTGTATGCCAAGGATGGGACCTTTGCGGTCTCGGAAGAGATCCGCGGAGAGCGTTTGTTTGAGGAGACTTACGCCCAGGCGGCTACCGGGGCGGACGGAACGGCAAAGCTGTCCATTGTGACTCCGGGCACCTACACGCTGACGGCCCAGTTTGACTCAAGCAACTATATTACCTATGACTCGTCTGGCCAGGCCCGTCCGAACCGTCTGGTGCCGCCGGTCTGTGTGGTCACTGTCCTGTCCGACGAGGACTACGCGGCCTATCAAGATCAGCTGGTGCTGGAACAGGCCAAAGAACTGCTGACCTGGGACAGCATCAAGGGCGCCAACACAGACAGCCGGGCGGTGACAGAGAACCTCTCCATCCCCAGTGAACTGACGGTGGACGAAAAGCAGGTGGAGGTCTCCTGGTCCTGCGACGACACCACCGGCGCGCTGAGCGTGTCCAACTACTACGGCTCCTGGGCGGCCTATGTGGACCGGCCCGCCGCCGAGGACGTGTCCTGCACCCTGACCGCTGTCCTGGCCTATGGGGACGAGACGGCGGAAAAGGAATTCCACCTCACCATCAAGGCAGAGGGTGTGGACGAGAACAAGCAGTCCGTCGTGACCTACGGCGACCTTCTGACTGGTATCGCCGCCGGTTATGCCACCTCCGCGGACCCCTGGGTGGTGCTGGAGATGGCTGCGTACAACGGCAGCAATGTGAAGGACGAAGGGGGTTATGGGGACGCTTCCGCAGTGGCGGCAGCTCTGGCCGATGCCGCCATTGGCAGCGCTGTGGAGACAGCGGATCTGGACGCGGTGGATATCAGCGGGCCATACGCCATCTACACCATTCCCTACCTCTCCCTGGCTTATCAGGCCGCCGGATGTGCCCAGGAGGATCCGGAGCGGATGGCCGCCATGAAAGCCTCCATGGTGGAGTATCTGAACGGCCTGGAGAGCAATTATGCCGAGGTGGATGACATGGCCCCGATTCTGGCCGCCCTGGCCCCCTATTATCACGAGGGGGACCGGGAGGTAACGGCCGCGGTGGACGGGGCTGTTGCGTGGCTGTCCGGCCAGCAGGGTCAGGACGGCACCTTCGCCAACTACGGCACCAGCAACGCCAATTCTACGGCCCTGGCCGTGGTAGCCCTGTCTGCCCTGGGTATTGACGCCCACACCGACGGCAGGTTCATCAAGAACGATAGAAGCGCCATGGACGGTCTGTTTTCCTTCGCTCTGGCCGACCACACCGGATTTGGTTATAAGGGCAACGTACTCAAAAACGCTCTGGCCACCGAGCAGGGCTTCCGGGCCCTGGTGTCTTACGCCCGGTTCAGGGAGAGCGGTGCGCCCTATAACATCTATCTCCAGGCCAAGGACAGCAGGTCCGCTGTGACCGCTCCCGATATCAGCGCCACCGCCAAGCCCCCGGAGGGCGGCTCCTCTCCCTCCAAGGTCCGGGTCACCGTTTCCGTGATGGTCCCCCCGGAGGGCGGTGAGGAAGGACAGTACACCTACCGCTATGACTCCGGCGAATATACAAACCTGTTGGGTGAAGTCAAGAGCGTCAGTGTCTCCTCTGGCTCCACCGCGCTGGAAGTTCTGACCGGTGTGCTGGATGATGCCGGCCTCTCCTACACGGAGCATAACGGCTATATCAGCGGGATCGACTATTTGGCCGAGGGGGACCACGGCCCCAATTCCGGCTGGCAGTATATGGTGGACGGGACCGCACCCACCGAGTCCGCTTCCACCTATACCTTTAACAGCAACGCAAAAATGGTCTGGTACTATACCGACGACTATACGAAGGAGAAAAGCGCCGCCTCCTGGAACGGAGGGAATACCTCCGACATTTCGGTCCAGGTGGAAAAGAACGGGGACGGCACCTACTCCGTCACCCTGCCCGGGGACAGCGAGGGCCCCGTCCTGGTGACCATTCCGGATGTGGGTGACGGCCAGCTGGTAGTCATCGTGGGAACGGACGGTACCGAGCAGGTGGTGAGGAAATCCCTGGTAGAGAACGGCACGGCCCGGTTCTTCCTGGTAGAGAATGCCGTGGTCAAGGTGACGGACTATGCCAGCGGGTTTAGTGACGTGGCACAAGATGACTGGTATGCCTCCGCTGTGGACTTTGTGTCCGGCCGGGGGCTGTTCTCCGGCGTCGCCGGAGATAAGTTCGCACCCGGCCTGACTTTGGACCGGGGAATGGTGGCCACGGTGCTGTACGCCCTGGAGCAGCCGGGAGAGCAGAGCGGAGCGCTCCAGTTCTCTGACGTGGACGGGAACCACTGGTGCGCCTGGGGCGTGGCCTGGGCCAGCGGAACTGGGATCGTCGCCGGATATGGAGACGGCCGATTCGGGCCTCAGGACCCCGTGACCCGGGAGCAGCTGGCGCTGATGCTGTATCAATACGCCCAGATGCTGGGGATGGATACCCAGGGGCGGGGCGCTCTGAGCCGCTTTACAGACGGCGGACAGGTGGCGCCCTGGGCCGGGGATGCTGTGGCTTGGGCGCTGGACGCCGGGCTCCTGAGCGGACGGCCCGACGGGAAGCTGGACCCGGCCGGCACCGCCACCCGGGCCGAGGCGGCCGTCATGCTCCGGCAGTTTGTGGCCCGGATGCTGGGATGAGTAAGGACTATACTTCCGTAATCCGGAAGAAAAACGATGGGGCAGTTCCGCGTCAGCGGGACTGCCCCTATCTGCCGGGATGGAAGGGAGAACACAGGCGGAGCCGTCCTGCGGCGGGCCATATGTTGAAGATCCGCTTTCTTGCGTGTGAAAAAGACACACGCAAGAAGGGCAGGTGTTCGTAAAACAGTGTTAGCCAAATAACACGAAATGAGCATCTGTCAGACGGGATTGGTCAACGAAAAAACACGCCATATTCAGCTTCAAAGGCTGAGTATGGCGTGTTTTCTGTTTATTTGCGTTTCCGTTTCCCTTTTCCATGCGGCTGGTATGGCAGTGCCTTGCCACGCTGGTTAGTTGGGCTTTTCATGTGTTTGGACAACTTTAACACTTCGATGAGATTGATGAATTGCTCCTTGGTAATGGCGTCGTAGTCAATGCCGAATGTCGTAAGGAATATCCTTGCCTGTTTCTCAGCGTCACTGCAATCAAAGTTCATGGCATCCTGCAACTGGCTCTGAACTTCCTCTGCAATAGAGGGTGTGTCTGCCGTTGTGGTATCGTTGCTGTGTTCCTCCCGAATGTCACGGAGGATCGCCTTCAGATCGTCGGCAAGCACATGACCGAAATAGTCATCCTCCCGCACCTGGGCCAGCTCCAATGTCCGGGTGGCAAGATCGTCCTGTCCGTCCTGCTTCATCAGGGCCATCTTCCGTACTGCTTCCAGCATGGCGTTCATATCGTTGATCCGCATATCAGCGATCCTGTCCACATAGATTTCTGCGTCCAGCATCATACGCTGAAAATCTTTGTGGCAAAGCATTTCAGACAGCAGCCGGTGATTGAACTGTCCCGCCTTTAATACTTCTATGGCATCATCACTCAGATGCAGAGCGTCCAGCTCTGTGTCTGGGTGATTTTTCGTTTCTGTCATACCCAGCAGATAGTCCGTGGACACGCCGTAGAACTTCGCCAGCGTGACAATGCTGAATGGGCTGATGTCCTTGAAATCGTCTGCCTCATATTTGCCGAGGGCGGACTTGGAAAGCCCGGTCTGCTCCGCAAGCTGTTCCAGCGTCAGGCCCCGTTCCACTCGCAAATCCTTCAATCGCTCCTGTATGGTGAGTTTCACCTGCATGGCATGTCCCTCCTTCTTTCTGTCTCTAAGCGTGGAAATCCAGCCTGTTTTGCGCTCTTTTCCAACCTCTTGGATATACGGGAAAGAGCGTATTTTTTCGTTAAACTGTACCTGTAACAACACCTGAACCTTGAAAATCGAATGACTGTCCGAATGGGATATGTCCCCCGGCGAAGTATTTGCCATGACCGCAAAAGCGCGAGCATACCAACGGGGACGGGAACGCCGGGAGCGATCCTCCGGGCAGGAACGAGTTCGGGAAAAGCGGCAAAAAACCACAGCTATTTTCAAACCATGTGAAAACAGCGAAGAACCCGCTGTTTTTGTGCCGTTGCCCATATCAATCAGCGATGCACCGGGCAGCGAACACAGCACGCCGTTCCGTGTGCGTTTTCACCGAACTACAAAAAGGCAAGCAGAACAGCAAAAACGATAGGTGTCCCTTGTGAACAGGGATACACGGGCGGCAATTCCAGCGGATGGCCGTCCACAACAAAACAACGCTCTGCGGCAAATGGCTGTTGCCATCCAGCACATCCATTCTACCACAGAGCGAATCCAAAAAGGAGAAGGGATTACAAATATGAGCAGAAACAAAGCAAAAAACTGCCGCAACGAAGTGAAATCCTACATTACCCGGGAGGGCATGACCATGACGGAGGTGGTGGAGCTGCTGGCCGACGAACACGGCTGGAGCAGCAGCGTCCCCAACCTGTCCGGCAAGCTGCGGCGCGGCTCCCTGCGGTACACTGAGGCCGTGGAGCTGGCCGATGTGCTGGGCTATGATTTAGTCTGGCAGAAGCGCCGGGAGGTGAGGTAATATCGCAGGACCTGCTTACGGCTATATCCGTGTATCAAGCAAAGATCAGAACGAGGACAGGCAGCTTGTGGCTATGCGGAATAAAGTATATCGATAGCTAATATGACCCGCTTTTGTCTCAAGATAGCATAAAATAATTAACGATAAACATTAAAAATCTCTTGACAAAGCATATGTATCGGTATATACTGCAAACATAACGATAAACGTTAAATAATTTATGTTTTGCGTAGGAGGCGTTCTTATGAATTCTAAAACTCTTTCAAACTTCCACAAGTTCGGCAAAGTGGGCAAGATTGCAATGACAGTCTTAATGGTCATAGCAATCTTAGCGGCTGCAGCGAGCTGTGTAGCTACAATTTTTGTGTCTACGCTTCCAAAGAATGCGCTAACAGTTCGCGTTACCAATCATGCCGAATTCAGGATCAACGAAAAGAATTTCGATTCCCTGTGGGACATTCTTGCAGATGGTTTTTCTTGTGCGGGGGACGTAAGCCCCGAGGCAATGCTGAGCGGTGGAAATAATAAGATTATTCCTCCTGAAGATCAGGATTTCAATATGGAACTCTCATTTTTCAACCAGTCATTTTCTTCCGCCAAAATTCATTCCGAAGAAAACACAAAAGTGATCGAAGCCACGTCATCGCCTGCTGAGTACCGTTCGGCGAATTTGGTGTCAGTCCTTATCTTCGCGACTTTGTTTGCTGCTTCTGCTGCCGCAGCTCTGTTTATGCTGAAAAGACTGTTTGCGGTGCTTGCAAAGTGTGAATCTCCGTTCTGCGAAGAACTTGTGACAAAGATGAGAGCATTCGGTTTTTCTCTTCTTCCCGTTGCGCTGTTTGCCACCATTGGTGAAACGCTGTCTACCGCGTTCCTGTCTGCCGGAAGAGACACCGGGATCAGCATTCAGTGGGGCGTCTTAATTGCTTTCGCCGTAACAATGTGTTTGGTGACTGTATTCAAATACGGGGTTCAGCTCCAAAAAGAATCGGATGAAACGCTGTAAGGGGGCGGACAATGGGACATATTGTTTTAAGGCTGGACCGCGTAATGGCGGACCGGAAAATGAGCCTGAATGAGTTGTCGGAGAAAGTCGGCGTTGCAAATGTGAACCTTTCCAAGATGAAGAACGGGCATATCAGCGCCATCCGGTTTTCTACATTGGCTGCGATATGTGACGTGCTGCAATGTCAGCCGGGTGACATATTGGAATACAGCCCTGAAGAATAAAATGAACGTGGATGAAGCATATGCCGATAAAAAGGGCAAACGATGACCATGGTGCCGGAGCAAATCCTCAAGGATCTCTTTGTAAGAACTGAAACATAACAAGCGGAAAAACGATAAAGCGGAAATTTCCTGTAAGGTGCCCGCCTTACAGGAAATTTATTCTGATCATCTATAATCTTACATTAAACTTGGAATAGCCCAAAAATATTCCACTTGACTTCTGAAACGAAAACGGATATGGTGCCGTCTAATAGGATGAAGCCGCTTCAAGTACCGGGGGAAACACTATGGAACAAATCGAAACAAAGAAAGCTCAACTTTCAGCCACCATGGGAGACCAGCAGATCATTCAGTTGTTCTTTCAGCGGTGTGAGGAAGCCATTACCCAGACCCAGAAGAAATATGGTGCGCTGTGCCGCAGTGTGGCCCAGCGGCTCCTGACTGACCCCAGGGACACGGAAGAGTGTGTCAGTGACACCTACCTTCGTGTCTGGAATGCCATCCCGCCGGAACGCCCCCGCTCTCTGCGGGCCTATCTGGCCCGCATCACCCGGAATCTGGCATTGGACCGTTATAACTACAATACTGCTGCCCAACGCAGTACAGCCCTCACCGACGCTTTTGAGGAATTGGAACCTTGGATCGCTACCGGGCAGGGCGATCCGGACACAGAACTGGATGCATCAGAGCTGCGTCGGGTGCTGAACGGCTTCCTGCGCCGTCAGAGCGCTGAGGCCCGCGTGTTCTTTTTGCGCCGCTACTGGTATGGAGAGAGCATCCGGGAGATCGCGGAAGAATGCTGTGTCAGCGAAGCAAAGGTTAAGACCTCCTTGTTCCGCACACGGGAACGGCTGCGCACGGAACTGGAACAGGAAAGGATCAGACTATGAATCAAACTCGTTTTCAAAAATGGATGAACGCCGTGGACGATGACCTGCTGGAGGAAGCTCAGCAGCCTATGAAAAAGAGACGGTCCTGGCTGTACAGAGCCGGGGCGATTGCCGCCTGTCTTGCCGTGGCTGTAACTGCCGTCACCATGACCCACCGAGGCACTGACCAGCCCACCATGATCACAAACCCCATGTACGAATCCAGCGCAGCTGAGTTTCAGCGGCTGGGGTACTCCATCCCCCTGCCGGACAGTGCCTCCGGCACCTCCTACTACCTGATCGACACAGGGGCAAGCGACAAGCAAATGGCCGAAGTCAATTTTGAACAAGGCGGGCAGACGTACTACTGCCGTGCCTTAAAGGCAGAGCAGCCCCAGGACATCTCCGGTATTTATGCTGACTGGACGGAGAGCCTGGACTGGAGCGGCGAAGATGTTTCCGTCCAGCTGCGCAAGTCCGAGGATGCGGCCTGGGTGGGCTGGTATGCTCCGAAGGCCGAGGTGCAGTGGTGTGTTGCCGGCGGCAGCGATGCCCAGGTGCTGCTGGACGCCGCCCAAACCATTGTGGAGAAGCTTGGGTACGTCATGCCGCTGTATCCGATGGAAAGTGTGGAGGACGCCTTTGCCGACGGCGGATACTCTGTGGACTTCACGGCAGCGGACCTTGTCAAAACCGGGGATGGGTATTCCCTGACCGCGGAGATCCATGACTATGACTGCTATGAACTGGAAGATATTCAGGGTTTGAAAGAAGGCGACCAGATCCAAGTCTGTCGGAAGCCGGTGACCGTTGAGAGCATCCGGCGGGATAACGGCACTGTCATCATCAACGGCGGCATCGAAAGCGGTGGCGTAGAGCTGATTGAGGATGACGGTCTGTACCGCACCTACGCAATGGATGACCATCCGATCTACTATGATCTGGGAACGATCACCCTGCCCCTATCTACCGACTGCACCTTTGAAGATCACGCCGACCTGGAACATGAACCTGATGGCCTGGTTTATGAGTATGAGGACGTCCCATCGGCTATTCAGGCCAGCGAAACGCCCTTCAACTGCTACAACACGGTCATCACTGTCCGGCAGGAGCAGGTGGTGCAGATCATCCGCTATTGGATTCCCTGATGGATCGACATATAGAATCGAGGTAACATGATATGATTCAGAATGAAAAATACAACGTAAAAAGGGTGCTTGCCCTGATCCTGTCTCTCGCCTGCGTGATAGGGATGCTGGCCGGGTGCGGCCGACAGAACACCGGTGAAGGAAAAGCTGACGGAAGCTCCTTGGAAGAACAAACATCCGACACCTGGTATGAAATTGATCAGGAAGCAGGCATTCTGACCGTCCGCCTTCCCGCCGAAAAGGAAGGATTCATTTGGAACTTTACCATCAACGACACCACCCTGTTGGAGCTGGTCACGCTGGAGGACAATGGCGGCACCTTTGTCGCCAGCTTCCGGGCGCTGGGAGACGGCGAGACAGTTGTGTCTTTCTCCTATGCCAGGGATGATGTGCTGGAGGAAATCCGAGTGCTGAATGTTACCTGTAAGGATGGAAAAGTGGCCGGTGTCTCCAACGCTTCCGTTATGCCCATCAGTGGACAGGATGATCCGGAAATCACAGACCTTCGAAACAGCAACAGTATCCCCATGATTATGAAGGAACACAGTGCGGTGACCTGCGTTTCCGAGACCTGGGACGGAGAAAACAACTGGCAGAATAAGACTGTCCGTCAATTCGTCAGTTCCGATGGCCGTCTGTGGTATGACTACGAACAGTACGATGATGCTGACCAGGTCGTATACTGCGAGGCGGGATACATCAACGATGACGTTCCCGGTGCCCTGTATACCTGCGAAAAAGACGGCCTGAAAACGATGACGCTGTGCCCGGCGTCTGAGTATGAAGCCATGGTGTCTGACCGCTGGCTGGCGCGTCAGCCGTATGACTATGAGACCGTGGCGGACAAGACCGACAGCACAGAGTATGGAACCACCACCCTGACCGCCGCCAGGCAGAATGGTCTGACAGGGATCAACAGCGAGGTCATTTACTTTATCGACGATGCGACCGGCCTCATCACCGGCATGGAAGTGACGGAGTACAGCGCCGAGGACGACAGCGTAGTCTCCGTGACCCGCAGCAATATTCTCTACGATGAACCCCGGCTCATGGAGGAGCAGGCGGCTATGAATATTCTGTTCCCGGAGGATGCCTGCTATCTGAACGTGGTTATCAATCCCGGAAAAGAGAATTCCGAGGAACAGGCTTTCCAGGTGGATAAGTCCACGGAGGTGGAATTTGATGCCATGGAGGGCTATCAGCTGTATTTCGATTACGATTGCACCCAGCCCATGGATTGGATTGATGTGGGGCAAAACAAGCTGACTGTCTATATCACGGTTGATCCTGCGAAATAAGCGGTCAAGTGATTCTTCTGTGATCGAACACAAACAGATTTTGCAAATCTAACGCCGTAAATGGCATAGGAAAATAACCATGAATCAAATACAGACGAACAGTGGGACAGATGGACACTTCTTGTCACTTCGGATATTAAGCCCGCATCGGTGCAGACGACGATAAGTAGCGGTCGATTTTTCCATTGCTAATGGCGCACTTCTATACAGGGGCAAGCCATGTATCGTGCGTCCTGCGGAGCGAACAGCCCGGACATTCAAGTGTCCGGGCTGTTTTGCGTCACTCCGTTCCGAACAAGGGGCTGCACCCCCTGCGCTGCTTACGCAGCTATCCCAGCGCACTTTGCAGCGGGAGCAATATGCTTTCAGCAGACCGTCCCCGACGCAAAGTCAGAAAATCCCATACCGTCAGCCAGACCGTCTACTGAAAATGTAGGCGGTCTTTTTTCATCCCATCCATCCTATCCACCCCATCAAAAAGGAGGTCATGTACCATGTCCAAACAGAAAACCATCCCGGAACTGAAAGCCGAGATCGCTGACAATGAGCGTCAGCTTGCCCAGCTCCGGCACAAACAGCAGCAGCTTGAAAACCGCCGCAGCTACTATGAGAAAGGCGACCGCAGGAAACGGGCACACAGGCTGATCACCCGTGGGGCCGCTGTGGAGAGTGTAGCACCGTTGGCAAAGGTGTTGAGCGAAACCGAGTTTTACGCCTTTGCGGAAAAAGCCCTTGCCATCCCGGAGGTCAAGGGCTTGCTCATGGAAGCGGTCAACGAACACAACAAGAATGAGTTTGGAGGTGATTAACTATCGCACTGTATCATTTTCATGTGACCCAGATCAAGCGCAGCGCTGGTCAGTCTGCCGTGGCCGCTGCCGCCTATCGCTCCGGCGAAAAGCTGCACAGCGAGTATTACGGTGAGGACAGCGACTACACCTGCAAGGGCGGCGTGATCTGTTCGGAAATCCTGCTGCCGCCCCAAGCACCGCCCTCTTTCTCTGACCGGGAAACACTCTGGAACGCCGTGGAGAAAGTGGAACGTGGAAAGAGAGCCCAGCTTGCATATAGTTTTGACATTGCCTTGCAGAACGAGTTTTCCATGGAGGAGAACATTGAGCTTGCAAGGCATTTTTTGTTGGAGCAGTGTGTGAGCCGGGGCATGGTGGCGGACTATGCCATTCATCAACCGGATAAGAAGGACGGCGGCATCCAGAACCCGCATTTTCATGTCATGTGTCCCATCCGTCCTATCGAGCCGGACGGAAAATGGGGCAACAAGCAGCGGCGGGAATATGTGCTGGACGAACAGGGTGAGCGTATCCGGGATGAGGCCGGGAACTATGTGTTCAACGCCGTCCCCACCACCGATTGGGGCAAGCCGGAGACATTGGAGTTTTGGCGTGAACAATGGGCGCAACTCTGCAATACCAGATTTGCTGAGAAAGGTTTGGATTGCCGCATCGACCACCGCAGCTATGAGCGTCAGGGTGTGGAGCAAATACCCACCCAGCACGAGGGGCCGACTGTCCGGGCGATGGAGGCCAAGGGTATCCGTACCAACAAGGGCGATCTCAACCGCTGGATCAGGAAAACCGACGCCATGTTCCGGGAGGCGAAACAGAAAATTGCCGCTCTGATCGACTGGCTGAAAGAAGTAAAAGCTGAGCTGTCCAAGCCCCAGCCGCCTACACTGGTGGAGCTGCTGTCCGCCTACTATGAGAACCGCAATAAGGGCGCATACAGCAGCAAGGCCAGGATCGCCAATCTGAAAAAGCTGTCTGAGGCAGTCAACTATCTGGAATCCAAGCATCTCTACACCGCTGATGATCTGGGCGCAGCCCTGCATACCATACAGGGCAAAATCGACACGCTGAAAAAGTCCGCTTCCGGGAAACAGGCCCGCATCAAGGAACTGGACGAGCTGCTGCGAATGGCGGACTGCTACAAGGACGGAAAACCCGTTGTCGACAAGCTGAAAACCATCCGCTTTGAGAAATCCTGCCAGAAGTACAAGGCAGAACATGACAATGCGCTTCGCCTATTCTATATGGCCGAGCGCAAGCTGAAAGGACAAGTGGTGGACGGCAAGCTGCCCACTGCTGCATGGCGTGCGGAAAAGGCCCGCCTGGAAACAGAGTACAGGGATTTGCAGCAGGAGCTTACACCCCTGTATGCCGACACAAAAAAGCTCTGGGCCATCCATTACAGCATCTATGAGGTACAGCATGCGCAGGAGCGCCAGAACGCTGCCACACGGCAGAAAAAGCCGGAAATCGAACACTAATTCTTACACAAAATCAGGAGGTACTTATGGAACAGAAATCGCGATTTGACCACCAACTCGACCCGGAGGGATATTACTTCTCCAATTCGGAACCGCAGGCACCGGACAGAGCTGAGCGCAGATTCTTTTGGGGTGAGGACGGCCACATCCATGTAAAGAATCTCTCCGCATTCTGGATTCCCGAACTAACCGTCACCGAGGTCATCCACGGCACTACCTACGTTGTCACAGGCAGCTATGAGGGGACGGAAAACTTTGTCCGCAAGCTGGAACGCATCACATCCAGAAAGTTTGCGGAAAAGCTGGAGGATTCAGAATGACAAACACCCAGAATCTTGGTACAATAGAGCCAACCAATCCTGTACTGACAGTTGCTCCACCAAAGGAGGATACAGAAATGTACGGAGCAACAGATAAAATTACTGCCCTTTATTGTCGACTGTCTCAGGAGGATGACCGGGCTGGCGAATCCCTGTCCATTGAAAATCAGAAGGCCATGCTTTTGCAGTATGCCAGGGAGCATCACTTCCCCAACCCAACCTTTTTCGTGGATGACGGTGTAAGCGGTGTGACCTACGATCGTCCCGGCTTTCAGGCCATGCTGGCCGAAATCGAGGCCGGGCGGGTGGCCGTGGCGATCACCAAGGACCTTTCCAGACTGGGCCGTAACTCGGCGCTGACCGGGCTTTACACCAACTTCACCTTCCCGCAGAACGGCGTCCGCTTCATCGCCATCAATGACAACTACGACACCATTGATCCTAACCGGGTGGACAACGATTTTGCGGGCATCAAGAACTGGTTCAACGAGTTCTACGCCCGGGACACCAGCCGCAAGATCAGGGCCGTCCAGAAAGCCAAGGGTGAGCGTGGCGTACCCCTGACCACCAATGTGCCCTATGGCTATGTGAAAGACCCGGAGAATCCCCGCCGTTGGGTGGTTGACCCGGTGGCCGCTAATGTGGTGAAGCGCATCTTCAACCTGTGTATGGAGGGCAGGGGCCCCAAGCAGATTGCCAACCAACTGAAAGCGGACAAGGTACTGACGCCCAGTTCATACAGAGCCTTGCAGGGAATCAAGACCCCGAACAAGAAACCGAAGGACCCTTACGGCTGGCACAGCAGTACCGTTGTGGCGATTCTGGAACGGCGGGAGTACACAGGCTGTACGGTGAACTTCAAGACCTATACCAACTCTATCTGGGACAAGAAACAGCGGGATAATCCCCTTGAGAAGCAAGCCATCTTCCCCAATACACATGAGGCCATCATCGAGGAAGCCGTGTTTGAGAAGGTACAGCAGGTTCGCCAGCAGCGGCACCGCAAGACCCGCACAGGACGTAGCAGTATCTTTTCCGGGCTGGTGTACTGCGCCGACTGCGGCGAGAAGCTGTATTACGGGGCGACCAACAACTACAGAACGGAGGGCGCGTTCTTCGACTGTTCTCTCCATTGGAAGCACAAGGACAAGTGCGGTACTCATTACATCCGGGAAACCGTACTCAGCCACATAGTCCTGAAACACATCCAGGCTGTGACAGGCTACATCCTGCGGCATGAGGCACATTTCCGCACGGTAATGGAAGAACAGCTCCGGCTGGAAAGCAGTGAGCAGATCCGTATCCGCAGAAAACGGCTGGAACGGAACGAAAACCGCATCGCTGAACTGAAACGGCTGTTCATCAGGATTTACGAGGATAACGCAAGCGGGCGGCTGAGCGATGAGCGCTTCGATATGCTGAGTCTGACCTATGAAACGGAGCAGAAGCAGTTGGAGGCCGAGTGCATCACCCTGCGGCAGGAAATTGAAGTACAGGAACGACAGAACGAAAACATTGAGAAGTTCATTCAGACGGCCCACAAATATGTGGGCATTGACGAGCTGAACGGCTATGCTCTGCGGGAGCTGGTGTCTGCCATCTATGTGGACGCACCGGATAAATCCAGCGGAAAGCGGGTGCAGCACATCCACATCAAGTACGACGGGCTGGGCTTTATCCCGCTGAATGAGCTGATGAAAGAGGAAACGGCGTGACCGAAGTCACGCCGCACCCCTTGAAAACTCAAGGTTTTCACCATTTTTCATTTTACTGTTTTACGACCACCCGGCTAAAGCGGATTCTTTTTCCCTTTCTGTACGGAGAAGAGATCGGGCGTGAAGGATAGAAGGCCGCGCGGCCCTTTATCCACCTGGGGTATCGTCGATTTTCACCATGGATCTGCGCAGATACTCCGCGGTGATTGTCTGTCCGTGGTCTATCATTTCCCGGGGCGTTCCGGCAAAGACGATCTCGCCGCCCTGGGTGCCGCCGTCCGGGCCGACGTCGATGAGATAGTCTGCCTGCTTCATCACATCCAGGTTGTGCTCAATGACGATGACGGTGTTGCCGCGCGTCACAAAGCCGTCCAGCAGCGCCATAATGTTCTTCACATCCGAGGCGTGCAGGCCGGTGGTGGGCTCGTCCAGCACATAGATGTTGCCCTTCTGGTCCAGATATTTTGCCAGCTTCACCCGCTGCCGCTCGCCGCCGGACAAGGTGGACAGCGGCTGCCCCAGCGACAGATAAGGCAGTCCCACCTCGATCATGGCCCGAAGAGCCTTGCTGATTTTCCGGTTTTCCCGGAAAAACTCATAGGCGTCCTCGGCGGACATAGCCAGGATCTCCACAATGTTCTTGCCGTGATACCGGAAGGACAGGGCCTGTTCGCTGTACCGCTTGCCGTCGCAGGCTTCGCAGACTGTGGTCACCGGGTCCATAAAGACCAGTTCCGTCACAATGGCGCCCCTGCCCTTGCACACCGGGCAGGCTCCCTTGCTGTTAAAGGAGAACAGAGCGGCGTCCACCCCGTTTTCCGCCCCCATGACCTTGCGGATCTCGTCGAAGAACCCCAGGAAAGTGGCGGGCGTGGAACGTCCGGTGGCCGTCACCGGGGACTGATCCACCAGTACCACCCGGTCCTCATATTGCTTGGCAAACACGTCCCGGATAAGCGAGCTTTTGCCGGAACCGGCCACGCCGGTGACCACCGTGAGCACGCCCAGCGGAATGTCCACCGACACGTTTTTCAGATTGTGAATCCGGGCGTTCCGAATGGGAAGAAATTCCCTGGGTGTTCTGGGGTGGGCTTTCACGGGGATCTTCTCCCCCATGGCTTTCCCCGTCAGGGTGCCGGAGCGGAGCAGCGCCTGGTAGCTGCCCTGGAACAGTATTTGTCCGCCGTTTTTACCCGCCAGAGGGCCTACGTCAATCACCTCGTCGGCAATGGAGATCACGTCCTTGTCGTGCTCCACCACCAAGACGGTGTTGCCCCTGTCCCGGAGGTCCCGCAGCAGTTTGGTCATGCGGAAAACATCTCTGGGATGCATACCGGTGCTGGGTTCATCAAAGATGTAAGTCATCCCGGTGAGGGAACTGCCCATATAGCGCACCAGCTTCAGCCGCTGGGCCTCGCCGCCGGAAAGAGAGGCGGACTCCCGGTTCATGGAGAGATAGGGCAGACCGATGTCGATCATCCGGGTCAGAGATGCCACCAGAGCGTCCACGATGGTTTGCGCCCGGGGGTCGTCGATGGTTTTCAGAACGCTGACCAGCTGGGTAAACTCCATTTCGCACATCTGGTCGATGCTGTATCCCGCCACCTTGCAAGACAGGGCGGCGGCGTTCAGCCGCTTGCCCTTGCAGACGGGGCAGGGCCGCTCCTCCACCAGATACATCAGCCGCTTCACCGAGGCTTCCTTCAGGTTGGACGTGTCCCGGTTGATGAGCATCCGGTGGAGGTAGTGGGACACGCCGTCCACCTTTTTGTGGAGCCGGGGACCGTCAGGGGTGTCCGCGCCGTAGAGCAGGCGGTTCCGCTCCGTCTCGGTGAAATCCTTCCACTTCTTATCTAGGGGGAAAATGCCCGCCTCGGCGTACTGTTTCCAGTACCAATTGCCCACATGGAAGGCGGGTAGATCCGCCATCCCCTCGTTCCATGTCTTTTCGGGATCAATGCGGCCCTCAATGTCGATGGTCATTACCTTGCCAATACCGGAGCACTCCGGGCACATGCCGTTGGGGTCATTGAAGGAGAAGTAGGAGGCGGTGCCCACATAGGGCGTTCCAATGCGGGAATAGAGCAGCCGCAGGGCGGCGTACAGGTCGCTGATGGTGCCAACCGTGGACCGGGCGTTGCCTCCCAGGCGGCTCTGGTCCACGATGACCGAGGCGGACAGGTTGTCGATGCGCTCCACCCTAGGCTTTTCGTACTTGGGCAGCCGCCCCCGCATGAAGGCGGTGTAGGTCTCGTTCATCTGCCGCTGGCTCTCGGCGGCGATGGTGTCGAATACGATGCTGGATTTGCCTGAGCCGGAGACACCGGTGAATACCACAATCTTTCCTTTGGGGATCTCGAGAGATACATTTTTCAGGTTGTTCTGCTTCAGACCCTGAATGATGATTTTGTCCTGTCCTGCCATCAAGCTCTCCTCCTGAATCCGTTTTCTCTTACTGATTATACCGGCGCGGGGAATGGATTTCTCGACTTTCCTTGCCGTGTATCCTCAGACGGTGACGCGCCGCAAAAAATACCACGCCGCTCCTCCGTGGGAAAGGGCGCACTACCTGCCGGGGCGTATACCTAGTCTGAGCGCGTTGTGCCCGGCATTGCGTGCAGTCCTGTATTGCTGCAGTTTGTAATAAGTACTCACCAGAGACAGGGGATCAGCCGGTATTTTACTTTTTGCTGATACGCCCGGTAACCCGCGAGTCCTTCTTTGAGGATCGCCTCTTCGTTTCGGATGCGCAGGACGATGACTGCCGGGTAGGGCAGGAGCACGGCGAAGGAGATCCACGAGCCCAGCACCAGCGGCATCGACAGGTACAGCAGGATGGCGGCGGTGTACATGGGGTGGCGGACGATGCCGTACAGCCCGGTGTCAATGACCTTCTGCCCCTCCTGAATCTCCACCGTACGGGAGAGGTAAGCGTTTTCCCGCATGACCTCGGCGTACAGGCCATAGGAGACCAGCAGCAGTCCCGAGGATGCGACGACCAGGGAATGAGGCACCGTCGTCCAGCCGAACCGAAAATCCAGTCCGGCCGCAAGGAAGGCCGCCACAAATAAAAACGCGGAAAGGGCGACGACGCGTTTCTGTTCAGGCTGCTTTTCCCTGCTGTTGAGCCGCTTCTTCAGCAGTTCCGGCGCTTTGCAGAAAAGAATGATCCCGAAGACCGCCATGGGGAGAAAAAGATGAACCATTAATCGCCATCCATTTGGATAAAAGATCGTTCCGGCCGCCGGGAACAACAGCAGGCCCACCAGCACCACGCCGGCAAGATATTTGGTCAAAGCATTCAGCATCAGTTTCATGGCCGTGTGCCCTCCATTTCTCAGTATATATCATATTATAGTTCAGGTTCCCTTTGGCCGATAGGCAGATTTTGCAGGGAAAGGTGTCAATTTTATAGATGTGATACGGTGCGGTACGTTGAAAGAGGCAGAACCGACCTGTTTTTTTGAGCGGCGATTGGTGCCCGGGCCCGAATGTCCGGCATTGGGCGATCCGCGCCGGATGCGAATTTTGCCGCGTCTGCAAAAAACATCCGGAGGTCCTCGACGACTTTACCATTCCGTGCTATACTGGTAAAACTACTACAGTAACGGAGAAGCCGCATGAAGAAGATACTTTTTATTTGCCACGGCATGGTATTAACCTGAGCCCGGAAACCCTTGATATATCAAGCTTTTTTCGATTTTGACCACCTGATTTTACGACACTTTTACGACACAAAAGCCGGGCTATGATGGAATTTGTCGTAAAAGGAGCAAAAAGCATGCGAAAAATAATGATTGAAAACGGCTTGGAATACACTCTCGTCGGGGACTATTTTCTGCCCAATCTGGCTCTGCCCGAAGAGCATCGGCCCATCGGGAAATGGGGCAGACTGCACCGGGAGTATCTGAAACAGGAGCACCCGATCCTGTTTGAAAGATTGATCCTCAATGGTCGACTCTGGACATATCTGGCGGACCTGAACGAGCAGGCACAGGAGCGTATACTCCTGATCACAGAGCAGATGAAGGCATCTGAGGGCGTAACAGAGGATTTGAAAGCATCTGACCCGATGGCTTGGGTTGGAGCCATGAACAGCATCCGTAACCGTGCGGAGGAAATTGTCCTCCACGAACTGATCTACGAGGAGGTTGCGGCATGAGAATCCTTGAAGAGTTTTGGTACGGCAATATCGAGCCGACAGAGTACGATACCTCTTCCTGCAAGGAATATCAGAAACTGCAGGAGCTGATCTGCAGGAACGAAGAAAAGCTCTGCGCCACCATGACGGATGAGCAGAAAGAGTTGTTTGAGAAGTACACGGATTGTGTACATGAGTCACAAACCATCACCGACTGTTTGATCTTCCAGAACAGCTTCAAGCTGGGGGTCAGAATGATGCTGGAAGTCATGGATGAATAACTGAACATATAGCGCTTTTTTGTTTTATCCGAGAAAAAGTGACGATAAGAGTAGCGATACAAACGAAATCAAAAACCCGAAAATGCGATCTTAGTATTTTATAATTTGCATTATGAGAAGTTCGCCGACGGCAGCGTGAAATGTATCGAGGATAAGATACCGTTTGAGCTGCCGGAAGGCTGGGCGTGGGCGAGACTTGGTGCAGTTGCGGAAGCGATTAGTGACGGCGACCACCAACCTCCACCCCAAACATCTTCAGGTATTCCATTTCTGGTGATTTCAAATGTATCTGGGGGCGTACTGTCTTTTGAAAACACACGTTTTGTAAGCGTTGAATATTTCAATCAACTACCTGAGACACGTAAACCTCGAAACGGTGATTTGCTTTTTACTGTTACTGGCTCCTATGGGATTCCGGTGTTGGTAGATACAGATGATAATTTCTGTTTCCAGCGACATATCGCAATGGTTCGACCGTGTATTATTTCTAACCGCTACCTTTATATCATGCTTGGATCATCATATGTTAAATCTATCTGTGATAATAAGGCCACTGGCATTGCACAAAAAACTGTTGGTCTCTCAACACTCAGAGAGCTGCTCGTTCCTATAGCACCGCTTAGTCAGCAAATAAAGATTTACGAGCAGGCGCAGTCGGCTTTGTGTGTTGTTGATGGAATATCCTCTGATAGAGAAGATTTACTAAAAACAATAAATAATGCAAAAGCCAAAATCCTTGACCTCGCTATCAGAGGTCAGCTTGTCCCGCAGGATCCTGCTGATGAGCCTGCTTCCGTTCTTCTGGAACGTATTCGGGCTGAGAAAGAAGAACTCATCAAACAGGGAAAAATCAAGCGGGATAAGAAGGAATCCGTCATCTTCCGTGGTGAGGATAACTCTTATTATGAGAAGATTGGCAGCAAGGTTGTGAATATCGATGATGAGATCACCTTTGAATTACCTAATAATTGGGCTTGGAGCAGGGGCTATTCGTGTTTTGAAGGCATGGAAAGCACAAAGCCCAAAGGTGAGTTTTTCGATTACATCGATATTGATGCCATTGATAATCGACTTCACCAAATTAAGGAGGCAAAACACCTACCTGTATCCGATGCCCCGAGCCGAGCCAGCAGAGCGGTAAAGAACGGAAGTGTTTTGTTTTCTTTGGTTAGACCATACCTTGAAAATATTGCTCTGATTGAAGAAAAACATAGCCATTGCATAGCTTCTACCGGCTTTTATATCTGTAATTCAAACGGAGCATTTTTGCCGAAGTTTATGTTCTATTTGATGATTTCCGGTTATGTGGTAGGCAGTCTGAACCAGTATATGAAGGGTGACAATTCTCCGTCCATAAGCAAAGATAATATTGAAGGCTGGTTATATCCCATACCGCCGGTCGAGGAGCAGAAAAAGATATGTGACAAGCTGCAGGTTATATTTGCGTTAATTGAGAATGTGGAAAAGAGCCTCAGCTGAGGCTCTTTTCTATTGAAGCAATGAGGGAAAATGCTGCGGAAACAGCAGTTTCAATTCGTTTCTGTTCGGAAAGTGGTGGAATGGGTACAAGCATTTCTTTAAGCATAAGAGGCTTTAGTTCCTTTTGATTAGTTGAACCTTCGCCTTCCTTTTCAATCTTGCTCTGATTTGCTTTCATAAAAACATACAAATAAAAGGCTTGAATCCTGTTACCCCCACGAATGACTGTTACATGAGAATCAGGAACTATTGGAAGCCCAATGTGGTTATCTGATGTGCGGTAGAAACCTACACGCCCCAATGTACCAGTTCCCGTAGAGTTAACTACGACATCTCCATCCTGCATAAATTCGTCTGTCGGATATTTACCCAGCGTGCTCTCGTCCAAATATAATGCTAAACCAATGTCGATACCGTTATACTTTGTGTTGCATTTCTGAGCAAAAACAAGAGTTCCACTTTCATCGACATACTTAGGCGATTTTCCACGACGGATCTCCTTGCTGCAGCAGTTCTCCAACCGTACCCACTCCCATGCGTCAGGGATATCAAATGGGATTTCTTCGTCAATGCAACACACATCATTCCCAATCTTCTCATAATAAGAGGAAGTCACAGATTTCCTTTATAATATTTGTGCGGAAAACCGCAGAAAATATTATAAGGAGGCCGCTTATTATGAAACAGCAAGGCACATTTGAAGAACATCTACGAAAGAGTAATCTTTCCGAAAACACGATCACATCGTATTTGTGGACGGTGGAATACTACCACGCCCATTACGATACGATCAGCAAAGAAAACCTATTGGCATACAAAGGGTATCTGATGGAGTTTTACAAGCCCAAGACAGTAAATCTCCGCATTCAGGCTATCAACAAGTATCTGGTCTATCTGGGCAAGGACAAGCTGCAGCTCAAAGCTGTAAAGGTTCAACAGAAAAACTTCCTTGAAAATGTCATCAGTAATGCCGACTACATTTTTTTGAAGAAGCAACTCAAAAAGGACGGCAATATGGAATGGTACTTTGTGGTCTGGTATCTGGCCGCAACCGGTGCCCGTGTCAGTGAGCTCATTCAGATCAAAATTGAACATGTTGAACTGGGCTACTTCGACCTGTACACCAAAGGAGGAAAGCTGCGCAGGCTGTACATACCGAAAAAATTAAGAACGGAGACCATTGAATGGCTGGAGGAAACAAACCGTTCCTCCGGCTATTTGTTTTTGAATCGTTATGACGAACGTATTACCACCCGTGGCATTTCGCAGCAGCTTAAAAACTATGCAGATAAATATGGCCTGGACAAAAAGGTTGTGTATCCACATTCTTTCCGACACCGATACGCCAAGAACTTTTTGGAGAAGTACAATGATATTGCTCTGTTGGCTGACCTAATGGGACACGAGAGCATCGAGACCACTCGAATATATCTCCGCAGAACTGCCAGCGAACAACAGGCGCTGGTGGATAAAATTGTTACATGGTAAAGGAAACAGCCGCCTTCTTCCGAGGGCGGCTGTTGGTCAAGATAATGCGTCCGTAATCATATTCAGGTGTTCAAATATGATACCAATCTGTTGAACAATTCGTTCCTGTTCTTTGATAGGTGGAAGCGGGAAATAGGCGTTCTCAACATATGCCTTGCTGATGCGCTGTTGGCCGACATCTCCTGTAAAGGTCTGCTTCCCCTTTTCGACAAAGTAATCGGATTTAACATATGCAAGCAAATACTGTGCGAGGATATTATTTCCAAACGATCGCAACACATGAAGTTCGGTTGTTCCTACACCGTATCCGTTGGTCAGATTCTCAAAAACTGTAGACTTTCGGTTTTCAAAGCAAGGGGTAATCTTGGCAACGCCGATATCGCCCTCTGCGAAATGGGTAAACCCGGTTTTTACCTCTTTCCAACTGCGCACCTCTGAGGTGTGCTTGCCGTTATATCCGTCATCTATCAGCGGCATAGGAATGAAAGATACATCCAGATCATCATCCAACTTGTTTCGAGGATTAATGATGAATACGTCTTTGAGGTGAACCCAGCACCAAGAATCCGGAATATCAAAGGGGAGATCATCGCTGATATCTACCGTCATCTGGCCATCATTTAGATAATAAGAGTTATCCTCACCACGGAAGATGACGGATTCCTTCTTATCCTGCTTGATTTTGCCCTGCTTGATGAGTTTTTCCTTCTCAGCTTTGATGCGTTCTAGGAGGACAGAGGCGGGTTCATCGGCAGGGTCTTGCGGAACAAGTTGGCCACGGATAGCGAGATCGAGAATTTTGGCTTTGGTCTGTGCAATTAGGGCGAAAATAGCTTTACAATCTGCATCAATAGAATCTACCTCGAAAAGCAAATTGTTTACAACTGCGATAATTCGTTTCTGCTCTTGAATAGGAGGTATCGGAACCAGGTATCTTTTCAGCATATCAAACGGAGGAATGTTTTTAAGTGCAACACCGTATCCTTGCTCTTGTGCAGCTCTCTTGAGTTGGAAGTCAAAGTACATCAAATAAAAATCTAAAATCCCCAAGTCGTATAAGGAAATTTTCATTAACGCTTGATTAATGATGCCTTTTCTCATGCTGGTTGGTAATACATAAGTTTCTCCGATGGTACCAGCACAGCTAACGATGATGTCGTTAGGGAAAACCTCAAATCCTTTTAGCGTTTCATATTTTTCGGCAGAAATGAAGTAATTACCCAGTGACGCATCTTTGTTGATTGCGTTTTTCTGCTCATAGACTTTAACTGCGTCTGGATTGTCTGGGACAAACATTGCTTTAGTGATACTACTTCCGAAAGGCCCTTTTTTATATTGAGCCAAGCATCCAAGCCGTACCCATTGCCACCCCTCCGGCAGCTCAAATGGTATCTCATCCTCAATACATTTTACGCTGCCGTCGGCGAACTTCTCATAATGCAAATTATCCTCACCGACAAAGATGACGGTATCGTTTTTAATATCCTTGGCTTTGAGCTTGCCGTCCTTGACCATCTGCTGTTTCTGCTGGCGAATACGCTCCAGCAGAATGGAAGCCGGTTCATCATTGGGGTCTTGGGGAACCAGCTTACCACGGATAGCAAGATCAAGCACCTTTTCTCTTAATGCCTTTGTATCCATCATAAGTTAATGCCTCCAAGGATTTCCTGAAGTTTAGATACTGCATTACTGATTGCTGCTGCCTTATCCTGCATTTCATCAAGAAGCTCACTGATGCTGCGGTCATCCTTTTCGGTTAAATCCATCCACTTGAAATCCAGTTTTAATTGGTCACGGGAATATACTTCCTCTTCACTGTATTTTCTCCATCTGCCATTGGGATTTTCCGCAGAATAAGTTTCCTTGCGATCTTCCAAATGACCGGAACAGTAGCAATTTACAAAATCGTCAAGATCTGCACGAGTCATTGGCTTTGTGGCCATAGTATGCTTTACACCCGTTCTGTAATCGTAAACCCAAATGTCTTTTGTCTTTGAACCCTTTTCAAAGAAAAGGACATTGGTTTTGACGCCACCGGCATAGAAAATACCAGTAGGCAATCTGAGGATTGTGTGGAGGTTGAAATCAGCCAATAATTTCTCTCGCACTTTTGCGGTTGCATTTCCGTCAGTAAGAACATTGTCGGGCAAAACAACAGCAACTCGACCACCCGTTTTAACGATTGACATTATGTGCTGTAAGAAATTGACCTGATTATCGGACGTTTTAATAAATTCAGGTCTTGCACTATCAACAGCAACGCTTCCCTGCGGTCTTGTGCCGAACGGAGGATTTGCAAGGATAACATCAAACATTCTTTCAGATGTGTCCAGCAAGGAGTCTTGGCAGATGATCGGACTCTTTTCAGTGCCGATGTCGTGCAAATACAAGTTCATTGATGCAAGCGTAACAACAAGGGCGGTATTATCTGCACCGAACAGAGCGTTGCTTTTAAGGAAATTTTGCTTTGCGATTTCCCTGCTCTGAGGCCTCATGTGTTCATATGCCGCAAGGAGGAAGCCACCCGTACCACAGGCAGGATCTGCAACCGTTTCTGTGATCTTAGGATCGGTAACTTCGACCATGGCCTTGATAAGAGAACGAGGGGTGAAATACTGTCCTGCGCCACTCTTTTTATCCTGGCCGTTCTTTTCGAGGATGGACTCATAGATTGCGCCCTTGAAATCGCCCTCCATCATATACCAATTCTCGTTGCCAACCATTTGCAACACTTTGGCAAGATGGACAGGGCTGTTGATTTTGTTTGAAGCCTTCGTGAAAATCGTTCCGATCAAGCCGTCATCTTTTGAAAGCTCCTTCAAAACATCCTCGTATTTATCGATAAGGTCATCACCATTCAACTCAGCAATATCTTTCCACTTATAGCCTTCGGGTATGGAGCTTCCAAGGCCCAATTCCTCTTTTTCAGCGTCCATTTTTAGGAAAAGAATATATGTAAGCTGAGTGATATAGTCGGTAAATCCAACGCCAGCGGCGGCAAGAACATTTGCGATGTCCCATACCTTTTTAACTAACGTTGCTTCACTTTTTTGAATCTCTGCCATGATTTTACGCCGCCTTTAATATGAATTTTGAAAGTGTAATGATCTCCAGTGCAAGAGCAGGTGCGCCAAAACTTTTCATTGCTCTGCGCCACAGGTCTGTATCAAACGAATTCAGCTCATTGGTGCTGATTGAGCCTTCCTCTACGATATAATCCGCAATTTGCTTCATAATATCTCTTTGTTCTTCAGTCAGTTCACGCTGAGCCTGTCCACAATAAAGACTGAACCTCTGCGAATAACCTTTAATAAGGCTGACAAGCTGGTCGTTTTTGTGATAAGCATAACGCACAAGCTGAATAAGATGCGTCAGAGCCTTGATATTTTGCTTTTTATCAAGCTCTTCAACATTTCCATCGACATCGAGGATTTTATAGTTTTTCCAAATGTAATATGGCGTAAACTGTCCGTTTTCAGCAATCAGTTTATCCTGCAACTCCGTAAGCATTGAATAAGTGATAACGGTATCTTCGGAATTATAGATAATTCTGAGAGCTTCAATCTTATCGGCATTGTCATTCAAATACTGCTCGAAGTTCATAATAAAGCTTTTTGCGGTTTCTTTGGAAAAGCCTTTATAAATAACCTTGTCTTCTTTTTCCGGCGTTACGGCATAATAGCCCCGATGGAGTTCAAGCAACTTCTTTCGTGCCTGAAGATTTCCCATCAAGCAGAAAATCAAGTTTTTTCGGGCTGTATTATCGTCCGAAATATCGGTATAAGGGGGCAACGTATTTTGAGCAAGCGCTTGATTGATATTGTTAGCCAGTTCTCTCGGGGAGAAGCCGTAATCCGAAATGAACATATTCAAATGTCTTTCAAAAAGCGGATGGAATTCATAGCGCTTTTGAATGGTGGCACAATAATCACGCAGTAAAGCAAGATTATCATCCGAAACTTCACCGTGGGACAGGTGCTCGAGAAGTTGATCTAAGCGTAAAGGCTTAGGATTACCTCCTTCGCTACCCTTACCGGGCTGAGGTATAGTTTTATCGGATTCTGTAACACCAACAGCATCAACAATATAAAAACAACTTTTGTTGTCTGCATTTGGGGTCACTTCCCTAAGTTTGTCTTCGCCCAAGGTTCGGCAGCCTCTGCCTTTCATCTGAGTATATAAAACATCAGATTTGACGTCGTTCATAAACAGAACAACTTCAAGCGGTTTCACATCTGTGCCTGTTGCAACAAGAGTAACTGTGACTGCAATGCGAAAATCTTTTTCCGTTCTCAAATCACGAATAAGGGCATTGGAGTCGCCTGCTGAATAAGTGATTTTTTGAACAAAGTTTTCGGGTACCTCACCATTTGCGAATTTTTCTGCGAAAACATTTTTGGCTGCCCCTACTATTTTTGTTGCGTGGTTATCGTCTTTTGCGAAAATGAGAGTTTTAGGGATGTACTGCCATTTTTCTTCTCTTTCGGGATAAAGGTCGGTATAAATTGCATCCATATAAGACTTTAATACGGCCTCTATCTGATTGGGGTTAATAACAGAACGATCTAATTGATTGGGCGCATAATCAATACGATTTTGTGCGGTATAAGTGTCAACTACTTCGCCGGCACGATTAACATCGGTTACGGTTTCTCCCACAGCAATCGTTCCACCGTGAACAGTTGCTTCTGTAATGATCCTATAAACACGTGCGGGAACATTGACGCCATCAACAATGGAATCATCATAGGTGTATTTTGCTATTTCATTATTATTGAAATAAGCCTGTGCTTCGGGAATTGGGGTAGCAGTTAATCCGAGGATTTTAGCATCTTTGAAGTAATCAAGAACCGCTTTCCATTTTCCATAGATAGAACGGTGGCACTCATCAACAATGATGAATTGAAAATAATCAGGCGGTAGCTTCAAATCACCATCAAGCATGATAGCGGGTTCGTTTTTAACAGCATCTTTTAATCCAATGCGTTCATCTTCTTTATCTTCATCATCGTCAATAATGGTTTGACCTGTGAGTACGGCAAACAATTTCTGAATGGTGGAAATGATAATATCCCCCTGAATGTCTTCAGGCTTTTTGAGGCGATTGATTTGATAAAGCTCGTTCATCGGCTTTTGTTTTTCTGTTCGATCAAATAGGCTGAACTCAGTTTCGGTTTGGCGAGCGAGGTTATTTCGGTCAACAAGGAAAAGAACACGCCTTGTAGGGGTATAATTCAAAAGCCGATATGTAGCAAGGCAGGCAAGATATGTTTTACCCGATCCTGTTGCAAGAATAGCAAGTGCTTTCTTTTTCCCTGCTTTTAATGATGCTTCGAGATTTACCTCTGCATTATACTGACAGTCGCGAAGCCCTTTTCTCTCAATTTTAGGCAAGGCACCATACTCCGATTTTTTGCCGAGCAACTGAAGCATTTTCTTTGGAGAGTGCATTTCAGAAAGCTCAAGATACTCACTATCCGGTTCAAGCATATTTTTGAAATATATTTTATTTCCGTTTGCAAGATAAACAAAAGGAATTTGACTGGGGAACCACAAGCCTACCCATCCTTGAGGGTTTTGTGAATACCATTCAGCCTGGCGTGCAACAACATCACCGAGCGAATTATCCTCGGCTTTAGCTTCTACAACGGCAATCGCCTTGTCGTCAACGAACAGGAGATAGTCGCTCTCTTTATTACCCTGCATCAGTGCTTCTTTGACCGCAGAAGCATTGAACGGAACATACTCATCACGAGCAACAATGTCCCATCCTGCATCGGATAATTGCTTGTCAATTTTTACTCTCGCCTTTTCTTCGGGTAACATAAGTGTTGACCTCCTGTTTCCTGATAATAAGAATTATCGGAAGTTCGGTTGTAAAATGAGATGCTTTTGTGTTATTTGCGGAATAATTCATCCAAGGTTTTTCCGTCTTTATTTTTCCACTCAACCCATCCGTTTGTGCTGCCGCCAAGAACGAACATGGCAGCAGAACTGGGAGAAGTAAAGGAAACAGAGACATTCAACTTATACTTGCCGCCGATGCCAGCAATATTACCATTTTGAATGGCGGTTTGCCGCTGCTTCTCAATATTATCGGAATGACATTTGCGGCTCATATCAATTTCTGAGCCTTCTAATACTTCAAACTTATCGCCGTCGTAAACGCCAAATGCCTGGACACCATTTCTGGTTGTATGCAACGTGTTGGCTTCGTTCAGCGTCAATTTGGAGTTATCCATTTTATATCCCTGCGTAGCCATGATGAATTTGATTTCTTCATACACTTCTTCAATCAGCGGCAAATCGTATTCATCAATTTCATATTTAGGATTGACTGTGTTTTCCACCTTGTACCGTTTGGATTCAGTAGCCTTATTTATGGCATAAGCCTCAAGCCCACTGATCATATCCAACGAAAAGGTTTTGCTGTCTGCCAGAAACATGATTGCTTTGTTCCAAAAGTCTTTGGACCGATTGTGATCATCCAGACGGGTGACACCATTCCGCGTCTGACCGATATAGATTTGAGCAATCTTGTTGTCGTCATTTTCGCTGATAAGATAGTAAATTCCGGGACGATTGATGCCGGTCAACTTCTTGGCCTCAGAGAGCAGTGGACGAGGTATGACGTAAGTAGTCATGGTGGACAGGTGACGACGGATTGAACGAATACCATCCGGTTGCCCATTGTGGTATATGATTTCAAGCTTCTTGCTGATAGCCATACCTAATTACCTCCTGTCGTGTGATGGTCTATCCACTGCGAAACCGCAGATGACCAGGTATCAAATAATTCTTCTTCCCTGACAATCGCATCCCATACAGGTCGTAGGAAGCGGTCGAGGGATGCTACGACATCCTCAAGTGCCAAGTCATCCATCTTCAACCGGCGCAGGTACTGACGCCAACGGATCTGGATGTCCTTATTCTCGGCCAGCGCGACCACCCGGTCGAAGCTGTCCTTCTCATAGGCCGTTCCGCGATTCTGCAGCGTTTCATACACAGCCTGCTGGAGTGCGCAACCATCAAAGTCAAACATGGAGGACAGGTAGTAAATATCGTAAATATCCTTCATGCGGCTGGTCAGCTCCAGACGCTGGATGAGGGCGTCATATTTCTCTGCGATGGTACTCTCCAGAGAATAGGTCAGTACTTCCGGTACATCGAAGCCATCCAGTTGAACGGGAATTAGGCGCTTATGGGAGGTTGGCACAATCACATCACCCACGCCGAAGTCAACGTCAAAGGGTGTGCGGGTATTTTTGATATGCCCCACCAGCTGGAAGCTGACGCCTTTATATTTCCGCTGGGGAGAGATGGTTTCAAAGCCCCGTGAGGTGAAGGTGATGAAATCATTTCCGCTATCTACGGCGATGATCTCGTCCACCATCCGCTTGATATCTTCAACGGTTCCGTGGAACTGCCGCAGCAGGAAGTCGATGTCCACTGTAGCCCTGCTTTCAAAGTTGGTCAGAGTGTAGATGAACAGACCGCCCTTCAACACCAGATTCTCCGCATAACGGGAAGCTGCCAATCGCCGCAGAAACTCCTCCTGGCAGAAGAGCTGCAGGTGAAGCTGAAACGGCTTACCGGTTTCTTTTGCTTTGTTTTTCAGTCTTGCAATGACCGATGCGCCCATATCCATCAGAGCCACACTCCAATCCGATCCTTGACTTTTTTCAGGATCCGTCTCTTTTCTGCATATTCCAGCAGCTTGGGGACATTCTTTTTGGTATCCGCTACATAGCCCTGGATAGCCTTGTTATAGGTCTCCCGATCCATTTTGTTTTCACAGAAAATGCATTCGCAGATCAGACGATCCCGATCAAAAATCTGCATGGTGCAGTCACCGTAATCCGCTGTGGTGACACCAAAGGAAAGAAGTTCCTTTTTCATGTAATAAGGCTGCACAAAGGGATAGTCAAGCTTGAAGCGGGACTTGGAAGTATCGCGATCCACGGCGATGTTCCACTCTAGCGGCGTACGATCGGAGTATCTGTAATAAAATAGCGCAGTGTACATGCACAGCACTCCGTCCGGGAACAGTTGGGCGATCTGAGCCGCCTCGGACAGTTCCTCTGCTGCTTCGCACAGCCGGTAGTAGCTGGGCTTGATGCGTTCTATCACATTTTCATTGATTAGTTTACGAATGGCATAGGTGTTGTACCCCAGAGCCGTAAGGTCTGAGGTTCTGAACACACCGCCGTTGGCTTGTGCCATTTTACTGATCGTTTCCTGATGGGTCATATATTCACCAACTCTCCGCACAAATCGAATTCGAGAGGTAATTTCCTAAATATAGGATACTGCGAGAAGGCCCAAATGTCAATGAGATATTTTCCGCTCGTTCAATGTGCGTGCGGAAAATATGTAAAACACGCTTTCCAATTTTGACACGCAATTTCCAATAAAAGTGTGAGCTGCATCACACTTTTATTGGAAATATGGTGAATTCCAAGCGAAGCTGCACACATGTGCGTCAACGATCCTGCAACGTGTGATTCGAACCCACGTGTCATTTCATCCCGACACATTTCGAGTCTGGGTTGCTGTATTCGAACTGCGCCGGAAGCCTTTACTCGCATCAAAAGAATATTTCTATTTTGCACTTGTCGATTCGACAGGTGCTTTTTTATTTGGGTCCCCCCCAAAGGCCAAAAAAATGTCCGTCGTAAATTGAAGATATTTTCAACCAACTGAATTCAACGCAAAACCTCGCAACTTTTTCTTCGCCGACACCTGCGTTTTGGCAAAAAATTGTCCGTTGTAAAGTGAAAGGAACTACACTCAAAAAACATTTAGGAGGAAATTCACATGAGGAAAATCTACTACGACAGTCATCAGGTCATCGTCCCGAACAAAGTTCTCTGGGACAACAGGCTGTATGCCGAAACAATAGCAGTCGCAACCGCCATCTGCGTTTTCGATCATCGCGGCTGTACCGTCGCCGAAGTTGCAGACTATCTGAACTGCAGCGAAGAGATGGTGAACAAGCATATTGATTATCTGCTCAAAGCAGGACACGGAGACGTTTTTAAGGTCATCGATGTCACCGATAATCAGAAATAAGCGACGGAACGTTGCGCAGCCAATTTGAAAAATTGTTGGGAGGGCTTGGGACGCTTCCCAACAAGAAAATCGGAGATTTTGTATCGTGGGGACCTCGATGCATTGCTTGCCAAGTATGTTTTATCATCGAAGGCAAAAATGCGATGAGGGTACCTTGATGCCCAGCTTGCCAAGTATGTCTTGGCAAGTGACCGGGGCACCCCGATACACCGCTTGCCAAGTATGTTTTGACTGCTTGCAAGCGGACAAGCTCGACGATTTTTCTAAAGCAGATACCGCTGAAAAAAGAAAGGAGCAAGTTTATGAATGACGTTATTTGAAATCGTGAAAAGCTCTGTCACCACAAGGCATGCGGCGGAATATTACGGTTTCCCGGTCAATCGTGCCGGTAAGATCGCCTGTCCTTTTCATGACGACCGGACGCCCAGCATGAAAGTGGACAAGCGGTTCCACTGCTTCGGCTGCGGAGCTGACGGGGACGTGATCGATTTTGTCGCCCGGCTCTATGGCCTGGACGCAAAGGCGGCGGCAGAAAAGCTGGCGATGAATTTTCAAATATCCAGCGACCAGTCAGAGCCAACATCGCGACTCATCAAAACGCAGAACGCCCTTGAGCAAGAGGAAAAGTATTTTCGGGTGCTGCTGGATTACCAACGGTTGCTTCGGGATTGGGAACGGGTATACGCTCCAAAGCCGGAAGATGAAAAGTGGCCTCCACAGTTCGTGGAAGCCTTACAGAAAAAAGACTACATCGAATATTTGCTGGACGTGCTGCTCTGCGGTACTGCAGCGGAACGGACAGCGCTGATCAAAGACATCGGAGAGGAAGTGACGAAACTTGAAAGACGATTATCAGAGCTTAGCGCTGAAGCTCCAGCCCTGTCAGACAGCGGAGGAAGTCAAGACGCTTTTGGAAGTGAACGATAAAGGGCAGGTAAAAAACACCATGCAGAATGTATACACAGTCTTTGCCTGTGACCCGGTGCTGCATGGAGCCATCGGCTACAACATTCTCACCGGGCGCATCGACATCTGTAAGCCCCTTTGGTGGGATCGGACGGCGTCCGCCATGAACGATACGGACTTCAATTACCTCATGCTGTATTTGGAAAACCGGTATGGGCTGAACAACGAAAATCGCATCCGCAAGGCACTGACGGTGGCGGCGCACCAGAATCAGTACCACCCGATCCGCGACTATCTGAACAGTCTGCAATGGGACGGCAGACCGCGCATCCCCTATGTACTGCATCACTTCCTCGGCGCGGAGATCAGCGAATACACCCACGAGGTCATGCGGCTATTTCTCATGGGAGCCGTCAGCCGGGTGTTCCGACCGGGCTGCAAATTTGAGCTGATGCTCTGCCTGGTGGGCGGACAGGGCGTGGGCAAGTCCTCCTTCTTCCGTTTGCTGGCCTGCAGGGATGAGTGGTTCTCCGATGATCTCAAGCGCATCGACGATGAGAATGTGTTTCGCAAAATGCAGGGGCACTGGATCATCGAAATGTCGGAGATGATCGCAACCGCAAACGCCAAGAGCATCGAGGATATCAAATCCTTTCTAAGCCGCCAGAAGGAGACCTACAAAGTTCCCTACGCTACGGAGCCGGAGGACAGGCTGCGGCAATGTGTGTTCGGCGGTACTTCCAACGCACTGGACTTTCTTCCCCTTGACCGCAGCGGCAACCGCCGCTTCCTGCCGGTGATGGTACATCCCGAACAGGCAGAGGTTCACATTCTGGAAGATGAAGCAGCATCCCGGCAGTATATGGATCAGCTGTGGGCGGAAGCCATGACCATTTACCGGCAAGGCAAGGTGCAGCTGAAGCTGACAAAGGACATGGATACGCAGTTGGTGCAGCTGCAAAAGCAGTTCATGCCGGAGGACACCAAGATGGGCGTGATACAGGCGTTTCTGGATGACTTTGATGGAAACATGGTCTGTTCCAAACTGCTCCATCACGAAGCTTTGGGCCGCTTTGACGAGCCGAAGGCGTGGGAGATCCGGGAGATCAATGAAATCATGAATCAGTCCGTGACGGGCTGGACACCTTACCCCAATCCCAGAAGCTACCGCAAGTACGGAAAGCAGCGGGGCTGGATGCGCGGAAACAAGATACCGGAAACGGGTACAGACTCCGTCACCGGTTTTCATGAGTTGACGGAAGATGAATGCCGGCAGGAGGAGATCCCGTTTTGAGAACGGTGCATGGTTTCCGGCTCTGCATCCGATCTGTTGCCGATGTTGTTTCCGAAGAAAAGGCCGATTTTCAAATCCTATTCCCTCTCTGGAAACGAAAGAAACGAAAAATGATGAGAAAAGCAAAGACGATGAAGACACGTAACAAGGGGCAGAACCGCGGTTTGTGGGAGGCAGTTTCCGGTTTCCGTTGCCGGTTCGCCCTTCAGGTGATAAGGACAGATAGCAAGGAGGTAATTGCCTATGATGCAGGAACAGAATTTTGACTGCTGCGAGATCCCCGTTTGGAGAAAGTACACCCTCAGCGTGCAGGAAGCCGCCAGATACTTCCGCATCGGTGATAAGAAGATGAGAAAGCTCATTGAAGAAAATCCCGGTGCCAACTACATTCTCTGGAACGGCACTCGGCCCCAGATCAAGCGCAGACTTTTCGAGCAGTATCTGGATGAATATATGACTGCCGTCTAAAACCCACGGTGGAAAATGCGCCGGGCATATGGTATAGTTAATTTATCATAGCCCGGCTCTTTTCGACGGTTACCGTATTCCAAGAAAGGAGACGATATGTCCGAAACAAGAAAAGACCACAAAGGTCGGAAACTCTGGAACGGAGAGAGCCAGCGCAAAGATGGTAAATATGAATACAAGTATCAGGATGCTTGTGGAAAGCGGAAAACAGTTTACAGTTGGAAGCTGACGCCATCCGATACGATGCCAAAAGGCAGGCGGAACGATCTTTCTCTCAGAGAAAAGGAACAGCTGATCCAGAAGGAGCTGAACAGCAATCTTATCCCCGGCGGCGGAGATCTGACGGTGCTGGAACTTGTGCAGCGATACCTCAGTTTGAAAAAAGGTGTGCGTCACAACACGCAGGCCAACTACAACTTTGTGGTGAACATCCTCAAGAAGGAGCCCTTCGGGCAGAGGAGAATCGACAAGATCAAGACCTATGATGCCAAAGCATGGCTCATCAAGCTGCAGGAGGACGGACGGGGCTACAGCAGTATCCACTCCATTCGCGGCGTAGTGCGACCGGCCTTCCAGATGGCGGTGGAGAATGACCTGCTGCTGAGGAACCCTTTCGATTTTCAGCTGAATACGGTGGTGGTCAACGACAGCGTGACCAGAGAGGCCATCAGCCGTCAGCAGGAACGGGCCTTTCTGGAGTTCGTCAAAAATGATCCCCATTTCTGCAAATACTATGAGGGGATCTTCATTCTCTTCAAGACGGGACTTCGCATTTCGGAGTTCGTTGGGCTGACAGTTGACGACATTGACTTCGAAAACAACCGAATTATTGTCGATCATCAGCTGCAGCGCACACGGGATATGAAGTATGTCATTGAGCCCACAAAGACCAGCTGCGGCACCCGAATGGTGCCCATGACACCGGAGGTGCGGGACTGCTTTGCGACCATTATTGCAAACCGAAAGAAGCAGAAAAAAGAGCCCTTCATCGGCGGAAAAAGCCGTTTCCTCTATCTGGACAAGAATGGGATGCCCATGGTGGCACTGCATTGGGAGAAGTACTTTCAGCACATTTGCGACAAGTATAACAGCATTTACAGGGTGCAAATGCCCAAAATCACGCCCCATGTGTGCAGACACACCTTCTGCTCCAATATGGCGAAATCCGGCATGAATCCCAAGACGCTGCAGTACATTATGGGACACAGCGACATCGGAGTCACGCTGAATACTTACACCCATATCGGCTACGAAGATGCCCAAAATGAGATGCTGGAGATCGGTTCTCTGCCACAGGAGAATGTTCGTCTGCCGCACCAAAAAAGGGTGTCGTAAACTCTTTCGAATTTACGACACTTTTACGACACTCGATGGAAAATCCATACCAAACGATACCAAATGAAGCAAAATTGCGGTGATCGGGGATGTGCAAACCATCCAAAAGTATCGCGCATAATCAGGTATAAAGTTGTATAAATTGGTATATTTGAGGTTGAAAAACGATGAAAAAGATACTTTTCGTTTGCCACGGCAACATTTGCAGAAGCCCTATGGCCGAGTATGTTATGAAAGATATGGTGAAGAAGGCGGGGATGGAGGGGTTGTTCCAAATCGAATCTGCTGCCACCAGCACCGAGGAGATCGGCAACCCGGTCTACCCTCAGGTCCGCCGGCTGCTGGCCGCCCATGGGATCGACTGTTCGGGCAAGACCGCCCGCCAGCTGAAGAACAGCGACTACGGCCATTACGACCTCCTGATCGGTATGGATCAGGCCAATCTCCGCAGCATGTACCACATCTGCGGCGGCCGTGGGGACAAGCTGCATCTCCTGATGGAGTACACTGACCGCCCCGGCGAGGTGGCCGACCCGTGGTATACCCGGGACTTTGAAGCCACCTGGCGGGATGTCAATGACGGCTGCCGGGGCCTGTTGACGCAGCTCAGGGAGCATATGGAAGGGACGCAGCCTTGCGGGCAGACGGATAAAATGCAGTTTTTTGAAAATAAGCCTATGCCGTGTCCCAGGATGGGAGAGAAATGATATAGCTCCATCTAGAGTTTAGGAAGGGTGTTCAACCTCGGGGGAAACACCGGTGACTTCTGATTCCGAGAAAACTTTGAAGCGAAAAGGCCGCTTGTGGGCGGCCTTTTTTGTTCTGATAGGCAATAGGACCATCAGACAGAATCAATTTCAAGCCGTAAAAATGCACTAATATTGAACTGAAAATAGCGGCATGAGGTTATGCTTTGTCTATCTGAAAGAAAGCGGGGCGAGGCATATGAGCGGCCGCAAGCATTTGAGTATCCGCATGGATGAGAGTCTGCACGATAAATTTCAGCATATTGCAGCTTATGAGGGGCGTTCCATGAGCGGACAGATCCTCTATCTGATCCAAAAATGTGTCCGGGAGTTCGAGAAAGAACACGGGCCCATTACCGAGGATGATCTGAAATGAAGCTGTTGACCGGGGCCTTGGGCCTGCTCTTTCCGGTCAAGTGCCCCTTCTGTCAAACGATCCTGGAGGACCCGGAAGCGCCGCTGTGCCCGGAGTGCCAGACCAGACTGCCCTGGCTGCTTGGCCGGGAGGCGGAGCGGAAGGTGGATTTTGCCGACGGCTGCTTCTCGGCACTGGCCTACCGGGACCGGGTGCCCGAGGCGGTCCGGCGCTACAAGTTCGCCCGGGTCCGGGCCTGCGGCAGACCCTTCGGTCTGCTGGCGGCTCAGTGCGCCCAGGATCACCTGCCCCAGCGGCCCGACGCGTTGACCTGGGCTCCGCTGAGCGACCGCCGCCTGCGGGAGCGGGGCTTTGACCAGGCGGAACTGATGGCCCGGGCGGCAGGCGCGGCGATGGGCCTGCCGGTGATCCCCACCTTGAAGAAGCTCAAGCATACCAAAGCACAGTCGGATCTGACAGACCCGCGGAAGCGGCGGGCTAATGTCCAAGGGGCCTATGCCCTGCTGCCGGGAGCGGAGGTGGCGGGCCGGCGGCTGCTCCTGGTGGACGACGTGGTGACCACTGGGGCCACCCTGGGGGAATGCGCCAAGGTCCTGCTGATGGGCGGGGCGGACCGGATCTGGTGCGCCACCCTGGCCCAGGCCCGCGGGACCGGAGAAGAGGGGAAAAATTAAGGAAAAAACGGTTGAAAAGCGGGACATGAACGGCTATAATATTACATAATGCCAATCAGTCAATGAGACGTTTTGAAAGCGGTTATACTAACCGTCAAAATTAAAATATAAGGTGGAGCATGCAATATGAGTCTGTTCAGTAAAGATATCGGTATCGACCTGGGTACCGCTTCTGTTTTGGTATATATCAAGGGCAAGGGCGTGGTGCTGCGCGAGCCCTCCGTGGTGGCCATGGACAAGAACACCGGCAAGCTGCTGAAGGTGGGCACTGAGGCCGAGGCCATGCTGGGCCGTACCCCCGGCAACATCGTGGCCATGCGTCCCCTCCGAGACGGCGTCATCTCTGACTACGATATGACAGAGCGGATGCTGAAGGAATTTATCAAGAAGGTCACCACCTTCTCCCTCTTCAAGCCCCGTCTGCTGATCTGCGTCCCCTCCGGCATCACCGAGGTGGAGGAGCGCGCCGTGGTGGATGCCGGTATTCAGGCGGGTGCCCGCCGGGCCTACCTGATCGAGGAGCCTGTGGCTGCCGCCATCGGCGCCGGCATCGACATCACCAAGCCCGACGGCCATATGGTGGTGGATATCGGCGGCGGTACTGCCGACATCGCCGTCATCTCTCTGGGCGGCGTGGTGGAGTCCGCCTCCATCAAGACCGCCGGCGACAAGTTCGACGAGGCGGTGGTCAAGTATATCCGCCGCAAGCACAACGTCCTCATCGGCGACCGCACTGCCGAGGAGCTGAAGAAGACCATCGGCTGCGTCTTCCCCCGGCCCGAGGAGGTCACCATGGAGATCAAGGGCCGCTGCCTGATGACCGGACTGCCCCGTGTGTTCTCCGTCTCCTCCAGCGAGATGATCGAGGCTTTCGAAGAGGTATCCAGCCGAATCCTGGAGGCCATCCACGCCGTTCTGGAGCGTACGCCCCCCGAGCTGGTGGCCGACATCTCCACAAACGGCATCGTGATGACCGGCGGCGGCTCTCTGGTCTGGGGCTTCGACAAGCTGATCGAGTCCCATACCGGCATCGAGACCCATGTGGCCGACGACGCCATCTCCTGCGTGGCCTTTGGCACCGGCAAGAGCCTGGACAGCCTGGACCAGATGCAGGACGGCACCATGAACCTGTCCCGCCGCAAGCAGATGAACTACTGAGCCGCGGCGGCCCATCGTGTACAACAGCCGGCCGGCCCTGAAGGCGCTGGCCGGCTGTTCTGCTTGCTCTGTCTGGAGCGATTTTGGGAAAGGGGGCGGAGGCGATGGCCCTGCACCAATCAGGCGAGGACTATTTGGAGGCTATCCTGGTGCTCAAGGAGCGGAAGGGCAGCGTCCGTTCCATCGACGTGGCCCAGTACCTGGGCTTTTCCAAGCCCTCCATCAGCCGGGCTGTGGCTATTCTGCGCTCCGGCGGCTATATCACCATGGAGCAGGATGGCCGTCTGGAGCTGACCCAGGCCGGAGAGCTGGTGGCGCGGGAGATCTACGAGCGGCATCAATTGCTCACCGACTGGCTGATCCGGCTGGGAGTGTCCCCGGAGACAGCGGCGGAGGACGCCTGTAAGATCGAACACCACATCAGCCCGGAGACCTTCCGCTGTTTGAAGGAGCATGCGGAGAAGAGCCGGTAAATACGAAAACAGGAGCGGCTGGGCCGCTCCTGTTTTTGTTCCATCCCCCGGCCCTTGCGCCGCGGAACAGAACCTGATATAATATGTGGCGTTATATTTTTTGAACAAAATTGTAAAGAAACGGGGAATATCATTGAACGTACAGGAAGTTTTAGAAAGCGCCGAGATCAAGCTGGACCCCAGCGCCCTGACTCTGGCGGGCGTGCTGCGGATCGTGGTCCTGGTGCTGGTGGGGATCATTGTGGTCCGTATCCTGCTGAAGATGGTGGACCGGATGCTGGAGCGGTCCAAGGCGCTGGCCTCCCTGCGGGTCTATATCCGTTCCGTGGCCAAGGTGCTGCTGTGGTTCCTGCTGGTGCTGATGGTGCTGGGGTCTTTGGGTGTGGAGACCACCTCCATCATCGCCCTGTTGAGCGTGGCCGGTCTGGCCGTCTCCCTGGCCCTCCAGAACACCCTTTCCAATCTGGCCGGCGGAATTATGCTGCTGGTGGCCAAGCCCTTCCAGGTGGGGGACTATGTGGAGGCCGACGGCGTCAGCGGCACCGTCTCCGCCGTGGATCTGTCCTATACCACCTTCGTCACCGTGGACAACAAGGAAATCTTTGTTCCCAATAGCCAGCTGTCCGCCGCCAAGGTGGTCAATTACACCGCCCTGGGCAAGCGCCGGGTGGATCTGAGCTTTACCGCCTCCTATGAGGCGCCCACCGCCGCGGTGAAAGGGGCTATCCGGGAGGTACTGGACGGCATTCCCCAGATCATGGCCGATCCGGCTCCAGAGATCTGGCTGACCGAGTACCAGACCAGCAGCATCCAGTATACGGTCCGGGCCTGGACCGCCTCCGCCGACTATTGGCCGGTCTATTTCGCCATTCAGGAGGGGGTCCGGGAGTCCTTTGCCCGCCACGGGGTAGAGATGACCTACGACCACCTGAACGTCCACATCCTGGAGAAGTAAAGGGGAAGGCCCTTGGAGACGGGAGCGTTTGGGCGGCGGGGAGGCTTTTGCCCTCTGCGCGCCTGCCTGACGCCCAGCCCCCGGGGCCTTCAGGGTTTGGTCAGACCGTGGAGAAAGCCGTCCAGTTGTGGCGAGAGGACCTCGCCTGCGATGACGGTGTTTTTGTAGATGAGCAAATTGGCCTGAACGCCGGCCTCCCCGGTGGGGTAGTTGATGATCTCGTAGGTGTACCGCTTGGCCCGCTTGCCTGCGTATTTCTCCAGATCAAAGCCCTGCTCCTTTTGAAGTGCCAGATATTCGTCGTAGCTCTCGTCCATCTCCTCGGGGATGAGCAGCTCCTGGGTGGCGACAGGCTCCTCCGCCACCTCCCAGCCGTAAGCGCGCAGGTACTCTACCCGGTCTGCATTGGAGCGGACCCCCTTGGCGTCGGGGGCGGCGGAAGCGGCCGTCTCCCGGGCGGCGGTGCCGTTCAGATTCAGCGCCAGGGCACAGCAGCAGGCCAGCGAGGCCAGGGCTACCCCCAGAGCCAGCTTCCGCCGGGGGACTTTCGCGGTTATGATCAACACAGCACATTTCTCCTTCCGTCGGCTGTTTTCCCTTCAAGGTATGCGCCGGCGGAATGATTTATGAAGAGAAGTTTTCCGGCGGCTGCCGGGAAAACGGAGAATCCATCCCCACAAGGAGGCATCCCATATGGCGCGGGAACGACTGGACAAGCTGCTGTCCTCCACCGGACTCTGGTCCCGGAAAGAGGTGAAGGATCTGGTCCGCCAGGGCCGGGTCCTGGCGGAGGGCGTCCCGGTCCGTAGACCGGAGGAAAAATATGACCCCATGACGGACCGGATCCAGGTGGATGGAGAGACGGTGGACTGCGCCCCCTTCGTCTATGTCATGATGAATAAGCCGGCGGGGCTGCTGTCCGCCACTGAGGACAAAAACCAGAAGACGGTGCTGGACCTGCTGCCTCAGCATCTGCGCCGCCGGGGCCTGTTCCCGGTGGGGCGGCTGGACAAGGATACCACCGGACTGCTCCTGCTCACCGACGACGGCTCCCTGGCCCATGAGCTTCTCTCCCCCAAAAAGCATGTGGACAAGGTGTATCTGGCCCGGGTGGAGGGCAGAGTGGACGCCTCCGATACGGCTGCACTTGGGGCGGGCATGGTGCTGGGGGACGGCCTGCACTGTCTGCCCGCCGGTCTGGAGCCGTTGGGCGACGGTTCCTCTTGTCTGGTCACCCTGCGGGAGGGAAAATACCACCAGGTCAAGCGGATGCTGGCGGCCCGGGGCAAGCCGGTCCTGGCGCTGAAACGGCTGTCCATGGGGCCGTTGGAGCTGGACCGGGAGCTGGAAGCCGGCGAGTGGAGAATGCTGGCGCCGGAGGAGCTTGAGGCTTTAAAAAGGGCTGTGGGCGCACAGTGAGAGTTTGGGCGTTTTCCACAAAAAATTAGCGAAAACCCCTTGCCAAAGGGGGGGAGAAGCCGTTATAATAGACACAGCGTTTAAAAGTGTATTAGGAGGGATGGACGTGTCAAGCAGGATGTTCCAAGGAGTCGTCCTTCAGATGAAGGAAAGCGTCAGCCGTATGGTGGGTGTCATTGATTCTGACGGGATCGTGGTGGCTTGCAGCGAGTTGACCTGCATTGGAGAGCACTGGTCCGGCGCCGTGGCCGCGGTCAACGCCGCGGATAACGGAACTGCTTATTTTGAGGGAAAGACCTTCAAGCCTCTGGCTGGCTGGGGGGCCCAGTTTGACTATGCCGCCTTCGTCAAGGGTGAGGACGATATGGCCTCGTCCCTGTGCGCCATGGCCGTGGTGGCCTTCAACGGAGCCAAGACCTACTATGAGGAGAAGCACGACAAAGCTACTTTTGTTAAGAATATCATTTCCGATAATATCCTTCTGGGAGATATCTATACCCAGGCCAAGGAGCTCCATTTCGTGTCTGAGGCTCCCCGGGCCGCCTTCCTGGTGCGCCAGCTGGGTCCTGCCGACGTGACCACCATCGACGTTATCCAGAACCTGTTCCCCGATAAGCAGACGGACTTCGTCATCTCCATCAACGAAACCGACGTGGCTTTGATCAAGCAGCTGCCCGAGGGCGCGGACGCCAAGGAACTGCAGAAAATTGCCAAGCAGATCTCCACTGCCGTCACCCAGGAGCTGGGGATCAAGGTGGTCATCGGCATCGGCACCGTGGTCAACCATATCCGGGACCTGGCCCGGGCCTATAAGGAGGCCGGCGTGGCCATCGACGTGGGCAAGGTGTTTGAGACGGAGAAGACCGTCATCAACTATGAGAATCTGGGTATCGGCCGTCTGATCTATCAGCTGCCCACCATCCTGTGCCAGATGTTCCTCCAGGAGGTCTTTAAGAAGAACCCCATTGACGCTCTGGATCAGGAGACCCTGCTCACCATCAACAAGTTCTTTGAAAATAACCTGAATGTGTCCGAGACCGCCCGTAAGCTCTTTGTCCACCGGAATACTTTGGTGTACCGGCTGGAGAAGATCAAGAAGCTGACCGGACTTGACCTGCGGGAGTTTGACGATGCCATTACCTTCAAGGTGGCTCTGATGGTCAAGAAGTATCTGATTTCCCGGGGAATCGAATCCTGAACCTTGGTTTGCTACACGCCGTCCATGATTGTATGGGCGGCGTGTTTTTTTGAGCGAAACGGAGAATTTCAGACTTGGCTCCTCTGTGGGAGCGGAGAATTTGCGGAGGAAATAATTACAAAATAGTTACAAAAGAAACAAAATAATTACAAATTGTAAGGGAGAGACGGTGCTGCAAAATTGACAAGAGAAAACGGAGCGCCGGATAAATTGTCATTTACATAACGCAGGAACTGTGATAAACTTGATTCAAACCGGCTTTTCGCCGCAACATTTCCCGGGAAAAAACGTCTGATTAAAAGAGAACATAATTCGGAGGAGCACATGATACGGCTCATTGATGTATATAAAGAGTACGACAACGGTACCAAGGCCCTGAAAGGGGTCAATATGCGGATCGACGACGGGGAATTTGTCTTTTTAGTGGGCCCTTCCGGCTCAGGCAAATCCACCGTTATCAAGCTGATCACCGGCGAGATCGCCGCCACTGAGGGGCGGCTGATGGTCAACGGCTACAATCTGAACAACATTGCCCCCAGGCAGATCCCCTATATGCGTCGGACCCTGGGCATTATCTTCCAGGACTTTCGGCTCATCGAAAAGAAAACAGTGTACGAGAACCTGGCCTTCGTCATGCGGGCCATCGGAGCCTCCAACCGGGAGCTGCGCCGTCGCATCCCTTATGTGCTCCAGCTGGTGGGTCTGGACCAGAAGGCGGACCGCTATCCCGGCCAGCTCTCCGGCGGCGAGCAGCAGCGCGTGGCGATTGCCCGGGCGCTGGTCAACAACCCCAGCATGATCATCGCCGACGAGCCTACGGGCAACCTGGACCCCCAGCGGTCCTTGGAAATTATGATGCTGTTGGAGCGCATCAACGAGCTGGGCACCACCGTCTTGGTGGTCACCCACGAGGAGGAACTGGTCAACAAATTTACCAAGCGGGTGGTAGCCATCCAGAACGGACGGATCATCAGCGACGAGACAGGTGGGTACTACAATGGCGAGAAAGTTTGACGCGGGATATTATATCAGCGAGGGATTCCACTCCATTTTTACACATGGCTTTATGTCCTTTGCCGCTGTGTGTATGATCGTGGCCTGTCTGCTGATCATGGGATCGTTCAGCCTGCTGGCGGTAAACCTGGACCACATGCTGGGGGATCTGGAGGCGGAAAATGAATTCCTGGCTTACATAGAAGAGGATTACACCGAGGAGCAGGCCAGAGCCTTACAGTCCAAAATTGAGGCTGTGCCCAATGTGTCCCAAGTGACCTTCGTCACCCGGCAGGAGGCGCTGGACGATTTTTTGGAGGGCCGTGAGAGCAACGATCTGTTGGATTCTCTCCCCGCAGAGGTACTGCGGGACCGCTACCGCATCCATGTCGAAGATATTGAGCGGCTGAAAGAGACTTCGGAGGCGGTGCGGCAGGTGACCGGCGTGGCTAACGTGCGGGCGGCTGTGGAGATCGCCCAGGGTTTCGTTCTGGTCCGCAACATCGCCACCGGCGTAGCCCTGGTCCTCATCGCCATTTTGGCGGTGGTCTCCTTGTTCATCATCGCCAATACCATCAAGCTTGCCACCTTCTACCGGCGGGAGGAGATCGCCATCATGAAGATGTGCGGCGCCACCAACGCCTTTATCCAGTGGCCCTTCGTGGTAGAGGGCATGATCTTAGGCCTTACCGGGGCTCTGGTGGCGTTCTTCGCCCAGTGGGGGTTGTACCAGCTGGTAGGCAAGCTGATCATCCAGGGCAACGGCTTGTCCCTGGTGACCATGATCAGTTACCGTTCCATGGTGAGGAACATCCTGGCCACCTTCTGCGGGACGGGCGCCCTGATCGGCGTGGGCGGCTCCCTGCTGGCCATCCGGAAATTCCTTCAGGTATAAAAGGAGGGACGAGCGCATGAAACGTCAGAAAAGACAGCGCATTATGATGGCGGTTTTGGCTGGGGTGATGGTCATTGCCCTGCTGCTGCCCATCGTAGCCAATATCGTGATCCGATGACGACGACCAAGAGGTATGCAAATGAAAGAAAGACAAAATAGGGTGCGGCGGGTTCTGACCCTGGTGCTGGCTCTGGCGCTGGTGATTCCGCTGTCGGGTCCCACTGTGGTGATGGAGTCCGGCGCCGTTACCCAGCAGGAGATCGACGCCCTGAAATCGGACGCCAATCAGCTGAACCAGCAGAAGAAGGACATTCAGAATCAGCTGAAATCCGTCCGGGCGGATAAAAATGACGCATTAGGAAAGAAGGAACTGCTGGAGGAGCAGATCGACGTCATCCAGAATGAGATCAGTAACCTGAACGCTCAGATCACCAAGTACAGCGAGTTGATCGGCCAGAAAGAGACGGAGCTGGCGGAAAACGAGGAGAAGCGTCAGGAGCAGTATGAGCTGTTCTGCCGGCGAGTCCGGGTGATGGAGGAGGATGGCCAGACCTCTTATTGGTCCATTCTGTTTGACTCCAGCGACTTTTCCGATCTGCTGGACAACTTCATGATGATCGAGGAGTTTATCGAGTACGACAACGGCATCATGGAGAACCTGCTGGCCCTCCAAAAGCAGATCGAGGAGGAGAAAGCGGAACTGGAGACGGCCAAGGCCGAGCAGGAGACCGCCAAACAGGCCCAGGTGACGGCCCGGCAAGAGCTGAAATCCCAGGAGGCCGAGGTGGACAAGCTGATCGGCGAGATCAGCGCCAAGGAGGACCAGCTGGAGGCCATCGAGGCCAACCTGAAGGCCGCCGCCGCCGCCGCGGACGCGGAGATCAAGAAGAAAGAGAAAGAACTGGCGGCTCAGATCAAAAATGTGCCCAGTGAATCGGGCTTCCTCTGGCCCCTGACCAACTATAACACCCTGTCCTCCCTGTACGGAAGCCGTATCCACCCCATCACCGGAAAGGCCAATAACCACACCGGTATCGACATCCCCGCACCCAAGGGGACGCCTATCCTGGCCGCAAAAAGTGGCGTGGTGGTCACTTCGGTGAAGAAGGGCTCCTACGGCAACTATGTGGTGGTGTCCCACAGCGACGGCACCAGCACTCTTTACGCCCATATGAGCGTGCGGAGCGTCAAGGAGGGCCAGACCGTCAAGCAGGGCCAGAAGCTGGGGGAGGTGGGTACCACCGGCTCCTCCACTGGCAACCACCTCCACTTTGAGGTTCGAGTGAACGGGAGCCGGGTTGACCCGCTGAAGTATTTTAAGGACAAGACCCTTTACGTCACCTATAAGGGGCAAAAACAGCGGCTAAAACTCTGAATTTGTGGAAGGGGCGGCCCCAGAATGGGGCCGCCCTTTTTAGGAAGGAATAAATTTTAGTTTATCGTTTCATGTAGGGCGGGGGCTTATCCCTCCCCCTTTTGGCCTTCGGCCATTTCCCCCCGACGGGGGGAATCGTCCCCCGCCGTCCGACGGCTGCCATTTTGGCGGCGGCCCCAAGGGGCCGCCCTACAGGCGGGCGTCCAGAGGCCGCCCCCTACGATGCCATATTGTAAACCGTGCGTAGGGGGCGGCGTCCCCGACGCCCCATAATACATCCATAAACTAAAATTTATGCTTATACATAAAAAATCCGGCGGCACATCAGTGCCGCCGGATTCCATATCAAAACAGTTACATCGCCAGCAGCTGAATCTTATCCTCCTGAGCGATAGCCTTCAGCTGGGAGATGGGGTGGGCATAGCCCTCGATGAGCCGGACGGCAATGGAGTCCTCCAGCTCCTTTTGGATGAGCCGGCGCAGGTTCCGGGCGCCGTAGGCGGCGGAATAGGACTTTTTCACCAGATATTCCAGCAGGGAGTCGTCCCAAGAGAAAGCGATGCCCTTGTCGGCCAGCGCCCCGGCCAGTTCCTTCAGCATCAGAACAGCAATACCCTTGAAGTTGTCCTCAGTAAGCTGGTTGAAGTAGACGAGTTCATCCACACGGTTGATGAACTCGGGGCGGAGGAAATCGTTGAGGGCTTTCAGGGCCCGGTCCTTTCCCTGTTCATTGGCGGTGCGGCCAAAGCCCACGGAGCCAACCTTGGTGTTGCTGCCGGCGTTGGTGGTCATGACAATAACGGTGTTCTCAAAGTTCACCGTCCGGCCATGGGCGTCGGTAATCCGGCCGTCGTCCAGGATCTGGAGCAGAATGTTCAGCACATCGGGGTGGGCCTTTTCAATCTCGTCGAAGAGGACCACGGAGTAGGGCTTCCGGCGGATCTTTTCGGTCAGCTGGCCTGCCTCGTCATAGCCCACATAGCCCGGGGGAGAGCCGATGATCCGGGAGACGGCGTGCTTTTCCATGAACTCGGACATATCTAGGCGGATGAGGGACTCGGGGGTGTCGAACAGGTCGGCGGCCAGCTGCTTCACCAGCTCGGTCTTGCCCACGCCGGTGGAGCCCACAAAAATGAAAGAAACAGGTTTGTGCTTGGGAGAGATGCCCACCCGGCCACGGCGGACGGCGGCAGCCACGGCGGCCACGGCCTCGTCCTGGCCGATGATGTGGCTCTTCAGGCGGTCCTCCAGCTGGGCCAGCCGCTGGAACTCCTGCTCCTGGATGCGGCTGGCAGGGATGTTGGTCCACAGCTCGATGACGTTGGCCAGATGCTCCTGGGTCAGAGCAGGTTGTTCCTTCTCCTCAAGGCCCTGTTGTTCCGCCTCCAGCCGCAGCTCCATGCTCCGGATCGAGGCCAGCCGCTGATAGGACTCGTCGGTGGCGGCGGCCATCATGACTTCTTTCTCCTTGGCCAGATCGGCTAGCTCCTTCTTCACCTCGGCCAGACGGGCCAGGTACTTGTTATTCAGATTCACGTTGGAGCAGGCCTCATCAATGAGGTCGATGGCCTTGTCCGGGAGGTAGCGGTCGGTGATATATCGCTCGCTCATGACCACGGCCTGGCGGCACATCTCCTGGGAAATGGTCACCTGATGGTAGGCCTCGTAATAGGGGGCGATGCCCTCCAGGATCTTCACGCTGTCCTCAATGGAGGGCTCCTCCACGATGACGGGCTGGAACCGCCGCTCCAGAGCGGTGTCCTTTTCAATGTGCTTGCGGTATTCGTTCAGGGTGGTAGCGCCGATGACCTGGAGCTCGCCCCGGCTGAGGGCGGGCTTTAGGATGTTGGCGGCGTTCATGGAGCCCTCGGCGTCGCCGGCTCCCACGATGTTGTGGACCTCGTCGATGACCAGGATGATGTTGCCCAGCTTCCGGATCTCCTCAATGAGGCCCTTCATCCGGCTCTCAAACTGGCCGCGGAACTGGGTGCCCGCCACCAGGGCGGTCAGATCCAGCAGATAGACCTCCTTGTCCAGCAGCTTGTAGGGCACCTCGCCCAAGGCGATCTTCTGGGCCAGGCCCTCGGCGATAGCGGTCTTGCCCACGCCGGGCTCGCCAATCAGACAGGGATTGTTTTTCTGGCGGCGGTTCAGGATCTGGATGACCCGCAGCACCTCGCGGTCCCGGCCAACCAGCTTATCCAGCTTGCCCTCCTTGGCCTTTCGGGTCAGGGAGATGCAGTAGCTGTCCAGAAATTTACGTTTGGGCTGCTTGGAGGAGCCGTTTTTCTCCGACCGGGGCGGCGTGGCCCCGTCGCCGGAGGAGGGCTGCTGGGGCGCGGGGGTGTTGCCCCCGCCGAACAGCTGATTCAGGAAGGGGAAGGTGGCGGTGCGGCCGTCATCCTCTTCGTCGCCGTCGCCGCCGGGCTGGTTCATCAGCCCCTCCATGCCTTCGGCGCCGCCGAAGGCGGACATCATTTCGTTGGTCAGGTTGTCCAGGTCCTCGTCCGTGATGCCCATTTTCTTCATCATATCATCAATGGGCTTGATGCCCAATTCTCTGGCACATTTCAGACACAACCCCTCGTTTTTCGAGACGCCGTTTTCAAGCTTGGTAATAAAGATGACAGCCACATTCTTTCCGCAGCGGCTGCACATGGTAGGCTGCATAAGCTTACGCTCCTTTCCGGGAGAATTCCATTTTGGGAAGATGATACACCCCAATTATGAACTGGTCATGAATTGGAACTGTGAATTTTTAGGAGAGAAGGGTCATGGGACTGGCAGTGCAGAAAAAGTTCAGCAGGTAGCTGTTCTGGATAGCGTCTTGGGGGAGAAAACTCCCTTTCAGCAGCCAGCAGGCGATGAACAGGAGCAGCCCGCCCCGGAGCAGGCCCAAGACGGCGCCGCTCCACCGGTTCAGGGTGGACAGGACAGGCAGGCGGAAGGCCAGATCCAGGGCGTGACTGATGAAGAACCACAGGATCAGGATCAGCAGGAAGGAAATCAGAAACAGGACCATCTGGGCCAGCTGCCTGGCAATATAGTCGGCAATGATCCGGGCGGCGTTGGCGGTGGCGGCCACCATGCCGTCGTTCACCGATTTCTGAACGGCGTCGGCGAAGCCCCTGTACAGCTTGGTGTCTTTCAGCATGTCCAGAGCTTCCTGGAGAGGGAGGGTGACGTGTTCCGCCGTCTGGCCGGCGGAGGAGAGGGCTTCAGAGGCCTGTTCGTCCAATACCCGCTGGATGTGGTGCTCCACGATGGGGCGAATGGAGCGGGCCGCCGGTTCCGCCAGCACGTTAGATACCACGCTAGCTCCGATGAAGGCCACGAAGATAGCCAGGAAACCGCACAGGGTCAGAATGAAGCCACGCCGATACCCCCGCCAGAGGGCCAGAAGCAGCAGCGCGGCGATGACGATGTCAAATGCCAGGTAAGTGTATGTCATAGAGTGCCTCCAAATCGCGTAGGGGTAGGTCAATCAGGGATATAGAGCCAGGCCTGCTGGGCGTCGGCCAGCAGGGCGGAGCCGTTGGGGGACAGGGCGGTGTGCCGCGCCCCCTGGGTGTCGGCCAGGACCGCATAGGGCGTCAGGTCCCGGGTGCGGATGGTGAGCTCGCTTCCCGTCAGCAGGGCGCAGTAATTACCTGCGGAGTCGAAGGAGAGAACCTGACCGGACAGGTCCAAAGCAGCCTCCTCCGTGCCGTCGGGCAGGATGGTCAGAGCCTGGGTGGCGGAGCCCGCCCGGTAGCGGCCCAGGAGCAGCAGGGCAAAGCCGTCTCCCCCGAAGCTGCAGCCCTTCAGATAGGAACGGCCGAAGGAATAGGTCTGGAGAGCGCCGGTATCCGGGTCGGCTACCAGCAAGCGGTCCTCTCCCAAAACCCACAGGGCGCCATTCTCATAGTCAAGGTCCAAAACCGCGCAGCTGCCCAGCTCCAGCGTGGCCTTTGGCTCCTTCTGATTGACGGGGTAGAGGAGAACCCGGCTGCGGAAGGAGCCGTTGGACTGGTCCATGGTGACCACAGCCACGGTCTTGCAGTCAGGGGAGAGTGCGGCGTCCACCACAAAGGTGGAGGACAGGCTGACCTGGATGACCTTTTCCCCGTGGCTGTCATAGACGGTGACGGCCCCCTTGTAGCCGCTCTGCTGGGCGGTGACCGCCAGCCAGCCGCTGTCGTTGACCCGGGCGGATAGCAGATCCGCCTCGCCCTCCAGAGTCAGGTCAAAGACTTCCTCAGTGCCCCGGAACAGGAACAGGGACTGGCCTCCCGCATCGTATACCACCCCCGTTTTGGCGGAGGCGGACATGACGGGATTCTCCATGGCCAGCACCTCCTCGGCGTACTGCTCCCCGGAAAAGGAGTAGTAGTGGGCTCCGGCGGCGGAGGACAGGAGAATGCCGTTTTCCAGATAGGCCACCGACAGCTTGTCGCCGCCGGCATGGGTAAAGGGGGCGGCTTCGCCGGTTTCGCCTGTCTCCAGGTTCCGGTAGGACAGCCAGCGCTTCAACGCGTCCAGATTGAACCGGTCCCGGTAGACCACCAGGGTCAACGCACCAAGGACCAGGGCCGCCGTCACCAGCAGCGCCAGCAGGCGGAAAAAGATATTCGGTTTTTTCGGCTTTTTGGCCGAAGTTTCGTTGCTCATATGGGATACCTCTGTGGGAGGATTTGAAAAAACGCAAGATTTTTTGTGAAATAAATTTTAGTTTATGGATGTATTATGGGGCGTCGGGGACGCCGCCCCCTACGCACGGTTTACAATATGACTTTGTAGGGGGCGTCCTCTGGACGCCCCGCCCTACCAAGCCCTCACCCTACATAAAACGATAAACTAAAATTTATTGAACAAAAGGACTAAAATTTACAGCACATCCTCGTTATACCACAGCCGGGTCATATACAGTCCTCCGGGGGGAACTGTGGGTCCGGCCAGGGTCCGGTTGCCGGATTCCAGGATGGCGGGGATATCCTCCGGGGCCAGCTTGCCCTCGGCGGCATAGACGATGGTGCCCACCATGGCCCGGACCATGTTGTACAAAAAGCCGTTGGCGCACACCTTACACTCTATCAGATCTCCCTGACGGGATACGTCGAAATAATAGACGGTGCGCACAGTGGTGCGGGTCTCAGTGCCCACGGAGCGGACGGCCCGGAAATCGTGGGTGCCCACGAACTGGTCTGCCGCCCGCTGCATCACCGTCTCATCCAGGTGTTTGGGATAGAACCACGCCCGGTCCACATAGAAGGGGTTGCCCAGCCGGGAGTTGTAGATGCGGTAGGTGTACTCCTTTTTGTGGCAGGAGCCGATGGCGTTGAACTCCATGGGCACCTGGGTGGCCTTGACCACCACCACGTCGTTGGGCAGACGGGTATTGACGGCCAGGGGAATGCGGTCGCAGGGGATGGTGGAGGTGGTGCGGAAATTGGCGATGTAGGTCTCTGCGTGGACCCCGGCGTCGGTGCGGCCGGCGCCGGTACATTTCACCGGATGACATACCACGGTGGACAGGGCCTTTTCCAGAGTCTCCGCCACGGAGACGGCATTTTTCTGCACCTGCCAGCCGTGGTAGGCCGAGCCGTTATACATCAATTTTAAGGCAATGTTCCGTTCCATGGGGCACCTCAGAGACCGAAATGAGCCAGAACTCCCACCGCCGCAGTCACGACCAGGAAGAAGACCAGGGTCAGATAGTCGATCCCCCGGTACTTCAGCTGCCGCAGGCGGGTGCGTCCCTCGCCGCCATGGTAGCAGCGGCACTCCATGGCCACCGCCAGCTCGTCGGCCCGGCGGAAGGCGGAGATGAACAGGGGCACCAGCAGAGGGATCAGAGCCTTGGCCCGCTGGATCAGATTGCCGCTTTCAAAATCAGCGCCCCGGGCCCGCTGAGCGGACATGATCTTGTCGGTCTCCTCAATCAGGGTGGGGATGAACCGCAGGGCGATGGACATCATCATAGCCAGCTCATGGACGGGGACCTTGATCTTTTTCAAGGGGTTCAGCAAGGATTCCAGTCCGTCGGTGAGCAGGATGGGGGAGGTGGTGTAGGTCAGCAGGAAGGTGCCGGCGATGAGCATCATGATGCGGATCACCATAAAGAAGGCCTGGAACACGCCCTCAAGGGTGAGGGTAAAGATCCAAAGCTTCACTAGCACATGGGTGCCGGGGGTGTAGAACAGGTTGAGCACCGCCGTAAAGATGGCGATGAAGAGCACCGGCTTCAGCCCGTGGAGAATGGACTTCAGCGGAACCTTGGAGATGGCGATGGCCAGAGCCAGCACGCCGAACATGATGGCGTAGGTGAGGAAATATTTGGCCAGGAACAGGGCTACAATATACAGCACCACGGCGATGATCTTGGTACGGGGGTCCAGCCGGTGGACCATGGAATTTCCCGGGAAATACTGGCCCAGGGTGATGTCTTTCAGCGCCATTTACACCGCCCCCTTTCCCAATTTCGAGAGGATGACCGCCTTGGCCTGGTCAATGGTGTATACCGAGGGGTCGATGTCCACCCCCATGGCCCGCAGGCGGTGGAACACCCGGGTCATCTGGGGGACGCCCAGCCCCATCCGCTCCAGCTCGTCCCCGTGCTGGAATACCTCACGGGGGGTGCCCCGGAAGGGAATGCGGCCGTCGTTGACTACCACCAGACGGTCCACCGTCCGGGCCACCTCCTCCATGGAGTGGGAGACCAGGATGATGGTGGCGTTGTGGACCTGGTGATAGTCCCGGATGTTGCCCAGAATGGACTCCACCCCCACCGGGTCCAGACCGGCGGTGGGCTCGTCCAGGATCAGTACCTTGGGCTCCATGGCGATGACGCCGGCGATGGCCACCCGGCGCTTCTGGCCGCCGGACAGCTCGAAGGGGGAATTGTCCAGCTGGTCGTCCCGGAGACCCACGAAATAGGCGGCTTCCCGGACCCGGCGGTCGATTTCCTTTTCGTCCAACCCCATGTTCCGGGGGCCGAAGGCGATGTCCTTATATACGGTCTCCTCAAAGAGCTGGTACTCGGGGTACTGGAACACCAGCCCCACCTGGAACCGGGTGAGGCGGGTCAGCTTGGGGTCGGACCAGATGTCCTGTCCTTGGAACAGTACCTGGCCGGAGGTGGGCTTAAGCAGGCCGTTGAGGTGCTGGATCAACGTGGACTTGCCTGAGCCGGTGTGGCCGATGATGCCCAGATACTCGCCCTTGTAGGCGGTGAAGTCCACGTCCAGCAGGGCCCCCCGCTCGAAGGGGGTGCCGGCGGAATAAATGTGGGAGAGCTGTTTGGTTTCAATGATCGCTTCCATTGCAGACCGTCCTTGTTCAAAATGGTGTATGCCGCAGAGGGTCATACCCGAAGAATAGGAGAATGGGGTGCCTTATTGCTTCAGCAGGGTATACAGAGCGTGGGCGCACTCCTCGTCGCTGAGGGCGTCCAGGGGCACGTCGCAGCCTTCCTGGCGCAGCTCCCACAGCAGTTGGGTAGTGTGGGGAACAGTGAGGCCTACGGCCTTCAGCTCCTCCACCCGGGAAAAGACCTCCTTGGGGGCGCCGTCGGCCACCACCTTGCCCTTGGCCATGACGATGAGCCGGTCGGCCTGGGCGGCCTCGTCCATGTGGTGGGTGATAAGGACCACGGTGACGCCGCGCTCCCGGTTCAGAGTCTTGATGGTACGCAGTACGTCGAAGCGGCCGATGGGGTCCAGCATGGCGGTGGGCTCGTCCAGGACGATGCACCGGGGCTGCATGGCAATGACGCCGGCGATGGCGATGCGCTGCTTCTGGCCGCCGGACAGAAGGTGAGGGGCGTGCTCCCGGAACTCGTACATGCCCACGGCCTTCAGCGCGTCGTCCACCCGCTGGCGGATCTCCGCAGGGGGAACGCCCAGATTCTCCGGGGCGAAGGCCACGTCTTCCTCCACCACGTTGGCCACGATCTGGTTGTCGGGGTTTTGGAACACCATGCCTACGGTGCGGCGGATGTTCAGCAGCTTTTCTTCCTCGGCGGTGTCCATGCCGTCCACATATACCGTGCCGCCGGAGGGCAGCAGAATGGCGTTCATATGCTTGGCCAGGGTGGACTTGCCGCTGCCGTTGTGGCCCAGAATAGCCACAAAGGCCCCCTCCTCAATGGCAATGTCCACGCCGTTGAGGACGGTGGGGGCCGTCCCCTCAACTGTGGTGTAAGAGAAATGGAGGTCCTGTGTCTGGATGATCTCGTTGCTCATATCAGTTTCCCTCATATTGTTTCGATTCAGTGAAAAATCAGAAGTCGGGCGCCGCACCCCGGCGGGGAGACAATGTTGTTACCGCGCGGGCTTGTGGATGACCAGATACAAGCTGGACCCATCCACTTCGGTCACTTCGTAGGGGTAGCCGAACTTCCGGCCGATGGCATCGTAGTCCTCGGGCGTCTGGGTGGTGGCCCGGAAGCCGTCCTTGCAGATGATGACGCCGTCCTTGGTCTGCTCCATGTCCAGTTCGCCCAGCAGGCCCTTGTCGGCCTGCTCCTGGAACCAGGCGATGCGGTGGTCCCAGAATCTAGCGCTGTAGGTGCTGAAGTAGGCGGTGCCGCCGGGAGCCAGGACGTCCAGGATCTTGGCGATCACCTGGTCGTCGGCCCGCATGGCGGACAGGCCGTTCTGCAGGCACAGGATCACGTCGAAGGGCCGGTCAAAGGCCATCTGGTGGACGTCCATGGCCACCATGCTGGCATTGGGGAAGTCCTTCAGATATTCCGTACCCAGCTTTACGCTGTCCTCGGAGATGTCCATGCCCACGATCTCGGCGCAGTTGGGGGCCAGCTCCCGGACGATGCGTCCGTAGCCGGCGCCCAGCTCCAGCACCCGCTCCGTTCCCGTGAGGTGCTGCCGGACAAAGTCGATCTCGGCCTCGAAGTACTGCTTGATGCGGGGAAGGGCAGTGTCGTACACCTGGAAGAGCTTCTGGGAATTGAGGCTTTCCGCGTAGTAATTGCTCACTGCTATCATCCTTTCTGATTGGTAGCCCATGGATTATGAAGAAAAGAGGACGCCCGACCTCTGATTTCATAAAAGATCATGTCCGGGTCCAGCGGCCTGTGGCTCCACAGGGGAGGGCCAGACCGCTCTCGGTGACGGGTAGGCCCAGTTCGTCGCTGACGGTGTGCCCGCCGAATCGTTTGGAGATCAGAGTTTCCAAAATATAGGTGACCACGCTGGGGGCCAGACCGGTGGTGTAGGAGTTGAGAATGATAAACAGGGGATCGTCGGACAACACGCCGGAGACCAGCTCCACAAAGGGATAAAGGTTCTCCTCCAGCTTCCACACCTCGCCGGTGGGTCCCCGGCCGTAGGAGGGGGGGTCCATGATAATGGCGTCGTACTTCCGGCCCCGGCGGATCTCCCGCTCCACAAATTTGGCGCAGTCATCCACAATCCAGCGGATGGGGGCGTCCTCTAACCCGGAGGACTTGGCGTTTTCCCGGGCCCACTGGACCATGCCTCTTGCCGCGTCCACATGGCACACGGAGGCCCCCGCGGCGGCGCAGGCCACCGTGGCCCCGCCGGTATAGGCAAACAGATTCAGCACGCTGACGGGGCGGCCCGCGTTTTTGATCTGATCCCGGGCGAAGTCCCAGTTGGAGGCCTGCTCAGGGAACAGGCCGGTGTGCTTGAAATTCATAGGCTTGATGTTAAAGGTCAGATCCCGGTAGGAGACGGTCCAGCGCTCGGGCATGGACTTGTTCCGCCACTGTCCGCCCCCGGTGGAGGAGCGGGCGTACCGGCCGGAATTCACCTTCCAGCCCCGGTGGGTCCGGGGGGTATTCCAAATCGCCTGGGGGTCGGGCCGGACCAGCAGCTGGTCTCCCCAGCGCTCCAGCTTTTCTCCCCGTCCGCAATCAATCAGCTCATAGTCCTTCCATTGATCGGAAAGCCACATAAAAGGCACACCTCATCCATCATAATACAAATTAAAACTAAGATAGTATATCATTTTGGGGCATTTCCGTCAATGAATTTGGGGGAACTTCCTGGGAAAAACCGGGGTTTTCGGAGATCCTGCGGGAAAAGATTGTAATTGGCGGAAGCATGTGATAAAATACTAAAAAATCCGACAAAATCAGATGCCACAGGCATTTTCAGAGAGGTGCATACCCATGGATCATCCCTTCCGCAGCGCAATGTTCGGCGGCTTCAACCGCCAGGATGTTTTGACGTATCTGGAGACCACCGCCCAGGAGGCGGCAAAGCAGCAGGAGGAACTCCGGCAGCAGCTGGACGCGGCCCGGGAAACGGCGGACCGGCAGAATGCAGAACTGACGGAGCGGCAGGAGCGGCTGAACCGGCTGGGTCAGGAGAGCGAGGGCTTGCGCGCCCAGCTGGAGCAAGCCAATATCGCCCTGTCCTCCTGCCGGACGGAGTGCAGTCAGAAGACGGAAGAGCTGGAGACAGCACGGTGGGAGATCAGTGAGCTGAAGGCCCGGGTCGCCGCCTTGGAGCCGGACGCCGCCGCCTATGCCGCCGTCAAGGAGCGGACCGCCGGGGTAGAACTGGAGGCCCACCGCCGTGCCCAGGCCATCCAGGAGGAGGCAGAGGGGCAGGCCCGCCAGCTGCGCCGGCAGATGGAGCAGTGGATCCAGAGGGTGGAAAGGGAGTACGACGCCCTGCGCTCCCAGGTGGAGTCCACCGTCTCCCACGCCGCTGACCAGCTGACTAAGGCGGAAAAGAGCCTGGAACAGGTCACCGCGCTGATGGAGGAGCGGGAGGTGACCCTGGAGTCCCTGGCCCAGGCTTATGCCGACACCGACCCGGCCAAAGTGACCGCGCCCATGCCTATCCCGGAGAAGGAGTGACCAATATACAGCCCCTTGTCCGTAAAAGGACAGGGGGCTTTTTTAAGTTTTGAATTGTAAATTTTAGTTTATCGTTTCAAGTAGGGTGAGGGCTTAGTAGGGCTGGGGCTTATCCCTCCCCCTTTTGGCCTTAGGCCATTTCCCCCCGACGGGGGGGATCGTCCCCCGCCGTCCGACGGCTGCCATTTTGGCGGCGGCCCCAAGGGGCCGCCCTACGGGCGGGGCGTCCAGAGGCCGCCCCCTACGAAGCCATATTGTAAACCGTGCGTAGGGGGCGGCGTCCTCAACGCCCCATAATACATCCATAAACTAACATTTATTTTATGAGAAGCAAGGTTTACTCTTTCAAATGAACGCGCCGCCGCCCAGTTCGGGCGGCGGCGCATTGGCGCATTGTCTATAAAACTTGTATAATGCTCGGTAATGGCTTACTCCAGACCGGGCAGCGCACCCATCATCTGGTTCAGGTCGATGACAACGGCACCGGCGGGGGGCGCGGTGACAGGCTTGGCGCTGGTGGACTGGTAAGTGCCGTCCATAGTCATGACCATCGTCATGTCGCTGGCATCCTCCAGGCTCATCTCGACGCTCATGCCCATCTGCATCTTGCTGCCCTTCATGGTGGCAGTCAACTCCATGGAGCCGAAAGAGGGGTCAAGAGCAGTCATCTCGATCTCATAGCCGGTGATCTTGGAGCCGTTGGTGTACAGGGTGAAGATCATGGCGGCGCCGTCCATTTCCAGCGTATTCACATAGGAAGAACCGGACTTTTCGAAAGCGCTGTCGGCGCATACGGCGTTGATCAAGGCCAGATAGTCGGAGGTAGTAAGCTCGGCGCTGGTCAGGGGCATGATCTTCAGCATGGAGGTCAGGGACTCCTCAAAGCTGGTGTCAAGAGAGGCCATGGACAGCTCCATCAAGGCGGTATAATCCATGCCCAGCATATCGCTCATTTGGTCGAACATGGCGGCCAGGTCCATCTTGAACCAGGCATTGGCCAGGTCTGGCTGCCCCATCAGATCGGCCAGGGCGGCGGACTGGAAGTAGAAAACGCCGTCGGCCATGTCACCGCGCATCTCAAAGTCGATGTCCATGGGGAACTGGGGAGCGCCAGCAACGCCGGTCATGGAGGAGGTAACGTCCTGACCGTCCACAGTCATGCTCATATCCATGACCATGTCGGTGTTAAACTGGAGAGCGCTGGCGCCGGCGGTCACCATATTATAATCGCCGTCCACGGTAAAGCTCATATCCATGGAAGAACCTTCGACAGCCGTGTTCATGCCAACGTTTGCGGTGTAGCTGCCGGAAACCTGCTGGTTCTTCTCGCTGAAGCTCTTGCTGTAAGCCAAGTATTTGTCCATCAGAGTGTAGGTCTCTTTGTTGGCGGCCATGATGGCATCCACGTCGTCAATGATGACGGTGCCCTGCTGGGCGTCCCATCCCACGGTGTAGCCCAGTGCGTCGGCTACCAGACCGAAGGGGATGTAGGTGCGGGAGAGAGAGGACTCAATGTAGGGGGCTACATCGGTGTCAATGACCTTGGTCTGGCCGTCCTGGATCAGAATGATCTGGTTCTTGCCGATGGTGAGGGAGATGGTCAGATCGCCCTTGGTGGCGGTGACAGTGGAGGTATCGCCATCCCAGGTCATGTCCTTCTCAGCAAAGCCCAGCTGCTCAAAGACAGCCACAAAGGGCAGGCAGGAGCGGTCGTTCTTGATCTTGGGGGTAGCGTCGGTGAAGGTAACGTAGTCGTGATTGACCATCACATAGAAGTCGCCTTGCTTTTCGGGAACGGCGGTGGGGGCCGGGCTGATGACCAGGTCGCCCTCGGCGGCGAAGGCAGAAACGCTCAGAGACAGAGCCAGCACGGCGCCGCAGAGCAGAGTGCGAAACAGCTTTTTCATACATACAACTCCTTTTCATTTTTCAAAATTCTCAAAATCCAACTGCGTATCGACCAGTGATTTGGTAAATTCATTATAAGGCGGGCGGAAATAGGGGTCAATCATTTCACAAGAAGTTTAATCGAAATTTTAAAAATTGTTCGAGTGTGCAGGCGCGGCGGCGTCTGGCTGATAGATGCATGGTGATATACCCAGGAGGAAGGCGCTTTTCAAACAGGGAACCTGATTTGAGATACGGAAAAATGAGGCTCTTTTTTGAAAAACGGCCTCATTTTCTGTCCCAGCCCTTGCAATCAGAAGACCCTTCCGGTATAATATTACGGAATCATTTCAGATATGAGCCGGTTCCCGGCCAAACAATACAGAAAGCGTGATGAATTTTGAAGTACGATTTCACCGCCATTGAGAAAAAATGGCAGACCAAGTGGAAGGAAGAGAAGACCTTTGCCTGTAAGACCGGCGACACCAGCAAGCCCAAGTTTTACGGTCTGGTGGAGTTCCCCTATCCCTCCGGAAACGGCCTGCATGTGGGCCACGCCCGGCCCTATACCGCCATGGATGTGGTGGCCCGGAAGAAGCGGATGGACGGCTATAACGTGCTGTTCCCCATCGGCTTCGACGCCTTCGGTCTGCCCACCGAGAACTTTGCCATCAAGAACCACATCCACCCTGCCAAGGTGACTCATGACAACATCGCCAACTTCACCAAGCAGCTGGAGATGCTGGGCTACTCCTTCGATTGGGACCGCGTAGTCAATACCACCGACCCCAGTTACTACAAGTGGACCCAGTGGATCTTCCTCCAGCTGTGGAAGAAGGGTCTGGCCTATAAGACCACCATGCCCGTCAACTGGTGTACCTCCTGCAAGTGCGTCCTGGCCAACGAGGAAGTGGTGGAGGGCGTGTGCGAGCGCTGCGGCGCCCCTGTCATCCGCAAGGAGAAGAGCCAGTGGATGCTGAAGATCACCGCCTATGCCCAGCGCCTCATCGACGATCTGGACGATCTGGACTTTATCGAGCGGGTCAAGATCCAGCAGAAGAACTGGATCGGCCGCTCCACCGGCGCCGAGGTCACCTTCAAGGCCACCACCGGCGAGGACATCGTGGTGTACACCACCCGTCCCGACACCCTGTTTGGCGCCACCTACATGGTGTTGTCTCCCGAGCATGAGCTCATCAAGGGCTGGATGGAGGCCGGCAAGCTGGCCAACGCCGACGAGGTGGCAGCCTATCAGAAGGTGGCCGCCTCCAAGTCCGACCTGGAGCGCACCGAGCTGAACAAGGAAAAGACCGGCGTGAAGCTGGACGGCGTACGGGGCGTCAACCCCGTCAACGGCAAGGAGATCCCCATCTTCATCTCCGACTACGTCCTGGCCACCTACGGAACCGGCGCCATCATGGCTGTTCCCGCCCACGACGACCGCGACTGGGAATTTGCCAAGAAGTTCGGCTGCGAGATCATTGAGGTGGTCTCCGGCGGCGAGGATGTGCAGCAGGCCGCCTTCACCGCCAAAGACGATACCGGCATCATGGTCAACTCCAACTTCCTCAACGGTCTGACCGTCAAGGACGCCATCCCCGTCATCACCAAGTGGCTGGAGGAGAAGGGCATCGGCCATGCCCAGGTCAACTACAAGCTGCGCGATTGGGTATTCTCCCGTCAGCGCTACTGGGGCGAGCCCATCCCCATGGTGTGGTGCGACAAGTGCGGCTGGCAGCCCATCCCCGAGGACCAGCTGCCCTTGCTGCTGCCCGAGGTGGAGTCCTACGAGCCCACTGACGACGGCGAGTCCCCCATCTCCAAGATGACCGACTGGGTCAATACCACCTGCCCCTGCTGCGGCGGTCCCGCTAAGCGTGAGACCGACACCATGCCCCAGTGGGCCGGTTCCTCCTGGTATTTCCTGCGGTATATGGACCCCCACAACGACAAGACTCTGGCCTCCAAGGAGGCTCTGGAGTACTGGTCCCCCGTGGACTGGTACAACGGCGGCATGGAGCATACCACTCTCCACCTGCTGTACAGCCGGTTCTGGCACAAGTTCCTCTACGACATCGGCGTGGTGCCCACCAAGGAGCCCTACCAGAAGCGCACCTCCCACGGCATGATCCTGGGCGAGGGCGGCGAGAAGATGTCCAAGAGCCGCGGCAATGTGGTCAACCCCAACGACATCATTGAGCAGTACGGCGCTGATACCATGCGCACCTATATTATGTTTATCGGTGACTTCGAGAAGGCTGCCGCCTGGTCCGCCAACGCCGTCAAGGGCTGCAAGCGGTTCCTGGACCGGGTCTGGAACCTGGCCACCGAGCAGGAGCATGTGGGCGACGAGTACTCCAAGGCCAACGAGGCCGCCGTTCACAAGGCCATCAAGAAGGTGTCCGAGGACATCGAGGCCATGAAGTTCAACACCGCTATCGCTGCCCTCATGGCTCTGGTCAACGACTTCTACGCCAACGGCGCCAGCCGGGGCGACATGAAGGCCCTGCTGCTGATGCTGTCCCCCTTCGCCCCCCATATGTGCGAGGAGCTGTGGGAGATGGCGGGCTACGGCGGTCAGGTCTGCCTCCAGCCCTGGCCCGAGTATGACGCGTCCAAGACCGTGGCCGCCACCGTCCAGATGGCCGTCCAGGTCAGCGGCAAGGTGAAGGCCAACATCGTGGTACCCGCCGACGCCAGCGACGAGGACATTGTGGCCGCCGCCCTGGCCGATCCCAAGGTGGCCAAGCTGGCCGAGGGAATGAACCTGGTGAAGTCCATCGTGGTCAAGGGCAAGCTGGTAAGCCTGATTTTCAAGCCCCAGGCCTGATTTGCCCTTGAACACGACCACGCGACAGCGCGGCGCGCCGAGTGGCGCGTAAATTCGAAGCGAAGCGTAGAATTGCGCAGGGCGAATTCACTTCGCCCGAGCATTTGAAATCAATGGGGTCCCCGCGAAATTTATTTCGCGGGGCGGTCAAGGGCAAGCTGGTAAGCCTGATTTTCAAGCCCCAGGCCTGATCTTTAAGCCCCAGGCGCAATTTACACTGCGTTCATAAATCCCCTCTTGACAGAGGCGCGAAAAATGAATATAATATCACTGTTAAAGCCATAAATATGGCCCTTACGTGGCAGGGGACGCCCCGCCGCGCCGGAGGGAGGGAAATATAAATGTCTGAAGTCCGTGTCAGAGAGAACGAGTCTCTGGAGAGCGCTCTGAAGCGCTTTAAGCGCAGCTGCGCCAAGTCCGGCGTGCTGGCCGAGGTCCGTAAGCGCGAGCATTACGAGAGCCCCAGCGTCAAGCGCCGCAAGAAGTCCGAGGCTGCCCGCAAGAACCGCAAGAAGTTCTACTAAGCCGAAAACCGCCGCAGCATAGGCTGCGGCGGTTTTTATCTTCACAAAGGCCGGCGTGAGAAGGACCAAACAGAAAAAATAAAAAATTTGAAATTAAGCATTGACAAACTCGACAGTATCTGATAAGATACTACTTGCGCTGAGCGTGACAGCGAGATCAGCGCGGTTCCGATGGGGGTATAGCTCAGCTGGGAGAGCGCTTGAATGGCATTCAAGAGGTCAGCGGTTCGATCCCGCTTATCTCCACCAAAAAACCTGTAACTGAAAAGTTACAGGTTTTTCTTTTTCTGTTAGAAAACCGGCTTCCGGGAAGAATACAGACTGTCCGCAGCGAAAGGAAGGGGAAGGACAACGTGAAAAAATTTTTATGCGTCATCCTGGCTGTCAGCCTATTAGCCGGCTGCGGCTCCGGAAACAGGGATACGGTCCCGGAGGGGGAGGAAGGGATCACCTTTACCGACGACTTGGGCAGGACCGTGACGGTGGATCAGCCGGAGCGCGTGGCCGTGCTGATCGGCAGCTTTGCGGACATCTGGTGTCTGGCGGGAGGGAAGGATACCCTGGTGGCGGCGGCCCACGACAGCTGGACCAGCTTTGATTTGGGTCTGGAGGACTCCGTGGCGGACCTGGGGGCGGTGAAGGAGCCCAGCATAGAACTTCTTCTGGCGTCTGAGCCCGATCTGGTCCTGGCCAGCAGCAACACCGACGCCCAGGTGGACCTGCTGGAGGTGCTGGAGAGCAGCGGTCTCAATGTGGCCTATTTTAAGGTGGCCGATTTTGAGGATTATCTGCGGATGCTGAAGATCTGCACCCAGATCACCGGACGGGAAGAGAATTACCTCCAGTACGGCCAGGCGTTGGAGGAGCAGCGCCAAGCTGCCATAGACCGGGCGGACGGCAGCCGGCCCACGGTGCTCTATGTCCGGGCCACGGGGTCCAGCTGTAAGGTGAAGAACAGCCGGGACAGTGTGCTGGGCGAGATGCTGGCGGACCTGGACTGCGTCAATGTGGCGGACAGCAATACCGGACTGCTGGAGGAGCTCAGCATAGAGGCCATCCTGGAGGCCGACCCTCAGTTCATCTTTGTGGTCCTGCAGGGGGCCGATCCCACCGCCGCCCAGGAGACTTTGGACCGTACCCTCCTGTCCAACCCGGCCTGGAAGAGCCTTACCGCGGTGAAGGAGGGGCGCTGCTATATGATGGACCACCAGTTGTATAACCTGAAGCCCAATGCCCGGTGGGGCGAGGCCTACGAAAATCTGGCGGATATCCTGTATCCTGTGTCTTAACGCGGGGACTGGCAGTCCGCCAGGATGGACTGGACCATCCCCTGGACGGAGGTGTCCGCCGGGACCAGGGGGGAGGGACCGCCCCGGTCCAGCAGGGCCTGGGCGGTGACCTCGCCGATGCAGACGCATCTGGCCCGAGAGGGCAGAGCGCCGTACTGCCGGAAAAACAGGTCCACTCCGCTGGCGCTGGAGAAGGTGAGGTAGTCCAGGCTGGGCAGCGCGTGGGCGGTCTGCCGGGCGATCTCCGGATCTGATTGCAAGTCATAGAGGGGGATCTCATGGACGGTCAGCCCCCGCTCATGAAGCAGGGCGGGCAGCACCGGGGAGCCCTTCAGAGACCGGAGGAGGAAGATGTCCTCCTCCGGTTTTGCCATCTCCCGGAGGGCGAGCCCCAGCCCCCGGCTGGTGTACTGGGCCGGACACAGGTCCGCCCGGATGCCGTGCTGTGCCAGAGCTTCTCCGGTAGCTGCCCCGATCACGGCGAATTTGCAGGCGTGGAGCCTTCGCAGGTCGAGCCCCTGTTCCCGGAGCCGCCGGAAAAACAGCCGGACCCCGTTGGCGCTGGTAAAGACCAGCCAGTGGGGGGCTCCGTCCGCCAGCACGGAGAATTCCAGATCGGGCTCAAGCTCCAAAAGAAGGGAGCGCTCCGCTAAGGTGACCGAGGCGCCCAGCCCTGTCAGCGCCTCCTCCAGACGCCCGGCGACGGCTTCCGTGCCGGTGATCCCCACACGGACCCCGTCCAGGGGCCCGGAGAGGGTGGAAGAGAGGTCCATCCCGGCCACCTGGCCCACCACGATGACGGCGGGAGGCTGTACCTCACGGGCCAGATCGGCGATGTCGGCCAGGGTGCCCCGCACCGTGGCAGGATGAGGGGCGTTCCCTCCGGAGATGACGGCCGCCGGTGTGTCCGGGTCCTTTCCCGCCGCCAGCAGCCGGGCGGCCAGCTGAGGAAGCTGGCTCAGTCCCATCAGAAAGACCAGCGTCCCCTCCAGCACGGCCAGCTTGTCCAGTTGGGAGGGCAGGGCGTCCGGCGTGTGGGCGGTGTGCCCGGTGACGATGTGGAGGCTTTGGCTGGCGCCCCGGTGAGTGACCGGGATGCCGACAAGAGCGGGGATAGCGATGGCGGAGGAGACGCCGGGGATCTCCTCATAGGGGATGCCGGCGGCCTGGAGGGCCAGGATCTCCTCACCGCCCCGGCCGAACACGAAGGGGTCCCCTCCTTTGAGACGGGCCACACCCTTGCCCTCCCGGGCAAGGGCCACCAGCTTGGCGCTGATGTCGGACTGGGAGGCGGAGTGGCGGCCTTGCCGCTTGCCCATGTAGAGGCGCTCCGCTCCCTCCGGGACCAATTCCAGCAGCCGGGGGTCGATGAGGTCGTCATAGACCACGGCGTCGCAGCGCCGCAGCCGCTCCATCCCCCGCAGGGTGATCAGATCTGCCGGACCGCAGCCGGCGCCGATCAGGTAGACGCATCCGGTGTTCATTGGAATGATTCCTCCCCCTGTAAGATGTTACGTATTTGTTCGTCAGTCAGCGGTCCGCCCTGATCCAGACAGGCGGCGAACAGCTGGGTGAAGAGCCGGGAGCGCTGACGCTCCAACGGGAAGGCCTCCTTCAGCCCGGAGCGCTGTCCCTCCAGCCATTCCAGGATCTCGTCGAAGCGCTCGGGCAAAAGACGTTCCACCTGTTCCTTCAGCCAGATGGCGGCGGTGGGACTGGCGCCGCCGGTGGAGATGCCCACGGAGAGGTCCCCGTGCCGGACCAGCGCCGGGAACAGGAAGGAGCAGGCTTCCCGGTCGTCTACTACATTCACGGGAATGCGCCGCTCCCGGCAGAGGGCGGAGATCTCCCTGTTGAGATTCTGATCGTCGGTGGCCGCCACCACGAAAAATACCTCCTCCAGATCCTGAGGGGAGAAGGCGCGCCGGAGAAGGGTGAGGCCGGGGATGGCCTCCAGCTCCGGCAGGAGGGCGGGGGAGACCACCGTGAGGCGGGGGCCGTAGGGCAGGAGCTTCTCTACTTTCCGCAGGGCCACGGTCCCGCCGCCTACGATCAGACCGGGCTGACCGGCCAGCTCAACAAAAAACGGAAAATATCCCATAGATCTCTGCCGGACAGAGCCGGCACACCTCCTTGGATCAAAAGTTGCTTTTCCGGAAAAAATCTTGCCCGCCGGCGGCGGGACAGCGCGATTCATGCGCCGAATACAATAATATTATAGCACAAAAAGAAAACGAATTTTAGGGGTTGACAAGTCAGGGAAATATGGTATAATAACACCCGGACTTGAGTGCGGGACCTGAAACGCATTTGAGTAAAAGTAAATATGGGGGTATAGCTCAGCTGGGAGAGCGCTTGAATGGCATTCAAGAGGTCAGCGGTTCGATCCCGCTTATCTCCACCAATTTCAAAAAGAGATGCAAAGGACTCGTTTCCAAAAGGAAACGAGTCCTTTGCATTTGCGTCAATGAAACCACCAGCCAGCAATGGACGCTCCAGATGGTCCCCTGCAAATTGTGTCAACCCCTTACCAGAGCGCATAGGATGAACTGTGCCAACCGGCACACAGGCACAATCATGAACGAAGGGACGATTATTCTATGGAAGCCATGCAAAGCTTACCTTTCCGTCACGATGACAGCCGCTGCAAAGCGATTACTGAGTTGATCGAAGCTGTCGCCAAGGAGCAGGAGACCCTGGCCCGCATTCTGGAGGCCGAGCACAAAAAGATCGAAAAGACCACCGAGCTGTGCGGCACCGATGTGGATGACTTGGTCAAGATCGACAAGAGCGTCGAGCGTGTTCTGGCCGCGGTGACCCGCCTGGATCTGGCACTCCAGCTGAAGCTGGACCTGTTCCAGGACTGCCTCTGCCCGGATACACCGTGCTCCGGCGACCACTCCCCCTGCCATAAATGAACCGGACGCGGATCAGGAGCAAGCTCCCGATCCGCGCTGTATTGCTGAGGAGGACCATTTCATGGGCTGCTTTCTTTCAGAACCCTTAGTCCCTAAGGACAGCGACAGCTTGCTCTGCGTATACTGTCAGAAGTGCCGATACCAGAAGAGGTGTCCTTATATTTACGATCAGGCTTTGTACCGTGCGGCCCGCCAAGGATGTGCGGCGGCGCAGCTCCTGACAGCAGAAGCTGACCGGACCCTGAAGAGGCTTTCCCGTGCTGACGACGTCCGCTGCCTGCGCAGCAGTGACGGGGCTGTCGAGTATGTGCTGTCCCATGCACTGAGCTTGGAAATGTCCTCGCTGGATGAACTGGGTGCCCAAACGGTGAAAGGCGTCCTTTGAGGAGCCACTGATTCAATAGTCTTTATGCAAATCAGGAAACATGGTTGTCGTAACGTTTGCTACTGCCGGGTGTTAAGAAACGGGACGGGAACAAAAAGGCCTGTAACGGCAACGTTACAGGCCTTTTTAAAAGGATTCAGCCCTCTTTCCGGGTATCTCCCGGCGCAAACAGATAGGCGACGCCGCCGGAAGGGGAGCGCACCTGCTCCGTACGGACGGAGAACACCCGGTCCAGTGCGCCGGAGCGGTAGACCGCCTCGGGCGGGGCCGCCATGACCACCGTGCCCGCTCCGTCCATCAGACAGACCCGGTGGGACACGGTCAGGGCGTCGGACAGGTCGTGGAGCGTCATGACCACCGTTTTTCCGCTCTGGTTCAGCCGCCGGGCCAGCTCCATAACTGCCAGCCTGCTGCCCACGTCCAGGTAGGTGGCGGGCTCGTCCCACAGCAGCAGCGGCGTCTCCTGGGCCACCGTCATGGCCAGATACACCCGCTGGCGCTGACCGCCGGACAGCTGTCGCAGCTTTTTGTGCCGCCACTGGGTCACCTCCGTGATCTCCATGGCGCGGTCCACCTGTTCCCGGTCGTGGGCGGTCATCTGCCTGGAAAATCCCAGATAAGGGAAGCGGCCGTGGGCCACCAGAGCCCCTACGGTGATGTCCGGGGTCTCCCGGAGCTGGGGCAGATAGGCCCGGAACCGGGCCAGTTCCCGCTCGGACAGTTGGGCCAAGTCCCGGTCCTCTGCCTGGACGGAGCCAGCCTGAGGGGGGAGCAGTCCGGCCATGGTTCGGAGCAGGGTGGTCTTTCCGCAGCCGTTGGGCCCGATCAGGGAAAGGATTTCCCCCCTGCGGACGGTCAGGTCCACCTGCCGGGAGACGGGAACGCCGGCGTAGCCGGTGCCCAGGCGGATACACTCAATCATGCAGCTTCCCTCCTCTCCTGTGGAACAGCAGGACGATGAAGCAGCACCCGCCGACCAGGGACAGGACCACACCCACGGGGAGCTCGAAGGGGGCGAACAGCACCCGGCCCAGCAGATCGCACAGCAGCACGCTGCTGGCCCCCAGCAGGGCCGACCCTGCCACCACCGTCCGGCTGTCCGCGCCCAGGAGAATGCGGGCGGCATGGGGCACCAACAGCCCCACAAAGCCGATGAGCCCGGCAAAGCTCACCGAGGCCCCCGCCAGCACCGCCGCCGTCAGGATCAGCAGCAGCCGGCAGCGCTCCACCTTCAGCCCCAGGGAGTGGGCCATCTCCTCTCCCAGAGCGAGGATGTTCATATCTCCGCTCAGAACCAGGGCGGCGGCCAGTCCCGCCGCCAGATAGGGCAGGGCTGCTTTCAGCTCTCCCATGGTGACGCCGTTGAGGGTGCCCACGGAAAAGCTGTTATAGGCCGCCAGAATGTCGGGGAACAGGAACCTAATGCAGGCGGAGGCCGCGTTGATGACGCTGGTCACCGCCACGCCGGCCAAAATCAGGGTCATCCGGGAGGCTCCGGTCCACCGGGCCACCCCGTAGATCAGCAGGGCGCAGGCCAGCGCGCCTACGAAGGCGGCAGCCGGCAGCAGGGCCACCGCCCTGGGAAACAGGGCCATCACCATCAGGGAGGCAAAACCCGCCCCGGCGTTTACACCGATGATGTTGGGTCCGGCCAGGGAGTTGTTCAGCACCACCTGGAGTACCGCCCCGGAGACTGCCAGACCGCAGCCGCACAGAACGCCGCCCAGGGTCCTGGGCAGGCGGGAATAGAGGAAGATCCGCAGGGCCGTATCCTCCCAGTCGCCGGCCAGGGCCGCACGAAGCGCCTGCCACAGGGACAGGCGGATGGAGCCCAGCAGAAGGGACAGGACCACCGATACCAGCAGCAGCGCCGCCAGCCCGGCCAGCCGCATCCCGGACCGCCGTCCGTCCATCCGCTTCCATTGGTCCATTGTTTCACACCCTTTCTTACCGGCTTGATCGCCCCCACGGTGGGAGCGGTGATACGCTTTTCAAAAAATTGGGAGAGCGTCCGATTCCTACTCCACCAGCCCATATTTGACCTGGATGCGGTCCAGCTTCTCCAGCATGGGTTCGGCCGCAAACCAGAGGAACAGCCATGTGGCGGCGGCATGAACGCAGTCCATGGGGAACCCGGTGATATAATAGGTCAAAAGGATCTTCCAATTGAGCTCGCTGGCCCACATCAGGGCGGAGGCCGGGTTCATGATGCCGCCGTAAATGAGGATGGCGGAGAGGGCTCCGAAGGAGCAGAGAGCTCCCCTGGTGCGGCGCAGCCAGCCCTTGCGGAACAAAACGCCCGCCAGAAAGCCGGTGATGCCCATGGCGAACATCTGCCAGGGCGTCCACGGACCCTGGGAGAACATCACATTGGAGGCCAGCATGGTCATAGCCCCCACCAGAAAGCCTGTCTCGCCTCCGAAAGCCACACCGGCGATGATGGTGATGGCCAGAGCGGGCTTGAACTGGGGCAGCATGAAGAAAACCGCCCGCCCGGCCACGGCGATGGCGCAGAGTACCGCGATGACCACCAGCTCTCTGGCCTGGGGCTTGCGCCCCTCAAAGATCAGGAAGAAGGGTAGCATGGTCTCCAACAGGATCAGCAGGGCAATGAAATAATATTTCCTGCTGTCCAGATAATACACGCCGAAAAACAGTGTCAGCGGGATCAGCAGCAGGATCATGACCATTGCCGCCAGTGTGCGCTTGGCAAGCTTCCGCTTCTCCCGGGGAGGCTGCTCCAGGTAGTCCGGGCGGCGGTGCCTGCGGCTGACGCAGGCGGCGAACACAAGCAGCGCCGCAATGAAAATGCCGTACAGTCCCATTTGACCCGCAGCCTGCTCTGACAGGCCCTGCGTATTGACCAGAGCGGTCAGATCGGCGGTCCCCATGAAGCGCAGCAACAGCGTCAGGGACAACCCGCCGGACAGTACGGCCCCCAGCCTGCGCGGCCACGAAAGGGGTTGCGGCCTGTCTGCGCTGCTGCCGACGTCCGGCTCAGGCAGCGCCGGGGTGTCCCTGGGAAGCTCCGGCGCGGGGGGAAGCTCGCCGCCGCAGGCGGCAATGAGATCCTCCGCCGTCACCGCCTCGGGCAGCAGGGACCGGGCCATCCGGTTGGCGGAGGTGGTGTAGAAGCTGTTTCCGGAGAAGAAGGCGCGGGGCGGCGCCTCGGCGACGATGTTCCCGTCAAAGAACAGAGCGCAGCGGTGGGCGTATTTGGCGCAGAACTCAATGTCATGGCTGACCATGAGCACCGCCGTGCCCCAGGCCAAAAGGGCCTGCAGGATCTCCCCGAATACCTGCTTGAACTGGGCGTCCAGGCCCTTGGTGGGCTCGTCCAGCAGGAGAATCTCGGGGTCGAGGAGCAGGACCTTGGCCAGGGCGGCGCGCTGCTGTTCGCCGCCGGACAGATCGTAGGGGTGCCGGTCCAGCAGCTCCTCCAGGCGGCACAGCCGTACCACGCGGGCTACCTTGGCGTCCCGGACGTCCTGGCTGAGCTTTTTGTCCCTGAGAATCTCCAGCAGGTCCTCACGGACGGTCTTTTTGAGAAACAGAGTCTGGGGGCTCTGGGGCAGCACGCCCACGGTGCCCTGGGCAGACACCTTGCCGCGGACGGGCTTCAGCAGCCCGGCCGCTAACTTGAGCGAGGTGGTCTTTCCGGTGCCGTTGCCGCCCAGCAGAGCCAGAAATTCTCCCCTCCTGACGGTGAGGGACAGGCCCTTCACCACGTCGGGCTGGTCCCGCTCATACCGGAACCACAGGCCGTCGGCCTGGACGGCGGCTGCGCCGTAGGGGATGTGCCCGGGCTCCGGAGGCAGATCGTTCCAAGTATGGCTCGCGCCAAAGCCGGCCAGCCACTCCCGGCCTTCCCGGACGGTAATGGGGCATTGGGCGTTGTTCTCCACCGCCGCCCACACCCGCATAGGGGTAGGCATGGCCAGGAACATGGCGTGTCCACGGCTCTTCAGCTGTGCGCCCACCTCCCTGGGAGTTCCGGCGCAAAGCAGCCTGCCCCCGTCCAGAACGGCGGCGCGGCTGGCCAATGGGAGCGCCTCCTCCAGACGGTGCTCCGTCAGAAGGATGGTGGTGCCCAGCTCCCGGTTGATCTTGCCCAGGGTGGCCAGAAAATCCGAGGCCGCGATGGGATCGAGCTGGGAGGTGGGCTCGTCCAGAAGCAGAAGATCGGGCTGCATGACCATGACGGAGGCAAGATTGAGCAGCTGCTTCTGCCCGCCGGACAGCTGGGCGACGTCCCGGTGGAACCAGGTCTGGATGCCGAAGAAGGAGGCCATCTCCGCCACCCGGCGGCGGATGGTGGGTGTATCCCAGCCCAGGCTCTCCGGCCCAAAGGCCAGCTCGTGCCACACCTTATCGGTGACGATCTGGTTGTCCGGGGACTGCTGTACAAAGCCGATGCGCCGGGACTGGGTGCGCCGGTCCAGTTGGTCAAGGGGCGTCCCCTCGAAGAGGATCTGACCGCTCCGCCTCCCGTGGGGGACCAGAACAGTCTTCAACTGGCGGAGCAGGGTGCTTTTGCCGCAGCCGGAGGGGCCGCAGAGGACGAAGAACTCCCCCTGCCCCACCGAGAGGGTCAGGTCCTCCAGCGCGGGCTTTTCCTGCTCCGGATAGAAAAAGCTCAGGTTTCGGATCTCAAGTGTTTCCATTTTCGATCCTCCGATTTGTTCAAAAATACCGGCGTCAGACACAGTGCCAGATACACCAGCTGGAAGCTGACCGTCATGGGGGTGATGGGGGCGACCCGGACGGTGGGGTAATAGCGGCAGTACAGCCCGCCGGCCATCCACCCGGCCAGGATATAAAATCCGCAGAAGGACAGCCACGCCAGAGCGCCCTTGTCCCGGCTGTCCAGACGGTAGATGGAAAAGGCGGTGCGGCCCGGCAGACCGTAACCCCGGCTCTTCATGCTGTCCGCCGTCTCAATGGCGTTTTCCAGCGCCCAGGTGACCAGGATGGAGAGGACTGTTACGGCGCCGCGAAGCCGCCAGATCAAGGGTCCCTTGGACACGTCGCGCCCCACGTACCGCTGGGCTTCGCTGACCGCGTGGAGCTGCGCCTTGAAGCGGGGCACCAAGCGCAGGGTCATAGACAGCACCAGACTCAGGGCCGGAATGATGCGGCCGAACAGGTAAATGAACTTATCCGAGGTCATGACGGCGTGATAGCAGGAGAACCAGGTGATGACGCTGGCCAGCATCACGGCCGCGGCAATGCCGTAGAGGATGCTCTCCGCGGTCAGTGGATTGCCGGAGGGGAGATAGACCAGCAGCGTGGCCCCCTGATGGTTGAAAGCCGGATTGACTAGGGCCGCCATGAGTATCATGGGCAGCATATACAGCAGGGAGAACCGCGCGGCTCTCCGGCCGTTGAGGCAGAGCGCGTAGCAGAGGGACGACCCCAGGGAAATGGCCAGGCTGGCCGGGTGCATGAAAAACATGGTGAACACCAGCACCAGCCCGAAGTACAGAAAATTCACGATGGGGTGGTAGCCGGAAAAGGCGTCTCGGTTTTGAATAAGGCAACCCTCCTGTGGCGCGAAGGCGGCGCGCCCAAGCATGTGTAAGATCCTTTGGGGGAAGGGTTCAACCCTCCACCGAATTGCGGCCGCCTACATCGGCGCCCTGGTCGCAGGTGTAGACCCAGCAGATAACATCGCCGTCCTTGAGCTGATAGCGGGAGCAGCCGTAGTTGGGGAACCACTCGTTGACCTTGTACATCCAGCCGGACAGTTCGCCGCAGTCAAACTCATACAGGTTGTGGATGCCCTCGATATAGTCGCTGTCGTAGAGGGGGGTGTTGGTGTATTCCAGGTGGATCTTCTGTTCCCGGCAGGTGCGCCGGAGCACGTCGAACACGCTTTCCCCCTCTGTAAAGGTGACAGAAATGGGCTTCAGGACCCAGCCGTCCTCCGGCACCAGCTCCGCCTTCTCCGGGTCCAGCCAGTCCATATGGCTGAGGATGGAGGCGCAGGAAATGGACAGGGTGCAGGTGCGCTCCGTATCCGAGGGGGTTGCGTCCTGGGGGCCTGCCGGCAGGGGCGCGTCTTCGGACGCCGGGATAGTGGCCGTATTCTGCTGCCCGGAGCGGTCCGCGTCCACAGATTGGATGCCGGAGGAGGAACTGGCGTCCGGCCCGGCCTGCTCGTCAGACTGTCCGTTTTCGGAAGCGTCGGGGGGCGTTCCATCAGACTTCGCGGCCCCGTCCGGTCCGACCCCGGGGCCCGGAGTTTGGGAGGACTCTGCCGGGTCGGAGACGGAGGCCGGGACGCTGTTCTCTGGGGAGCTCCCGCCGTCCGACGCCGGAAAGCCTGATGTGCCGGGGGCGCTGCCGCCGTACCAGAAGGCCCCGGCCAGCACCGCCGCGATCAGGATCGGGAGTATGACCTTCCATTTGTTGTTCTTCCACCACATATTCTCTCGCTCCTCATCATCTCAGGTTTCGCGGCCTGCGGGCGGTTAGAAAAAGACAACAGGCCACCCTGCGAGCGGCCTGTTTCTCATGAATGGGCGGTAGGGACGGCCTCGTACGGACCGCTTCACAGGGACCGAAAGGTGCTGTTATTTCAATGAAAAATATTATAACACAGCTTCCATGGAGATAGGAAGTATATTGCTGAAGAAAATTCTCTGCGGCAAATTTTGGGAAAATGAAAAGAATAACAAGCTTTACTCAAGAATATCACATTTTATGGCCCAGGCGTTTGAACGGTGTCAGGAAATGCCGGAGACATCAAATAGGAAGCCTCTGACGTTGGAAAAGGGGAATGAGATACAATCCGCGACGACGTGGAACCCGCGGACACGTTCGATGCGCTGACATTCAAGCCTGCACCCTAGAACCAAATCACAACCCAGCGCAGCGGCTGTGATTTGGAAAAGAGGGACAAAGCGGACATTGTTCCGACGTGGTGCAGGTAGTGGAGACCGAACCTGCTGAATGAATGCGGAGAGCGGATCAATGATGTGTAGCGGGAAAAAGACTATTGACAAATTTATTAGAAAGAATATAATAATATTAAAATCATTCTAATTTATAACTGGACATGATGTGCATATGACAAAGTACGAGAAAGCGATTTACGATATTGTTGCCACGAGCCATGAACATCTGACCGTCAATCAGGTTTATGAGCGGCTGAAAGGCGATTATCCCAAAGTGGCCCCCGCAACGGTATACAACAATCTGAACAAGCTGTGGGAATCCGGTTTTATCCGCAAAGTCTCCGTTGAGGGTGTGCCGGACCGGTATGATTCGCCGCAGAAGCATGACCACCTTGTCTGCAAGCATTGCGGGAAAATCATGGATATCTCCTTTGAAGACTTGACTGCGCCCCTGCGCAGTCAACTGGGAGAGGACTTTTTGTACTATGACCTGAAAGTATACTATCTCTGTCCGGAATGTAGGGCAGAGAAGGCAAGAAAAACGAGATAAGCGACGCATGGAACGGTGCACATGTGGGCGCGTCAATGCGCCCACAAATAATAAAACAGGAGGAGTATTGATTATGAGAAGCATTACGACATTGAATCTGCAGTATGCACACAGATTTTACGGCTTCAAGGGCGAGGCCCAGTATCTCCACGGCCACACCGGCGTCCTGACCATTGAGGTGGAGGATTCCATCGAGCCCGGCGTGAACATGGTCTTTCCCTGCAACGAGATCCAGAAGACCGCCTGGGAGGTTCTGAAGAACTTTGACCATGCCCTCATTCTGAGAGAGGACGACCCGCTCCTGCCCGCCATCCTTGACGTTTACGAAAAGCAGGGGATCAAGGACGGCACGCCGGCCAACAAGATGAAGGGCCCCGCATTCAAGACGGAGCTTGCCACCGCCTATCCCGAGTGCCGTTTGGTGGTGACCAAGGAGACCATGACGGTGGAAGGCATGATCAAGATCGTGTACGACCTGCTGAAGGACAAGCTGAACATCGCCAAGCTCACCTTTACCAGCGGCGTCAACGCGGCCTCCGCGGAATTTGAGACCAAGAACAACATCGACCGCTGCCCGCTGTGCGGCATCGCCTTGAATGAAAAGGGCGTCTGCCCGAAGTGCGGGTATAAGAAAGGCTGATTGAGGGAATTGCCTGCGGAAGCGCCAGGGCAAACGTCCTGGCGCTTCCCTTTGTCGGAATGGATCATCGAAAATGGAACAGGTCAGCAGCCTGTGAAACCGTTGATCCGGATATGATTTGATTGGGAGGAGATCATCATGGCACAGCATTTGCCATTGTCAGTTCGTGTCCCCATTGAGGAGGACAACCCCAGCATTTGCCGGAACGAAGCTCTGTGCATCAAGTGCGGCATGTGCAAGGAGGTCTGCACACAGCAGATCGGCATACATGGTACATACACCCTGGAGGAGACCGGCGGAAAGGCCATCTGCATCCACTGCGGCCAGTGCGCCAATGTCTGCCCGCCCACCAGCATCACCGAGGTCTACGAATATCCGGCAGTCCGCTCCGCCGTGAAGGATCCGGACAAGGTGGTCATCGTCAGCACCTCTCCCTCCGTCCGCGCGGCGCTGGGCGAGGAATTCGGAATGCCCAAGGGTTCCTTTGTCCAAGGGAAAATGGTGGCCCTGCTGCGGGCCCTGGGCGCCGACTATGTGCTGGATACCAACTTTGCCGCCGACCTGACCATCGTGGAGGAGGCCAGCGAGCTGATCCAGCGCATCACCACCGGGGACAAGCCTCTGCCTCAGTTCACCAGCTGCTGCCCCGCCTGGGTCAAGTTCGCGGAGACCTATTACCCGGAGCTGCTGCCCAACATCTCCAGCGCCAAGAGCCCCATCGGGATGCAGGGCCCCACCATCAAGACCTACTTCGCCAAGAAGATGGGCATTGACCCGGAGAAGATCGTCAATGTGGCCCTGACCCCCTGCACGGCCAAGAAGTTCGAAATTCGACGCTCCGAGATGAATGCGTCGGGCAAAGAGCTGGGCATCCCCACCATGCGGGACATGGACCAGGTCATCACCACCCGGGAGCTGGCCATGTGGGCCAAGGAGGAGGGCGTTGACTTCGCCTCCCTGCCTGACAGCGACTATGACCGCCTGATGGGCGAGGCCTCCGGCGCGGGCGTCATCTTCGGCAATACCGGCGGCGTCATGGAGGCCGCCCTGCGGACGGCTTACGCCTTTATCACCGGCCAGCAGCCCCCCGAGGCCCTGCTGGACCTGCAGCCCGTCCGGGGCTACGACGGCATCCGGGAGGCCAGTCTGGACATCAATGGCATCACGGTGAACGTGGCTGTCGTCTACGGCACTGCCAACGCCCGGAAGATGATCGATCGGGTGAAATCCGGTGAGAAGCAGTACCACTTCATTGAGGTCATGACTTGCCCCGGTGGCTGCATTGGCGGAGGCGGACAACCCCGGGATATTCTGGCGGATGCCGACGAGATCCGCAAGGCCCGGATCGGCAGCCTGTACCAGCGGGACGCGGCCATGCAACAGCGCCTGAGCCATGAGAACCAGGAAATCAAGCAAATTTATGAGGAATTCTACGGCCAGCCTTTGAGCGAGCTTGCAGAAAAAATGCTGCACACGGCCTATCTGGACCGGAGCGGCGACTTAAAGCAAGGAGGAGCAAAACAAATGGTAAAGTGGAAATGCAAGGTATGCGGTTACATCTACGAGGGTGAGGAGCTGCCCGTGGACTTCGAATGCCCCATCTGCAAGCAGCCCGCGTCCGCCTTTGAGAAGGTGGAGGAGACCCCAGCGGCTGGAACCTCTCCCTACGCCGGCACCAAGACGGAAAAGAACCTGGAGGAGGCCTTCGCCGGTGAGAGCCAGGCCCGGAATAAGTATACCTTCTTCGCGCTGGTGGCCCAGCGGGAGGGTTATGAGGAACTGGCGGAGCTGTTTTTAAAGACCGCCCGCAATGAGCAGGAGCATGCCCGCGTCTGGTATCAGGAGTTGGGCCACATCGGCACCACCGCCGAGAATCTGCTGGCTGCCGCCGAGGGTGAGAACTACGAGTGGACCGACATGTATGACCGTATGGCCCGGGAGGCGGACGAGGAAGGCTTCCACGACCTGGCGGACCGGTTCCGCATGGTGGGCGCCATTGAGAAGCGACACGAGGAGCGCTACCGCAAGCTGCTCAACGACGTGCAGATGAAGCAGGTCTTTGAGAAGAGCGGCCAAGCCATGTGGGAGTGCCGGGTCTGCGGTCATATTGTGGTGGGCGCCAAGGCCCCCGAGGTCTGCCCCGTGTGCAAGTACAGCCAGGCGTATTTTGAGGTGCATAAGATCTGAGCCTCCGCGGCCCAGGCTGACGCCGGGGTATTCTGAGACGTCCACTAGTGATTGAAACAGAAGAAAATCTGCGTATAACTTTTGTTATACGCAGATTTTTCTGTTTGAAGGGAACGAATACGGTCCGGGCACAGGCTTTCGCTATGCAGTCCGCGACGACGTGGAAAGCGTGAACACTTTCGAGGCATTAACTTTCAGGTTCGCACTAAAAACCGAATCGAAGCCCAGCGCAGCGGGTTCGATTCGGAAAGGAGGAGCGACGTAGTGAATGAGCGATGACTTTTTAGAATAAAAAGTCGTCGCGAACGATACGAAGTCCGCGACGACGTGGTACGGGTAGTGGGACTCGAACCCACACGCCTCTCGGCAGAGGAACCTAAATCCTCCGAGTCTACCAATTCCACCATACCCGCGTATATGAACGACAGAGCTTATCTGTCGCTTTTTATTTACTAAAAACCTTCACTGAGGTGACAGCACCTAAATCTCGCATGTCTGCCAATTCCGCCATACCTGCCTATCTGAACTGCTGGCAGAAATCCCGGTAGTAATTTTATTAGCAGGAAATGATTTTTTTCGTTTGTTCGTATCCGCCAAACCAAACAGGTGACCTGCGTTCAAGTGAATCTGCGTCCATCGCGCCCACCTGTCAAGAGAATCAAATGTTATGATACACAAAACGGTGTAAAAAGTCAATGGTACGGGAAAAGAGCCTTACCGTGAAAAAATGGAACGGAGCCGGAAGCGATTCCCGGATATAGCCGTCCGGTTCCCCTTTTGCGGAAGAAGCCCATTTCCGGCATGCTCTGTAAAAAGCCCAAAAAGCACACAAATGTTTGGTGGGGCAAACATCCGATCAAGCGGGATTTACCAATACCAACCGGTGCTTGAATTGCCAAGACAGTACCGCTTTGCCCCTTGCCGGGCGTCCTCTGATATGAAGAGAGGATATACCGTCCCTTTTGCCTCTTGGACTGCTGGGAAAATCCACGGCGATTTCACAAACCAGCTTTGTTGCGGATCGTTTTTCGACGTGGTATGATGAACTCGACAAGTCGGTATTTGTGGAGATAAGAAAATGAGCTTAAAAGAACGGGCAAAAAAGTTAAAAATGGAGATTCCAACGGTATTTTTGGCATTAAAAGATCAAGATACACCAATACTTGCAAAAAGATTTGCAAGTATAACAGTAGTATATGCACTTTCGCCTATTGATTTGGTTCCAGGCTTTATTCCTGTTTTAGGATATTTAGATGATATTATTCTATTACCGATGTTGGTAGCATTGACGAAAAAGTTTATCCCTAGGGATATCATGGAAAGAAACAGACGGGAAGCAGAGGGATTGTGGGAAAGTGGAAAACCTAAAAAGTGGTATTATGCTATTCCGATTGTATTGTTTTGGATTGTTATCATTGTGTTGATAATCAAAATAGTTTTATAAGAAAAGTGAATCGAATTCCAGTTTATCGGGCAGTCCTGTTTTAGGACTGCCCTTGTTGTACAGGGGGAAATTATGTAAAAAGATGAGTAAAATTGGAAAATAAGCTCAGATCAGCCCGAAAGGTAACAGGGAGAATATGCCCTTTTGCTTGCAATATGGCAAATCCTATTGTAAAATGAAAAGAACGTTCTTCTGCGCATCAACAGACAAGGCGGTGAACATCTGTGAGTATGACGGTCATCCGGTCAGTGGACCCCCGCAGTCCGGCCCATCGGGCGGGAGTGCGGGTGGGGGAGACCTTGACCCACATCAACGGCCACCAGATCGTGGATGTGCTGGACTATAAATTTTACAGCTACGACCCCCGGCTGGAGCTGACGCTGAAAGCGACCGACGGCTCCGTCCGTACCCTCCGGGTCCGCAAATCCGAGGGGGAGGATCTGGGACTGGAGTTCGAGACCTATCTGATGGACCGGGCCCGCTCCTGCGCCAACAACTGCATCTTCTGCTTTGTGGACCAGATGCCTCCGGGGATGCGGAAGAGCCTGTATTTCAAGGACGACGACGCCCGGCTCTCCTTCCTCATGGGCAACTATTTGACCCTGACCAATTTGTCCCAGCGGGAGGTCCAGCGGATCATCGACCTTCGTATCTCGCCCATCAACGTGTCTGTCCACACCACCGACCCGGTGCTGCGGTGCGAGATGCTGAAAAACAAGCGGGCGGGGGAGTCCATTGAAACCATGCGCCGCTTCGCCCAAAACCACATTACCATGAACTGCCAGATCGTCTCCTGTCCCGGCATCAACGACGGCCCTGCGCTGGACAGGACGCTGAAGGAGCTGGCTGAGATGTATCCGGCGGTAAACAGTATCTCGGTGGTGCCGGTGGGCGTGACCCGTTTCCGGGAGGGCCTGTATCCCCTGACTCCCTACGACCGGGAGGGAGCCGCCCGGGTACTGGACCAGGTGGAGGCCTTCGCCGCCCGGCATCTGGAAGAGAAGGGGACCCGCCTGGTGTGGTGCTCCGACGAGTTTTACCTCCTGGCTGGCCGGGACCTGCCCCCGGAGGACTACTTTGAGGAATTCACCCAGTTGGATAACGGCGTGGGGATGCTGCGCCTGCTGACTGAGGAGTTCCGCCGGGCGTTGGACCTGATGGAACCGGAGGAGATGGCGGGGGCAGCGCCCTTCTCCATCGCCACCGGCGTGTCTGCCGGCCCATTTTTAACCCGATTGGTTGACATGGCCCGGGAAAAATGTGATACAATAAAAGGCACGGTGTACCCCATCGTCAACCGCTTTTTCGGAGAGACCATCACCGTGGCCGGATTGGTCACCGGCGGCGATCTCATCGACCAGCTCCGGGGGAAGCAGCTGGGGGAGCGGCTGCTCATCCCCGCCAATATGCTCCGCTCCGGGGAGCGGGTCTTTCTGGACGACGTGTCACTGGACGATGTGGAGCGGGAGCTGGGCGTCCCGGTGATCCCGGTGGCCCAGGACGGCTATGAGCTGCTGGACGCCGTCTGCGGTATCCAGACCGGACCCGCTGCGTTTGGCGGGCAGACCCTGCCGGAGGATGAGTGGTACCGGTATAATCGGTAAAGGCAGGGTGCGGCATCGGCCGGACAGGAACCGCTGCCCCATACGCTGAAAAAATTAGTTTTCCAATATTTTATATTTCTGCACGTTGCATTGTGTGTTTTACCCCCATTGTGCCTCGTGTATGAAGTGCGAGAGAATCAGGAGTGAGAAAGGATTATGAAGCCTTTAGTCGCCATCGTGGGCCGTCCCAACGTGGGAAAGTCCATGCTGTTCAATAAGCTCTGCGGCCAGCGGCTGTCCATCGTGGAGGATACCCCCGGCGTCACCCGGGACCGGCTGTACGCCCAGTGCGAGTGGAGAAACCGGGTGTTCGACATTGTGGACACCGGCGGTATCGAGCCGGGCACCGACGACCAGATCCTGTCCTTCATGCGGGAGCAGGCGGAGATCGCCATCTCCACCGCCACCGTCATCGTCTTTGTCTGCGACATCAAGACGGGCATGACCGCCGCCGACCAGGAGGTGGCCAATATGCTCCTGCGCTCCCGGAAGCCGGTGGTGCTGGCGGTGAACAAGGCCGACCAGACCGGCCGGGAGAACCCGGATGTGTATGAGTTCTATAACCTGGGCCTGGGGGACCCCATCTCCGTCTCCGCCCTCCATGGCCATGGCACCGGCGACCTGCTGGACGCCTGCTTTGCCTACTTCCCCCCCGAGGAGGAGGAAGAAGAGGACGACGACGTGATCAAGGTGGCCGTCATCGGCAAGCCCAACGTGGGTAAGTCCTCCCTGGTCAACCGGATTCTGGGGGAGGAGCGGGTCATCGTCTCCAACGTGGCGGGCACCACGCGGGACGCGGTGGACAGCTTTTTTGAGAATGAGAAGGGCAAGTACCTGTTCATCGACACCGCCGGTATGCGGAAAAAGTCCAAGGTGGACGACCGCATCGAGAAGTTCTCCGTCCTCCGGGCCACCATGGCTATCGAGCGGGCGGACGTGTGCCTCATCATGATCAACGCCGAGGACGGGGTCACCGAGCAGGACACCAAGGTGGCCGGCTTGGCCCATGAGGCGGGCAAAGCCTGCATCATCGTGGTCAACAAGTGGGATGCCATCGAAAAGGATGGCAAGACCATGGACAAGATGCGCCAGGACGTGATGCGGGACCTGTCCTATATGACCTACGCCCCCATCGTGTTCATCTCCGCCCTGACGGGCCAGCGGGTGGACCGGCTCTTTGACCTGATCAACTATGTGAACAACCAGGCCGCCACCCGCATCTCCACCGGGATGCTGAACACCGTGCTGGCAGACGCCACCGCCCGGGTCCAGCCCCCTACGGACAAGGGCCGCCGCCTGAAGATCTACTATATGACCCAGACGGGTATTCGCCCGCCCCACTTCGTATGCTTCTGCAACGACGCACGGCTGTTCCATTTCTCCTACCAGCGGTATCTGGAAAACCAAATTCGCAGTACCTTCGGCCTGGAGGGCACCCCCGTCCGCATGACCATCCGGCAGAAGGGCGATAAGGAGGGGTAAGGGATGCAATGGTTCTACGCCCTTGATGTCAACGGGGCACTGTGGCTCCATGGGCTGCTCATTGCGGTCATCGCCTACTTCTGTGGCTGCTTTAACGGAGCAGTCATCGTTTCCAAGTATATTTTGCGAGACGACGTGCGCAACCACGGCAGCGGAAATGCGGGATTGACAAACTTTTACCGTACTTTCGGCGGCCCTCTGACTCTGGTGGTCATCCTCACTGATGTGCTGAAAGCGGTATTGGCTGTTCTGCTGGCGCGGATGATGGTATGCAATTCCTTTGACGGATGGCCTTGGGAGTATCTCCCCATGGTGGATATTTTGGCCAAATACTGGGCGGGACTCTGGTGCCTGCTGGGCCACATGTTCCCCTGCATGTTCCACTTCAAGGGGGGCAAGGGCATCCTGTCCGGCGGCGCCATCGCCATCATGATCGACTGGCGCATCGCCCTGGTGGTGTGGGGCGGCTTCCTGGTTTTGGCCGTCCTCACCCGGTATGTGTCCCTGGGCTCCTGCTGGGCCGCCGCCTCTTTCCCCTTCGCCACATGGATCATCTACCAGAACGCGGTCCTGACCGTCCTTGGATTTGTCATCGGCGGCCTGATCCTGTACATGCACCGGGGCAATATCAAACGCCTGCTTACCGGGACAGAGAGCAAATTTACCCTGCATAAAAAGAAGTGATACGGTATAGTTTCGTGGGGGCGGCCTGCGGCCACCCCTGATTTTATCACAAGCGACAAGGAGAATCGGAACCCATGAAAATCACGGTAGTAGGCAGCGGAGGCTGGGGCACGGCCCTGGCTTTGCTGCTGTTGGAAAATGGAAACGATGTGGCCCTGTGGTCCCACACCCAGGAAAAGACCGATATTCTGCGGGCAACTGGAGAAAACCCCATGCTCAGCGGGGTCGCCCTGCCGAAGGAAATGAGGTTTACCAGTGACCTGGCCGACGTGGCAGACAGCGGGGCTGTGCTGATGGCCACCCCCTCTTACGCTGTCCGGGAGACAGCGCGGAGGATGAAGGAGTTTATCAGGCCCGGGACCATCATCGTCTCTGCCTCCAAGGGCATCGAGAAGGACAGCTCCCTCCGCCTCAGCCAGGTCATCGAGGAGGAGACCGGGGGCAAGTGCCCTGTGGTGGTGCTGTCCGGCCCCTCCCACGCCGAGGAGGTGGGCCGCCGCATCCCCACCGGCGTGGTGGCCGCCGCTGACGATCTGACCATCGCCCAGCAGGTCCAGGACCTGTTCATGAACCAGCGCTTCCGGGTGTACACCAGCGACGACAAAGTGGGTACCGAGATCTGCGCCGCCCTGAAAAATGTCATTGCCCTGTGCGCCGGCTGCTGCGACGGCATGGGCTGCGGCGACAACACCAAGGCGCTGCTCATGACCCGGGGTATGGCGGAGATGGCCCGGCTGGGTGTGGCTCTGGGGGGACGGAAGGAGACCTTCACAGGTCTGGCCGGCATGGGGGACCTGATCGTCACCTGCTGCTCCATGCATTCCCGGAACCGCCGCTGCGGTATCCTCATCGGCCAGGGCAAGCCCATTCCGGAGGCCCTGGAGGAGATCGGCGCCGTGGTGGAGGGCTACTATGCCGCCGCCAACGCCCGTACGCTGGCTCAGAGGGCCGGTGTGGAGATGCCCATCGCCCAGGCCGCCTATGAGGTGCTCTACCAGGGCCGGGATGTCCGTGGCGTGGTGGACGACCTGATGAGCCGCGCCAAGCGCTCCGAGCTGGAGGAGAGCTGGAGCTGATCCAATCCCATAGATTGCCACAAGCCGCCTGCCCTTTGGCAGGCGGCTTTGTGCTGCCCGGGCACCGGAGGCGGGCACAAGACATAGAATGGGGAAACAAGGCGGGCCCAAGCCCGCGGAACAGGAGGTATCAGCTATGTCAGGGATAGGAACGCTAAGAGTCCGGGTCTATACCTCAAACGCGCAGATCCCGGTAGAGGGGGCCACAGTGGTGGTGATGGGACGGGAAAAAAACGGAAAGCAGAGCTTGATCTCGGTCCAGATCACTGACCGCAGCGGGCTGACCCAGCCCATTCGGATCACTACCCCGGGCGCCGGGGAGAGCACCCAACCGGACGGAGTGAATGGGGGCGTGCCCTTTTCCACATGCAGCGTATGGGTGGAGCACCCGGGCTTTGCCATGCTCCAGATGGATGGTGTCCAGATCTTCCCCCAGGTGGAGACGATGCAGGATGTGGAGTTGATCCCCCTGGGGGAGGGAGAGAGCAGCCTTCAGCAGCGGGGAGTTCGGACGACCACCGCCCAGAATCTGTGAGGTGGGCCATGCCGAATATTTTTCCCTATATTCCTCAGAACATCACGGTACATCTGGGCCCTCCGGACCAGTGGGCGGAGAACATCACCGTCTCCTTTCCGGAGTATGTTAAGAATGTGGCCTCCAGCGAGATCTATCCCACCTGGGAACCGGCCGCCATCCGGGCCAATATCCTGGCCATCATTTCCTTCGCCCTGAACCGGGTCTATACGGAGTTTTACCCCAGCCGGGGCTATGATTTTCAGATCACCTCCACCACCGCCTACGATCAAAAGTTCATTCGGGGCCGGAGCGTCTTCGAAAATATCAGCCAGATGGTGGATGAGATCTTCAACAATTATATCCGCCGGCAAGGTTATGTGGAGCCTCTGGCCGCAAAGTTCTGCAACGGCACCACCACCACCTGCGACGGACTGTCCCAGTGGGGGAGCCAGCGTCTGGCGGAGCAGGGCTACAACTCCATGGAGATCCTTCGGAACTATTACGGGGACGACATCGAGTTGGTGGTGGATGCCCCCATCCAGGACATCACCGCCTCCTATCCCGGTACGCCCCTGCGGATCGGGGCGGTGGGGGACGACGTACTCCGGATCCAGGCCATGTTGAACCGCATCTCCCAAAACTATCCGGCCATTCCCAAGATCTCTCCCGTCACCGGCACCTTTGGAGAGGCTACCGAAGCCGCGGTGAAGGAGTTCCAGCGTATTTTCGGCCTGACAGCAGACGGCGTGGTGGGCAAAGGCACCTGGTATCAGATGGTCTACCTCTATGTGGGCGTACAGCGGCTGTCGGAGCTGGTAAGCCAGGGACAGACCTTCTATGGCTTCCAGTTCCAGTACCCCGGTGTGGTCCGGGAGGGGGACGCGGGAAACGAGGTCCGGATCCTCCAGTATATGCTGGCCCTGCTGGCCGAATTTGACAACTCCCTGCTGCCCCTTGCCGTGGACGGGGTCTTTGGGCCCCAGACCGCACAGGCAGTACGGCAGTATCAGAGCCTGGTGGGTCTGACTCCGGACGGCGTGGCGGGGGAGGCTACCTGGAACTCGCTGTACAGTCACGCTTCCCAGGCCTATTTTGCGCTGAGCCGGGACACGGTGCGGGCTCAGGCGTTCCGGGAGGGATTGGCCGCAGCCTCTACCGGACAGGGAGGCCGGTTTTCGGATACCCCGCGGCTGGGACAGTTCCCGGGCAGCAGCGTGAGTCTGGGCCAGAGCGACCACCAGAAAGGGGTGATGGTATGAATGATGTGAGACGGGAGATCCTGGAGCGGGAGCTGCTGGCCCAGCCGGTACGGGGCCTTCAATATATGCTGCGGCGGCTGTCGGAGGTTTATGAGTTTTTGCCCCAACTGGCCACGGACGGTATTTTCGGGGAGCGAACGCTGGAGGCGGTGATGCTCTTCCAGCGGGAATTCCATCCCCCGGTGACCGGGGTGGTGGACCGGGGGACGTGGAACGCAATCTGGGCCATGTGGAACCGGTTGGAGCGGCAGATCTCCGCTGCCAGGACCCTGAGGGCCTTCCCCTCGGAAGGAGCCCGGGTGGAGCCGGGAGATGAGGAGGAGTATCTGATCCTGCCCCAAACCATGTTCCAGGTCCTGGCCCGCCACCTGAACGGCATAACCGAGGGAGTGGCTCGAGGCATACACGACCAGATCTCAGCGGATAATGTCCGTTGGCTCCAGCACGTCGCGGGGCTGGAAGAGACCGGGAGCCTGGACCGGGAGACCTGGGACCTGCTGGCCCGGCTGTACGAAATATTTGTGGTCCGTGAGCTGGAACAGAGCCGGCAGCGTTTTATCGGAGGCTGGGGATAAAGACGGAACAAGTTTGGAGGACCGAAAAACCGCCGTCCGGGAACTGGAGGCGGTGTGGTAATGGGAGGGCGCATAAAAAGAATCATATGATTCACTGACAGGAAAATATAAAAAGTCCGGCAACTGTTGAATAATCAACGGTTGCCGGACTTTTTGACGTGCGTAATCGCAACACTATGGATACAGCCAGTCGACGGGCACATTAAAACCAAAACACAACCCAGCGCAGCGGTTGTGATTTGGAAAGGAGGAGCAGCAGAATGAGCGCACTCGGATTTTTGAAAAAAAGCGGAGCAAGCGATATCACGCTTGCTCCGCTTTGGCAGCGGGAGAAGGATTCGAACCCTCACAAACAGAGTCAGAGTCTGTCGTGCTACCCTTACACAATCCCGCTATTTGTACCTGCTGTCGCAAGCACAAGTGATATTATAGCAAACAATTTCAAATTGTCAAGGGGAAATTTCACTTTTTTCTTGCTGATTAAAAAATTGCCAGACTCCATAAAATACCGCTGCTTTTTGCCTTTAAGATAAGTCTGTTTCGCTAAATCTCTGCCGGTCGGGGTGCCGCGTCTGTTGTTTTTTCAGGCGGCTGTGGTCGGTTGTTCCGTGGTATGACAAAAATGGGAGTGCCTTCTGCGGCGGGGGCGATGGTGCACTGGGGGAAGGCTGCCTCCACCCCTGCTTCGGTCAGGCAGAGGCCGTGGGTTGGCAGCGCCCGCTTCACACGGACCTTCCAGTCAGGGTCCAGAACCAGGTCCCCCGCTGCCTGACGGGCGCCGCCCTGCGCGCGGATCTGGTTCAGAACATAACGCCGCCAACCTCTTTTTTGAGCGAACAGTTCGCCCGGCGGGCAGGGCGCACCGTCCTTCACCTTCCAAACATCTCCCCAGCGCACCCGGCTGGCCTTGCCGTCGCCGCGAATTTCCTCCCCTTCCAGACGCAGGCTGAGAAGATCGTCCTGCCACAGAGCCACCTCGCCTGCCAGCCGGCAGGACCAGGGGGTGAAAGGCCGGGAGGCAGCCCGCTGTCCGGCCAGCGACAAACAGGCCCGCCAGTACATCTCCCGCCGCCACCGCAGACGCCAGCTTTTCGCCAGCCGGGCATAGTACCGGCTGATCCAGCACCCGCCCGGCCCGGCGCCGGTGACTTCGGGCCAGGACAGGCTGTACTTCAGGACGGGCTCACCCTCCAGTGTCAGGGTACTGGCCTCCTGATGCCAGATCACTTCGGGGGCGTAATGGGAACGTTCGAATTTTTTCATAGCCGGCACCTCACAGTCTCGTCTTTCTCCATTCTATGAGGGAGGCGGAAGGGAGGTCCCGGGAGGGAAAACAGAAAATTGTGCTGAAACTTTCATAAAGTGAAAAAAATGTGGTTTTCCTGTTTACTTTCATATTTTAGTGTGTTAAAATTCAAGAAGAAAGGTGTCCCGGTCAGCCGGAGGAAAGGAAGGAGCGTTCTCATGTCGAAATTTTTAGACAAGCCATCCAGCGGTACGCTTTATAAAGCCATTGCGGCTCTGCAGAACGAGGAGGAGTGCCGCAGATTCCTGGAGGACCTGTGTACGGTGTCTGAGCTGAAGGCGATGGAACAGCGGATGGATGTGGCCATGCTGCTGGACGACGGGCTGATCTACAGCGAGATCCTGGAGCGCACCGGCGCCTCCAGCGCTACCATCAGCCGGGTCAACCGCTGTCTTCATTATGGCGCCGACGGCTACCGCACCATTATCCCCCGTTTGAAGGAGAAGGATCAGAAAGAATGAGCAGCTACGAGTTTTTGGCGGGCTGCTATGACAGGTTTACCTATGATGTGGACTATGCCGCCTGGGCCGATTATATTGAGCAGCACTTTCGAAAACGGGGTCTGCCCGGAAAGACGGTGCTGGATTTGGCCTGCGGAACAGGATCTCTGACCCGGGAGCTGGCCCTGCGGGGCTATGAGATGATCGGAGTGGACCTCTCAGCCGAGATGCTGGCGGAGGCGGCGGAGAAGAACAGAAACGTGGGGGAGATATCCCCCATGTTTCTGTGTCAGCCCATGGAGAAGCTGGACCTGTACGGCACCATCGACGCCTGTGTCTGCTGTCTGGACAGTGTGAACTATGTCACCTCCCCCAAAAAGCTGCAGAAGGCCTTCGAGCGGGTCCACCTGTTTCTCATGCCCGGAGGGCTGTTCCTCTTTGACGTGAACACTCCGGAGAAACTGGAGGGGCTGGACGGTCAGGTATTCCTGGACGAGACGGAGGATGCCTACTGCGTGTGGCGGGCGGAGTATTCCCGGCGCAGCCGGATCTGTTCCTACTTCATGGACATCTTCCAGCTGGACCGGGAGACGGGCCAGTGGGACCGGGGGGAGGAACTCCACCGGGAGCGGGCCTACACCATTCCGGAGCTGACGGGCTTTCTGGAGCAGGCAGGCTTCCGGGATATCAAAGTGTTTGGCAATTTAAAGCTGCGCCGCCCCAAACCGGGGGAGGAGCGGGTCTTTTTTGTTGCAAGAAAGGAAAACTAAACCATGCGCGATGAAATCGTAAGAGCGATCACCGGCGACGGCTATGTAAAGGCCGTCGCCATTACCGGCCGGGACCTGATCGAGCGGGCCCGGAACATCCACACCCTGCTGCCTATGGCCACCGCGGCCCTGGGACGGGCTCTGCTGGGGGCCTCCATGATGGGCGACATGCTCAAGGAGCAGGAGGGTTCCCTGACCCTCCAGATCAAGGGAGGCGGGCCGCTGGGCACCATCCTGGCCGTCTCTGACTGCCAGGGCAACGTCAGGGGCTACGTTCAAAACCCTCATGTGGACCTGATCGAGAAGCACCAGGGCAAGCTGGACGTGGGGGCCGCCGTGGGCGAGACCGGCACCCTCACCGTCATCAAGGATATCGGATTGAAGGAACCCTATGTGGGGTCCATCGGCCTGTTCTCCGGAGAGATCGCCGATGATCTGGCCATGTACTTCGTGGAGAGCGAACAGATCCCCACCGCCTGCGCCCTGGGAGTGCTGGTGGGCACAGACCAGTCGGTCACCTCTGCGGGAGGCTATCTCATCCAGCTGCTCCCCGGCGCCAGCGAGGAGATCATCGAGAAGATCGAGGCCGGCGTCCGCCGGGTGGGCTCGGTAAGCGCCGCCCTGGAGGGGGGACTGGACGGAGAGGGTCTGCTCCGGGCCGTCCTGTCCGACTTTGAGCTGGAGATCCTGGAGAAGCATCCGGTGGAGTACCGCTGCTACTGTTCCCGGGAGCGGGTGTCCCGGGCCCTCATCAGCATGGGCCGTGAGGAGCTGTCCTCCCTCATCGAAGAGCAGGGCCAGGCGGAGTTGACCTGTCAGTTCTGCGACAAGGTGTATCACTACTCCAAGGAGGAGCTGGAGGAACTGCTGGCCAACATGTGAGCGCAGCCGAAACGACTATTTGATCGGAAAAAACTTAAATTGTGTTGTGCTGCCAACATACTTTCGCCTCCGGTCCTTTATACTAAGAGGATACAGGCCGTTTGACGGCCTGAACGGTAGACGAGGTGGAGGACATGGAATCTTTGCAGTATATGAAAAACATCCCCGGCGAACAGGTGCTGGACCTGGCGGGGCTGGTGGAGGCCGGACCTGGACAGGTAGTCAGCCGTACCTTGGCCCAGAACCCGGCGGTGAGCGTCACCCTCTTCGCCTTTGACAAAGGGGAGGAGATCAGCACCCACGCCTCGGTTGGCGACGCCATGGTGACGGTGTTAAAGGGTACCGGAAAGTTTACTGTGGACGGTGTGGAACACATCGCCCGGCAAGGGGAGGCTCTGGTCATGCCCGCGGGCAAGCCTCACGCAGTCTACGCCCAGGAGGCGTTTAAGATGCTCCTGGTGGTGGTGTTCCCAACCGCTCCCTGATCCTGGCATACAAAAAGCCCGGAAGGCATTGCCTTCCGGGCTTTTATCATCTTTTAGTTGCCGCTGTTGGTCAGGGCCTCCAGCACGTCGTATCGGTCCATCTCGAAGCTCTTGGTCATGGCCAGGGCCTCCTCCATGTCCAGATCCACAATACGGCCGTCCAGGGAGGAAACGATGCGGTTGCCCTTGTCCTGGAGCAGCACCTGGACCGCCTCATAGCCCATGCGGCTGGCGGTCTCCCGGTCCCGTGCGGTGGGGGAGCCGCCCCGCTGGATGTGCCCCAGTACGGTGACCCGGGGGTCGATGCCCACCTCTTCCTGAATGCGCTTGGCGATCTCAAAAGCGCTCCCGGCGCCCTCCGCCACCACCACCATGTAGTGGGTGCTGCCGGCCAGACGGGCCCGGCGGATATTCTCTACCACATCCTGCTCAAAGTCCACGGGGCGCTCCGGGATTAGAACGGCGGTTGCGCCCACAGAGATGCCAACATAGAGGGCCAGATAGCCGGCGTGGCGGCCCATGACCTCCACCACAGAGCAGCGCTCATGGGACTGCATGGTGTCGCGCAGCTTGTCGATGCACTCAATCGCGGTGTTGCAGGCGGTGTCAAAGCCAATGGTGTAATGAGAGCAGCCGATGTCGTTGTCGATGGTGGCGGGGATGCCCACCACGGTCAGCTTCTGGCCAGACTCGGCCACCTGACGGGACAGGGCCAGCGCGCCGCGGAAGGTGCCGTCGCCGCCGATGGCAACGATGGCGTCCAGGCCGAGGAGCTTGCAGGTGGCGATGGCCTTTTCACGGCCCTCCGGCTGCATAAATTCCTTGCTTCGCGCGGTATAGAGCAGGGTGCCGCCCTTGTTGATGATATGGCTGACGCTGGAGCTGTCCAGCCGGACAAAGTCGCTGTTGATGAGGCCGCTCCAGCCTCGGCGGATGCCAATGCATTCGATTCCCCTGCTGGTAGCGGTACGCACCACGGCGCGAACCGCGGCATTCATGCCGGGAGCGTCGCCGCCGCTGGTCAATACGCCGATCCGTTTTACCTGTGCGCTCATATCCTGGGCCCTCCTTAGAATCACTCGTGAGATTGGCGGAGACCGCCGCTTCTGGTTTTGTTCACGCAACGAAGTCATTATGTCATTATTAAAATGGAATGTCAAGAAGCCTGATAGACCTTATAAAAAGACGGTTTATTTTGACTAGAGTATGCTTTTTTAAAGAGAAAAATTTTTGCAAAAAAATTGGATTTCCCTGTTGACAAGTGGGCCAGGGTTTAGTATAATGAGCAAGCCGTCGCGAGAGCGGGGCAACACCGGGGAGCATAGCTCAGCTGGTAGAGCACATGCCTTACAAGCATGGGGTCACAGGTTCGAGCCCTGTTGTTCCCACCATTTTGACCCAAACTTCCCCGCGGACTACCTGGCTCGGTAGTTCAGTTGGTTAGAACGCCGGCCTGTCACGCCGGAGGTCGAGGGTTCAAGTCCCTTCCGAGTCGCCATTTTTGCCTCTGTAGCTCAGTTGGTAGAGCAGGGGACTGAAAATCCCCGTGTCGTTGGTTCGATTCCGACCGGAGGCACCATCTTCTCCGTAGAAGTTTCTGCGGAGAAGACATATGCGAGTGTAGCTCATCTGGTAGAGCGCCACCTTGCCAAGGTGGAGGTAGCGAGTTCGAGCCTCGTCACTCGCTCCAAATTTTTTGGAGCACTCTGCGGCTCCATTATGGTGCCATAGCCAAGTGGTAAGGCAGAGCTCTGCAAAAGCTCCACTCCCCAGTTCAAATCTGGGTGGCACCTCCAGAAATCGGTACTTTTCGAAAGAAAAGTACCGATTTTTTTGTTGATTTTCTTCACGAATCACCATGTCGAATCATATTTGATGGAAAATAGCTCCCTAACGGATTTCCGGCAAACCCTCTGGCTTTCATGAATTCCGGAATGGACCGAAAAGGCGCGAAGAAAGTGACGTCAGACTCTTGCCAAGCGCGTTTTTTTCGGGTATAATACTTACCGCACCTGCCGGTGTGATGGAATTGGTAGACGTAGTGGACTCAAAATCCACCGCTGGCGACAGCGTACCGGTTCGAGTCCGGTCACCGGCACCAAAACAAAGAACACCATCTTTTGGATGGTGTTCTTTGTTTTATAAGGATGTGGATTCGAACCAAATTAAATGCAACGCTCCGGTGGCGCGTTGCTTGCCGACGGCTGGACGGCGGCAACACAACTATTTCTCATTTCCTTAGTGGAAATGAGAAATGCAAATCGAATCCACCATCCCCCACACGGCACAAAGTGCCATAATTGGGGAAATGGATTGCCACGTCATTACGCTCCTCGCAATGACTTGGAGCATGGGAGAATACAAATCGAATCTACCATCCCCACGGCAAGCAACGCTTGGCCGGTGGGAGATTGCCACAGCCAGTTTGCGAACCGGCTTCGCAATGACGCATAAAGGTCGGCAGATGTCCTGTCTGCCATCCACTTCTGTAGGGACCGGCCTCCCGGACGGTCCGTATGGTAGATACTACAATTTAAAATAATCTTGTGAACAGACGCAGAGCATGCTATAATGTTAATATCAAAGCCTATTAGGAAGGGGAATGAAACATGGGCTTATTTGGCAGAAGAAAGCAAAGAAAACTGGAAGAACAGCGCAGGTACGAACTGGACGAGGACGGTTCCCGGGCAAGCAGAGCCGGCTTTGATGCGCAAAAAAAAGGCAATTATGCTGAAGCGTTCCAAAAGTTCAGTGAAGCGGCGGCGAAAGGACATAAAGATGCCATTTTCGGCATTGCGGAATGCTATGAGTATGGCCGTGGCACTGCCAGGGATCTGGAAAAGGCCAGGGAATACTATGAAAAGAGCCTGAACGGAGTACAGACTTGGGATCTTCTTTCCCGTGTAGCATTGTACCGGATTTTGAGTGAGGAATCTTACTCCGGCTATAACTATAATAAAGCCTATGAGTATCTTAAGGAAGTTGTGCGCTTTGAAGAGAGGAAGAAAGAATATTGGTATAATGGCCACTATCATCTGGCGATTCATTGCGCAAGACGGCATAATTCTGAAGAAACGATCAAAGAAGCGTTGTCCTTTGCATTCAATAAGGATACCGTTTGCAGTATGAAGCCGGAGCTTGTCAAGCGGGATATAAGGCGATATAACCTCCCTGTGACGATAGCTATGGCCGACCATATGACAGCCAGAGGCGATACCGAGGCGGTCCACTGGCTGGCAGACCATTATGTTTCCAAGGGCGGATATCAAGAGTTAAAGAAGTTTGATGTAAACGAAGGCTTTGTGAAAAGTCCTTACGGCCAGTACTGTCTGGCGAAAGCCTATCAGGATACCCTTGCTACTAAGAGATATCTGCTTGATGGAGAAATCGAAAGCGACGGCAGCGCCTTTTGGGCCCATTATACGGCGCTGCGTAACTGGGATCTGCTCCAGGCTTATGAGATCAAGGAGAAATATGCCAAAGAGTATAAGCGCATCATGAAAGAGGGCTGGAAAGCCGAGCGGGAGGACATGGCTGTTTACGATAAGGTGTTTGACAGGGATTACTATATCAGGGCAACAGTCAATAGCGGCTGCACAAACTGCGGAAAATGTCTGCGTTCCGATTTCTTTACCGAGGTAAATGGTAAGGCCTGTATCGAAAATGGTAGACATATCAAGGCCACTATAGCGGATGGATCGGGTAATGCCAAAGTTGCCTATATTTACGGTGGAGATGGTGTGTATGCATTAAATGCCTACATAAAGACCAATGGCATAGATGATAAATACGAGCTATTATATTATGCCCGGGAGTGCCCGGCCAAGTGTATCCAGTATGAATTCTACAAAGACTAAAAAAGCGGCGTGCTGAAATTCAGTACACCGTTATTTCATTGCGTGTAGGGGCCGCCGCCCCCGGCGGCCCGAAGAGAATGCAGTGCAATAGATCTCGTAGGGGCGGTTATCAACCGCCCGTAAGGTACGCATGACGACAGAACCCGCAAGCGGACCGTCCGGGAGGCCGGTCCCTACGGGAGAACCTGTTGGAAGGCGATGTGCTGTTTGCCAGCTTCCGGGCCGGGAAGCGGGGGGCGCGGGGCTTTCTGGACGATCACGCGGGCTATCTTTGCGCCCAGCTGGCCCTGTACGGGGCGACCCTGGATAAGGAATATCTGGAGCGGGCCGAGCGTCTGTGTGAAGCCGTGCTGGCCTCATTCCGGGCCCCATCCGGCGGCTTCTATTTCTATGGGGCGTCGAGTGAGGACCTGATCCTGCGCCCAAAGGAAACTTACGATGGCGCGACCCCCAGCGGGAATTCCCTGATGGCGTGGGCTCTGGTGCGCCTGGCCCAGCTGACCGGCCGTGAACGCTATGAGCGGGAGGCCGTTGGCCAACTGGAGTTTCTCGCGGCGGAGGCGGAGCGGTTCCCTCCGGGGTATGCCGTGTTCCTGCTGGCCCTGCTGGACCATGACGATCCGCCGCCCAAAGTGACCGCGGTATTGAAAACGCCGGAGGACAAGGAAGCGCTACCCCTCACCGTCCCATTGGATACCATTGTGGTCCTTTTGCCGGAGCCGACCAAAGAATTCCCGCTGAAAAATGGAGCAAACACATTTTATGTGTGCCGGAACCACAGCTGCCTGCCCCCTGCCAATGATTTGAACGGCTTGGAATCATAACCATTTTGCTTTTCAACGCCGCCGCTGGCGTCCTGTCGTCCGCGGCGGCAGTCCTTTTTCAAAGCAAACGCCGCCTCTCCCCATTTTGCCGTCCGGGGCGGCGTGGAGCGGGGCGCTGCTCGGCCTTCCAGCAGGAGAGCGTCCGGAGACTCTGGGGGGCCAGAAGCAGCAGCGCCGCCAGATTGGGGAGGGCCATCAGGGCGTTGCACAGGTCCACCAACTGCCACACGCCGGCAGGCTCCCACAGGGCCCCAGCCAGCGTGCAGGCCAGAAATACCCCACGGTAGGCGGGGAGAAAGCGGTCGTCTCCCGTGAGGTAGTGCAGGCTCTGCTGGCCGTAGTAACTCCACCCCAGGATAGAGGAGAAGGCGAACAGAAGCAGGGAAAGGGCCACGATGCCCTCTCCCGCCGGGCCCAGCACGGAGCCAAAGGCGGCGGCGGTGAGGGGGGCTCCGGTGAGACCGGAGGGGTCCTGGGGTTGCCATACGCCGCTGACCAGGATGACCAGGGCGGTCATGGTGCACACCACCAGTGTGGATAGAAAGACCTCGAAGATGCCCCACATCCCCTGTCTGGCTGGGTGATCCGTCCGGGCAGCGCCGTGAGCCATAGCTGAGGTGCCCAGACCGGCCTCGTTGGTGAATACCCCCCGGGCCACGCCGTAGCGCAGGGCCGAGGCCACGGTCCAGCCCACCCCGCCCCCCAGAGGGGCGGCGGGGGAGAGGGCGCAGGAAAAGATGGCGCGGAGGGCGCCGGGCAGGGCGGAGGCCCGGCAGAGGAGTACCGCCGTCCCGCTCCCCAGGTAGAGCAGAGCCATGGCGGGGACCAGCGCGGAGGCCACGCCGGCGATCCGGCCAATGCCGCCCACCATGACCAGTCCGGCCAGCAGGGCGGTGACAAGGCCGGTCAGAAGCCGGTCTACGCCGAAGGCAGCCTCCAGGGAGAGGGCGATGGAGGAGGATTGGACCAAATCACCCCCCGCCAGGGTAGCCGGGAGACAGGCCAGAGCGAACCATCCGGCCAGAAAGGGGGAGCCAGCCCCGTCCCGAAGGTAGAACATGGGACCGCCCTGAAGCCCGCCGCCGGGGGCGGGACGCTGATATTGGACGGCAAGAAGCTTTTCTCCGCATCCGGTCATCATTCCCAGAAAGGCGGAGACCCACATCCAGAAAATGGCGCCGGGACCGCCCAGGGTCAGAGCGACGGCCACTCCCGCGATGGAGCCGGTGCCCATGGTGGAGGCCAGAGCGGTGGCCAGAGCCTGGAGTGGGGAGAGGCCGTCTCCGGCGTCCCTTCGGCGGCGAAGCAGGGAAACCAGCGTGGAGCGCAGCCAAAGCTTGGCCTCAAAGAGCTGAAAGAAGCCGGAGCCCGCGGAGTAGACCAGCCCCGTGAAGAGAAACAGCCCCAGCAGCCAGGGGTTCCAGAGCGCGTCGGCCGTTTTGGCCAGGATCGTCATGGCGCATCACCTCCCTCAAGAGGTATGCGGCGGCGGGGCCGAACAGTCCAAGAGGGAGCGGGTAAGGTCGCTGTGTGGTCCCAAAGAACGCAAAAACCGCCGCCGGAAGGCTCCGGCGGCGGGATTGTTATTTGTCCTCCAACAGCTTGTTCAGCTCGTGCATGAAGGTGTTGATGTCTTTGAATTGGCGGTATACCGAAGCGAAGCGGACATAGGCTACCTCATCGGTCTTTTTCAGCCGCTCCATGACCAGCTCGCCGATCTCGGCGGAGCTGACTTCCCGTTCCATCTGGTTCTGGAGGACCTGCTCGATCTCGCTGACCATGTTCTCCAGCGTGCTGTACGACACCGGGCGCTTCTCGCAGGCGCGGATCAGACCGGCCAGCACCTTGTTCCGGTCAAAGCTCTGGCGGCTTCCGTCTTTTTTGATCACCATGAGGGGCAGGCTCTCCATGGTCTCATAAGTGGTGAAACGCTTGTGGCAGGCCAAGCACTCCCGGCGGCGGCGGATGCTGGCGCCCTCCTCGGCGGGACGGGAATCGACGACCTTGCTTTCAGGATGAGAACAGAAGGGGCACTTCATGGCAGATACCTCCCAAAGTCTTCAAAATAATGTAGTTATTGTAGCATATTTTTTCATCGTTGTGTAGCTTTTTTTCACCCGGCGCGGAAAAAAGCTTTGCTGTTCGAAACGGGGCGGAGCGCATGGAACCGGGGGCGGCGGGGGAGAGAAGAAATTGTGAAGATTTCACCAGAAACGTCCCTGAGCGGAGCCGGATATGGGGGGTTTTACCTGGAGATTTTGGTTGAAAAAGAAAAATATTTTATAGTATAATAGTACACACGGACAACGGCGCCTGGAGACGGGCGCCGTTGCGCTTTTTTATGCACAGGAAGGGGAGAGCGTCATGGAAGAATGGATGGAGCTGGAGGAACCGGATCGGGGACTCCATGAGGAATGCGGGATATTTGGCGTGTGCGATCCGGCGGGAAACTGCGCCCAGACCACCTATTACGGGCTGTATGCCCTCCAGCACCGGGGACAGGAGGCCTGCGGCATCGCCGCCATCAACGACCGGGAGCAGTCCTTTTATAAGGACGTAGGGCTGGTCAGCGAGGTCTTTGACAAGGAGACCCTCCAGCGGCTCAACGGGACCATGGCGGTGGGCCATGTGCGCTATGCCACCACCGGAGCGGGGGAACGGGAAAACGCCCAGCCGCTGACCATCAAGTACGCCAAAGGGACGCTGGCGGTGGTCCATAACGGGAATCTGGTGGATGTTGACGCCCTGCGGCAGGATTTTGAGTATAAAGGGGCCATTTTCCACACCACCAGCGACTCTGAACTCATCGCCTATGCCATTGCCCAGGCCCGTCTCCACTGCGGCAGTGTGGAGCAGGCGGTTTGCCGCGCCACCTCTGGGCTGCGGGGGGCCTTCTCCCTGCTGGTCATGTCTCCCCAGAAGATGATCGCCTGCCGGGACCCCTGGGGGTTCCGCCCCCTCTGCATGGGCCGAAAGGGGGAGGCCATCCTCTTCACCTCCGAGTCCTGCGCCATTGAGGCGGTGGGCGGCCGGGTGGAGCGGGAGCTGGAACCCGGCGAGGTGGTGGTGGTCCAGGACGGGCAGATCCGGTCCATCCGGGACAACTGCCGGGGACTGTCCCACATGTGCATCTTCGAATACATCTATTTTGCCCGTCCCGACTCGGTCATCGCCGGCCAGTCGGTTCACCGGGCCCGGGTGAACGCCGGGCGGCTGCTGGCACGGCAGCACCCGGTGGAGGCTGATCTGGTGGTGGGCGTGCCCGATTCCGGATTGGACGCCGCCCGGGGCTATGCCCTGGAGAGCGGCATTCCCAACGGCATGGGCTTTGTGAAAAACCGCTATGTGGGCCGGACCTTCATCACCCCGGACCAGCAGAGCCGGGAGCAGGCGGTGCGGATCAAGCTCTCCGCCCTGGCCAGCGAGGTGGCGGGCAAGCGTGTGGTCATGGTGGACGACTCCATCGTCCGGGGTACCACCTGCCGGCAGATCATCAATCTGCTCCGGGAGGCCGGAGCCACCCAGGTCCACATGCGGGTGTCCTCTCCCCCCTTCATCTCCCCCTGCTACTTCGGCACGGACATCCCGAATAAGGAGAAGCTGATCGCCTGCCACAATACCGTGGAGGAGATCCGGCAGCTGGCCGGTGCGGACAGCCTGGACTATCTGACGCTGGAGAATCTCCATAAGCTGGCCCCGGATGCCCGGTGCGGTTTCTGCGAGGGCTGCTTTACCGGGAAGTACCCTATCGACATGGACTGACACTGACTATCCACTCCGGCGCTGTTTTGCACGGGAGGGGATGAGGGGAGATGTGATCCGGCCGGACTTTGTTCCGCCGCGCACCAAAAGCCCCGCGCCGTGACGGCGCGGGGCTTTTGGCGGAAAAGGAATGTGAGAAGAGAGACGGTTGAAGCAACCGAAGAATGAAAGGGGATCAGACCTCGAACATGAGGTCGCCATAGGTGGGAACGGGCCAAATGTCCTTATCCACCAGCAACTCCAGCTCATCCACGGGCTTACGCAGGGCGGCCATGGCGGGAACGATCTTGTCGTGGTAGGCGTGGGCCATTTCCTCCACATTCTCCATGGAATCCACCTCGGGCAGCAGGACCTTCAGCGCCTCCAGAGCCTTGGAAGCCTCGGACAGTAGCGCGCTGCACCGGATCAGCAGGCTCTTCTGGACAGACAGGTCGGCCTCGGCGGAGGCTGCGGTCACAGCGGCGATGGACTGGCCCAGACGGGTGTTGTAGTGGATGGCGGCGGGGATATAGTGCTTGCCGGCCATGTGGATCATGGTCTGGGCCTCGATCTTCTGCACCTTGGCGTAGGTCTCGTACATGATCTCGGCGCGGGATTCCAGCTCGGACTTGGTGTAGATGCCGAACTTGGTGAACAGTGCCTCGGATTTCTCAGTGGTGAGGGCGGGGATGGCGTTGACCATGGAGGGCAGGTTGGGCAGACCCCGGCGGGCCGCCTCAGCCACCCACTCGTCAGAGTAGCCGTTCCCATTAAAGACGATACGCTGGTGCTTGGTCATCCAGTCATGGATCAGCCGGAAGCAGGCGTCGTGGAAGTTGTCGGCCTGCTCCAGCGCGTCGGCGGCCTGGCAGAAGGCCTCGGCCACGATGGCGTTCAGGGTGACGTTGGCGTCGGCGATGGAGTCGGAGGAGCCCACCATGCGGAACTCGAACTTGTTGCCGGTGAAAGCGAATGGGGAGGTGCGGTTCCGGTCGGTGGCGTCCTTCTTGATAACGGGGACGGTGGACACGCCGGAGTCCAGCTTGGAGGAGGTCAGCAGCTTGATGGAATCCGCGTTGGAGACAATCTGGCTGACCACGTCGTCCAGCTGGTCGCCCAGGAAGATGGAGATGATGGCGGGCGGGGCCTCCTGAGCGCCTAGACGGTGCTCGTTGCCCACGCAGGAGGCGGAGCAGCGCAGCAGGTCGGCGTGGGTGTCCACGGCCTTCATGATACAGGCCAGCACCAGCAGGAACTGGAGGTTCTCGTTGGGGGTGTCGCCGGGGTCCAGCAGGTTCTCTCCGGTGTCGGTGCCCAGGGACCAGTTGTTGTGCTTGCCGGAGCCGTTGACGCCGGCATAGGGCTTTTCGTGGAGCAGGCACACCAGACCGTGACGGGTGGCGACACGCTTCATGGTCTCCATGGCCAGCTGGTTCTGGTCCACGGCCAGGTTACAGGTGGTGTAGACGGGGGCCATCTCATGCTGGGCGGGGGCCACCTCGTTATGCTGGGTGGTGGCGGGGATGCCCAGCTTCCACAGCTCCTGGTTCAGATCGGCCATGAACTTTCCTACCCGGTAGCGGATGACGCCGAAGTACTGGTCCTCCAGCTCCTGACCCTTGGGGGCGGGAGCGCCGAACAGGGTCCGGCCGGTGTAGATCAGGTCCCGGCGCTTGAGGTACTTCTCCCGGTCCACCAGGAAATATTCCTGCTCGGGACCCACGGAGGGGGTGACCTTTTTGGCCTCGGTGTTGCCGAACAGGCGGAGGATCCGCAGGGCCTGGACGTTGATGGCCTCCATGGAGCGCAGCAGGGGAGTCTTCTTGTCCAGGGCCTCGCCGTTGTAGGAGACGAAGATGGTGGGGATACATAAAATGGTGCCGCAGGACATCTCCTTGACGAAGGCGGGGGAGGTCATGTCCCAGGCGGTGTAGCCCCGGGCGTAGTGGGTGGCCCGCAGGCCGCCGGAGGGGAAGGAGGAGGCGTCAGGCTCGCCCATGATCAGCTGCTTGCCGGTGAGCTGCAGCAGAGTCTTGCTGTCCTTGGGGGCGGTGATAAAGGAGTCGTGCTTTTCGGCGGTGACGCCGGTCAGAGGCTGGAACCAATGGGTGTAGTGGGTGGCGCCCTTCTCCACCGCCCAGTCCTTCATGGCGTTGGCCACGATGTCGGCGGTGGCCATGCTGATGTTGCCGCCGTTCTCCATCACGTCCACCACTTCGGCATAGGCTTTCTTGGGCAGGCGCTCCCGCATAACTGACATGCTGAATACGTTGGAGCCGAAAATTTCAGAGATGTTGACGCTCATTGTCTCAACCCTTTCCATACGTTTGCTGGCGGCCGGAAACAAAAAAGGAGACAAGGAGGCCCGAAGGACGTCCTTGTCTCATATCAGATCCGGTCATGACATGCAGCCGCCGTGGCCGCATTTTTTACACCACAACAATAAACCATCTTGCCCAAATTTGCAAGTCCAAATTCTGACCAAATTTACCGCCCTCTGCCGGAAATGGCCCTGGGGGATATCACAAATTCAGCGAGCTAACAAGACAGAAAAATTATTGATTTGCAGGAATGATTTCAAAAGATGCAAAAATTGAGGAATTTTTCCGGGAAAATTGGTCTGTCAGGACGAAAATTGCCCCGAACAACGGAAACGATTCAAAAATTCTTGACACGGCCGGGCGGAAAGTGTAATACTGACCATATATTGATTGGGAATCATGGGCGGGAACCGGCGCCCGGAAAGATCAAGGAAGAAATTGAGAAGGAGCGGCAGTCATGGGTTATACCAAGGAAGATATTATTCGCATTGTCAAAGAGGAAGAGATCGAATTTATCCGGATGCAGTTTGTGGATATTTTCGGCCAGCTGAAGAACGTGGCCATCATGGCCTCTCAGATCGAGAAGGCGGTGAACAATCAGATCATGTTCGACGGCTCCTCCATTGAGGGCTATACCCGTATCAACGAGTCGGACCAGTGCCTCTATCCCGATCTGGACAGCTTTGCCATTTTCCCCTGGCGTCCCTCCCACGGCAAGGTGGCCCGTCTGATCTGTGATGTGTACAATCCCGACGGGACTCCCTTTGTGGGCGACCCTCGGGGGGTGCTGCGCCGGGTGCTCCGGCAGGCCAAGGATATGGGCTTTGATGTATTCAACATCGGTCCCGAGCTGGAGTTTTTCCTGTTTGAGACGGACAGCCAGGGCCACGCCACCACCGTCACCCGGGACGAAGCGGGCTACTTTGACCTGGGCCCCCTGGACCACGGCGAGTCCACCCGCCGGGAGATCTGCATGAATCTGGAGTCCATGGGCTTTGAGATCGAGGCCAGCCACCACGAGTGCGCGGTGGGCCAGCACGAGATCGACTTCAAGTACGCCGACGCCATGGACGGCGCGGACAAGATCATGACCTTCAAGCTGGCGGTCAAGACCCTGGCCCAGCGCAACGGCCTCCACGCCACCTTCATGCCCAAGCCGATTTACGGCGTGGCCGGCTCCGGTATGCACATCAATATGTCCCTGTTCAAGGACGGGAAGAATGTGTTTTTCGACGAGTGCGGCGAGCGCCAGCTGTCCAAGACGGCCTACGCCTTTATCGCCGGTCTGCTGGAGCATGTGAAGGGCTTTACCGCGCTGACCAACCCTCTGGTCAACTCCTACAAGCGGCTGGTGCCCGGCTATGAGGCGCCCTGCTACCGGGCCTGGTCGGCCTCCAACCGTTCGGCGCTGATCCGGATCCCCGCCGCCCGGGGCCAGTCCACCCGCGTGGAGCTGCGCAGCCCCGACCCCTCCTGCAACCCCTATCTGGCGGTGGCCGCCTGTCTGGCCGCCGGTCTGGACGGCATCGCCCGGGGCCTGACTCCGCCCCCTGAGATCCGGGACAACATCTACTCCATGGACGAGGCCACCCGCCGCGCCAATAACATCGACGCCCTGCCCAGAGACATCAAGGAGGCTCTGGAAGAGATGAAGCAGGACCCCCTGATCATGGGCGTGCTGGGCGAGCATGTGGCCAGCCACTACATCGCCGGCAAAATGAAGGAGTGGACTGAGTACCAGACCCGCGTCTCCAGCTGGGAGCTGGAGAAGTATCTGGTCACCTACTGAGCCAGCCGCGCTGTCCCGGCCCCGCCGAAAGGAGTGAGAAAACGTGGATACCGTCATTGTAGCCTTTGAGAACCCGGCCCTTTGCCGGCGGTTCAGCGATCTGCTGGAGAGTACCGGCACCGCCAGGTGCCTGACCTGCCGTTCCGGCGACCAGGTACGTCGGCTGCTGAGCAAACAGACGGCATACTGCGCAATCTGCTCCCCTCACTTGACGGATGGTCCGGCTGAATGGCTCTGCGAGGACCTGCCCCCGGTCTGCTCCCTGCTCCTGGTGGGTCCCCAGCACATGCTGGATGCCTGCGGAAACCAGGATGTGTTCAAACTGCCCACCCCCATCCGAAAGGAGGAGGCCTTGAACACCGTCAGGATGCTGCTCCAGTTCGGACGGCGGATGGAGCGCTATCTCCGACCCCGCCGCAGCGGGGCGGACCAGGAATTGGTGGACCGGGCCAAGGCGCTGATCATCGAGCGCAAGGGGCTTTCAGAGGAGGAGGCCCACCGGCTGCTCCAGCGGCGGAGCATGGATTCCCAGACCCGTATGTCTCAGACCGCCCGGCTGGTCATTTCCGAGCTGGAGCTGTCACAGGAGGAATAACCGGCGTCCAAAGCGCATATCTTCTGACATCACGGATGGTCATCAAAGAGGGCGGCGGCCGAATGGCCGCCGCCCTCTTTACTGGCAACAGGGAGGCGAAGCTATGCGGTTTACCAAAATGGAGGGACTGGGCAACGATTATATCTATCTCGACTGCAGAAACTGGGAGCCGCCCGACCTGCCAGGGCTGGCGGTGCGGCTGTCCGACCGGCATTTCGGGGTGGGCGCGGACGGCCTGATCTGTATCAAGCCGGGACGGAGCGGGGACTTTTCCATGGAGATGTACAATGCCGACGGGTCCCGGGGCGCCATGTGCGGAAACGGGATCCGCTGCTTGGCAAAGTATGTCTATGACCGGGGACTGACCCGAAAGACCTGCCTGACCATTGATACCGATGCCGGTCCCAGAGGGCTGGAGCTGTCAGTGGCCGGAGGGAGGACGGAGCGGGTGACGGTGGATATGGGGCAGGCGGATATCTTCCCAAGGGTGGAGGTAAAGCTGGCGGGAGAGAGCTTCTCCGTATTCCAGGTTTCCGTGGGCAATCCCCACGCCGTCATCTTTTGCGACGCTCCGGACCGGGTGGAGCTGGAGCGGCTGGGGCCGGCGCTGGAACACCACCCAGCCCTGCGGGAGCGGTCCAATGTGGAGTTTGCGGCCCTGTCTGGCCAGGACTGCCTGACCGTCCGGGTCTGGGAGCGGGGAAGCGGCGTCACCCTGGCCTGTGGCACCGGAGCCTGCGCTGTCTTTGCCGCCGCCCGGAAGCTGGGGCTGTGCGGACCCGCGGCCTCAGTCCGTCTGGCGGGGGGCGTTTTGACGCTGGAAGAGCGGGAACGGCGGATCTTCCTGACCGGTCCGGCCCGCACTGTTTTTGAAGGGGAGATCGGGGAATGAACCGGGCAGGCGCGGGGCCGAGGAATTTTTACATTGACAACGATTCTGGAATCGGGGATAATATCAACCATCAGATTTGCGGTAAGATCAATCGCACAAAGGAGCTGTGAACCATGGTAAGAGTCAATCAAAACTATCTGAAGCTGCCCGGCAGCTATCTGTTTTCCGAGGTGGCCCGGCGGATCTCCGCCTATTCCGCCGCCCACCCCGAGGCCCAGATCACCAAGCTGTCCATCGGCGACGTGACCCGCCCCCTGGTGCCCGCTGTGGTGGAGGCCATGCACAAGGCCGTGGATGAGATGGGGACCTACGAGGGCTTCCACGGCTACGGCCCGGAGCAGGGCTATCCCTTCCTGCGGGAGGCCATCGCCCAGCACGACTACGCCGCCCGGGGTATGGATATCAAGCCCGATGAGATCTTTGTCTCCGACGGCGCCAAGAGCGACTGCGGCAATATCGGCGATATCTTCGGCGTGGACAACGTGGTGGCGGTGTGTGACCCGGTGTATCCCGTCTATGTGGACACCAACGCCATGGCGGGCCGGGCTGGCGACTTCCAGGAGGAGCTGGGCCGCTGGAACAAGCTGATCTACATGCCCTGCGTGGAGTCCAACGGCTTCTCTCCCGAGCCCCCCAAGGAGAAGGCGGATATCATCTACCTGTGCTTCCCCAACAACCCCACCGGCGCCATGGCCACCCGGGAGCAACTGAAGGTCTGGGTGGACTATGCCAACGCCAACGGCTCGGTCATCCTGTACGACTCGGCCTATGAGGCATTCATCACCGAGGAGGATGTGCCCCACAGCATCTTTGAGATCGAGGGGGCCCGGACCTGCGCCATCGAGTTCCGCTCCTTCTCCAAGACCGCCGGCTTCACCGGCAACCGCTGCGCCTACACCGTGGTCCCCATGGAGCTGGAGCGGGACGGAGCCAGCCTGAACAAGATGTGGAACCGCCGCCAGTGCACCAAGTTCAACGGCGTGCCCTATGTGGTCCAGCGGGGCGCCGCCGCCGTCTATACCCCCGAGGGCCACGCCCAGATCATGGAGTCCATCGCCTATTACCAGAACAACGCCAAGGTGATCCGGGAGGGCCTGTCCTCCGCCGGCTTCCAGTGCTTCGGCGGCGTCAACGCCCCCTACATCTGGGTCAAGACCCCCAACGGCATGGGCTCCTGGGACTTCTTCGACCTGGTGCTGGACCGGGCCAACGTGGCCACCACCCCCGGCGCAGGCTTTGGCCCCAGCGGCGAGGGCTATGTCCGGCTGACCGCCTTCGGCGATGCCGAGGCCACCAAGCGGGCCGTGGAGCAGGTCAAGTCCGTCCTCTGAACCAGGTGACATAGTCACAGACCGTAAATAAAATCGGAGCCCCGGAAATTGATCCGGGGCTCCGATTTTTTGCGTAATTCAGTTGGCCTGGGGCAGGGAGACGATGGCCTTGAACAGATCCCCGTCCACCGTCAGATCGAAGGTGCCGCCCTGGAGCTCGGTGAGGCTGCGGGCAATGGACAGCCCCAGACCGGACCCCTCGGTGGTCCGGGATTCCTCTCCCCGGACGAAACGCTCCATCAGCTGCTCCGGCGGGACGTTCAGAGGCTCCCGGGAGATGTTCTTGACCGACAGCGTTACCTGGCCGTGGCCCCGGCTCAGATCCAGATAGACCCGGGTGCCCTCCATAGCGTACTTGGAGCAGTTGGACAGCAGGTTGTCAATGACCCGCCACAGGTGCCTGCCGTCGGCATAGACCCAGGTCTCCCCCTCGGGCAGGGCGGTGACCACGGTGAGCTTCCGGTCCTCCAGCTTCTCCGTCCACTCTCCCAGAGCCTGGTCAATGAGCTGGGCCATGCCAATCTTCTCCCGGTTGACGCTGAGCACCCCAGTGGAGGCCTTGCTGGCCTCCACCAGATCTTCCGTCAGCTTTTTCAGCCGCTGGGACTTCCGGTCCAGCACCTCAATGTACTCCAGCGCCTTGGGGTCGGTCTGGTCGGTGGTCTTGAGAAGGTCAACATAATTGATGATGGAGGTGAGGGGAGTCTTCAGATCGTGGGACACGTTGGTAATGAGCTCGGCCTTGAACCGCTCGCTCTTCATCTGCTCGTCCACGGCTTCGGCCATGCCCTGGGAAATATTGTTCAGGTCTTCGGCGTGACAACGCAGGTCATGGGGCATGCGGTGGGTGTCGATCTGGTGGCTCAGATTGCCGGCGGCGATGGCCTGGCTGCCCCTGCGCAGCTTGCGGAAGCCCAGGGACCACCAGCACAGCAGAAGTAGGACCGCACCGTTCAGCAGCCACCACAGCAGACCGGCCCACCCATCGTACATTGACCGGGTAAACAGTATCACGTTTGCAAAAAAGTATGCGCCAAAGGCGGCGATGATCCGCCACAGGAGGGGGAGGGAGCGGACAAGTTCCAGACCGCTCCGCCACAGCCAGCCGCAGATGCGGCAGATCAGGGTGGTCCGGGCCAGGGTGTGGGCTTTCAGACGGACCGCCAGAGTCCGCAGAGTCAGGGCGATGACAGCGGCAAACAAAACGCAGACCGCCGCCACTGCTGCGGACAGCCAGCCGTACTCCGGCTCCAGCTGGGGACGACCCACCACGTAGCTGTAAAAACACTCCAAAAGGTACCATCCCAGGGCAAAGAGCGCCGTTCCGGCGATTACCATAACCATAAGATACAGGTCAAAGAAGATAGCTTCCTGCCAGGTAGGGACGATCTGCTCTACACCGGCCTTGTGTCCGGCGGCCCAAAGGATGAAAAACAGGGCGGCAGCGGCAGCGGCAAGACAGACACCGGCAATGATCAGCCATTGAGAGAAGCAGTAATTTGCCTGGTAATATCGGTAGGAGATTTGAGCGAAGTCGTCTTGCACTGTGCCGAGCTGGTCCATGGACGGAACGCCGCACTCCACGGTATAAACGGTCTTTTCCTGGGACGTCTTGCCCGGTGAGGTTGTGTTCTCCGACAGACCGGGAGGGATGGAGGACTCTGCGGCGTATGCCTCGCCTGCGTCGGAGGTGAAGAACTCTCCCAGGATGAAAAAGGCGTAGTTGATTTCTTGGACCTGGTCGGCGAGAATGGTCCCCTCCTCCAAATTGGAGGTCACCACTTCGCCCCCGGCGCTGCGGACCACAAAGCGGAAATTGGTGGCGGAGGGATCAAGGCTCTGTTCCAGTTGCTGCATGCGCTCCATGATCTGCTGCCGTTCCACATAAGTCAGGTCCGCTTGCTCCAGTTCATGGTCCAGCGCGAAAGCCTCTGCGATCTGGTTCTGGTACTCCCGCAGCAGGTTGCGAAATTGGCCGGTATCCTGGTAGCTCTCTCCGCCCAGATAGGGGGCGGCCTGGAGTGCCTTGAGTCCGCAGCTGGCGCCCATAAATACGGCGCAAAACAGCAGCATCCAGGCAATGAGCTTGCCCGGAATGCCGTCCTGTATCCGCTTCAAGGCACGTCACTCCTTTTCCATCTTATAGCCCAGCCCCCAGACCACCTTCAGATACCGGGGCTCGGCGGGATTGATTTCGATCTTCTCCCGCAGGTGGCGGATGTGTACGGCCACCGTGTTCTCCGAGCCGTAGGCCGGGTCGTTCCATACCTGCTCATAGATCTGGGCCGAGGAGAACACCTGCCCCGGGTGAGACAAAAGCAGCTTCAAAATGTTGTACTCGATGGGGGTGAGGGAGACTGGCGCGCCGTCCACGGTCACCTGCTTGGCTCCGTCGTCCATGGCGATGGGACCCACGCTGAGCAGACCGGGACCCTTCTCCGCACCGCCCAGGCTGGTGTACCGCCGCAGCTGGGACTTGACCCGGGCGATGACCTCCAGGGGGTTGAAGGGCTTGGTGATATAGTCGTCCGCCCCGATGTTCAGCCCCAGGATCTTGTCCGCGTCCTCGCTTTTGGCGGTGAGCAGGATAATGGGTATGTTGTTGTCCTCCCGCAGCTTGGCGGTGGTGCGGATGCCGTCCAGCTCGGGCATCATGATGTCCATCAGGATCAGGTGGATGTCGTTCTGCTCCACCGCCCGCAGGGCTTCCCGTCCGTTGTAGGCCTTGACGGTCTGGTAGCCCTCGCTGGTCAAATAAATATCCAGAGCCGAGACGATGTCCCGGTCGTCGTCACAAATCAGAATGGTGTGGGTCATGGCCGTTCTCCCTTTTTCTTGATCATATCTTTAAGATTAGCATATCACAGACAGATTAAGTTGCAAGGGAGAAATTGTTAAGAAGTCTTTAAGGTGCGGAGAAAGGTGCAAAAAATAAAGAGCGCCCGGACGGGCGAAACCATTTTTCACCAGCCTGGGCAGATTTCTGACTGTTTTGGAGTTGGTATTAAGAGATAAAAAAGAAAGGGTACCCTGACGGTTCCCTTTCAGACGAGCTATCCCGCCGAAACCTTTGGCCGCCGGGCTGCTTAACAGCCCGGCGGCGTGTTGAGTAGACGCGGGGATTCGCGGAGGGGGAGAAGGGCTCAGCGGGCGGAAGGGTCCCGGCTGTTCTTCTTCTGGTTCAGACGGTTCTGGGCGTTCTGAGCATTCTGATTCTGAGAATTCTGAACGCTGTCCTGGGCCTGATTGTTCTGGCGCTTCTGATTGTTTTGCTGATTGGGATTCATGGATCGTACCTCCTCATAATTTGGATACGCAGGTAGTTTGGCAGGGACCGGGCGAAACTATACGGCGGTTTCAGAGAAAATTTGGGAAGGTGATGATTTATTTTTGAGCCGGGACCGGGTAAGCTGGCTATTGACAAACAGAGGAAAACATGCTAAGATAACATTCGCCTCTGATTGAGTAAAGATGAGGAGAGATGTCCGAGTGGTTTAAGGAGCCGGTCTTGAAAACCGGTGACTCGCAAGAGCCGTGGGTTCGAATCCCACTCTCTCCGCCACTTTAATCTCGGACAACTGAAGATTGATCCGGAACTTACAGCCATGCAGAAGTACCCAAGTGGCTATAAGGGGCTCCCCTGCTAAGGGAGTAGGCGGGTAAAACCGTGCGGGGGTTCGAATCCCCCCTTCTGCGCCAGAAAGTGCCGAAATCGCTTGAACAAGCGGTTTCGGCACTTTCTTTTTGTGTTTTAGCATTTTTTGTGCTGGGGGAAAGAGATTGAAAGGATGTGCAATCATGCCCTGATATTGAGAAGAAAATATTCTATAGTTAGCATGATAGTTAGCACAGATTTTCCTTTCCCATGTAATTGACGCCGGTGTGGAATTCGAGATAAAAAAGATGCGCAATCATGCCCTCCTATTGACAAAAACGTGAGATTTGTTTTATATTTGGGGTGCGGGGTGGTAGCCCCGCACCCCCGGCCTTTACCAGTTCAGCAATTCTTGCATTGCCAGAACTATGAGGCCGGACACCGTGCCCGCCAGAATGTCAGCGAGAATCTGTTCCAATCTGTCGGGCCTCGCCGTGGGCTTTTGCCTGCGGCGTTTTTTCTTTCACCTGACCGGCTCAATGACTTCCGTTCTGATCATCATTGCATCTTGGTGTGAGTGTATATGAAGGGCGAAATATTGAGTAAAAGTACTTGCGTGAGGCTGCGCGATGTGTGTCCGGTCACAGTTATAAGAACGCTGTTATAATATAGCAAAAGGAGGCGATCCCATGGAAAAGAAAACCGGTACGGCGGCGACAAGAGCGAAAAACAAATATAACGCCGCAAATTACGACAGGCTTTCCCCGTTTGTCAAGAAGGGGAAAAAGGAAAGATACAGAGCGGCGGCGACGGCTGCTGGGTATAGCCTGAACGAGTTTATGGAAAAGGCTATGGATGCTCTGGCGAATCAAATTCTAGGAGAATAGACAGAAAGCTCGGTGCTTTGCCGCGCCGGGCTTTTTACCCGCTGACCGATATACGCCTGTGAGTCTCTTGCCGGGATTGCCCGCCCGCATTTGGAAGAAAAGTGGACGGGATACCTTGACAAGAAGGGAAAATGTGATAAAATACTCCCGATAAATGTGTTGACGGAACCAAGCGCGGTACGCGGTCACGAGCGAGAGGGGACGGTGGGAGCCCTCGGCCACACGGCAGCGCGCGCCACTCCGGAACGGCCCGCGACGAGCGGGACGGCCCATCCCCGTTATTGGATGACTGAGACGCCTTTTATCGGGATAATCAGGGTGGTACCGTGGAACTTTCCGCCCCTGGCTTTTGTCAGGGGCGGTTTTTTGTTCCGAAGGAAAGGAGAGATCATGAAGCAGTATATCGTGGACGCCTTTGCCGACCGTATGTTTGAAGGCAACGCGGCGGCGGTGTGCGTCATGGACCGGTGGCCCGGCGAGGAGCTGATGCTTAAGATCGCCGGAGAGAACGCCCTCCCGGAAACGGCCTTTGCCGTCCCGGAGGGAGAGGGCTACCGCCTGCGGTGGTTCGCCCCCGGGGAGGAGGTAGACCTGTGCGGACACGCCACCCTGGCCGCCGCCTATGTGATCTTGAACCGGGTCCGGCCTGAGACGGAGCAGGTGGCTTTTCAGACCAAAAGCGGGACGCTGACCGTAAGGCGGCGGGAGGACCTGCTGGAGATGGATTTTCCGGCCTATTCCCTGAAGCAAGTGGAAGTCACCGACGACATGGAGGCGGCCTTGGGCGTACGCCCTGTGGAGGCCTGGCGGGCCAGGGACCTGGTCTGCGTGCTGGAGCGCGAGGAGGACGTGACGGACCTGAAGCCCGACCTGGAGGCGATGAAAAAGCTGCGGGGGGCGCTGTGCCAGGTGACGGCCAGAGGCAGCCGGTATGACTGCGTGTCCCGGACCTTCGGGCCCAAATGCGGGATTCCGGAGGATCCGGTGTGCGGCTCCGGCCACTGTCACATCATCCCCTACTGGGCCGCCAAAACGGGAAAAACCGAGTTTACGGCCCGGCAGGCCTCGCCCCGGGGCGGCACCCTGTACTGCCGCCTGGAGGGAGACCGGGTGGTTCTGGCGGGCCGCGCGGTGCTGTATGCCGAATGTGAACTGATGCTGGAGGATGTGGAATGAAGCGAAAAATATCTGTTCTGATGGCCGTGCTTCTGCTGGCCCTTCTGACGCTGACCGGGTGCAGAGGCGCCCGTCCCCTGCCCGAGGGCATGGAGGAGGAGGCGGTGGGCGAGGCCGCCCGGGAGATCGTAGCCCTGCTGGTGGACGGAAACTACCAGGAGGTGGCCGATTCTTTCCGCCCTGAGGTGAAGGAGGAGTATTCCGTCACCGCCGACACCGTCAAGGCCATGATGGACACGGTGTCTGAGGCTGGCGGCTATGTGAAGACTACCCGTACCCTGGTGGTGGGGGGCGACAGCAAGAAATTCACCGAGCCCTATGCCGCCACCGCCGTCTACTGCGAGCACCAGTCGAAGGATGTGATCTATGAGATCTCCTTCGATGCCGACCTGAAGGTGATCGGCCTTCAGGTAAAACAAAAGTGAGAAACCAAAATTTAAGATAAAAAACGGAGGTAATACCCATGAGCGATCCCAAGCCCTTTGGCTTAAACGAACTGCGTGAGATGTTCCTGTCCTTCTTCGAGACCAAGGGACACCTGCGCCTGCCCAGCTTTTCCCTGATCCCCCAGAATGACGCGTCCCTGCTGCTGATCAATTCCGGCATGGCCCCCATGAAGCCCTACTTCACCGGGGAGCAGGAGCCGCCCCGCCACCGGGTCTGCACCTGCCAGAAGTGCATCCGCACCGGCGACATTGAGAATATTGGCAAGACCGCCCGCCACGGCACCTATTTCGAGATGCTGGGCAACTTCTCCTTCGGCGACTACTTCAAGCGGGACGCCATCCACTGGGCCTGGGAATTCCTCACTTCCCCCGAGTGGGTGGGTCTGGACCCCGACCGTCTCTATCCCTCCGTCTTCGCCGGGAACGAGACCACTCCCGCCGACGAAGAGGCCTTCCGCATCTGGAATGAGGAGATTGGGATCCCTGCCGACCGCATCTTCAAATTCGGCAAGGCGGACAACTTCTGGGAGCACGGCTCCGGCCCCTGCGGCCCCTGCTCCGAGATCTACTATGACCGCGGCGAGAAGTATGGCTGTGGAAAGCCAGGCTGCACCGTGGGCTGCGACTGTGACCGCTACATGGAGGTCTGGAACGTGGTGTTCTCCCAGTTCGACAACGACGGGGAAGATCACTACACGGAGCTGAAGCAGAAAAACATTGACACCGGCATGGGTCTGGAGCGTCTGGCCGCGGTCTGCCAGAATGTGGACTCTCTCTTTGATGTGGATACCGTGATGAACATCACCGCCAAGGTCACCGAGATCACCGGCGCCTCTTACGGCCAGAGCCACGACAAGGACGTGTCCCTCCGGGTCATCACCGACCACATCCGCTCCGCCACCTTCATGATCTGCGACGGCGTGCTGCCTTCCAACGAGGGCCGGGGCTATGTCCTGCGCCGTCTGCTCCGCCGGGCCGCCCGTCACGGCAAGCTGCTGGGCGTTAACGAGCCCTTCCTGTACAAGGTCTGCGACACCGTCGTGCATGAGAACGAGGGCCACTACCCCGAGCTGCGGGAGCGCCAGGACTATATCACCAAGGTCATCCGCACCGAGGAGGAGAATTTTGCCAAGACCATCGACGGCGGCCTGAAGATTTTCAACGAGATGCTGGCCGGCCATAAGGAGAAGGGGGAGAAGACCTTCTCCGGCGCCGACGCCTTCAAGCTGTACGACACCTACGGCTTCCCCATCGACCTGACTCTGGAGATGGTGGAGGAGCAGGGCATGAAGCTGGACGAGGCCGAGTTCCACAAGCAGATGGACGAGCAGCGTCAGCGGGCCCGGAAGGCCCGCGAGGCCCTGGGCGACCTGGGCTGGGCCGGCGTGGAGTTCGGCAAGGACGTGCCCGAGACCCAGTTCATGGGTTATGAGAACGCTTCCATCACCGGCGCCAAGGTGGTGGCTCTGGTGGTGGAGAACGAGCAGGCCGAGGAGGTCATGCCCGGCGTGGAGGCCATCGTGGTCCTGGACAAGACCCCCTTCTACGCTGAGATGGGCGGCCAGGTGGCCGACCACGGTGTCATCACCGCCGGCGGCGTCACCTTCCAGGTCACCGACGTCCAGAAGAACAAGGGCGGCAAGTATATGCACTACGGCAAGGTGACCCAGGGCGTTCTGAAACTGGGCGACACGGTCTCCGCCGCCATCGACCTGGACCGCCGGAAGGCCGTCATGCGTGCCCACTCCGCCACCCACCTGCTGGACAAGGCTCTGCGCTCCGTACTGGGCGACCACGTCCATCAGGCTGGCTCTCTGGTGGAGCCCGACCGCCTGCGCTTCGACTTCACCCATTTCTCCGCCATGACCTCCGAGGAGCTGGCCTGTGTCAGCGCCATGGTCAACGAGGCCGTGCTGGAGGGCTATGACATCGTCACCGAGGAGATGCCCATCGAGGAGGCCAAGAAGAAGGGGGCCATCGCCCTCTTCGGCGAAAAGTACGGCAACACCGTCCGGGTGGTGGACATGGGCCAGGGCTACTCCGTGGAGTTCTGTGGCGGTACTCACCTGGACAACACCGCCAAGGTGGGCGTGTTCCACATCAGCAGCGAGTTCTCCGTGGCCTCCGGCGTCCGCCGCATTGAGGCCACCACCGGCAAGGCTTCTCTGGAGATCATGAACCGGAATCAGGAGATGCTGTTCCAGGCCGCCGCCTCTCTGAAGGCCAAGCCCGGCGAGCTGCGGGAAAAGGCCGAGGCCGCCATGGCCGAGATCAAGCAACTGCACCAGATGGTGGAGAAGTTCAAGGCCCGGGAGGCCGCCGGCGAGACCGAGCGGCTGCTGTTCAGCACCCACAGCGTGGGCGAGCTGCGGGTCCTTACCGCCAACATCCCCGACGCCGATGCCAACCGTCTGCGCCAAATGGGCGATATGCTCCGGGATAAGGCCGCCAATATCGTGGCCGTCCTGGCCTCCGTCAACGGGGAGAAGATCACCTTCCTGTGCGTCTGCGGCAAAGAGGCCGTGGCCAAGGGCATTAAGGCCGGGGACATCATCAAGCAGGTCTCCGCCATTGCCGGCGGCTCCGGCGGCGGCAAGCCCGATTCCGCCATGGGCGGCGGCAAGGATATCCTGATGCTGGACAACGCTCTGGCCATGGTGGACAACGTGGTGTCCATGAAGCTGGGCCTGTAAGATGACCCGGGAGGACCTGAGCCGCTTCTGTGCGCTGGAGATCGACTTTGAGTCCATCGGGTTGCTGGAGCCCGGCGTGGACCAGCCTCCCTATTTCTGCACGCCTGTGGGCGCGGAATATGTGGGGCGGCTGGGCTGTGACGGCGTCCATTTCGTCCTACTTCCCGGGGATGAGCGGGTGTTCTGTGTAGACCCCGCCATGGGGGAGCCGGGGACCTATGTGCTGCCGGTAGCGGAGGATATGCGCCAGTTCCTGTCCTTCGTCCTTTATTGCTGTGATGTCGGCCCGATTGCCCAGATTTGGTGGCTGGAGGAAGAACGTTTCCGTCAGCTGCTGGAGGAGGACGCCCAGGCCCGGTGGCCGGGCTGTGAGTCCTTCCTGGCGCAGAAGGAGTCCACCCTGGTTGCCATTGGAGAGGCTTTTGGCCTGACTCCCGCCGATTCTTACGGTCCGGTCCGGGCGTTTCAGGCGGATTTTGACCCCGGTATTCTGCGGTTCTCTGACGAGTACTATGACGTGCTGGGTCTGGAGCGGAAAACCTGATTACCAGATGATCTGCGGGAATCCTTCGGGATTCCCGCAGATTTTTGTTGCAATCCCCGCAGAATGAGGTAAAATGGAATTACCAAGCAACAAAGGAGGTTTTTCCATGTCCGATTGTCTGTTTTGCAAGATCGCAGGGGGGCAGATCCCGTCCAACAAGGTTTATGAGGACGAGGTGTGCTATGCCTTTTACGACATTGATCCTCAGGCGCCCACCCATTTTCTGGTGATCCCCAAGGCCCACATCGGCTCCGTAGCCGAGGTCAATGAGGACAACGCCGCTGTGGTGGCCCACATTTTCGCCGTCATCTCCAAAGTGACCAAGGAACTTGGTCTGGACAGCTACCGCGTGGTGTCCAACATCGGCGAGCAGGCTGGGCAGTCCGTCCACCATCTGCATTTTCATGTTCTGAGCGGCCGTGATATGACCTGGCCTCCGGGCTAAAAGCAAAAAACTTCCCATCCGGCCGGATGGGAAGTTTTTTTATCCTGCTGCTTGTATTTAACGCTTTTTCAGGTGGCAGAACCACATGAGCCAGCCCAGGGCCGCGCCGCCCAGAATATTGCCCAGAGTGACAGGGACCAGATTGCCCAACAGGAAATTGGACAGGGTGAGGGCGGACAGGTCCACACCCGCCTCGGCGGCCAGCTGGGCGTAAGCGGGAACCGCCTTGGCCATGAGGCCGGCGGAGATGTAATACATGTTGGCCACGCAGTGCTCAAAGCCGCACAGGACGAAGTAAGCCACCGGCAGGAAAGCGCCGATGATCTTGCCGGTGGTGTCCTTGGCGGACATGGCCATGAGGACGCCCAGGCAGACCAGCAGGTTGCACAGGATGCCCAGTACCACGCCGTTGGCGAAGGGAATGGCACATTTGCCGGCGGCTACCTTCATGGTGTAGACGGCCAGAGCGCCGCCGGAGTAGTTCAGCTGTCCGAAGAAGGCGCAGCCGGCGGCCACGGCCAGGGCGCCCACGAAGTTGGCCAGGTAGACGATGACCCAGCTGCGGAGCATCTCAGCCAAGGTGCAGCGCTTGTCCAGCAGGGAGACGGTGATGAGGCAGTTGCCGGTAAACAGCTCCGCGCCCATGATGACTACCATGCCCAGTCCGAAGGGGAACAGCAGTCCGCAGATGGTGCGGGCGGTCCAGGTGTCCTGGATGCCGTAGACAGCGGTGTTGGTGGCGGCGCTGCCCAGAGCGATCAGCGCGCCGGCCAGGATGCCCAGCACGATGAGGAGCGGGGTCGAGCGTTTTGCTTTTCCTTCACCGACGGCGGCGTATTTTGCGGCAATTTCAGCGGGGGTGAGAGACGATTCCATAGAAGATCCATCCTTTCCAAATCATTGTTTTGGGGGCGCGTGCGGGGACGGCCGGAGCCGTTTTCATGGGGGAGCCGTCCTTTCGAAACGTTTGTTACAGCATAGCATAGAGAACAGAAGAATGCAAATACAAAAAAGAAGGATAGGGTTTTCTGTAGAAAATAACCAAAAAATGGGCCGAACCCTTGACGCGGAAGGGGGGATGGACGAAGAGAAAAAAAGACCCCCTTTTTTTATTCTGAAAAAAGAGAATCTTGCTTAACAAAGGAAAGTTGGAGCGAGAAAAAGGAAAAAGGAAAAACTTTACGAAATCGAGCGTTTTGCGCTAAAATAAAACCATCAAAAACAGCAGTGCACAAAGTCAATTGTTTCTGAAAAAAGCAACAAAAAATCTTTACCAAACGGAAAAAATGCGGTACAATAATAACAGTCGCAAAACGCGGAACGCGTAAAAACCATACATATTTTTAAGGAGGCCAACAATCATGACTGACATCGAAATCGCCCAGCAGTCTACTATGCTGCCTATCGTAGAGGTTGCCAAGAACCTGGGCATCAGTGAGGACGCTCTGGAGAACTACGGCAAGTACAAGGCCAAGGTCGACATCCACTCCCTGAAGGATCTGCCCCGCAAGTCTAAGCTGGTTCTGGTCACTGCCATCAGCCCCACCCCCGCCGGCGAGGGTAAGACCACCACTTCCGTTGGTCTGGCTGACGCTCTGAACAAGATCGGCAAGAAGACCGTTGTCTGCCTGCGTGAGCCTTCTCTGGGCCCCGTGTTCGGCGTCAAGGGCGGCGCTGCCGGCGGCGGCTACGCTCAGGTCGTCCCCATGGAGGACATCAACCTGCACTTCACCGGTGACTTTAACGCCATCGGCATCGCCAACAACCTGATGGCTGCTCTGATCGACAACCACATTCAGCAGGGCAATGCTCTGGACATCGACGTGCGCAACATCCCCTGGAAGCGCGTTGTGGACATGAATGACCGTCAGCTGCGCCACATCGTCTGCGGTCTGGGCGGCAAGGCCTCCGGCGTGCCCCGTGAGGACGGCTTCGATATCGTCGTGGCTTCCGAGATCATGGCTGTTCTGTGCCTGTCCAGCGGCCTGGCCGATATGAAGCAGCGTCTGGCCAAGATGGTTGTTGCTTATAACCGCGCTGGTGAGCCTATCACCGCTCACGACCTGCACGCCGAGGGCGCTATGGCTGCCGTCCTGAAGGACGCCATCAAGCCCAACCTGGTGCAGACTCTGGAGCACACTCCCGCTTTCATCCACGGCGGTCCCTTCGCCAACATCGCTCACGGCTGTAACTCCATCCAGGCTACCGAGACTGCCATGAAGCTGGCTGACTACACCGTCACCGAGGCCGGCTTCGCTGCCGACCTGGGCGCTGAGAAGTTCCTGGACATCAAGTGCCGTGCCGGCGGTTTCCATCCCGACGCCGTTGTCATCGTGGCTACCGTCCGCGCTCTGAAGTATCACGGCGGCGTGCCCAAGGCCGACCTGAACAACGAGAACCTGGAGGCTCTGGAGAAGGGCCTGCCCAACCTGCTGCAGCACGTGGACAACGTGACCAACGTGTACGGTCTGCCCTGCGTGGTCGCCATCAACGCCTTCCCCACCGACACCGAGGCCGAGCTGAAGATGGTCGAGGAGAAGTGCAAGGAGCTGGGCGTTAACGTCCGTCTGTCCGAGGTCTGGGCCAAGGGCGGCGAGGGCGGCAAGGCTCTGGCCGAGGAAGTCGTCCGTCTGGCTGAGGATCCCACCAACGATCACTTCAAGTTCGTCTACGACCTGGAGGAGACCATTGAGGCCAAGCTGAACGCCATCGCCACCAAGGTCTACCGTGCCGACGGCGTGGTGCTGACTGCTGATGCCAAGAAGCAGGTCAAGCAGCTGACCGAGCTGGGCTTCGACAAGATGCCCATCTGCATGGCCAAGACCCAGTTCTCCTTCTCCGACGATCAGACCAAGCTGGGTGCTCCCCGCGGCTTCAAGATCACCGTCCGCGAGGTCAAGGTCAACGCCGGCGCTGGCTTCCTGGTTGCCAAGACCGGCAACATCATGACCATGCCTGGTCTGCCCAAGGTTCCCGCTGCCGACCGCATCGACATCGACGATAACGGCAAGATCACCGGCCTGTTCTAATCGAAACAACTCCATTTGAATCGTTTTACGGCCCCGCAGGTCAAACCTGCGGGGCCGTTTGATTGTATATGGTGCCCAGAGACAAAAAAAGACCTGCCGCTAGGAGCCGTTCGGCATCCTGCGGCAGGTCTTTTGGTCATCGAGGAAGGAGGATCTCTTTTGTTTCAAAATAGGTCTTCAGCTGCACGGAGGTCTGGGAGTCACCGAAGCGCTTGATGGCGGACAACAGCTCATCCAGCTCCCGGGTGCCCCGTACCGCGAAACGAAGCAGAGCGTTAAAAACGCCGATCACATGGTAGTGGCTGATGATGGCGGGGTTCTTCTGGCAGAACTCGCAGAAGCTGTTGTACTTCTCCGGCTCCGGAGCCACAAGAATAAAGCCCGTCATGCTGCAATCCAACTGCTCCCGATCCACATCAATGCGGTAATCCCGGATGATCCCTTTCTCCTCCATGCGGTGGATCCGCTCGGAGACGGCGGGGGCGGTGAGGCCCACTTGGTCTCCGATTTGCCGCAGAGTGGTACGGGAATCTGCCTGAAGGATATTTAGGATCTGATAATCTGTCCGGTCCATCCCGGTGTCACCCCTTTCCAGGAGCGCCGCGAATCAGACCACGGCGCCCTTCTTGATCACAGTCTTGACCAGGTTGCTGCCCACACGGTAGCAGATATAGTCCAGATCGGGAGCGTCCCAGATCACCAGGTCGCCCTGCTTGCCGGGCTCCACGGAGCCAACCTTGTCGGCCAGCTTAATGGCGGCAGCGGCGTTCAGAGTGACGGCGGTGAGGACCTCCTCGGGGGTCAGCTTGTACTTCAGGCAGCCCAGGTTAATGACGAACTGGAGGTTCAGGCAGGGGCAGGAGCCGGGATTGAAGTCAGAGGCCATGGCCACGGCCACGCCGGCGTTGACCATATCCCGGGCGGGAGCGAAGACGGAACCCAGATTGAAGCTGGTGGCGGGCAGCAGGCAGGCGATGGTGCCGCCCTTGGCCATGCTGGCAATACCCTCGGGCGGGCAGACGATCAGATGCTCGGCGGAGATGGCGCCGATCTCGCCAGCCAGCACGGAGCCGCCGATGGCCTCGATCTCATCAGCGTGGATCTTGGGGATCAGACCGTACTTCTTGCCGGCCTCCAGGATACGCTGAGACTCTTCGGCGGTGTAGGTGTCTGCCTCGCAGAAGACGTCGTTGAACTGGGCGATCCCCTGCTTGGCAACCTCGGGGATCATCTCATCACAGACGAGGCGGATGTAAGCCTCACGGTCATTCTTGTACTCGGCGGGAACCAGGTGAGCGCCCATGAAGGTGGGGACGATGTCCATAACATGGCGGTCATTGAGATTCTTAATGACCTGCAGGAGCTTCAGCTCCTGGTCGGTAGCCAGACCATAGCCGCTCTTGGCCTCGCAGGTGGTGGTACCCAGGCTCATCATCTCATCCAGAGCCTTGGCGGCCTTCTGGGTCAGTTCCTCTTCAGTGGCCTCACGGGTGGCGTTGGTGGTGGACTGGATGCCGCCGCCCTGGTTCTGGATCTCCAGGTAGGTAGCGCCGTGGAGCTTCAGACCCAGCTCGTTCTGACGCCAGCCGCCGAAGATCAGGTGGGTGTGAGCGTCCACCAGACCGGGAGTCACCAGATTGCCGCCGGCGTCCACAACTTCGGCGCCCTCGACAGCGGGAGCGGCCCCAGTGCCCACCTGGGCGATGATGCCGTCCTCAACCAGGACCCAAGCGTCCTTCAGAATCTGAATCTTGCCCTGCTCCTCGCCCCGCTTGGCGCCGGAACCCAGAGGAGTGGCCAGCATGCCGATATTCTTCAGCAGTAATTTGCTCATTTGAATTCATCCTTTCCAGGAGAGGGGCCGTCGGCCGCCTCTCAGCATAATGGATAAGCCTGCGTGGGGAAAGCTGACTTTCCCATAGAATGGGAATTAAGTTTAAAAAAGGGGGCGTGAAAAACACGCCCCCTTTTTATGAGTTTACGTCAATGGTATCAGGTAGGAGGGATCAGCCCTTCATGCCCTTGACGGCCGCTTCCACGACCGCATCATCAGCCACATAAGGCATGGTGAT
>NZ_JADYTU010000030.1 GCF_021531375.1 Pseudoflavonifractor phocaeensis
GAAGGCCAAAAGGGGGAGGGATAAGCCCCCGCCCTACCAAGCCCTCACCCTACATGAAACGATAAACTAAAATATATATTTCTTTGGCAGAGAAAAATGACCAGCGTAATTAGGTATCGGCCGTACACCGCCCACGTAACAGCGTGGGCGGTGTAGTTTATCCCGATAATTATTGACAAACGATAACCGACGTGTTAACCTGAATATAAGATTATCGTAAAACAATAATAATTGAGGTGAGACTATGAAGACTAAATATTGGATCGCCTTTGCGGCCGCTCTTTCCGGTCTTGCGGCGGCGTACGTTGAACGCAAGATTTCTGTGGACTGGTGGGTGGTACTGGACCAGCCGTTCCGGCTTTTGGGCAGGGGACTGCGGACGCTGTCCCTGTCGGGCTTTTGGGGAAATGCGGTGTCGTGGCTGCTGACCGCGCTGCTGTGCGCGCTTCCCATGCTCCTACTGTGCAAGGGAGAGCGGGGGCGGGAGGACTGGCTGGTGGCGGGGATGGCCCCGGTGCTGTTTGTTATGGTCTATTACTCCGTCAATCCGACCCAGCTCAATGAGCTGACCCGGATCATATTTCCCCTGGCGGCCCTGTGTACCGCCCTGGCCATGCTGTTTTGCTGGTGCATCCTGCGCGCGCTGAGGCGGCTGGAGGCCTTGCCCGCCCAGCAGCTGGCGAAGGCCTTTTCCCTTCTGCTGGCGGCCTGCGCGGTGCTGATGGCTTTCGCTGCCGCCTATGGCCCTATGCGGGAGCTGTTGGCTTGGGGCAGTGACATCGTGGCGGGGAGCGGTCCCATCAGCCGGTCCCGGCATTTGACTGGTGTGATGCTGACCGTAGTAACTGGATTGAAGGTAGGACGGGATGTTCTGACGGCCTGGACGCTGCTGCTGGGGGCCAGGCTGGCGGAAAGGCTGGGTGACCTGCGGTTTGATGAGGAGACAGTGGCGCTCTGTGGGGAGACGGCCAAGAAGTGTGTTTGGGTGGTCAAACGGAGCATGTTTATCTGCGTAGGACTCAATTTGGCACAGCTTGTTTTGCTGGACCAGCTCCAGCAGAGCAGCTTCAACCTGGAACTTCCCCTGTTCACCCTTGCCCTGTCCGCCGCCCTGTTCCTGCTGTGCCGCTGTCTCCAGCGGGGCAGGGAGCTTCAGGACGACAGCGAGTCCATTATTTGAGGTGGACCATGGCAATCAAAGTATATCTCAGCGACGTGCTGAAGGAGCGGGGCATGACCGCCAAAGAGCTGTGCGCCAAGGTGGGCATCACTGAGGCCAACCTGTCCATCCTGCGGTCGGGGAAGGCCAGCGGCGTGCGGTTCCACACCATCAACAGAATTTGTTACTATCTGGAATGCGACGTGGGGGACATCCTGCGGTTCGACGGACGATTGGAGGACGGCGATGAAAAAGAATAAGACCGGAAAAGGAATTCTCACCGTGCTGGCCGCTGTTTTGGTGGTGGCGGCGGTGTTGGGCACTACCGGCGGCGTGCTGGCCCAGCCGGAGCGTCAGGACCCAGCCCAGGACAAATTCATCGGATTTCAGCTGGTCTATGAAGAGATGCCTCCGGCGATTGACATGGACGACCCGGATTGGGAGGAGAAACTGGAGGAATATCCGCCCGAGGACCGGAGCCATTGGGTGGAGTACGGCACGTTTGACGCCCAGGTGGATGGGCTTGGAACCCTGGCCTTTCCCCGTGAGATCCTCATTGGCCGCTATGACGAAGATTCCGGCCGGTACCTCTTTCCGGGCAAGGAGGGCTTCAACTGCTTTCTGGTGACCCGGACGGAGGAAGACGGCGGGGAATATGTCTCCGCCGGCTCTGATATGGCAGACGTCCAGATCGGATTTGCCGATGAAGAGGACTATGTCAGGGGGACCGTCTACTTTGGTCCGCCGCTGGATGACAAAAACTGGAATACGGAGGGCTTCGATTACTGCTGGACGGCCTACCGGGTGTACCAAATGGCGGACGGAACCGTCTACCTGGACGGCACCGGAAACAGCTACGGCGGCGTGGGGGGCTTCACCGTCTCGGAGCGGGAGGCGTATACCACTACCGTCAACAGTAAGACGGAGACCAAGGCGTTCGAGGCCGAATTTACCATTGAAAGTGTGGAGCGGCTGACCGATGTTGCGGTCAAGTGGTTCGATGGTGAGGACCGTCTGCTGAAAACGGACGTTGTGCTCCCGGAAGATATTGGGGAAGGGCTGACCTTGGAGGGGCCCGGCGGAGCTGTCTGGGCCCTGGTGGAGGAGACGAACCGCCTCAGTGCGGGAAAGCGGACCGCCTATACGCTGGGCAGGGAAGAAGCAGCCGCCCATCGGCTGGTCCTGCTGGACGACCGGGGCCTGGGCCGCATTGTATATTTAACGATGGAAATGGAAGAATAAAGGAAATTGAGGGCCTCCGGAGGACTGTCCGGAGGCCCTTTTCCGCCTGAAATTTCCAGTGGGGAGAGACGTGGGGGAAAGCCTTTAAAATTCAGCGAAAATTTTGGGGAAAATGATTGACAATTAGGGGGTAAACAGATATAGTGTATCTCGCTATCCGTGAAAGTCCGGCCCCCCGGAGGTCCCCGAAAGCGGGATGCCGAACCGGACGAATAAATCGAGGGAGCTGACAAGGTAAAACACACAGAAATGGGGGAGGATACATGTCCAAAGAGTTGATCCGCCTGGCCAACTGCACCATGGCGTTCGACGACGAGGTCGTGCTCGACAACATCAATCTGTATATCAATGATAAGGAATTCCTCACACTGCTAGGTCCCAGTGGGTGCGGCAAGACCACCACGCTCAGAATCATCGGTGGTTTTCAGACACCAACCTCCGGGGACATCTTTTTTGACGGTGTGAGGATTAATGCTGTTCCGCCCCATAAACGGGCGATCAACACGGTGTTTCAGAAGTATGCTCTGTTTCCCCATTTGAATGTATATGAGAATATCGCCTTTGGCCTTCGTATCCCCAAGACGGATGAGAAGGGCAAAAAGGTGAAACTGCCCGAGGAGGAGATCCACCAGCGGGTCATGGAGATGCTGGAAGTGGTCAACCTGAAGGGCTTTGACAAGCGGCACATCACCCAGCTCTCCGGCGGCCAGCAGCAGCGTGTGGCCATTGCCCGGGCTCTGGTGAACAAGCCCAAGGTGCTGCTGTTGGACGAGCCGCTGGGCGCGCTGGACCTGAAGCTGCGAAAGGACATGCAGAACGAGCTCAAGCGCATCCAGAAGGCCATGGAGATCACCTTTATCTATGTCACCCATGACCAGGAGGAAGCCCTGGCCATGTCCGACACGGTGGTGGTCATGGACGCCGGCAAGATCCAGCAGATCGGCACCCCCGAGGATATCTATAACGAGCCCAAGAACGCCTTTGTGGCCGACTTCATCGGCGAGTCCAACATCATCGACGGCATTATGCGCGCCGACGGGGTGGTGGAGATATTCAACCGGAGGTTCCGCTGCCTGGACGGCGGCTTTGAAAAGGACGAGCCCGTGGACGTGGTCATCCGGCCGGAGGACGTGGACATCGTTCCCGAGGACCAGGGCCAGCTGAAGGGCACCGTCACCAACGTCACCTTCAAGGGGATGCAGTACGACATCATCGTGGACTTCTATGGCTTCAAATGGCTGATCCAGACCACCGACCTGTCTCCGGTGGGGTCCCGCATCGGCATCAAGATCGACCCCGACGGCATCCACGTCATGAAGAAGAGCCACTATTCCGGCATGTTCGGCGACTACTCCTCCTACTCCGAGGAATATGAGGAGATCAGCGACGCCAGCTTCGATCCCGATGAGGATCAGGAGGGCGGAGATGAAGAATAAGCTGTCCCTCTTCGCCGTTCCCTATGTGGTGTGGATGGCCCTGTTCGTGGTGGCGCCCATCGTCATGGTGGTGGTTTACGCCTTCTCCACGGCGGACGGCGGTTTTTCCCTGTCCAACTTCGCACGCATGGGGACCTACGCGGTCATCTTCACCCGGTCCTTCAAGCTGGCCCTCATCGCCACCGCCATCTGTCTGCTGGTGGGCTACCCCGTGGCCTATATGATGGCCAAGGAAGGCCCCGGCTTCCAGCGGATCGCCTCGGTCCTGATCATGCTGCCCATGTGGGTCAACTTCCTGCTGCGCACCTACTCCTGGATGTCCATTCTGGAGAAAAACGGCCTGCTGAACCAGCTGTTTTCCGCCATCGGCCTGTTTGACCTGATCAACAGCGTCTTCGGGACCAACATTCAGTATTTCAAAATGATCGGCACCTCCGGAGCGGTGGTGCTGGGCATGGTCTACAACTACCTGCCCTTTATGATCCTGCCCATCTACTCCGTCATTATCAAGCTGGACAACAGCCTGCTGGAGGCCGCCCGGGACCTGGGCGCCAACTCCGCGGGGGTGTTCCGGAAGGTGATCCTGCCCCTGTCCCTGCCCGGGGTGCTGTCCGGCATCACCATGGTGTTCGTGCCCTCGGTGTCCACCTTCGCCATCTCCCGTCTGCTGGGCGGCGGCACCCAGATGATGCTGGGCGACCTCATCGAGCAGCAGTTCCTGGGCGGGGCCTACAATCCCCACCTGGGCAGCGCCATCGCCCTGGTGATGATGGTCATCGTGGTGGTCTGCATGTGGGTCATGAACCACTTCGGCGAGGGTGAAGAACAGGCGGTGATGCTATGAAAAAGAATCATCGCATCGGCAGCCGCCTGTTTATGGGGCTGGTGTTTCTGTTTCTCTACGCCCCCATCTTGCTGCTCATCATCTTTTCCTTCAATGCCGGCAACAGCAGCGTGGTGTGGAAGGGCTTCTCCTTCCGCTGGTACGCGGAGCTGTTCCAGAACCGCATTATTATGAGCAGCGTGTACACCACTTTGCTGGTCTCCCTGCTGGCCACCATCATCGCCACCGTGGCCGGGACCTTCGCCGCCATCGGGTTCTTTACCATGGACCGCCGGCTCCGCCGGCCCCTGATGGTGGTCAACGACATCCCCATGATGAACGCCGACATCGTCACCGGCGTGTCCCTGTGCCTGTTCTTCGTGGCCGCCTTTGCCGGCTGGAACGGCTTTGTCACCTGGATGGAAAACAGCTACCGGCTGACGGCGCCCCGGCTGTACCTGGGCTTCGGCACGCTGCTGCTGGCCCATATCTCCTTTAACATCCCCTATGTCATCCTGAACGTGACGCCCAAGCTGCGGCAGATGGACAAGAACCTCATCGACGCGGCCCAGGACCTGGGCTGCACCTGGATGCAGGCCTTCTGGAAGGTGGTGGTCCCGGAGATCAAGCCCGGCATCATCTCCGGCGCCCTCATCGCCTTTACTATGTCCATTGACGACTTCGTCATCTCCTATTTCACCGCCGGCTCCGCCACTTCCACGCTGGCCATGACCATCTACGGCATGACCAAAAAGCGGGTCAGCCCGGAGATCAACGCCATCTCGACCCTGCTGTTCGCCGCGGTGCTGGCGCTGCTGATCATCGTCAACGTGCGGGAGGCGCGCCAGGAGAAGGCGCTGGCAAAAAAGAAATGAATGTTTTGTTCTCGCGGCCCTGTGGCCGGAGAGAGACCAATTTTGTAATCTGGAGGAATGATCAATTGAAAAAAATCGTAGCCTTGGCCCTTGCCATGAGTCTGGCGGCGGGCCTGTTCCTGACCGGGTGCGCCATGGATGAGGAAGCCAACGGTTCTGCTGCAAACGCGGGCAGCAGCGCCACGGGCAACAGCAACAACGCCGGTAAGCGCGTGGTCAATGTGTGCAGCTGGGGCGAGTATATCGACACCGACCTGATCGCTCAATTTGAGGAGGAGACCGGCATCAAGGTCAACTACCAGACCGCCGAGAGCAACGAGGCCCTGTACTCTCTGCTCAAGAACGGCGGCGCCAACTATGACGTCATCGTCCCCTCTGACTATATGATCTCCCAGCTCATCGAGGAAGATATGCTGGCCGAGCTCGACTACGACAACATCCCCAATTTCTCCCTCATCGACGACCGGTTCAAGAACCTGTCCTACGACCCGGAAAACAAGTACACCGTCCCCTACACCTGGGGCACCCTGGGCATCATCTACAATTCCGCCATGGTGGACGAGGAGATCACCAGCTGGAGCGCCGTGTTTGACGAGAAGTACGCCGGCGATGTGCTGCTCATCGGCAACTCCCGGGACGCTTTGGCCATGGGCCTGTACTACCTGGGCTACTCCGTCAACACCACCGACGAAAACGAGATCCGTGAGGCCTACCAGCTCATTTCCGACGCCGCTGCCAAGGGCGTCTACCAGGGCAAGGTGATGGACGAGATTTTCCAGAAGATGGAGGGCGGCAACGCCGCCATCGGCGTCTATTATGCCGGCGACTATCTGACCATGCTGGAGAACAACGAGGACCTGCGCTATGTGGTCCCCGAGGAGGGCTCCAACTGGTTTGTGGACGCCATGTGCGTGCTGAAGGACGCCCAGAACAAGGACGAGGCCGAGGCATGGATCAACTTTATTGCCTCCACCGAAGCCAATCTGGCCAACATGGACTATATCTGGTACGCCTCCCCCAACAAGGAGGCCCTGGAGCAGTATCCCGCCTACTATGAGGAGACCTACGGCGAGGAGCTGGACCCGGAGATCTATGAGATCATGGCCGCTCCCCAGGAGGTGCTGGACCGCTGCGAGGCCTATCTGGTCCTGCCCGCCGATATCCGCACCCTGTATAACGACCTGTGGATCCAGCTTGGCGTGGGCTGAGCCGTACAGATAACGTAAAAACTCCCGGGAGGCAGTTGTCTCCCGGGAGTTTTGTCTGTCTGTGGCCTTGCGTGGGGCGCGCTTTTCCGGCGGCGTGCCGTGGGGAGGGACGAGCCGCCCGTGCAGGGGTGCCTCAGGAGGCACCCGCCGGAAGGGGAGGAGAGATTTACAAATTGTTCACGGAACGTTCTCCGATTCGTGAAGAAAGGCGTGGAGGTGTGCGGTATACTATGATCGACCTGGGAACAAAGAAATAAAACGAAAAGGCCGGGAAGACCGGCGCTGACCGTCCACCGCGTCTCTGGGTGCCGCGGCTCAGCAAAAGATATCAGAGACCTCCACTGCCCCCCTGCCGGTATCGCCCCGGGGCGGCAGACCAAAGATTCCCGCTCAGGCGGTCAATATATACGGAATACCCTCCCTCGACCATCCCGAATAAAGCGCCCGCCGGCTCTGCCGGCGGGCGCTTTCCTTGTATTGTATGCCGCATGTGTGCCAATGGGGCTGACCGGCTGTCTGCCGATCGGATCCCGCTGGTCCGGTTGGGATTCAGGAGGAAGGCGGGAAGGCTTCCTCTTTGGGCGGGCCATTCAGAGCCAGACGGTAGTAGTCGTAGTCCAGAATGACTGCGGAGTAGGCGACCCGGTTTTGAACGTCGGCCACCATGGCGGTCACCCGGTCCAGATCGGGGGACTGGCCGTCCCAGCGGGTGAATTGATCCGTGATGGAGTTGTAGGCCCCCTCCTGGTTGAGGAAGCTGTAGTTGGAGAAGATGACCAAGCCGGGGGAGTCGGACAGAATGTCCGTGCCGATGACCAGCCGGGAGTCGAACTCCAGGCCAAAGAGGTTGGACAGGGTGGGCATCACGTCCAGGCTGGAACAGGGTTTCTCCACATAGACCGGCTCCTCCATGTCGGCGCTCCACAGGATCAGGGTGTTTTCGTAGATCTCAAAGACCGGGTCCACGGGGTGGCCCAGCAGCTCGCTGTACTCCTCGTCGGTGAGGCCGTAAGGGTAGTGGTCAGCGGAGAGAACGATGACCGTGTCCTCCAGCCGCCCCGCCGCCTCCAGCTGGGACACCAGACTCTCCATAGCCAGCTCCAGCTCCATCTGGCTGGCCAGATAGCACTTGACCGGATCGCTGTAGGGCAGGTCCTTTACCTCGTCCCAGTGGAGAACAGACATGGCGTTTTCCTCCAGATTGTAGCGCAGATGGCCGCTGACGGTGAGACAGTAGACCATAAACCGGTCCTCATTGACGAACATGGGAACGATCTTTTCCATCATCATCCGGTCAGAAGGGGGGAAGGCGTTTTCCGCCGCCAGGAACTGAGCGGGGATGATGTCCTCTTCCGTCAGTCCCTGGCCCATGGCGACGTATTCATAGCCCATGTTGGGGTGGGACAGGTTACGGTCATAGTAGTCATAGAGATAGTCGTGGAAGGCCATGGTACGGAAGCCCTGCTTTCGGAACTGGGTGCCCAGGGCGAAGGGCATGTAGTTCTGGGAGGACTGGGAGTAGCTCCACACCCCGGATTTTGGGATCAGGCCGGTGGTGGTGACGTACTCCCCGTCCGAGGTGGACACCCCCCAGAGGGGAGTGTAAAAGTTCTGGAAGATGAAGCCCTGGTGGGACAGTTGCCACAGGGTTGGCGTGCGGACCGGGTCCATGGCCAGGGTAGAGAAGCCCTCCGCCACGATCCATATCAGGTTTTTGCCGGCAAAGCGTCCGGTCCACTCATTCTTGGTGCTGGGCGTCCGCTGGGAGAACCAGCGGTGGGCGGCCAGAAGATCCTCGTCCTCCTCGTTTCGGATCATGGCGTCGAAGTCGATGTCCATGACGTGATACACGTCGGGGGAGTAGTCGGGGGTGGAGGGGAGCTGTGTATACGGACGTTCGGAAATGGGACGGGTCCATTTGGTCAGATGGTGCTGGGCAGGATCATCGGGCTTGATGCCGAAGAGAACCCGCCGGATCTCCAGCTGGGTCTGGGTGAGCATTCCGAAATACTGGGCCTCCAGTTCGGGCGTGGCGGCCTGGTAATAGATGTACCGCAGGGACATCACCCCGCCGCCGTAGCACAGGACAGCGCCCATGAAAAGCAGTTGGAGGGCGACAGCCATGGCCGCCCAGCGCAGCCGCTGACGCTTCACCAGCGGTTCGTCAGGGATCAGCTTTTTGCGCAGCAGGACGGACAGGACCACCGGCAGGGCCATCATCAGCACCGGGAACCAGTTGACCAGGACCTCTGAAACGGCCATATTGCCAAAGGCCCCGGCCACCATAGCCATTTTGGTCAGGGAAAAAATGGTGAGAAAGGTCTTGAACAGGCGGTAATAGATGGCCTGGGCGCCAAGCCACAGAGAGACCAGCCCAGTACAAAGGGGGAGAAGAACGCGTCCCCGGCGGAGGGATACGCCGCCGCACAGCAGGCCCAGCAGAAGGGCCACGGGAATGGTGAAGAGAAGAGTGAACAGCGCGCTGGTGGGCGGGATGGCGCGGAAGCAATAGAGCTTGAGAAACAGCTCTTCATAATAGATGGTAAGCGCGAAGAACAGGGAGGGACGGGCCAGCCGCAGCCACCGTGCCTGAGAAAGATCGACGCGGGTCAGAAAAGAGGACCGGAATTTTGGGTGTATCATGGGCAGGGACCTCCGAAACAGGGCGTCAGAAGTGGCGGAAATGGACACTGCCATTGTATCTGATTCCCGGGGAAGTGTCAATGTGGGCATAGGGTATGCGGGGAGGAGGGGAAAAAGAGGAAAGGTGGGTGGGGGCAAATAAAACAGCAGCAGAATACAACAAAATTAACAAAAGAAAGTGGGCAAATATAGCGTATTTTGTCATATAACAATAAGAAATTCCTTGCAAATCAATCTGCAATCTGCTATGATAATACTGCTCTTCATAGTTTGTTCATATTCCCGTTTACTTGGTGCTGGAATCGTTTTCAGCGCTTTAATAAAGCAAGAAACAGCCGTCCTTGGCCGGCGGCTTCTGTTTTGTCCCTCCGCGTAGACGGAGGAGAAAGTGAGGACCAAAGCCTTGTCTCAGCTGCGTCAAGCTGTGGTGGAACGTCTCAAAGACGCGTACGCCGCTTACTACGATATCACGCCCGTGGATGACGGCACGGGACTGAAGGCCCTGTGCGCCTACCACCTGCGGGACAGCCAGTATGTGCTGGTGAAGAAAGCGGAGCTGTGGGCGGCGGAGAGCCACGAGTATCTCTACCTGTGGTCCCTGGACCGGCTGGAGCAGCCGGACGTGGAGGGGATCTTTCAACGGGTGCTGGAGGACGGCGAGCCCCGGATCAAGCCCCACCCCCAGCACATGTATACCTACCTGACGGCGGTGGTGCTCTATGACAGCGCCGACCCCCAGGCCCTGGCCCAGCTGAAAAAGCTGAAGAAGCGCCGGGAATATAAGCTATCGCTCCATGGATGGATGGAGTTTAGAATAGCCGCCGTGGATATGTCCACCGGCGAGATCACCGCCAACCGCAGCGGTAAGATCCTTCAGAAGGATCTGAAGCGGCTGACGGCGCGCATCATTCAAAAACATTTAGGAGAGGAGAAAAATCAATGAATGCAGTATTGGTTCTTCTGGTCGGCTGCGCCATTCTGATTGCGGGCTACGTGTTCTACGGAAGCTGGCTTGCCAAGCAGTGGGGCGTTGACGACTCCCGCGTTACCCCTGCCCATGAGATGGAAGACGGCATGGACTATGTTCCTGCCAAGGCTCCCGTTCTGATGGGCCATCACTTTTCTTCCATTGCCGGCGCCGGCCCTATCAACGGTCCTATTCAGGCCGCTGTTTTCGGCTGGGTCCCCGTGGTCCTGTGGGTCCTGATCGGCGGTATCTTCTTCGGCGCCGTCCATGACTATGGCGCCCTGTTCGCCTCCATCCGCCACAAGGGTCAGTCCATCGGCGAGGTCGTTGCCGCCAACATCGGCGAGCGCGCCAAGAAGCTGTTTATCATCTTCTCTTACCTGACCCTGATCCTGGTGGTGGCCGCTTTCGCCTCCATCGTGGCCGGCACCTTCAACGGCTTTACCGCTGACGGCGCTTACAACGAGGCCAACGCCTCCGTGGCTATGATCTCCATCCTGTTCATCGTCATGGCCGTCCTGTTTGGTTTCTTTGTGTACCGCAAGGGCGCCCCTCTGTCCGTGGCTACCGTGGTGGGCGTCATCGCTCTGGTGGCCTGCCTGGTCATCGGCCTGAAGTTCCACCCCATTTATCTGAGTGCCAAAACCTGGATGTGGATCATCGGCGTGTACATCCTGATCGCCTCTGTGGCCCCCGTGTGGATCCTGCTCCAGCCCCGTGACTACCTGTCCTCCTTCCTGCTGTACGGCATGATGATCATCGCCGTGGTGGGCGTCATTGGCGCCGGCGTCATGGGTCAGAACCTGAGCATGGAGATCCCCGCCTTCACCGGCTGGAAGGACCAGATGACCTCCCTGGGCTACATCTTCCCCGCCCTGTTCGTCACCATTGCCTGCGGCGCTATCTCCGGCTTCCACTCTCTGGTGGGCTCCGGTACCACCGCCAAGCAGCTGGACCACGAGCGTGACGCCAAGCCCATCGCTTACGGCGGTATGCTCATCGAGTGCGCTCTGGCTCTGATCTCCCTGTGTGCCGTTGGCTTCATCTGGAGCGAGTACGCTGCCGGCGACATCCGCGTTCCCACCCAGGTGTTCGCCACCGGCCTGTCCCGGATGGTGGCCTGCATCCCCGGCCTGGAGGCTACTCAGTCTACCATCAGCGCCCTGCTGGTGCTGGCCGTGTCCGCCTTCTGCCTGACCTCTCTGGACACCGCCACCCGTCTGGCCCGCTACATGTTCCAGGAGTTCTGGCTGAAGCCCGGCGAGACCTATAAGGATGTCACCGGCTTCAAGGCCGTGCTGTGCAACCCCTATGTGGCTACCGGCATCACCGTGGTCCTGGGTATCGGCCTGGGCATGAGCGGCTACGGCATCATCTGGCCTCTGTTCGGCGCTGCCAACCAGCTGCTGGCCGCCCTGGCCCTGCTGGCTGTGGCTGCTTGGCTGGGCAACATCGGCCGGAACAATAAGATGTTCCTGTTCCCCATGGCTTTCATGCTGGTGGTCACCCTGACCTCCCTGGTCTTTACCGTTCAGGCTCAGCTGGCCGACCTGTCCAAGGCCGGCGCTCCCATCCGTCTGGTCATCGCCGTGATCCTGTTTGTGCTGGCTCTGGTGCTGGCCTGGGAGGGCATCCAGACCCTGTTCGGCAAGAAGAAGGCCGCCAAGTAATCGTTCCATCCAAATACCCAAAAGAGGACCTGGAATTTCCGGGTCCTCTTTTTTGACTTTCCCTGTCATTTTTGGGAAAACTATGGTATGATGTTGTCTGCCAGTCACCGCGTTCCGGCTGATGCCTGGGGCGCCTGTTGAACCGGAGGGGTGGGACTGTGAGAAAAAACTGCGGGAGCCGCCTGCTGATCGGGTGCTTTCTCGGGGTGGAGGGCCTTCTTTACGGGCTGTTTCTGTATGGGGATCTGACCGGGGGAGACACCGTCTTGCTGAAATACGGCTCCATATTGCTGTGTCTGCTGGTTTCCGCCTTTTGGAGTGTCCGGGGCGGGGATCAACTGGTGACTGCCGCCCTGGCCTTTACCTTGGGGGCAGATACCTTCCTGCTCCTGCTGGACGTTTGGTATCTGGCCGGCGTGCTGCTGTTCTGCGCGGTCCAGGGGCTGTATTTGGTCCGTATCTGCCGGGCGAACGGGGGACGGACCCTGTGGCCCCTGCGGATGGGACTGCTGGTCTTGGCGCTGTGGGTGCTGGTCCGGCTGGATATGCTGTCCTTTCTGAACGGGGTGGCGGCCCTTTATTTTACCACCTTTTTGTGTAATGTGGTCCAGAGCCTGTCTTTGCGAGGGACACAGCTTCGCCTGTTTTCTCTGGGCCTGATCCTCTTTTTATGCTGTGATGTGTGCGTGGGGGCCTTCAACCAGCCTGCGCTGGTCCCTGCCGGAGTCTATTCCTTTGCCCAGGTGGGGATGTGGCTCTTTTACCTGCCCTCCCAGGTGCTGATCGCCTTGTCCGGGCTGCCTGATTCTGTTCTGCGAGGTCATGACCATGAAAACCAGTAAACCCCTGTCCCTGCTTTTGTCCCTGCTCACCGCGCTGCTGGTACTGTCCGCCTCCGTGGCCGTCCCACTGCTGTGCCGGCCTTTCTACTACGCCCATATCGGGCCTATGGGTCTGGCCGAGTACACCGGCTTGACCGTGGAGCAGATACGGCAGGCTTTCGACCAGGTGATGGACTTCTGTCTGGGCCTGCGGCCTGACTTTGCCGCCGGGGTCCTGTGGTTCTCTCAGTCTGGGGCGGACCACTTTGCCGACGTGCGGAAGCTGTTCCTGTTGGACCTGTGGGTGCTTGGCCTGTCCCTGGTGCTGCTGGTGTGCGCCTTTGTCTATTGCCGCGGAAAGCATGTAAGGCCCTATTGCTTCCGGAGCCGCGGCCCCGGTTTTTGGGCGGCCGCCGGGCTGGGAGCCGCTTTCTTGACGGTGGGCGGTTTGGCCACCTTAGACTTTGACCGGGCCTTTGTGATCTTCCACGCCCTGTTTTTCCCGGGAAAGGACAATTGGATCTTCGACTGGCGGACCGACCCGGTGATCCTGATCCTGCCCGAGGAATTTTTCCGAAACTGTGCTATTCTGATCCTGGCTCTGATGCTGGTGTGGTGCGTCATCCTCATCGCCGCCGACCTGTGGGCGGGCAAACGGCGAAAAAAGCAAGCCCAGATCGCCGCTGTGGCGGCGGCCTGCGGCGGGGACTGCTCGCAATGCTCCGGATGCGGAGGAACATAAAAAAACGGTGTGCCAACTCGGCACACCGTTTTTTATGAGCGGTATCACGAGGCCTTGAAGGCGAAGAACCGCTGCCCGAAGTAGTTGAGGACCACGAACAGGCCGGAGCCCGCCAGCATGGTCAGGTTGCCCTGGAGCTGCTGACTCAGCCCCACGCCGCCCAGCAGCCAGGCCACCGCCGGCTTTGCCAGACCGTAGGCCAGCAGGTAGCACATCGAGATGTTGACCACAAAACGGAGGACCACGCCGGCGCCTTTCTCCCGGTTGCGGAAGGTGAAGTGCTTGTTGAGAAAGAAGCTGACGATGCTGCCCACCACATAGTTGGCGGCGGAGGAGATCCAATAGCCCGTGTCCCCCAGCCGGTGGAGGCCCGCCAGGTTGTACAGCCCGAACATGACCCCATAGCCCACCAGGGTGTTGATGACGCCTACAAGGATAAAGCGGAAGAAGGTGGGATCAAAGATTTTTTTCAGCTTGTCCATCATGGTTTCTTCCTTCGCAGCGGTCGGCCACGATGTACCGGGGCCGGTCCTTGATTTCTTCGTAGATTTTGGCGATGTAGTAGCCGATGATGCCCAGACAGACCATCAGGATACTGCCGATAAACAGCTGGAGCAGGATGACGGTGGTAAAGCCCTCCAGAGCGTGTCCGGTGAATTTTTGCCAAAGGGAGTGGACGCCCAGCACCACCGAGCATAGAAAGACCACCACGCCAAGCAGCGTGACCAGTTGGAGGGGGGCTGTGGAGAAAGCGGCGATGTTGGTCATGGCATAGCGCACCAGGCTGCGGAGGGACCACTTGGACTCCCCCTCCAGACGGGGCTGGACCTCGAATTCCACCTGGGCCGTGGAGAAGCCGATCCAGGAGGAGAGGGCCCGGAAGAAGGCGTTCTTCTCCCGCATGGCCAGCAGGGTGTCCACCGCCCGCCGGTCCAACAGCTTAAAGTCGGAGGCGCGGGACATGTCGATGCCGGTGGCGCGGCTGATAATGGAGTAAAAGCTTTTTGCCGCAGCGGTATGCAAGGGATTTTCCTTGCCACGATTGGTCTTGACGCCCTCCACCACCTGGGCGCCCTTCTGCCACAGCCGGTACATCTCCACCACCTTTTCCGGGGGGTGCTGGAGGTCGCAGTCCATGACCGCGGTGCAGTCTCCCGTGGATTGGGCCAGCCCGGCGAAAATGGCGGCCTCCTTGCCGAAGTTCCGGGAGAATCGGACCCCCCGGACCTGGGGGAAGCGGGCGGCCTGGGCCAGAATTTGGGACCAGGTGCCGTCCCGGGAGCCGTCGTCCACGAAAATCAGCTCGTGGTCTATGCCCGCCTGCGTCAGAATGGCGGTGATGGTGTCCGCCGCGCGGGGAATGGAGGCCTCCTCGTTGTAGGAGGGGAGGACCACCGACAGCAGACCGTGTTTCAAGGCTTCTTCCATAGGTTATCTCCTGTTCTCGTAAGCGATCTCAAAGTCTGATTTGGGGGTGTACTCCTCCTGAAGTTTGACGACTACCCGGCCATCCAGAACTTGGACGCTGCCTTGGGCGGGGTAGAGGGCCATGGCCCGGAACTCCGGGGAGTCGGAAATGGCCAGCATGGTCTCCTCGTCGGGCTCCTCCACAGGAAAATTGAGCCAGTCGTTCAGATAGTAGTACAGGTGCTTGTTCAGGGGAAGCACCGAGTTCAGGGGGACGCTGTAGTGGTCCACCTGGGCGTAGCTGGGGATCTGGCTTTTGATCTGATCCACGGGGACGGCGCCCACCAGGGCGATCTCCATGCCCGGTTCATAGCCCGGGCAGTCCTCAATCCGGGTCAGCAGCCGGGTGGCGTAGCTCTCGGTGGCCCGGTGAGCCTGGGCCGAGACGGTGTACAGCAGGTTGTTGGTGTTGACAAAGACCAGCAGCAGCACGGCGGCGCACACGGCTGCGGCGGCCCGTCCCTTCTCCGGATGGGGGAGACGGTCGGCCAGGTCGGCCAGCAGTACGACAGCCAGATAGACCGTCACAAAGGCGTATTTCATCAGGGGAGTGGGGACAGAGTAGGGACTGAGGATCCGGCTGAAATTGATGCCCAGGGGGAGGAGGACCAGCATGGCCAGAGCCCCCACGGGACGCCAGACCTCCTTCCGGAGCCCCTTGCGGCCCAGCAGGCGCAGGAAGAACACAGCCGCCAGCACGAAAGCCAACAGATCCGCTGCCGCCATCCAGCGGTTGGTAAAGCCATTGGCATATCCGGGGACAAAGAAGAAGGCAATGACCTGTTTATAGGTGTCGAAGAGCAGCCGGGGCAACTGGCCGAAGGGGTAGCCCGAGTTGGCCGCGTCCATGCCCAGGTAAGACAGCAGCTCCAGGTCCTTCACCTTCAGAAAGACCATCAGGACCGCGTAGTAGAGGACGGCCCCGGCGGCCAGATAAGCTGCCAGCCTCAGCCCCAAGCGCAGAGTACCCGTGAAGTCGGCCTCTGGGTCCAGGCACTCCCGCAGCACCGTCAGCAGGGACAGGGCGATGGCCACCGTTACATAGGCCTGATAGGTGCCCATGGACAGTGCCAGGGCAACCACGCCCAGAAGCCAGCCGGTCTTGCCCCGTTTGGCCAGCCACGCCGACAGCACCGCCAGAAAGATGGCCAGACAGTAGGCCGAGGCGGTGAACATGTACAGGAAGGTGTAGCCCAGGCAGGGGAAGGCGGCCATCACCACCCCGGAAATGCCGGCCAGCACCACGCTGCGCAGCCGCAGCAGGTCCGCCGCAAGGGCGGCGGCCAATCCCAGGAATATCAGGGACAGCAGGCCGATGACCGCCGGCATCTGGGTGAAGCCGTTGAGCGCGGAGGCGTAGTGGAGGAACCAACGGCCGGAGACCGTCATCTGCTGGAGGTCAAAGACCCGGCTCAGACCGTCGGAGTTGGGGATCAGATTGGTAAAGGCGTAGAGGTGGACCAGATAGCCCGCAATGAGGCAGGAGAAGAACGCGGCCTTCTGGGTGGGGGCGACCCGGCGCCACAGCTTGCGGCCCTGTTGGTCGATAGTCATAACATTCCTCCTATTGGCAGCCGGTGAGGTGCTCATAAAAATCCAGTTAACATTATAGGCTTTTTCTTCCCACATTGCAAGTAAAGGAAATCGGTCCCCGTTTGTCTGGAGGAACCGTTTTAAGCGACCTCAAAATTTCTCACAGGCGACCGGCCAAGGCGGCGGAGACATGCTGCATCCGCCCTTGCCTTTCCGCCGCGCACCTGTTATAGTAAAGAATCATAAAACAATGTTTCTTCACGTTTTATTAAGGAGCATATCATGGATCTATGTGACATCAATCAGATCAAAGCCCTGCTGGCCCGCCACGGCTTCCGCTTCTCCAAATCCATGGGGCAAAACTTCCTCATTGAGAACTGGGTCCCCCGGGACATTGCCCGTGCCTCCGGCGCGGGACCCGGAAAAGGCGTGCTGGAGATCGGGCCGGGCATCGGCCCCCTGACCACGGAGCTGTCCCTTTTGGCGGACAAGGTGGTGTCGGTGGAGCTGGACCGCTCCCTGCTGCCCATTCTGGCCGAGACCCTGGCCGGACGGGACAACGCAGAGATCGTCTCCGGAGATATTTTGAAAACCGATATTCCCGCCCTGGTCCGGGAAAAGTTCTCCGGTCTGGACCCCATCGCCTGCGCCAACCTGCCCTACAACATTACCACCCCCGCCATCACCGCCCTGGTGGAAGCGGGATGCTTCTCCGCCATTACGGTGATGATCCAGCGGGAGGTGGCCCGGCGGATCTGCGCCGCTCCCGGCACGCCGGACTACGGAGCGTTCTCGGTCTACTGCCAGTACCACACCCACGCGGAGCTGCTCTTTGACGTGCCGCCGGAGTGCTTTGTCCCGGCGCCCAAGGTGACTTCCTCCGTGGTCCGGCTGACGCCCCGTCCCGCCCCGGCGGAAGTGGACGATCCGGACCGATTCTTCCAGGTGGTCAAGGCCGCCTTTTCCCAGCGGCGTAAGACTCTGCTGAACGCATTAAGCTCTGCCTTCGGGGACAAAATCCCGAAAGAGGAGCTGCTAAGGATCATCTTAAGCTGCGGCTTTTCCACCGATGTCCGGGGAGAACGGCTTGGTATCCCTGAATTTGCCAGATTATCAAAAGTCCTGCCGCTAAAGTAGTCTGAAATCGTAATCTTTGCGACATTGACTTTATCCCGTGCGCCGTGTATTATTTATAGAGACATAGGATATCCTCTCCTGCCGTGGGGATGGAACTCTACCGGCGGGAAGATCATTTAAGAAAAGAGGTCATACAAAAAATGGCAGAGATCAATCTGAATAAGTATGGTATCTCCGGCACCACCGAGATCGTCTACAATCCCTCTTACGAGGCGCTGTTTGAGGAAGAGACCAAGCCCGAGCTGGAAGGCTTTGATAAGGGTCAGGTCAGCGAGCTCGGCGCGGTGAATGTTATGACCGGTATCTACACCGGCCGGTCTCCCAAGGACAAGTTCATCGTTATGGACGAGAACTCCAAGGACACCGTGTGGTGGACTTCCGACGAGTTCAAGAACGACAACCACCCCGCCTCCATCGAGACTTGGAACGCTGTGAAGGAGATCGCGCTGAAGGAGCTGTCCAACAAGCGCCTGTATGTGGTGGACGGTTTCTGCGGCGCCAACAAGGACACCCGCATGGCCATCCGCTTCATCATGGAGGTGGCTTGGCAGGCCCACTTCGTCAAGAATATGTTCATTGCTCCCACCGCTGAGGAGCTGGAGAACTTCGAGCCCGATTTTGTCGTCTACAACGCCTCCAAGGCCAAGGTGGAGAACTACAAGGAGCTGGGCCTGAACTCTGAGACTGCCGTTGTCTTCAACATCACCTCCCGCGAGCAGGTCATTCTGAACACCTGGTACGGCGGCGAGATGAAGAAGGGCATGTTCTCCATGATGAACTACTACCTGCCCCTGAAGGGCATCGCCGCCATGCACTGCTCCGCCAACACCGATATGAACGGCGAGAATACCGCCCTGTTCTTTGGTCTGTCCGGCACCGGCAAGACCACCCTGTCCACCGACCCCAAGCGCCTGCTGATCGGCGACGACGAGCACGGCTGGGACGACGACGGCGTGTTCAATTTCGAGGGCGGCTGCTACGCCAAGGTCATCAACCTGGACAAGGAGTCCGAGCCCGACATCTACAACGCCATCAAGCGCAACGCCCTGCTGGAGAACGTCACGCTGGACGCCGAGGGCAAGATCGACTTCGCCGACAAGAGCGTGACCGAGAATACCCGCGTCTCCTATCCCATCAACCACATTCAGAACATCGTGCGTCCCGTCTCCGCCGCTCCCGCGGCCAAGAATGTGATCTTCCTGTCGGCCGACGCTTTCGGCGTGCTGCCCCCTGTCTCCATTCTGACGCCCGAGCAGGCCCAGTATTACTTCCTGTCCGGCTTCACCGCCAAGCTGGCCGGCACCGAGCGGGGCATCACCGAGCCCACCCCCACCTTCTCCGCCTGCTTCGGCCAGGCCTTCCTGGAGCTGCACCCCACCAAGTACGCCGAGGAGCTGGTCAGGAAGATGGAGGCTTCCGGCGCCAAGGCCTACCTGGTCAACACCGGCTGGAACGGCACCGGCAAGCGCATCACCATCAAGGACACCCGCGGCATCATCGACGCCATTCTGAACGGCGACATCGGCAAGGCCCCCACCAAGACCATCCCCTACTTCAATCTGGAGGTCCCCACCGCTCTGCCCGGCGTGGATTCCGGCATTCTGGACCCCCGCGACACCTATGCGGATGCCGCTGAGTGGGAGACCAAGGCCAAGGATCTGGCTTCCCGCTTCGTCAAGAACTTCGCCAAGTACACCACCAACGAGGCCGGCAAGGCTCTGGTCAAGGCCGGTCCCAAGGCGGAATAAAAACCAGCACAATATGATCAAATCAGGACGCCGCTTTTGCGGCGTCCTGATTTTTGTCTGCGGCAGGGGCTGTGCCCGCCGGGCATGGTTTGACTCCGCAGGCGTATCTCCATCCCAAGCGCCGGGGCGGGGGAGAGGGTGAAAAATAATGTTCCCACGTTTAAAAAACCTATTGACAAAGTGGGTAAGAAGTAGTAATATCCAATCAACCTACAAAAAAGATATGTAATTTGGGAGGCGGCCATGAAACGATTATTTCAGCGGTTGCTCCGGCAGAATTTCCGGTACGGACGAATGTGTGAAGGCCGATGTACCAAGTAGGACCTGACACATTACAATGAAAGAAGGAAATTTTGCTATGTCCAACCAATATAGATTTGAGACCCTTCAGCTCCACGTCGGCCAGGAGACCCCTGACCCCGCCACGGACTCCCGGGCGGTGCCCATTTACCAGACCACGTCTTATGTGTTCCATAATTCCGCCCATGCGGCCGCCCGGTTTGGGCTGGCCGACGCCGGCAATATCTATGGCCGTCTGACCAACTCCACCCAGGACGTCCTGGAAAAGCGCGTGGCGGCTTTGGAGGGCGGCGTGGCCGCTCTGGCCCTGGCCTCCGGCGCGGCGGCCATCACCTATACCATCCAGGCCCTGGCCCAGGCCGGGGACCACATCGTGGCCCAGAAGACCATCTACGGCGGAAGCTATAACCTGCTCTCCCACACGCTGCCCCAGTACGGCATTTCCACCAGCTTTGTAAACGTCCACGACCTGGCGGCGGTGGAGGCGGCTATCCAGCCCAATACCAAGGCCGTCTATCTGGAGACGCTGGGCAACCCCAACAGTGACATTCCCGACATCGACGCCGTGGCGGCCATCGCCCACAAGCACGGCCTGCCTCTGGTCATCGACAACACCTTCGGCACGCCCTATTGGATCCGGCCCATTGAGCACGGTGCGGACATCGTGGTCCACTCGGCCACCAAGTTCATCGGCGGCCACGGCACCACCTTGGGCGGCATCATCGTGGACAGCGGAAAATTTGACTGGGCTGCCAGCGGCAAGTATGCCCCCATCTCGGCGCCCAACCCCAGCTACCACGGCGTCTCCTTCACGGCGGCAGCCGGTCCCGCCGCCTTTGTCACTTACATCCGGGCGATCCTGCTCCGGGATACCGGCGCCACCATCTCGCCCTTCAACGCCTTCCTGCTGCTCCAGGGCGTGGAGACCCTGTCCCTGCGGCTGGACCGCCATGCCGAGAATACCGGGAAAGTCGTGGAGTTCCTGGCCAACCACCCCAAGGTGGAGCGGGTGAACCATCCCTCCCTGCCGGACCACCCCGACCACGCCCTGTATGAGAAATACTTCCCCAACGGCGGCGCGTCTATCTTCACCTTTGACATCAAGGGCGGACAGGAGGAGGCCCACAAGTTTATCGACAGTCTGGAGATCTTCTCTCTGCTGGCCAACGTGGCCGACGTCAAGTCCCTGGTCATCCACCCTGCCACCACCACCCACTCTCAGCTCAGCCCCGAGGAGCTGGCGGACCAGGGCATCCGTCCCAATACCATCCGCCTGTCCATCGGCACCGAGCATATCGACGACATCCTGGCAGACCTGAGTCAGGCCTTTGATCAGGTATAAAAGGAGGAAATGACGATGAAGATCTATCAGAACGCGGCTCAGTTGGTGGGCGGTACCCCGCTGCTGGAACTGACCCATCTGGAGCAGGAATATGGACTGAAGGCCACGGTGCTGGCCAAGTTGGAATATTTTAATCCCGCCGGCAGCGTCAAGGACCGCATCGCGCTGGCCATGATCGAGCAGGCGGAGGAACAGGGGCAGCTGAAGCCCGGTTCCGTCATCATCGAGCCCACCAGCGGCAATACCGGCATCGGTTTGGCCTCGGTGGCCGCCGCCAAGGGCTACCGCATTATCATCACCATGCCCGACACCATGAGCGTGGAGCGCCGTAACCTGATGAAGGCCTACGGGGCCGAACTGGTGCTCACCGAGGGCGCCAAGGGCATGAAGGGGGCCATCGCCAAGGCGGAGGAACTGGCCCGGGAGATCCCTAACAGCTTCCTGCCCGGCCAGTTTGTCAACCAGGCCAATCCCGAGGCCCACTACCGGACCACGGGCCCGGAGATCTGGGCGGATACCGAGGGCAAGGTGGACCTCTTTGTGGCCGGCGTAGGGACCGGCGGTACCATCACCGGAACCGGGAAATACCTGAAGGAGCAGAACCCGGCGGTCAAGGTGGTGGCGGTGGAGCCCGCCGGCTCCCCGGTGCTGTCCAAGGGCACCCCCGGCGCCCATAAGATCCAGGGCATCGGGGCGGGCTTTGTGCCCCAGGTGCTGGATACCAAGATCTATGACGAGATCATCGCCGTGGAAAACGAGGACGCTTTTGAGACCGGACGGGCCATCGCCCGGAAGGAGGGAGTCCTGGTGGGCATCTCCTCGGGCGCGGCGGTCTGGGCCGCCATCCAGCTGGCCCAGCGTCCGGAGAACGAGGGCAAGACCATTGTGGCCCTGCTGCCCGATACCGGGGACCGCTATCTGTCCACCCCCATGTTCTCCGACCCTACCTAAGGACTTAGAAAGGAACTTTCCCATGATCTATCTGGATAACGCGGCCACTACCAAGACCAGTCCGGCCGCCCGACAAGCCATGCTGGACTGCATGGAGCAGTTTTGGGGCAACCCCTCCAGCCTTCATACCCCCGGTCAGCGGGCGGCGGAGGCTCTGGCCGTGGCCCGAGAGAAGGTGGCCGCCTGTATCGGCGCCTCTCCCCGGGAGATCTATTTCACCTCCGGCGGCAGCGAGGCGGATAACCAGGCCATCCTCAGCGCCGCCCTGCTGGGTAAGAAGAAGGGCAAGACCCACCTGATCTCCACCGCCATCGAGCACCACGCGGTGCTCCACACCCTGGCCCGGCTGGAGCGGGAGGGCTTCTCCGTCACGCTGCTGCCCGTGGATGAGAGCGGCATCGTGAAGGTGTCCGACGTGGCCGCCGCCATCCGGGAGGATACCGCTCTGGTGTCCGTGATGTTTGCAAACAACGAGATCGGCACCATTCAGCCGGTAGCGGAAATCGGCGCGCTGTGCCGGGAGCGGAAGATCCCCTTCCACACCGACGCGGTCCAGGCGGCGGGCCATCTGCCCATCGACGTGGTAAGTCAGAACATCGACATGCTGTCCCTGTCCGGCCACAAGTTCCATGGTCCCCGGGGGGTGGGAGTGCTCTATGTCCGGAAGGGCCTGCCCCTGCTGAACCTCATCGAAGGGGGCGCCCAGGAGCGGGGCAAGCGGGCGGGCACCGAAAATCTGCCCGCCATCGCCGGCATGGCCGCCGCGCTGCAGGAGGCCTGCGCCCATCTGGAGGAGAACGCCCAGAAGGAGCGGGTCCTGCGGGACCGCCTGATTGAAGGACTGAGCAGAATTCCGCACAGCGCCCTCAACGGCGACCGGAACTGCCGGCTGCCCGGCAACGTGAACTTCTGCTTTGAGGGGATCGAGGGAGAGTCCCTGCTCCTGCTGCTGGATGACAAGGGGATCGCCGCTTCCTCCGGCTCTGCCTGTACCTCGGGGTCTCTGGACCCCAGCCATGTGCTGCTGGCCATCGGCCGGCCCCATGAGGTGGCCCACGGCTCCCTGCGGCTCACCCTCAGCGAGGAGACCACCCGGGAGGAGATCGACCAGGCCGTCCGGGCGGTGACCGAGGTGGTGGAGCGGCTGCGCGGCATGTCCCCGGTGTGGGATGAGCTGCAGAAAGGAGTACGACCCTATGTTATACAGTGAAAAGGTCATGGACCACTTCCGGAATCCCCGGAACGTGGGTGAGATCGAGAACGCCGACGGCGTGGGCCAGGTGGGCAACGCCAAGTGCGGCGATATCATGCGGATCACCCTGAAAATCGACAACGGCGTGGTTTCAGATGCCAAATTTACCACCTTTGGCTGCGGCTCCGCCATCGCCACCAGCTCTATGGCCACCGAAATGATCAAGGGCAAGCCGGTGGAAGAGGCGTTGGAACTGTCCAACCAGGCGGTGGTGGAGGCGCTGGACGGACTGCCCGCCCATAAGCTCCACTGTTCCGTCCTGGCCGAGGAGGCGGTGAAGGCCGCCGTCAAGGACTACTACGACAAGAACCATATCGCCTACGACCCCAAGCTGTTCTGCGGCCTGGACTGCGAAAGCTGCCACGCCCACGACTGAGGAAAATCAAGCAAACACGCCCGCGGCTCTAAGGCCGCGGGCGCGTTTTTGTCTCTGAGGGCAGCCCCTGCCGGGCGTTCCCGTCGTCGTTCTGAAATTCTGTCATGGTCCCCCAGTACCGCTTGGGCATGTGGGTCATGCGGCATTTGGGGTTGTACCGTCCCTCAATGGCGATGGTGTCGTAGAAGGACCGCCACAGCCGCCGGTAGGCCAGCTCCGTCTCGCCCGCCGGGCCCATCTGAAAGTCCTGGGCCGGCAGGATGGCCCACCGGCCCGGCTGGTGGACCAGAGCCTCCCGGTGGGTGCGGTCGTGGAGGACGAACCGCTCCTGGGGATACCGGTCGCAGAAGTGGGGACGGAGCAGGGGGAGCACCCGGTTTTTGGGCTCGATCTCTCCCACCAGCACTCCCTCCAGGTCGGAGAACCGGACAAAGCCGGTGTACAGGTGGGCCTCATGCTCCAGATGGTACACCGCCTTGTTTACCTTGTCCACCACGGGGTCGGTGAGGTCCCGGGTGACGGCGGCCCCCTGGCGGTAGCCCTTTTGGATCAGCCGCCACAGCCAAAGTTCCCGGTCGGGCAGGCAGGTGAGGAAGCCCCGGGCCACCAACTTCTGACCCGCTCCGCCGAATTTGGCGGACAGGGAGCGGTACACTCTTCGGGCGTGGTCCCGGTCCGAAGCGACCGCGCGCAGGGGGTAGAGGGAGCAGCAGGGGTCGTCGGGGAGGCGGAACTCCACCGGCTCCTCGTGGTTCACATAACTTTCAAAGACGCAGGTGAGGAACCCGGCAAAGGAGCCGTCATATTGATAGGAAACCTGGGTCCAGGGCATGGGGAACTCCTTTCATACCGCGTGGTCAAAAAGGGACAGCTGTTCGGGCATGGGGGCGGCCAGAGCGGGGGACTCCAGAGAGACCAGGTGGCGGAGCAGGCCGTCCTCGCGGACCCGGAGGCCTTCCATCATCCGGCCGGAGCAGGTGAGGAAATATTGGGCCCGCTTCAGCACCACCCCCAGCCGTTTCAGGCCCTCGAAGGTGAGAGGACCTACCCGGCGGGCGGTCAGGATGCGGCGGGCGGACCGGACCCCCAGACCGGGGACCCGGAGGAGGGCCTCATAGTCCGCCCGGTTGACCTCCACGGGAAAAAATTCCAGATGGCGCAGAGCCCAGCAGCATTTGGGGTCCAGCCGGGGGTCCAGATCGGGCTGGCTCTCGTCCAGAATCTCCTCCGCCCGGAAGTGGTAGTACCGCAGCAGCCAGTCGGCCTGATACAGCCGGTGTTCCCGGAGCAGGGGCGGCTGGAAGTCCTGGGG
>NZ_JADYTU010000031.1 GCF_021531375.1 Pseudoflavonifractor phocaeensis
CTCCGGGACCGGCTGGGGCGCGGGGGCCTCTTCCGGCAGGGAAACAGGGGTGGCGGGCGCTTCGACGGCGGCAAAGGTCTCGGGGGCTTTTTGACCGCCCGCCTCCGCCCGCTCCCGCAGAGCCCGCAGGTTAATTTTGCCGGTGGGGGTGCTGGGCATGGAGTCCACGGCCTCTAAATGGGAGGGGATCATATAGGCCGGCAGCACCTTGCCCAGCCGCTGGCGGATCTGGTGGCCGTCGGGCCGGTCCGGGGCGGGGATGTAGTAGGTAAACAACTCCATGGAGCCGTCCTCCCGCCGCACCGGGACGGTGGCGGCCTGGATGGCACAGCCCTGGGACACCAGAGCACCGTTGATCTCGTCCAGCTCCACCCGCTGGCCGTTCAGCTTTACCTGGGCGTCCCGGCGGCCCAGGAAGTCGTAGGAGCCGTCCAGACGCAGCCGGGCAATGTCCCCGGTACGGTACATCCGCTCCCCGGGGAAGAAGGGATCGGGGAAGAAGGCGGCCTCGGTGAGGTCGGGGCGGGAGATGTAGCCCGCCGAGACGCACTCCCCTGCCAGCCACAGCTCGCCCACGGCGGTGGGCAGCACGGGCTTCTGGTCCCCATCCAGAATATAGACCCGGTTGTTCCGCATGGGCCAGCCCACGTTGATGTGGGAACGGTAGTCCGCCGGGCGGGTGGTGTTGTACACGGTGCCCTCGGTGGGACCGTACATGTTGACCTGAACGGAGTTGCAGGCGGCGGTCTGGGCCTTTTCCAGCAGAGTTTCGGTGAGCACTTCGCCGCCGTAGATCATCAGATCCAGGTTGGGGGCCGCCTGACAGAAGGCCTCGTTAGAGAACCACATCTGGACCCGGGAGGGGGTGGACTGGGTGATCTTTACCCCGTCCCGGCGGATGATCTCCGCCAGCTTCCAGGGGAGCATCATCTCCTCCTCGTCGGCCATGACGATGGTCTTGCCCATGGACAGGGGGATGACCACCTCGCCGTTGAACATGTCAAAGACCACATTGGTGGTGCACAGGATGGGGCCGTCGGACCGCTCCAGGATCTCCCGGAAGCCGCCGGCCATGTTGGCGATGGAGCGCCACACCAGCATGACCCCCTTGGGGTTGCCGGTGGAGCCGGAGGTGAACAGCACCTCGGCCAGGTCGGTCTCCTTCAGAGGGACGGCCTGGAAGGTGTCGTCCGCGGTCTGGTCAATGGGGACGAGAACGGCGGACAGGGAGGGGGGCAGCTGAGCCCGGGTCCTGGGGTCGCAGAGAATGTGGGAGATGCCCGCCGTCTCCACCATGGACTTCAGCCGCTGTTCCGGGTAGTGGGCCAGCAGGGGGGAGTAGGCCCCGCCCACTTTCCAGATAGCCAGCACGGCGGCCACCAGGTCGGAGTTCCGGCTCAGAGCGATGCCCACCCGGCAGCCGGGCTGGGCTCCGGCCTGGGAGAGCAGGTTGGCGATCTGACAGGCACGCCGGTCCAGCTCCCGCCGGGTGGTGGTCCTGCCGTGGAAAATGACGGCGGGGGCGTCCGGGTCCAGAGCCAGCTGGCGGGCAAACTGGACGGGGATGGGCAGATTCAGGAAGGGATAGACCGTGTTGTTGGGGATGTCCAGCAGTTCCATTCGGTCCCGGGGAGACAGGGCGTCCAGCTCGGCCAGAGAAGTCTGACCCCCGGAGCGGACCATACAGGAGACCAGCGCCTCCAGACAGCGCCCGAAATAGGCGGCAGTGTCCTCCAGGAACAGCTGAGTGGCGTATTCCAGATGGAAGGCGTACCGGTCCCCGTCCCGGGACAGCTCCGCCCACAGGTCCATCCGGGCGGTGCCGGTGGGCAGGGGCAGATACTCCAGCGGGGCGCCGTCCAGGGTGAAGCCGGCGGCGTCCACCGGGCGCTGGGAGAAGATGACCTGGAACAGGGGGCTCTGGGACAGGGTGCGTTTGAGGCCAAGGGCGGAGACGATCTCCTCCAGACCCACCTGCTGGTGGTCCAGCATCCCGTTGACCTCGTCCCGGACCTGGCTGAGATAGTCGTCCAGGGACTGGTCCCGTCCGGGGAGCAGCCGCAGGGGCAGAGTGTTGATAAAGGGACCGCACATCTCCCGGGTCTCGGGGAGCAGACGGCCCGCCGCCGCCGCGCCCACCACCAAATCCTCCTTGCCGGACAGGCGGGAGAGCAGCAGGCCGAAGGCGGCCAGGAAGAACATATAGGGGGAGACGCCCTTCCGGGCGCAGAACTCGTCACAGGCGGCGGACAGCTCCCGGCTCAGGGTGTGGGCGATGGTATTGCCCCGGAAGTCGAAGGCGCGGGTCCGGGTGAAGTCGCCGGGCAGCTCCAGAGACTCGGGCAGGGGAGACAGCCGCTGCGTCCAGTAGTCTAGCCGGCCGGCCTCGTCGGCCCGCCGGGCCAGGTGCCAGGCGTAGTCCAGATAGGTCAGGGGCTGTGCCGCCGGAGCGATCCCCTGGTAAAGCCGGTCCAGCCGGCGCAGCAGCACGGGGGTGGTGAGACCGTCCCCGATGATGTGGTGGATGTTCAGCAGCAGCACCCAGCGTCCGGGCTCCTCCTCCCACAGGGCGGCCCGGAGCAGAGGGGGACAGTCCAGCTGGAAGGGGGCCAGGATGGGAGCGGCGGCCTCCTCCAGGGCACAACCCCGGAAGACGGGCAGAGCAAATTCGGCCTCCGGACGGACCCGGGCAAAGATGCCGTCGGGCTCCGGGGCGAAAGCGGTGCGGAGCAGGGGCTCCCCGGCGATCAGGGCGCGGAAGGCCTGCTCCAGACGGGGGATGTCGGGGACCGCACCCAAACGGAAGGCTCCGGCCATGTGGTAGGTCTTGCCCGTGGGGTCCAGATGGGACTGGACATAGATGCCCTGCTGGATGTGGGTGAGGGGCCAGCGCTCCTGGTGGGGAGCGGGGGCCAGATGGGACGCGGAGGGCAGAGCTTCGCCGCCCTCCCGGTCCAGCAGGGCGGACAGCCGCCGTACGCTGCGGCAGGTATACAGGTCGGCCACCCGGAGGGCGCGGCCGGTGGCCTCGCCGATCTCGCTGAGGGCCTCCATGGCGTTGAGAGAATTTCCGCCGAAGAGGAAGTAGTCGCTGTCCACTCCCAGGTCGGGGCGGCCCAGCACCCGGCGCAGGATAGCCAGCAGGACCTCCTGGGTCCGGGTCTCGGGTCGGGCGCTGTTGGAGGCGGCCAGGTCGGGCCGGGGCAGCAGGGCCTCGTCCACCTTCCCGTTGGCGGTGAGGGGGATGGCCTCCAACCGGAGGATGGCGGAGGGGATCATATAGTGGGGCAGGTAGGAGGCGCACAGAGTCAGAAGCGCTTCCTCCGGCACCGGGGCGTCGGAGGTGTAAAAAGCCACCAGCACGTCCTGCCCGCTGTGGCGCTGGACCGCGGCGGCGGCCTGACGCACCTGGGGGTGTCTGGACAGACAGGCGGAGACCTCCTGAGGCTCGATCCGCAGGCCGCGCAGCTTCACCTGCCGGTCGGAGCGGCCGGCCAGGACGATCTCTCCCTCTGGCGTCCAGCAGGCGATGTCGCCGGTGCGGTACAGCCGGTCTCCCAGTTCGAAGGGACTGTCGGAAAAGCTCTGGGCGGTGAGGTCGGAGGCGTTCCGGTAGCCCCGGCCCACACAGGCACCGCCCACATACAGGTTGCCGTAGACCCCGATGGGCAGGGGATTGCCCCAGTTGTCCAGAATATACAGCTTGCAGTTGGACATGGGCCCGCCCGCCGTGATGACGGGGGAACCGTTGAGCTGCTTCAGACTGACGGCCACTGTGGCCTCGGAGGGGCCGTACTGGTTGTACAGACGGGCCTGGGTGGCCAGCTGGAGGCGCTGGAGCAGGTCGCTGGGGTAGGCCTCGCCGCCGCATACCACGCTTTCCAGCCGGGACACGGCCCGCTTGAAGGCGGGGTCCCGGAGAAAGGCAGCCAGGCGGGAGGGCGTGGTGGACAGGAAACCGGCGCCGAAGCCGGTGATGAGGTCGGCCAGAGCCTTGGGGGATTCCAGCTCCTCCTCCTGGGGCAGGAGGATGGTGCGGCCGTTGAGCAGGGCCACGGCGCTCTCCAGCAGGAAGGCGTCAAAGCCCACGCTGCATACCGACAGAACGGCCCCCTTGCCGTAGACCGGCTCCATGGCGCAGGCCAGATTGAGCAGGGCGCGGCGGCCGATCTCCACCCCCTTGGGGGTTCCGGTGGAGCCGGAGGTGTACACCACATAGGCCAGACCTTCGGCCAGATCGTCGGCGGGGGCGTCGGGACCCGACTCGGGGAGGACGGAGACGTCCACCACCGGCAGCAGGTCGGACAGCTGCCCGCCCAGCTCAGGACGGGTGATCAGGGCGGAGGCACCGCTCTGGGTCAGGATCTCCCGGATACGGTTCTCCGGCTGATTGGGGGACAGGAGAAGAAACGCCCCTCCCGCCCGAAGAATGCCCATCATGGACCAGAACAGTTCCGGGCTCCGGGGCAGCAGAACGGCCACCAAGGTGTCCGGCGCGGCGCAGACGGGGGCCAGGGCGGCGTGGACCCGGGCGGCCTTCTCCTCCAGCTGCTGGTAGGTGGTGCGCGCACCCTTCCAGATCAGAGCGGCCCGGGCGGCGTGCTGCCGGGCCAGACGGCGGAAGCGGCCGTACAGGCTGGATTCAAAGACGGGGCAGGCGGAGCGGTTGAAGGTGTACAGCACCCGCTCCCGCTCCGACGGGCTGAGTACCGCCAGCTGACGGATGGGCCGGTCGGGCGCGGCCAGGCTCTCCCGCAGGATGTTGACCAGGCAGGAGTGGAGGATCTCAATCTCCCGGGCGGAGAAGAACTGGGTCAGGTAGTCGTAATCCACCGAATAGCGGCGGTTGTCCTCCAGGTTGCTCAGATGGATGCACAGCTGCTCCATCTGATAGCCGCTGTAATGCCAGCGGCCGGAGAACATGACGGCGGCGTCACGGCTCTCCAGCAGCTGGCTGTTCTGATAGGAAAAGGCGATGTGGAACAGGCGCTCCGACGCCCCCTGGGTCCCCTCGGCCAGCTTTTGGATATGGGCAAAGGGGAAGCGCTGGTGGCGCAGCATATTGAACCATTCCTCGTTCAGGTGGTCGTTAAATTCGTTCAGGCTCCAATCGCCGGATATTTCACTGAAAAAGGGGAGTGTGCTGACGAACATACCGCTGGTCTGCTTGGCGGTAAAGTTCATCCGGTTGAAAATGGGGACGCCGATGGTGAACCGGTCGGCACCGCCGATACGCTTGAAGTAGATGGCCAGAGCCATGTAGAACACAGAGAAGGGAGCCACCCGGTGGTTCATGCAGAAGGTGTAGATGTCATTGTTCAGATCCTGGGGCAGGGCAAAGGTGAGCCGGCGTCCCACCGGACTGACGGCGGCGCCCCGGACGGATTTGAGCATAGAGGGCTCGCCGGACTGGGACAAAACCTGGGTCCAGTAGGCCTGGTCCCGGGCGTAGGCGGGGGAGGAGAGGTAGCGGGACTCCTCCTCGATGTGGCTTTGATAACTGGGGATGGGGTCTAACTGGGGCTCCCGGCCGGACAGCAGATCCAGATAGAGCTGCCCGATGCGGTTGCACAGCAGCACCTGGGTCCAGCCGTCCGAGATCAGATGGTGCATTTTGATGACCAGACCGCCCGAGTTTTCCCCCGTCCGGAGCAGAACAAACCGGTAAAGGGGGGCGTCCAACAGCGTCATGGTCTCCCGGGTAAAGGCCTCTTCCCAGCTTTCGATGCCCTCCTGACTGGTCTGGGAAAAGTCATAAATCGGGATCTGCTCCGGATGGAAGGGAACCTGGTACTGGACCGGAAGCCGGTCAGAGAAGGTGATGCGGGTACGCAGGGAACTGTCCGCCTCCAGCACCAGATTGATGGCACGCTGGAGGGCGGAGAAGTCTACCCGGCCCTGGATGCGAAGGGTGGTGCAGATATTGTTGACGGAGGTGTCCGGGCAGGCCCGTTCCACGTCCCAGATATTTTGCTGGCTCAGGGAGAGGGGATATGGATCGGTTGCCCCAAGGAGAAGATCGGCCAAAGAAAAAACCACCCTTCTGCAATTACGGATGAAAGCGGTCCGCGAAGGCGGAAGCATAAAGTTCTAACTTTTAATATAACATAATTTTCGACATTTGCATACACGAAAGTGAAATTTTAAACAAAGAATTTTGAAAGATATCTGTAAAAATTTTACCACTCCCACAGAAAGCGAAAGGAACCGGAGACAGGTCTCGGATTGCGGTGAGAGAGGAAAACTGCTATAATGGACCCGGAAAAAGAAGCCAAGGCCCGCCGCGGAGGAAAGAAAGGCGGCCCGGCCGTCGGGATGGGAAAGGAGCGGATATGTATGAAGGATAAGATCAGGATCCTGCAGCAGTGGATCGACGACAGCCGGTCTATCGTGTTTTTTGGAGGCGCGGGCGTCAGTACCGAGAGCGGTATCCCGGATTTCCGAAGTGTAGACGGGCTGTATCACCAGTCCTATGACTACCCCCCGGAAGAGATCCTGAGCCGCAGCTTTTTCGACGTCCGGCCGGGGGAGTTCTACCGCTTTTACCGGGACAAGATGCTCTGCCTGGACGCCAAGCCCAACGCCGCCCACAAAAAGCTGGCGGAGCTGGAGGAGGCAGGTAAGCTGCGCAGCGTGGTCACTCAGAACATTGACGGGCTGCACCAGATGGCGGGCTCCAAGCGGGTGTGGGAGCTTCACGGCTCGGTCCACCGCAATTACTGCATGAAGTGCAAAAAATTCTACCCCGTGGAGTTCGTCCGGGATAGCGAAGGCGTGCCGGTCTGCTCCTGCGGCGGCACGGTGAAGCCGGATGTGGTGCTTTATGAGGAATCCCTGAACAGCCGGGTGCTGGAAGGGGCCCTGGCCGACATCCAGAACGCCGATATGCTCATCATCGGCGGGACCTCCCTGGCGGTGTACCCTGCCGCCAGTCTGGTCCGTTACTACCGGGGCCACCGGCTGGTGCTCATCAACAAGAGCCCTACTCCCTACGACTCTCACGCCGATCTGCTGCTGGCGGCCCCCATTGGAGAGGTCCTGAGCCAGATCAAGGTGCGGTAAAGGCGCGATGAAGAACAGCCGTCTCTTTCAGATTCTATACCTCCTGGTGGACAAGCGCTCCGCCACCGCCCGGGAACTGGCGGAGCGGTTCGAGGTGTCGGAGCGCACCATCTACCGGGATGTGGACGCCCTGTCCGCCGCCGGCATTCCAGTCTACACCCAGAAGGGGCAGGGGGGCGGGATCCGGCTGATGGACCAGTTCGTGCTGGACCGGGCCCTGCTGTCTCCGGAGCAGCAGGACCAGATCCTCTTTGCCCTCCAGGCCATTCTGGCCACCCGGGGGGCGGAGGAGAAGGAGACCTTGGCCCGGGTGTCCGCCCTGTTTGGCAGGGAGGGCGGGGATTGGCTGGAGGTGGACTTTGCCGACTGGGGCAGCGGGGCCCGGGAGCGGGAAAATTTCGCTCTGGTGAAACGGGCCATCCTGGAGCGGCGGGTGCTGACCTTCACTTACTACAGCTCCGCCGGGGCGCGTACCCTCCGCCGGACCGAGCCTCATAAGCTGGTGTTCAAGTCGGGGTGCTGGTATCTCCAGGCCTTCTGCCTGACGCGGCGGGATTGGCGCTCCTTCCGTCTGGTCCGGATGGAGGACCCGGAGCTGGAGGAGGCCCGTTTCCGGTCCCGCCCCACGCCGGCGGGCATTGAAGCGCCACTGCCCGGGGATTACCGGGCCGCTCAACTCCGGCTGCTCTTTCGGCCCGGAGCGGCCTACCGGGTCCGGGATTACTTCCACCCCAGCTGGGTGACCGCCCGGGAGGACGGTTGCCTGCTGGTGGAGTGCGCCTTCCCCGAGGACAACTGGTTGCTGTCCTTTCTGCTGTCCTTCGGGGATCAGGTGGAGGTGCTGTCTCCGGCCTATTGGCGGGACATTGTGGGGCGGGAGGCGAAAAAAACGGTGGCCCTCTATGAAACCGGACAAACCCTGTCAGATTTGAAGGATTATCCTGAACATACACAGGAGGGAACCAACCCTCCCACACAAAAGGAGGTCATTCAAATGGAAGAACGGAATTTCTGTCAGTGCTGCGGGATGCCCCTGGACGCCCCGGAGGACCGGGGCAGGGAGGCGGACGGCACGCTGAGCCGGGACTACTGCCGCTACTGCTATCAGCAGGGGGCCTTTACCGCCCCGGAGGCCACTATGGAGGACATGATCGCGTTTAATCTGAAGTTCAACGAGGAAAATGGTCACCCCTTCGGACCGCAGGAGGAAGCGGAGCGGAATATGCGCGCCTGGTTCCCCACGCTGAAGCGCTGGAAGAAATGATGATACATGGGCCCTGGCCGTGAGCGGCCAGGGCCCATAAGCTTGTTTGAAAAATTTACCTACCAAAGGATTGGCGCTTCGGCAGGAGCGCCGTATTCCGCCGGGCAGAAGAAAAATGAGTCATTGTATCCCCTTCGGGAGTGTGTTATACTAACCCTAAAAGAGAAAGCGGGTGTGCATATGAAAACGATCCTCCATGAACAGCGTATGAGCAGCATTGCGGCGGCACTGGTCACCATCGTTCTGGGCGTGGTACTGATTTGGTGGCCGGACCGCTCGATCAACTTCCTGTGTATGCTCCTGGGCGTATCTATTTTTATTACCGGGATCATCTATATCCTGGGCTGGCTGGCCCGCCGGAAGGAGGGCGTGCCCGCCTTTTTCGTGCTGCCCGGCGTGATCCTGTGCGCCCTGGGCGTCTGGCTCATGACCAGCCCCAATTCGGTCATTATGCTGATCCAGTATATTTTCGGCGCCATTCTGATCTTCCATGGTCTGGTGGATTTCCAGGGGGCCTTTGCCCTGGCGCGCCAGGGGTGGAGCCGGTGGTGGATGGATCTGCTCTTCGCCCTGCTCACCGTCTGTCTGGGCGGGCTGATCCTGTTTAATCCCTTCGGCACCTTTGCCGCCTTGGTCATCCTCATCGGCGCGGCTTTGATTTTTGACGGAGTCAGCGATCTTTGCATCATCTGGCGGCTGTCCCGGGCCTTCCGGGCGGCGGAACAGGCCATCCGGGAGGAGCAGGACCTTGAGCAGTAAGCTGCGGTAGTTCAACCTGGAGCAGCATAATAACGGGGTAACCGTCGTAGTATTGTAAACGAAAGAAAAAAACGGCGAAGATGTTGGCGAATTTTTCGTACAAAACGATAAAAAATGAAAAAATCGCCGGGAGCACTTGCATTTCGTTTTCTCCATGAGTATAATTGTCCACATCCAACGGACAAATGAATCGGCCAGACGATGTCCACAGAGAAGCGGCCCAATGGGCCCACCGACGGTGTAACGCTCTCAGGTACCAGGACTGTGGACGGATGGCACTCTGGAGACGCCCGCCGCGCGCGGGGGCCGAAGGTGCAAGTTCGGGCGGAAAACGCCCGGATCAATCTCTCAGGCAAAAGGACAGAGACGTTCATGATCTGATTCAGGGAGGGGGGCCTCTCCGGATGGAGCGGAACGTTGATCTGGACGGAGAGTCGGCGCCTTCTGCCGGGCTCTCCGTCCGTTTTTTATCCGCGCGGTAAGTACGGAGATCCCGGACTTTTGCGATCTTTCAAGGAGTGTAAGAGAAATGTTAGACGTTATTACTTCCATTAACGGCAAGATCAACGGCTTTGTGTGGGGACCCATTATGCTGGCCCTGCTGGTGGGCACCGGTGTGTTTCTGACCTTCCGTACCGGCTGGATCCAGGTGCGCTGGTTTGGCTACATTATGAAGCATACGGTGGGTTCCCTGTTCCGTAAGTCGAATAAGGACCACGGCAGCAACCTGTCCCCCTTCCAGGCGGTGACCACCGCCCTGGCCGGCACCGTGGGAACCGGCAACATTGCCGGCGTCACCGGGGCCATCTTTGTGGGCGGTCCGGGCGCGGCCTTCTGGATGTGGGTGTCTGCGTTCTTCGGCATGTGTACCAAATACGCTGAGATCGCCCTGGCCATGAAGTACCGGGTCGCCGACGAGAAGGGCGCCTACCGGGGTGGCCCTATGTACTATATTGAGCGGGGCCTGGGAAAGAACTGGAAGTTCCTGGCCGTGATTTTCGCCATCCTGGGCGGTTTGGCCTCCTTCGGCATCGGCAACATCGCCCAGTCCAGCGAGATCGCCGGCGCCATGAGCGGCCTGTTCCATGTGGATCCCATGATCACCGGCGTGGTGCTGGCGGTGGTGGTGGCCGTTGTGGTGTTGGGCGGCGTCAAGCGCATTGGTCAGGTGACCTCTTATCTGGTTCCCTTTATGGCGATTTTCTATATCCTGGCCGGACTGACGGTGATCCTGCTGCGGATCACCCAGCTCCCTGCCGCTTTCGGCACCATCTTCGCCTCCGCGTTCAGCTTTGAAGCGGTGGGCGGCGGCGTGTTCGGCTACGCCATCATGGTGGCTATGAAGCAGGGCTTCGCCCGGGGCGTGTTCTCCAACGAGGCCGGCTTGGGCTCCGCCCCCATCGCCCACGCGGCCTCTTCCAACGAGGAACCCGCCGAGCAGGCCATCTGGGGTGTGTTTGAGGTCTTTGTGGATACCATCGTGATTTGTACCATCACCTCTCTGGCTGTGGTCCTGTCCGGCATGGAGCTGGGCGCGGAGGCTCTGAGCGCCTACGCCTCCAAGGGTGCCGCCGCTGTGGCCGCCTTCAACTCCATTCTGCCCGGCACCCTGGGCGGTACCATTATCCAGGTCAGCCTGCTGTTCTTCGCCCTGTCCACCATCCTCAGCTGGAGCTATTACGGCGAGCGCTGCTGGGGCTATCTGAGCGGCAACAACAAAACGGTCGGTTTGATTTATAAGGCCGTCTTTGTGCTGATGTGCATTGTTGGCGCTACCGGCTCCGGCACTCTGATGTGGGACATCGCCGATACCCTGAACGGCATGATGGCCATCCCCAACCTGGTGGCCCTGTTGGCGCTGTCCGGCGTGGTGGCCGGCATCACCCGAGACTATTTCAAGGATAAGAAGTAATAGAAGTCCATAAAAGCGCCGGGCTCCCAACTGGGAGCCCGGCGCTTTTGACGGATCAGGATTTGCGGGCCAGAGCCTGGAGGAGGACTGCGCGGTCGTTGGGCAGCTCGCCTCCGGCCACCCGGTCCAAAAGAGAAGCCAGCACCCGGCCGATGGCGGGACCGGACAGACCGGCGGCCATGGCGTCATGGCCGTTGACAGCCAGATCCCGGAGGGTGAGACAGGGCCGGCGGGACAGAAGGGCCCGGGCGGCGGCCTCGGCCCCTTCCAGACGTTCCAGTCCCTCGCCGCCGTCGGGAGCGCAGGCCAGAGCGTCGCCCCGCTTCAGGGCCAGCAGGTCGAAGAAAAGCTCCTCCCCCAGCCGGGACAGCCAACGTCCCTCCCACTGCTCCGAGGGTTCCACGGGCAGGTCGTGGCGGGCCACCAGGGTCACAGCCCGCTCCCGGACGCCGTGGTCCAGCCGCAGCCGGTCCAGTGCCCGGTCCGCCAGAGCGGCGCTCACCTTTGGGTGACCATAGAAGTGGCCGATACCGTCGGAGTCCTGAGAGAAGGTGCCCGGTTTGCCCACGTCGTGGAGCAGTGCGGCCAGCCGAAGAGCGGGGCGGGGGGGCACCTGTTCCAGGGTCTTGACGCTGTGGGTGTACACATCGTAGAGGTGATGGGGGTTTTTCTGGTCAAAGCCGACCGCCGGGGCCAATTCGGGAATAATTTGGACCGCCACCTCGGGGAAATCTAGGAGGACCCGCCCGGCCCCCGGGGAGCAGAGCAGGCGGAGAAATTCGGCGGAGATCCGCTCCCAGGCCACATGCTCCAACTGAGGCGTGCGGCGGCGGATGGCGGCAGCGGTGTCCGGGTGGAGGGTGAAGGCCAGTTGGGCCGCCAGCCGCAGCCCGCGGAGAAGCCGGAGCGCGTCCTCCTCGAACCGGCGGTCCGGGTCGCCCACGCAGCGGACCAGCCTGGATTTCAGATCGGCCTGTCCGCCGAACAGGTCCACCAGACCGCCGGCCTCCCAGGCCATGGCGTTGACAGTGAAGTCCCGGCGGGCCAGGTCCTGGGCCAGATCGTCGGTAAACTCCACCCGGTCGGGGTGGCGGTGGTCGGAGTAGGTCCCCTCTTTGCGGAAGGTGGTCACCTCCACCGGGAGACCGTCGGACAGAACGGTAACAGTGCCGTGTTTCAGGCCGGTCTCCAGACACTTCAGTCCGGCACAGGCGGCCTCAATTTGCGCAGGGAGGGCCGAGGTGGCGGCGTCATAGTCGTGGGGCGAAAGACCCAGCAGGCTGTCCCGGACGCAGCCTCCTACCAGTACAGCGCGGTGGCCGGCAGCCTCCAGCCGGCGCAGTACCGCAAGCGCCCTAGGATCCCAAACTGTTAAGGTGTCCATGCTCTTCACCACCTTTCCGATTTTGTGTCCTTATCTTATCAAAGTGTGCCCCCAAAAACAAGACGGAGGCATATCAGGCCCCATTGTAAATTTTAGTTTATGGATGTATTATGGGGCGTCGGGGACGCCGCCCCCTACACACGGTTTACAATATGGCTTCGTAGGGGGCGGCCTCTGGACGCCCCGCCCGTAGGGCGGCCCCTTGGGGCCGCCGCCAAAATGGCAGCCGTCGGACGGCGGGGGACGATTCCCCCCATCGGGGGGAATGGCCGAAGGCCAAAAGAGGAGGGATAAGCCCCCGCCCTACCAAGCCCTCACCCTACATGAAACGATAGACTAAAATTTTTAGCACACAATCCCCTATACTGGACAATGAAACCGATTTCCGATATAATACCAACCATGCTAAATGTTTGTAACCACAAGGAAAGGACACCTGATATGAACGAAATGATTCTGCTAAAGCTGGGAGAGCTGGTTCTGAAGGGACTGAACCGCCGCAGCTTTGAAGACAAGCTCCAGGCCAACATCCACCGCCGTCTCAACGGTCTGGGCCAGTTTCGGGTGTACACCCGCCAGTCCACCACCTATGTGGAGCCCATGAACGAGGACTGCGACATGGACGGTGCCTGGGAAGCCATGAAAAAGGTCTTTGGCGTGGTGGGCCTCAGCCGGGCCCGGTCCTGTGACAAGGACAAGGACGCCATTCTTCGCGCCTGCCAGGAGTATCTGGACGACCGACTGTCCACTGCCCGCACCTTCAAGGTGGAGACCAAGCGGGCGGACAAGACCTTCCCCATGACCTCCATCCAGCTCAGCCAGTATGTGGGGGGCGAGCTGGACGAGCTGTACCCCAATCTGAAAGTGGACGTCCACCACCCGGAGCTCACCGTCTATGTGGAGATCCGGGACTACGCCGCCTTCGTCCACGCCGACCCGGAGCCCGGCGCCGGCGGCCTGCCCGTGGGCATCAACGGCCGGGCGGTATCCCTGCTGTCCGGCGGCATCGACTCCCCGGTGGCCAGCTATATGATCGCCAAGCGGGGCGTGGCTCTGGAGATGGTCCACTTCTTCTCCTACCCCTACACCTCCCCCGAGGCCAAGGAGAAGGTCATCGAGCTGGCCCGTCTGCTCACCCCCTGGTGCGGACACCTGACCATCCATGTGGTCCCCTTCACCGCCATCCAGGAGGAACTGCGCCGCTCCTGCCCTGAGGAACTGTTCACCATCATCATGCGCCGGTTCATGATGCGAATCTCCCAGGTTGTGGCCCAGCGCGTCGGCGCCAAGGCCCTGGTCACTGGCGAGTGTCTGGGCCAGGTGGCCAGCCAGACCATGGAGGCCATGAACGTCACCGGCGCGGTGGTGGATCTGACCGTCCTCCGGCCCTGCATCGGTCTGGACAAGGAGGAGATCGTTCAGATCTCCCGGAAGATCGGCACCTACGAGACCTCCATCCTGCCCTATGAGGACTGCTGCACCGTCTTTACCCCCCGGCACCCCCGGCTGCGCCCCCTCCCCGGCGAGGTGGAGCTGGCCGAGGAAAAGCTGGACATTGACGCCATGGTCAAGGCCGCCGTGGACGGCATTGAGCGGGTGCGGGTCTGAGCACCCCCGCAGAGAAGGAGACCGCCATGCAGCTGAGATTTGCCCGTCCCCAGGACAGTCAGGCTTTGCTGGACATCTACGCCCGGTATATCCGCACCCCCATTACCTTTGAGTACGACCTGCCCACCCCGGAAGAATTTTCCCGGCGGATCGCCTCCACGCTGGAGCGCTACCCCTATCTGGCCGTGGAGGAGGACGGGAAGCTGATCGGCTATGCCTACGCCCACCCGGAGCGGGAACGGGCCGCCTACCAGTGGAACGCGGAACTGTCCATCTATCTGGCCCCCGGCGCGGTGGGCCGGGGCGTCGGGACCGCCCTGTATTCCGCTCTGATGGACCTGCTCCGGCTCCAGGGGGTGAAGACCGTTTACGGGGTGGTCACTTCCCCCAACCCTGCCAGTGAGAAACTGCACCAGTCTTTGGGCTTCCGCCTGCTGGGAGTCCACCGGAATACCGGCTTCAAGGACGGCGCCTGGTATGACGTGCTGTGGTTTGAAAAAAGTTTGGCTGGCTATGAGGCCGATCCCCGGCCGGTCATCCCCATTGGGGACGTACCCGCCCGGGAGGTCCGGCGGGTACTGGACGCCTTTGGATAAAACGGCGTTCCGCCCCGGATGTTCATACGCATACAAAAAGAGTAAACGCCTCGAACCGATGATTTTGGTTCGAGGCGTTTTTCGTTCAGACAGCCGTGGGGTCCGCGGGAATTTGACAGTATTTGATGGCGGGGCGGCGTTCTTCGTTTTATGGAGCAAGGGGGATCACGAAGGTGATCCGGGTGCCCACATCCACCCGGGACACCACCTCGAACCAGCCGCCGTGGCGGTCCACGATCCACTTGGCGATGGACAGGCCCAGGCCGGTGCCGCCAGTCTTCCGGTCCCGGGACTGGTCGGTGCGGTAAAACCGCTCGAAGATATGGGGGATGCCCTCGGGCGGGATGCCCATCCCCTCGTCCTGGACGGTGACGCGGGCGAAGCCCTGGCTCTCGGTCACCCGCAGATAGACCTTGCCTCCGTCGGAGCTGTATTTCACGCTGTTGTCCATGAGGATGCGCATCAACTGCTTCATCAGCCCCGGGTCTGCCCAGACCGTCACCGGCTCCTCCCCCCAACGGGGCAGGAAGAGGCGGTCGGGGTGGATCATCTCCTCCTCCCGCAGCACCTCGCCGGCCAGCTGGGTCAGATCCAGCGTCTCCTTCTTCACCGGCTGGGAGTCGTTGTCCCCCCGGGCCAGAAAGAGCAGCTGCTCCACCAGCCGTTCCATGGCGGCGGCCTCAGAGCGGATGGCGTCGATGGACTCCTGAAGGGCCTCCGGGTCCGACTTGCCCCAGCGGTCCAGCAGGGCGGCGTAGCCCTGGATGACGGCGATGGGAGTACGCAGCTCGTGGCTGGCATCGGAGACGAAGCGCATCTGGGCGCTGTATGCCTTGTTCACCCGGTCCAGCATGTCGTTGATGGCCTGCGCCACCCCACGCAGCTCCTTCTGGGTACCGGGCAGGTCGATGCGGCTGTCCAGATGTTTGGCGTTGATCTTGTCCAGCTCGCCCGCCAGATTTTCCAGTTCCCGCCGGGACATGTGGGTCATGGAGTTGAGACGGGCGGCGGTAGAGGCCAGGTCCTGGATGGGCCGCAGCACCTTGCGGATGGAGCGGTTGTTGCGGAACAGATTGGTCAGCAGAGACAGTCCCTGGCAGACCAGCAGAGCGATCCCTGCCCAATACAGGGTATGAAAGATGCCCGACAGATCCACCCGGATGGCATAGGGACGGCCACTGTTGGGCAGCTCGACGGTATAATAGTTGGGCAGATCCCAGCTGCGCAGGCCGTCGGCGACCTCCTCCCGCAGGGGAAGCCAGGAAAAGACGGGCAGCTCATGGCCCTCCGGCGCCCGCTCCAAGGGGGTGATGGTGTAGTCGCTGGCCTCCATCCACGGGATGGCGTCGGCGGTGGGAACGCCCCGCTCCGCCACCAGGGCGGCCACATCGGCGCAGCGGTTTTCCGAGTAGAAAACCAGCCCCACCAGGGCAAGCAGCACCAGCAGCAGGTCCATGGCCAGGAAGATACCCAGCTGCCGCAGGAAAAATCCGGTGTTCAGCCGGAACACCAGAGAAGAGTCCCGGACCGCCGCGATGGGGTCCGCGGGAGGCGGATTCTGGAACCGGCTTTTTTTGACCACGGGCGTCCCTCCTTTCCGCCGGGATGTCAGACATGAGGGCGGCCGCTCAGCCCTGTCCCTTCAGCCAGTCCCGGATGACGTCCAGATTCCGGTAGGCCACAAAGCTGCCGCCCTTCAGCAGCATGTCCAGATTGGCCTGCTCCTCCGGGGTGCGGCGGCTTCCTTTGGCCTGGAGCGCCTCCCGCATGGATTTGGTGGCCATGTTCACCATGCGGCGCTTCAGCCAGCCCACCTTCTTGGGAGCATACCCGCCCTGAAGGTAGAAGATGGGGGCGTTGGGCACATAGTTAGCCTTACTCAGGGAGGACAGAGACGGAGAACCCGGAGGGGTCATGCCTACGCCGCAGGCGGCCTTGACGTTGAAACTCTTCACCGCCTGGTCGATGCCCTGGATGTGGCCCGCCATCAGGGGGCCCATGAACAGTACCTCGGTCTCCCGGCCCAGTTCTTTCTGAGCCTGGCTCAGTTCATAATGCTTCATCTTCTCTGCGTTCGCCAGCATCTCGGCGTACTCCTTGGTGAATCCGGTGTTGGACTTATAGACAATGACCACGATGGATCTGCCCCTTTCAGGTTGATTGAATCTATGAATGGTAAATTTTAGTTTATCAGTGGATTTCGCCTGCGGGCGGGACGGAAGTTTGGACGAAAGGATGTTTCGCCCCCGGGCGAGGTACTTTTGTAGAGATACAAAAGTACCCAAAAAATCTCCGGGGCTTCGGCCCCGGTCCCCGTGGGGAGCCATCAATCAGATATTTTGATACTGTTCGGCGCGGGTAAAAGACAGGACACCTCTCTCATCCCCGCCCGCTGCCGCTCTGCGCCATTAAAATTGACCTCTGTTTCTCCTTGTCAAAAGCGCACCTCTGAGTTAACAATCGCGGGGTGCTCCGCCCATATTTACAGCCTTCCTGTCTATACCAGGCTACTTCAAGAATGAAGCACCCTCGGGCGGCCCCAGTGGGCCAGGTGGGTAAGGAGCAACTGTTGACAGTCTTTGCCGCCATCGAGGCGGGCTGTGTTGCTTATCCCCCGTAAAATCTTCTCCATTTTGCGAAGCAAAAGGCGGTGTGAGCGCTCTCATATTTTGCTGGCTGCGATCAGCGCAAGGCCGCAGAACTCTTATAATGGGGGTCCGGGGGCGGCGCGGATAGCGCAATGAAATTGCGCGTGGCCGCCCCCGGCGATTCTTTGGTTTCTTTCTGATCGCTCAGAAAGAAACCCGCTCCGCAGAGCGGAATCCTTTCAAAGCACTCCAACGGTAAACTAAAATTTATTCCTCTTTAATGACGTAGCCCACGCCTCGGACGGTGTGGATCAGTTTGATGCCGAAGGCCTCGTCAATCTTGCTTCTCAGGAAGCGGATGTACACGTCTACCGAATTGGTCTCGCCCACAAAGTCGAAGCCCCAGACGCTGTCCAGCAGCATTTCCCGGGACAGGACCCGTCCCTTGTTTTCCAGCAGATGGCGCAGCAGGTCGAACTCCTTCTTGGTCAGCTCCACCTCCCGGCCCTTTACCGTCACCTGATGGCGTTCCACATCCATAGACAGCTCGCCGGCGGTGAGGATCTGACCGTCCCGGCTCCCCTTGCCCCGCAGAGCGGCACGGATGCGGGCCAGCAGTTCCTCGATGGCAAAGGGCTTGGTGATATAATCATCGGCCCCGGAGTCCAGACCGGACACCTTGTCCATGACGCTGTCCCGGGCGGTGAGCATGATAACGGGAACCTGACTCTCCCGGCGCAAGCGGCGGAGGACCTCCATCCCTGACAGCTGGGGCAGCATAATGTCCAGCAGCACCAGGTCAAAGTCTCCCGACCGGGCCCGTTCCAGGCCGGTGCGGCCGTCGAAGGCCTTCTCCACCTCGTAGCCCTCGTATTTCAATTCCATCTCCACCATGCGGGCCAGCTTTTCCTCGTCCTCCACCAGGAGGATGCGCTCTGCCATCTTCCCTCACCTCACCGTTTCTCGTTTTTCTCTTTATACTTGTCGTGCTGGCTGCGGAGCTCATCCATGACCTGGCGGCCCAGGTCGGCGGCGCTGTCCGCCACATTGCCCATCACGTCGTTGATGCTGTCCCGCTCCAGATCGGGGCCTGAAAAGCGGTAGCGGAAGCCCAGAAACAGACCTAGAATCAGCAGGGGTACTGTCACATAGAGAGCAAAGACCAGCAGCAGGATCAGGATCAGCACCGGCAGGGCGGTGACGGGCTGGTCTTTCCGCCAGATTTCCAGTTCGTTGTCCAGCAGCAGATAACGGATGCGCCGGAAGAAACCGACCTTGGGCTTTTCCTTCCGTGCCTCCTTGGCTGGGACGGGCAGCTCGGCCACCGGGTCGTCCTGGACGGACGGCCCCTCCCCCCGGGTGGAATAATAGGCCCCTTCGGGCCGGGGAATGGCCCCCTTCTCCTCCAGATAGATCAGGGCGTCCAGCAGGTTGCCGCCGCTGTATTCCAGGGCCTCCTTGGCCTGGGCATAGCTGACGTCAGCTTTGTCCCGCAGACGTTCCACCTGTTCCAATGTGATCTCCATAAAACGGCTCCTTTCGTCCGGTGTGTTCTCGATACTGAATCTACCATACCACAGCCGGGTTGAAAGAGATTTTATCCATCATTAAAAAAAGATTAAAGCGCAAAAGCCCCATAAAATTTACCGTCTTAAATACTCAGGCGGCCGGTATTGCAGCGCCTCGGCCAAGTGAGGGGCCTGAATGGTCTGGCTTTCGTCCAGATCGGCGATGGTTCGTGCCACCCGCAGGATGCGGTCATAGCTCCGCGCGGTGAGGCCCAAACGCTCAAAGGCTCCCTGCATCAGCTGCCGGCATCTCTCGTCCAGGGCGCAGAACCGGTCCAGTTCATCCCGTTCCAGCCGGGCGTTGCAGGGGGCGGATTGGCGCCGGCGCTGGAGCTCCCGGGCCCGGTCCACCCGCTGACGAACCTGGGCGGAGGGCTCGGACCGCTCCCGCCGGGACAGCTCTTCGAACTCCAGAGGGGCCGACTCCACAAAAATGTCGATCCGGTCCAGCAGAGGGCCGGACAGCCGTGACAGGTACTTTTTGACCTCGTTCTCCGTGCAGCGGCACCGGCCGGAGGGGTGGCCGTACCAGCCGCACTTGCAGGGGTTCATGGCGCAGACCAGCATAAAGCGGCTGGGGTAGGTGACGGTGCCCGAGGCCCGGGAGATTTGGACCTGGCCATCCTCCAGAGGCTGGCGGAGGACCTCCAGCACCTCCTTGGAAAATTCGGGCAGCTCATCCAGAAACAGCACTCCGTTGTGGGCCAGGGAGATCTCTCCTGGCCGGGGGGTGGAGCCGCCTCCCGCCATCCCCATGGGCGAGATAGTGTGGTGGGGGGAGCGGAAGGGCCGCAGGTCGATCAGTGGATATTCCGGGGTGGTGAGGCCCATGACGGAGTGGATCTCCGTGGCCTCCAGAGCTTCCTGCCGGGTCATGCCGGGGAGAATGCCGGGCAGCCGCCGGGCCAGCATGGACTTGCCCGAGCCCGGAGGGCCGGACATGAGAAGGTTGTGGCTGCCGGCGGCGGCGATCTCCAGAGCACGCTTCACCTGGTCCTGCCCCTTTACCTGGTCAAGATCGGGGCAGTGCGGGGCGCGGCGGCCGGGCCGCCAGGGCGGGGCGGGGGCGATGGGCTCCTCTCCGGACAGGTGGCGTACCAGCTGGGCCACGTCATGGACAGGATAGACGACAGGGCCGTCGGCCAGAGTGGCCTCGGGTGCGTTGTCCTCCGGCACATAGAGCGCCTCGATCCCCTCCCGCTTGGCACACAGAGCCATGGGCAGCATGCCGGCGCAGGGCCGCAGGGCGCCGGACAGGGACAGCTCCCCCAGAAAAGCGCAGTTGGACTCCTTTAATTGGAGCTGTCCGCCGGCGGCCAGGATTCCCACCAGCATGGGCAGGTCGTAGAGGGTCCCCGCCTTTTTCAAATGAGCAGGAGCCAGATTGACGGTGATCCGGCTGACGGGAAAGGTGAAGCCGCAGTTCTTGATGGCGGCCCGGACCCGTTCCCGGGCCTCGCTGACGGCGGCGTCGGGCAGGCCGACTACCGTAAAGGCGGGCAGACCGCCGGACAGATCACATTCTGCGGACACCGGGTAACCGGACACACCGTGCAGACCCAGTGAACGGATTGAACATACCATGTCGGAACCTCCTGGCCGATCCCCGGGGCAGCCGGGACGGACAAAACTGCTGTCTGTCCCGCGTCCGTGAGCCGGGACAGATCACGGTTCTATTTTAGCCGCTCCAAAGCCGGATTGCAACCGGACATTTTCGCCGGCACCATGCCCGGCAAGGGTGTTCCGCACTCTGGGGAGGCGGCCTTTCTCCTGTTGGGAGGAGAAAGAGATCTGGGAAAATAAGGGGATATGGTCAAAAGGTATAATTTATTGTGTATGGAAGGGCTGAAAAAAAGCATAAAATTTCTTAATTAAGATTTACAAACGAAATAAAAGGTGATAAACTTATGGGCGTCGAATTGAACTGGTCCGCTCCCCTCTGACGGGGAGCGGTACTGTCATGTGGACCTATAAGAATACAGTTATAATAGGTATAACTGTTCTTGGGACACGGACAGAGGCAAGGAAGACATGTATGGAACATGGGCAGGCGGTTTTCCGCCCGTCCCCCAAATAAGGAAGAAAGTAGGGAACTCTATGGCAAGAAAATTCAAAACCATGGACGGCAACAATGCGGCCGCGTATGTCAGCTACGCCTTTACTGAAGTAGCCGGCATCTACCCCATTACTCCGTCCAGCCCCATGGCCGACTATGTGGACCAGTGGGCCGCGCAGGGCCAGAAGAATATCTTCGGCACCACCGTCAAGGTCATTGAGATGCAGTCTGAGGCCGGCGCCGCCGGTACCGTCCACGGCTCTCTGAATGCCGGTGCTCTGACCACCACCTATACCGCGTCTCAGGGCCTGCTGCTGATGATCCCCAACATGTATAAGATCGCCGGCGAGCTGCTGCCCGCTGTCTTCCATGTCTCCGCCCGTACCGTGGCCGCCCAGTCCCTGAACATCTTCGGCGACCACTCCGACGTCATGGCCTGCCGCCAGACCGGCTTTGCCATGCTGGCCGAGGGCAACGTGCAGGAGGTCATGGACCTGGCTCCCGTGGCCCATCTGGCCGCCATCAAGGGCCGCGTCCCCTTCATCAACTTCTTCGACGGCTTCCGTACCTCTCATGAGATCCAGAAGGTCGCCATCTGGGACTACGCCGACCTGGCTGAGATGGTGGACATGGACGCCGTGGAGGCCTTCCGCAAGCGCTCTCTGAACCCCGAGCGTCCCGTGATGCGCGGCTCTCACGAGAACGGCGACATCTTCTTCCAGCACCGCGAGGCCTGCAACCCCTACTACGACGCTCTGCCTGAGATCGTGGAGGAGTACATGGGCAAGATCAACGCCAAGCTGGGCACCGACTACAAGCTGTTCAACTACTACGGCGCCGCTGATGCCGACCGGGTCATCATCGCCATGGGCTCCATCTGCGACGTGGCCGAGGAAGTCATCGACTACCTGAACGCCCATGGCGAGAAGGTGGGCCTGATCAAGGTCCGTCTGTACCGGCCCTTCCGCGCCGACAAGCTGATCGAGGCGATCCCCGCCACCGCCAAGAAGATCGCCGTTCTGGACCGCACCAAGGAGCCCGGCGCTCTGGGCGATCCTCTGTACATGGACGTGGTCACCGCTCTGGCCGGCGCCGGCATCACCGACAAGGTGGTTGTGGGCGGCCGCTACGGTCTGGGCTCCAAGGATACGCCTCCCCGCAGCGTCTTCGCCGTGTACGAGAACCTGGCTCAGGACGCGCCCAAGAACCACTTCACCATGGGCATCGTGGACGACGTCACCAACAGCTCCCTGCCCGAGCACAAGGCCCCCAACACCGCCGCTGAGGGCACCATTGAGTGCAAGTTCTGGGGTCTGGGCGGCGACGGCACCGTGGGCGCCAACAAGAACTCCATCAAGATCATCGGCGACCACACCGACAAGTACGTTCAGGCTTACTTCCAGTATGACTCCAAGAAGACCGGCGGCGTGACCATCAGCCACCTGCGCTTCGGCGACAAGCCCATCAAGAGCCCCTACTACATCAATAAGGCCGACTTCGTGGCCTGCCACAACCCCTCTTACGTGACCAAGGACTTCCCCATGGTCCGTGACGTCAAGCCCGGCGGTGTGTTCATGATCAACTGCCAGTGGTCCGACGAGGAGCTGGCGCACCACCTGTCCGCCAACGCCAAGCGGTACATCGCTGAGAACAACATCCAGCTGTACACCATCAACGCCATCGATCTGGCCCGGGAGATCGGCATGGGCAAGCGCACCAATACCATTCTCCAGTCCGCCTTCTTCACTCTGGCCAAGGTCATGCCTCAGGAAGAGGCCATCGGCTACATGAAGGACGCCGCCACCAAGTCCTACCTGAAGAAGGGCCAGGACATTGTGGACATGAACCACAAGGCCATCGATGCCGGCGCCACCGCCTTCAAGAAGGTGGAGATCCCCGCCGACTGGGCTACCGCCGAGGATGCCAAGAAGGAGAACGTCCTGACCGGTCCCGCCAAGCTGGTCAAGATGGTGGAGAACATTCTGGAGCCCGTGGACCGCATGGACGGCGACAGCCTACCTGTCTCCGCGTTCGCCGAGCATGTGGACGGCACCTTCGAGCTGGGCGCCGCCGCCTACGAGAAGCGCGGCGTGGCCGTCTCCGTGCCCACCTGGAACTCCGACAAGTGTATCCAGTGTAACCAGTGCGCCTATGTCTGCCCCCACGCCACCATTCGTCCCTTCATGCTGACTGAGGAAGAGGCCGCCAAGGCTCCCGCCTCCGCCAAGATCGTGGACGTGAAGGCCGGCAAGGGCAAGGGCGTGTACAAGTACGCCATGGCCATCAGCCCCCTGGATTGTATGGGCTGCTCCGTCTGCGCCAACATCTGCCCCACCAAGGCTCTGACCATGGTCAACCAGGAGGAGGAGCTGGCTCAGCAGGACGCCTTCAACTACATGGTGGAGAACGTCTCCGTCAAGGAGGACGTGGCCGACCTGACCGTCAAGGGTTCCCAGTTCAAGAAGCCTCTGCTGGAGTTCTCCGGCTCCTGCGCCGGCTGTGCCGAGACCGCCTATGCACGCCTGATCACCCAGCTGTTCGGCGACCGGATGTACATCTCCAACGCCACCGGCTGTTCCTCCATCTGGGGCGGCCCCGCCGCTACCTCCCCCTACGCCACCACCAGCGAGGGCAAGGGTCCCGCTTGGGCCAACTCCCTGTTCGAGGATAACGCCGAGCACGGCCTGGGTATGTACATGGGCCAGAAGGCCATCCGCAACCGCCTGATCGCCAAGCTGGAGGAGATGGCCGCCAACGAGAAGACCGCCGAGGAGACCAAGGCGCTCATCGCCAAGTTCCTGGAGACCGCCGAGGACGGCAAGGCCAACGCCGAGGCCACCAAGGCTCTGATCCCCGCTCTGGAGGCCGCTGCCGCCGCTGGCTGCCCCGTGGCTCCCGAGATCCTGAAGGAGAAGGAGTACCTGGCCAAGAAGTCCGTGTGGATCTTCGGCGGCGACGGCTGGGCCTACGACATCGGCTTCGGCGGCGTGGACCACGTCCTGGCCTCCGGCGAGGATGTCAACGTCTTCGTCTTCGACACCGAGGTGTACTCCAACACCGGCGGTCAGGCCTCCAAGGCCTCCAACATCGGCCAGGTGGCTCAGTTCGCCTCCGCCGGTAAGACCATCGCCAAGAAGAGCCTGGCTGAGATCGCCATGACCTACGGCTATGTCTATGTGGCTCAGGTCTCCATGGGCGCCAACCCCAACCAGACCCTGAAGGCCATTGCCGAGGCCGAGGCCTATCACGGCCCCTCCCTGATCATCGGCTACGCCCCCTGCGAGATGCACAGCATCAAGGGCGGCATGCAGAACTGCCAGTCCGAGATGAAGAAGGCTGTGGAGTGCGGCTACTGGAACCTGTTCCGGTTCAACCCCGCCGCCAAGGCCGAGGGCAAGAACCCCTTCACTCTGGACAGCAAGGCGCCCGCCGGCGGCTATCAGGAGTTCCTGATGAACGAGGCCCGCTACTCCTCTCTGACCCGCTCCTTCCCCGAGCGCGCCAAGGAGCTGTTTGCTCTGAACGAGGAGACCGCCAAGAAGCGTTACGACAAGCTGACCCGTCTGGAGAAGATGTACGGCGAGGAGTAATCCTTCCTGAATCGCATCTGAGACAAAACAAAGCCCCGGAGCGGACAAAGTCCGTTTCGGGGCTTTTCGAATCTTCGCGTTTCGATACGGCGTTGCTGTGTCTGGGCGGGATGTTATAGGATCCATAAAAAACCAGCCTTTCCAACAAAGGGAAAGGCTGGTTTTTTTATAAGACTGCGGCCAAATAGTCCCGGAGTGTCAGCAGAGAGTCAAACTTCTGGAACAGCAGTGCCTCCAGTTCCGGCGTGGGCGGGATCAGGTCGGGGACCATGATCACCCGCATCCCGGCCCCGTGGGCGGACAGAATGCCGTTGCGGCTGTCCTCGATGGCAATAGTCCGTGCGGGGTCGGTGCCCAGGGACCGGCAGGCCAGTGTGTAGATCTCCGG
>NZ_JADYTU010000032.1 GCF_021531375.1 Pseudoflavonifractor phocaeensis
ATCACCATGCCTTATGTGGCTGATGATGCGGTCGTGGAAGCGGCCGTCAAGGGCATGAAGGGCTGATCCCTCCCCCTTTCATCCTGCTAACTTCCGCCTCCCTATCATACAGAAAAGAGCCGTATGGGTTCCATACGGCTCTTTTCGCGCTTTTTTTGAGCTTTTATATAGAGAAAAGAACAAAGATTTGTGTTGCCGAATGTTCCGCGAACAGGTATAATACTAACGTCCAATTACAAATGGTATCATCTGACGATATGGGGTATCTTTCGGCGGAGGAATCCCACCGCGAAGAGGAGCGTTTACATGAGCAAGATCGTATGCAAACTGTTTGGCATCCCACAAATCACGAAGGACGGGCAGCCTGTGTTTCTGCCCTACGCGAAGATCAGCGCCCTGCTCTATTATATTCTGGTCACCAGGGTAGTCAGCCGGGATGAGGCGGCCGGACTGCTCTGGCCGGATGAGAGTGATGAGGCGGCCAGACGGAGTTTGAGAAACGCCATATACCAGGCAAAAAAGGCGCTGGGTGTGGACATCATTCTCTCCCCCAAGAAGTCTATCCTGATGCTTAACGAGACGCTGGACCTGACGGTGGACGTGGATCAGTTTTTGCAGGACCCACAGCAGAATTTGCATCTTTATACCGGCGAGTTTTTACAGGGCTTCTTTTTGAAGGACTCCGAGCCCTATGAATTTTGGCTGGTCAAGATGCGAAATTACTACAAAGAGAAGTTTTCCTCGGAGTGCTCCCTGAAAATCGAGGATGGCCTGCGCAGCCAGGACTACAAACAGGTGGAGGGACACATCCGCCACCTCATTGAGATCGACGAGTACGACGAGCGGAGCTTCCGCCTGCTCATGCGCTTCTACCAAGAGACGGGACGCAACGGCAAGGCCATCGAGACCTACTACGAGCTGGCCAAATTCCTGCGCCAAGAACTGGGGGTGTCTCCCGACCAGACCACCAAGGAGATCTACGAGCGATCCCTGGAGGAGATGCACGTGGAGACCGGCCAGTCCCGTTCCGACGACGACATTTTCTTTTTCGGGCGCTATGAGAAGCTCGCCGCACTGGAAAAGGCCCTAAAGGATTTTAAAGAGAAGCGTGAAGGTTGTAAATCGCTTATGATCGTGGGGGAGCCCGGTTCCGGTAAATCCACCATCAAGCGACGTGTCCTGGCTGGCAGCGCCAACGACTTTTTTATCCTGGAGACCCAGGGGCTCCCCTCGGAGCAGGACCTGCCCTTCCGCCCATGGCGTGCCATCGCCCGGTCAATGCTGGATCTGATCCGGCAAAACGATCTGATCCAGCCCGCCCTGTGGCAGGAGCTGATGAGCCGTGTCTTCCCGGACTTCCAGGAGAGCCTCCCCACAGCCGAGTTCCTCGCCCCCCGTCGGTCCGTCTCCCTGGCGGCCATCGTCCATATCCTGGTGGAAGCTCTTCGTACCCTGGCCTCCCGCCGGCAGGTCCTGCTCGTATTTGAAGACCTGCAGTGGCTGGACGCGGACAGTCTGCGCCTTCTGACCTCCGTTTTGCTGGAGACTCCGCCCGACCAGGTGATGCTGGTAGCCACCTGCAGTCAGGAGCACAACCGGGCGCTGGACGACACCGTGGCCGCCCTGAACCACAGCGGCCGGCTGTTTCCCGTGGAGCTGGAGCGCTTCACCATTGAGACCTGTCACCGACTGATGGAAAAGGCTCTTCCGGAACGGGACCTCAACGGTGAGCTTTTGGAGCGCGTCTACAACGAGACGGAGGGCACTCCCTTCTTCCTGGTTGAATACATCGGGATGCTGAAAAACGGCGAGGCATTGGACCCCTTCCCCCCCGCTATCCGGGAGTTTCTTCGCACCCGCCTGATCAATCTTTCCCAGGAAGCCCTGGAACTGGCCGGGACCATCTCCTTCTTCTACGACGGGGTATCGCTGGATTTCCTTGCCCGCGTGGTTGGGAAGGCGACGGCGGATCTCATCTTTCCGCTGGGGGCCTTGACGGACCGGCGGATCATCACAGAGCGCGGCGGAGGTCCGGTCCTCCTTTCGTTTTCCCATTCAAAGCTGCGGGAGTATTTGTATCAGACCCAGACGGATTCCCGCAAACAGGTGATTCACCGGAAGATCGCTCTTTTGTTGGAGCGGGACCTGGACAGTGGAGAGCGCAGCGGCAAGCAATACGCCCAGCTCACCTATCATTTCTCGGCGGCCGGTGATCATCTCAAGGCACTCAAGTACAGAATCGCCAGTCTCAACTATCACCTGGATTTCAGCCATGAGATCTTTCCCATGGCTACCGGAGAAGAGGTTGAATCAGACCCGGTGCTCTACATCTCCCGTGATAAGATCAAGACGCTGTTCCGCAATCTCGAGTCCGATATCCACTCCTTCCGCTCCACGGCGCAGCAGTCCGAGGAGCTGGAGCTGCTGGAGATGGAATTTTTCTACATGAAGGGGCGCTACTCCATTCTGGAGGGAGATTACGAGAGCGGAGTCAACGACATTTCCTATGTGATCCAGACCTCCCAGCAGGTACACCGGACCGACTACACCTTTGAGGGATACCGGCAGCTGATCTACTACTACATCCAGATCAGTGACCCCAAAGGGATGGCCAAATATATCGAGCCGGCCCTGGATCTGGCAGTGCAGTGCAACAACCACAAGGAGATCGGGGTGCTGCTGCGCCTGAAGGGCCTGTATAACATGATGACGGGCAACTACTGTCTGGCGGAAAAGCTGCTCACCGAGTCCATCAACACCCTGGCCATCACCGAGCGGGCGGCTAAGCACTACGCCGTCAACATCGCGGCGGGCTATGACTACATCGGAGAGATCCGGCAGGCCCAGGAGGACTATACCGGCGCTCTGGAGCTGTTTGACAAGGCCATTTCCCTGTGCCCCGGAAACGCTCTGTCCAGCTTGTCCGTCTTTTACATCAACGCAGGGAAATCCTTCTATTTTCTCAAAGATTACGCCGCGGCGAAGAGCTATTTTGAACGGGCCTACAATTTGTATGGCCAGTTCGACTCCTTCTGGCTGCGCCCCACACTGGACGCCTATATGGCACTGACCCTGCTGAAGGAGAGAAAACTGGACAAGGCCCTTGAGCGATTGAACGCGGCGCGGCAGAATATGTGGCGCATCAACTACCCCAGCGATCTGGGCACAGTGCACTTCGCCGAAGCGCTGATCCGCAACCTGGCGGACCGGGACGAACAGGTGCGCGCGGTGTTCCAGACGGTCCTCCCGGAATCCGCCGATCACTATTATCAGCAGGCTTTGAAACATCTGAGTCAGCACCTGGACCGGTACGAGATCAACTACTTGAACAAGGAATTGGATCGTACAGAATCATGCTGATGGGCAGTCTCCCATCCACCCCCATCCCATCAGGCTGCAAAGAGGAGCTTTATTCTCCTCCCCCGGAGGCGAGCATTCGGGAAACGCCTTGCGACGGGGTAATACCGCCGTTCCAAACAAAAACCACCTTCACAGCTTCCGTGAAGGTGGTTTTTACTAGTTTCCCTCGGTCCAGTCGGCTGACCGACGAAGGGGACAATTCCGGAAAATCTGGTCCACCGCGCTCTCGTAGGCGGCGGAGTCCGCCGCCTTGCGGATTTGCTTCAAGGGCCGTTCCGCCCCCTCAAAGAGCCGGCTCAGATAGCTCCACAGCTCCTTCATATGAAAGACGGTATTGCGCTGGCTGCCGAAGGCCTCCAGATAGGCGTGGTACAGCTGGTCATGGAAGCCCCGCAGGCTCTCCCGGTCGGCTCCCGGCCCTCCCTTGGCCTTTCGGACCAGGGCCGGGTCGGCCAGCAGGCCCTGCCCTATCATCACCCGGTCCACCTGGGGGAAGCGCGCCCGGAACCGGGCACAGCCCTCCTCCGTCACCAGCCCGCCGTTGTAGCACACCGGACCGGGATACCGCTCCAGCGCCTCCTCAAAGGCCTCCATCCGCACCGGCTCCCGGTAGAAATCCCTGCGGACCCGGGGATGGATAATGAGCAGAGAGACGGGGTACTGCCCAAAAATCTCCAGCAGGCGGGGAAACTCCTCCTGAGACTCCATGCCCAGCCGGGTCTTTAAGGAGATCTTCCCCTCCGCCCGGGAAAAGATCTCCTCCAGAAAACGGTCCAGTCCCTCGGGGTCGGCCAGCATCCCGGCCCCCTTCCCCTTGGCGGTGACGGTGCCCGAGGGGCAGCCCAGGTTCAGGTCGATCTCCTCATACCCCATGGCGTACAGCTCCCGGGCCGCCCAGCAGAAGTCCTCCGCGTTCTTAGTCAGCAGCTGGGGTACCGCCGTAAAGCCCCGGTTGTGCTCCGGCAGGACGTTCCGCAGCTCCCGGGGGGTAAACACATGGTCCTGGGTAGGAGTCAGGAAGGGCATATAGTACTTGTCCACCCCGGGGAACCAGCGGTGATGGGCGGCGCGGTAGATGGCGCCGGTGACCCCCTCCATGGGGGCAAAATAGTACTCCACAGACTTCGGTCCTTTCCTTTGGTTCAATGCCGGGACAGCAGGCGGCGCAGCCAGGGGACCAGGGCGGGTCCCACCTGGCCCAGCGCCCGGTCATAAAAGAAGAACACCGGGCTGGCAAGAACCAGCAGGAGAAGGGCCTCCCGCCAGCTTCCCAGCCCCAGGCCGTCCATCCCCAGCAGCCAGATCAGTCCGCTATAAATTAGCAGGACGGCGCCCAGGAAGATGGCGCTCTTGGCCGCCCGGCGCCCCCACCGGGGCATACGCTCCAGCTGGGGTCTCACCGCGGGATACCAGCCAAACAGCCCCGCGAACAGGGCGGCCATCTCCAGCTCCGGGACCAAAAGCAGGCCCAGCAAGGCTACCGCCGCCCACAGAGTCAGGGCGTCTCTGGCTCCGAATTCCTCTCGGACCACTCCTACCACAAGTCCCGCCAGCATGGGGCACACATAGGTCATGACCCCCAGGGCGCTGCCCAGCACCATCAGCACCACGCACAGGGCGGCGCCCACCCCGCACACCGCCATACGGCGGGACGCATCCTTCATCGGTTCACTCCGCCCGGGCCCGGCAGGCGTCCACATAGGCGCTGGCAGCCAGGCCGGCTACCGCCCCGTCGCCCACGGCTGTTGTGAGCTGGCGTACCTTCTTGGCCCGGCAGTCGCCGGCGGCGAAGATGCCGGGCAGGCTGGTGCCGCAGTCCTCCCCTGCCAGGAAATAGCCCCGGTCGTCGGTCATCACCAGATTGGCGAACACCTCGTTTCTGGGCTCCTGGCCCACAGCGATAAACAGGCCGTCCACCGCCAGTTCTTTCCGCTGGGCCGTCTTCAGGTCGGTCACCCGCAGGCCAGTGAGGCCCTCCTCGCCGCAGATCAGCTCCTCCACCTGGTGGCTGAGCAAAAATTCCACATTTTTCCGCTCCCGGAGCTGGCTGACCATACGGCTCTCGCCCCGGAACAGGTCCCGGCGGTGGATCACCGTCACCTTAGAGCACCGGGCAGACAGGAACAGCGCCTCCTGAAGGGCGGTGTCCCCGCCTCCCACCACGGCCACGGGCCGGTTCTGATAAAAGGCTCCGTCGCAGACGGCGCAGTAGGACACGCCGGCTCCCACCAGCTGGTCCTCGCCCTCCAGCCCCAGTTTCCGGTGGCTGACGCCGGTGGCCAGCACCAGGGCCAAGGCGGTATACCGGCCCTTGCCGGTGGTCAGCTCCACCCGCTCCCCCTGGGTACGCATAAAGGTCACCGACTCGGCGCGGATATGTACCCCCTGATCCTCCGCCTGGCGGGTCAGTGTCTGGGCAAACTGGGCCCCGCTCATTCCGGGCAGACCGGGGTAGTTGTCCACCAGGGGGGAGTAGTTGATCTGGCCGCCGGTGGTCTCCCCCTCCAGCACCAGCACGTCCTTGCCCGCCCGGGCGGCGTACAAAGCGGCGGTCAGACCGGCGGGCCCTCCGCCCACCACGATGACGTCATACATAAAAACACCTCTTCCGTCCGGTTTTCTCCTGTAGATGATGGAAAAACGGCCCCGGTTCTCCGGGGCCGTTTTTATTGTACTTCGATTTACGCTCCTTGGCAAGAGCCAGCTTTCTGAAGGGTTAGCCCGCTTCCGCCGGGCGGTTATCCTCGATGAATTTCCGGACGTTCCCCAGACCCACAACCTTCACGGGGGCCTGTCCATCATCCGCCACCAGGGTAGGGGCCTGACGGACGCCGTAGCGGACGGCCAGGTCGGGTTCCTCCTCGGCCAGCACCTTCCGGAAGGGGATCCCCGCTTCCTCCAGCAGCCGTTCCGCCTGGGCGCAGTTGGGGCAGGTGCGGGTGGCGAAGAGCAGCAGCTCTCCGGCCGGGGGCTTCTGCTCCACATGGCCCTCCACCGTCACCGGGGACCCGGCGGCCCCCGCCCGGCGCAGGGTGGAGCGGCTGATGTCGTACACCTTCCGGTCCCGGAACTCCTGGGTCTTGCCGTCGTTCCAGTTCTTCACCGGGCGGTAGTAGCCGGTGATCCGGCTGTACACCTCGGCCTCCTTGCCGCAGTAGGGGCAGGTGTGCTGCTCGCCTACCAGGTAGCCGTGGTTGGCGCACACCGAGTAAGTGGGGGACATGGTGTAGTAGGGCAGCTTGTAGTTCTCCGCGATCTTCCGCACCAGGGCTGCCGCCGCCTTCCAGTCAGGCAGCTTCTCCCCCAGGAAGGCGTGGAACACGGTGCCTGAGGTGTAAAGGGTCTGGAGCTCGTCCTGGACGTCCAGAGCGGAGAAAATGTCCTCGGTATACCCCACGGGCAGGTGGGAGGAGTTGGTATAATAAGGCGTACCGTTTTCGTTGGCGGTGATAATGTCGGGGAACTGCTCCTTGTCGTGCTTGGCAAAGCGGTAGGTGGTGGACTCGGCAGGGGTGGCCTCCAGGTTGTACAGGTCGCCGTACTCCTCCTGATAGTCGGACAGGCGCTCCCGCATGTGGTTGAGGACGTCCTTGGCAAAGGCCTGGGTCTCCTGGTGGGTCAGGTCGGCCCGGAGCCATTTGGCGTTGAGGCCCACCTCGTTCATGCCGATGAGGCCGATGGTGGAGAAATGGTTTGCGAAGGTACCCAGATACCGGCGGGTATAGGGATACAGCCCCTCCTCCATCAGCTTGGTGATAACGGTTCGCTTGGTCTTCAGGGACCGGGCGGCGATGTCCATCAGCTTATCCAGCCGCCGGTAGAAGTCGGCCTCGTCCTCCGCCAGATAGGCGATGCGGGGCAGGTTGATGGTGACCACGCCCACGCTGCCCGTGGACTCGCCGGAGCCGAAGAAGCCGCCCGACTTTTTCCGCAGCTCCCGCAGGTCCAGCCGCAGGCGGCAGCACATGGAGCGCACATCGGAGGGTTCCATGTCGGAGTTGATATAGTTGGAGAAGTAGGGCGTGCCGTACTTGGCTGTCATCTCAAAGAGGAGCTTGTTGTTCTCCGTCGCGGACCAGTCGAAGTCCCGGGTGATGGAGTAGGTGGGGATGGGGTACTGGAAGCCCCGGCCGTTGGCGTCGCCCTCGATCATGATCTCGATGAAGGCCTTGTTCACCATGTCCATCTCTTGCTTGCAGTCTCCGTAAGTGAAGTCCATCTCCCGGCCGCCCACGATGGCGGGCAGCGCCTCCAGGTCCTTGGGCACCGTCCAGTCCAGGGTAATGTTGGAGAAGGGGGCCTGGGTGCCCCAGCGGCTGGGGGTGTTGACCCCGTAGACGAAGGACTGGATGCACTGCTTGACCTCCTTCTGGGTCAGGTGGTCCGCCTTGACGAAGGGGGCCAGGTAGGTGTCGAAGGAGGAGAAGGCCTGGGCCCCCGCCCACTCGTTCTGCATGATGCCCAGGAAGTTGACCATCTGGTTGCACAGGGTGGACAAGTGGCTGGCGGGAGCGGAGGTGATCTTGCCGGGGATGCCGCCCAGCCCCTCCTGGATCAGCTGCTTCAGGGACCAGCCGGCGCAGTAGCCGGTGAGCATGGACAGGTCGTGGATGTGGATCTCGGCGTTCCGGTGGGCGTTGGCCACCTCCTGGTCATAGATCTCGCTGAGCCAGTAGTTGGCGGTGATGGCCCCGGAGTTGGACAGGATCAGACCGCCCACGGAGTAGGTGACGGTGGAGTTCTCCTTCACCCGCCAATCGTTGATCTGAAGGTAGTCGTCCACCAGATCCCGGTAGTTGAGCAGCGTGGAGTTGACATTGCGTACCTTCTCCCGCTGCTTGCGGTACAGGATATAGGCCTTGGCCACGTCGGCATAGCCCGCCTCGGACAGCACCTTTTCCGCGCTGTCCTGGATATCCTCCACGGCGATAAAGCCGTCCCGGACCTTTGGCTCGAAATCGGCGGTCACCCGCAGGGCCAGCATGTCGATGATACTGGGGTGATACTGCTTGTCCAGGGCTTCAAACGCTTTTGTAATGGCTGCGCTGATCTTCTCGATCTCAAACCGGGCGGCGGTGCCGTCCCGTTTTGTCACCTGGTACATAAACGATCCCTCCACTTGATCTCCTTCTGTTTTCCAAAGCCGGATGTCCGGCGTCTTTATGCCCTTTTACTATATCATGCTCTTCCCGCTTCGTCAATATATAGTTTAATATAATTAGCATAAACACAATATATTGTTTCTCGCTGTGAAAAGAGCGGGACGGCCTCCCCGGCCGCCCCGCCCGCTTCTCTTCTGTTCTCCCTGGGAGTCGCTATACGCCCCGCAGCTCCGCCGCCGGGACATACTGCCGCACCAGCGCCAAAAAGCCCTCCAGCTCCGCCCGCCCCCAGGGGTGCAGCCCCGGCCGCAGCACCGTGTCCCGTTCCGCAAAGGACTGGAGAAAATACCGTTTGGCCCCCGCCAGCCAGACGCCCAGCTCCCGGAGGTCGTCTTCGCTGTGGAACTCCCGGACCACCGTGGTGCGGAACTCATAATCCGCCGCCCCCGACAGCAGGAAGGACACGCTGTCCCGAATGGGGGCCAGGTCCAGGTCCTCCACCCCCGCCGTCTCGGCGTAGCGGGTGGGGCCGTTCTTCACATCCATGGCCACATAGTCCGCCAGTCCCCGCTCCACCAGAGCCCGCAGCCGGTCCGGGTGGGTGCCGTTGGTGTCCACCTTGACCAGGAAGCCCAGTTCCTTGATCCGGGCCAGCAGGGCCGGCAGCTCCGGGCGGAGCAGGGGCTCCCCGCCGGTGACGCACACCCCGTCCAGCAGACCCCGGCGCTTGTTCAAAAAGGCCAGCAGGGCCTTGTCGTCTGTCTCAGGGGGCGGGAGGGGCCCAGCTACCAGTTCCCCGTTATGGCAGAAGGGACAGCGGAAGTCGCAGCCTCCCAGAAACACCGTACAGGCCACCTTGCCCGGGTAGTCCAGCAGCGTCAATTTTTGCAGCCCGTGAATGTCCATGGGGGTCCCTCCCTTGTGCCGGCCTGTCAACATCTTTTGCCTCATTGTAGCCCCGGCTCCCCCAGATGTCAACGCCCCGGCGCCCCCACGCCGCCGTTCACATTCCCTTGTATTTTCGCCGGGTGGCGATGCCGCCCCGGATGTGCCGCTCCGCCTTGTTCTCCTCCAGCACCCCCTTCACCTGGAGGTACAGCGTCCGGTTGAACAGGGGCAGGCGTTCCGACAGGTCCTTATGTACGGTGGATTTGCTGATCCCAAACTTTTTCGCGGCGGCACGGACCGTGGCCCGGTTCTCCAGGATGTAAAGAGCCAGGCGTTCCGCCCGCTCCTCCATATTTTCCTTCACAAAGACAACACTCCCTGCCTTTTGTTGGTCCATCCTATGCGAAATGGCGGGAGGATATGCGTTTTCCGCCCCCGACCAGCCCCCGCCGCAGGATGGCCGAACCGGAGGATTTTTCAAAAATTTTGTTGACATTCCGTCGTTTCGGTGTATAATGCATTTTATCCATTCAGCGTATTAGCTTATTAAATTGTCCGTTCCCCGTGTACAGATATTCTTTTTTCACTATTTTATTAGTGAATTAGTTCAATATTTTATCAAAGTTATTTTTTGTCTAATTTAAAAATTTGTTTTATTTTTTCGTCTTTTTACCAATTTATTGCAGGTTGTCTTTATCATTTTGTATGATTTTCTCATAATTCGCTTGTCTTTTCCCACCCTGCATGTTAAACTAATAAAGCAGAATAAGTTTTCGCTCTGATGTACCTGTCAGAAATACACATTATCCCCATCTGTTATCTTTTGTACTTCAGCTTCCGGATCAAGTCGGGTGCAGAAAGGAGAACGTAGGCGGGCGTCCACAGACGCCCCTACCTCTGATCCAGGAAGTTTAAGTGATGTCAGGCGCAGCTCCCGAACTGTCGATCAGCCACGACCTGATCACACCAGTACCTGGCCGTCCAAACAATACAGGAAAGGAGATTAAACAGAAATGACTCGCAAACCTATGAAAAAGCTGTTCGCCGCGCTGGTCATGACCGTTGCTCTGTTGGCAGCGGCTACCATCGGCGCATCAGCCTGCACCACCATTTATGTAGGCGGAAATCTCGTGGAGGAGGGGACCCCCTTCGTCGCCCGTACCGAGGACTATGGCTCCGACATGAACAAGATGTGGTTCATCAGCGAGGCCGGCGCCTTCCAGGAGGGGGATAAGTGGCTCGGCTGTCCCGAATACGGAGAGTTTGAGTGGACCTTCACTCACGACAGCTACCGCTTCACCTATTTCACCAATGATATTTACAACGGAGCATGCCCCGAATGCGGCCAGGAGGACCCGACCCACTGGTCCTACACCGAGTTCGGCACCAACGACCACGGCGTCTCTGTGTCCGCCACCGAGACCATTTCCGGCAACTCCGCGGTCAAGCAGGTCGACCCCAATGTCCGGACCAAGGTAGACGGCATTGTGGGCATCGAGGAGACCGATATCCCCACCATCATTCTCGCCGAGGCCGCCTCTGCCAGAGAGGGCATCGAGCTGCTGGCGGAGATCTATGACACCCACGGCGCTTTCTTCGATTCCGGTATCTTCGTCTGCGACAAGGACGAGGTCTGGTACATCGAGAACTGCTCCGGCACCCAGTATGTGGCCGTCAAGCTCAACAACGACATGATCTTCCTGGAGCCCAACATCGCTGTCATCGGCGAGATCGACCTGGACGACGAGAACGTCATCGCCTCTGAGCGGCTGATCGAGGTCGCCCAGGAGGCCGGTACCTTTGTGGGCGACGCCGACGAGCACATCATCGACTACCGCGCCTCCTACGCCAATCTGGGTACCGAGTCCAGCCCCCGCGTGGGCACGCCCCGTATGGCCGACGGTCTGAAGTTCCTCAATGCGGACTACGACTATACCGCCGCTGACCTGTATGCGGACAATACCAAGTTCACCATCTCCAACCTCAAGGACGGCGAGATCGTCCCCATGTACACCAATATCGAGGCCGACCGTCAGCTGACCAAGGACGACGTGTTCAACTTCTATAAGCTCAGCAGCGTCGGCAAGCCCAGCAACCAGGAGATCGAGATCTTCCAGCTGTTCCAGGATCCCGAGCTGGAGACGGAGTACTCCACCGTGGGCTGGGTCGGCGTCGGCAACATGTCCAACAACGTGTTTGTCCCCTACTATCCCATGCTCATTGACGACATGTATGAGGCCTATCAGGTGAGCACCCCCGTGGTCACCCAGACCGCCGAGAAGCCTGACAGCTTCTGCACCTGGAACGCCAGAAGCGGCAAGTATGTGGTGTATCCCGAAAACTGGCAGGATTCCTACTACTTCTGCTTTGAGGGTCTGGGCGGCTACATCCTGTACGCCGAGCAGATCGACGGCGCTCCTCTCAGCGATTCCACCAAGCAGTATGTGCTGGACCGGCTGAGCGACCTGCAGCACGAGTTCTATGATGAGCTTGTCACTGTGGAGCAGCTGAAAGAGTCCGACGACGCCAGAGCCCTGGCTACCGAGAATGGCATGGCCATGGCCGAGAAGGCCCACAAGCTGGCCATCGAGCTGATCAACGAGATCAAGTGGGTCAACCCCTTCATCGACGTCAAGGGCGGCGACTGGTACTATGACGCCGTGGAATACACGGTGGAGAAGGGCCTGCTCAGCGGCATGAGCACCAACATCTTCGCTCCCGACGCCGAGCTGTCCCGTGCCATGGTGGTCCAGATCCTTTACAGCATGGAAGGCAAACCCGCCGTCACCGGCACCAGCCCCTTTGCCGATGTGGCTGAGGACGCCTGGTACGCCGATGCCGTGAAGTGGGCCGCCTCCCAGGACATCGTGGACGGCGTGGGCGACGGCCGCTTCGCTCCCGAGGCCCAGGTCACCCGCGAGCAGCTGGCTCTGATCCTCTTCGGCTACGCCGGCAGCCCCGACGCTCCCGCTCAGGATCTGACCGGCTTCGCCGACGCCGGCCAGGTCTCCGCCTGGTCCGCTGACGCCCTGCGCTGGGCCGTTGGCTCCAACATCATCTCCGGCAAGACCGGCAACGTCCTGAACGCCCAGGGCACCGCTACCCGCGCCGAGGTCGCCCAGATGATCATGAAGTTCGACAGCGCCCAGGCTTGATCCCACCCATAGAAAATTTCCTTCCTGTCAGCAGTCCCCCGGCTCAGCCGGGGGACTGCTTCCTTTCCTAATATTTCTAAATAATTGACAACAGGCAAATTCAATCGCTATAATAATGACTGCTGCACAAACTGTTTTCGGTTTACTCATGCGGCAATCGCCGGGCCGCGCCCGGCTTTGGAGTGATACATATGATCGGAATCGGTACTATTGTCAACGTGCTGGCCATCATCGTGGGCGGCTGCATCGGCCTACTGTTTCGGGGCGGTCTGAAGGAACACTATCAGGAGGCCGTTATCAAGGCTCTCGGTCTGTGCGCCATATTCATCGGGGCCTCCGGCGCCCTGCCCGGGCTGCTGCGGGTGGAGGACGGCCTGCTCACCGGCGCCCCCATCCGGGATACTCTGGGCATGATCCTGTCCATGGCCCTGGGCACTCTCATTGGAGAGTGGCTGGACTTTGACGGGAAAATGGAGCGGCTGGGCGCCTGGCTGAAGGAGAAGGCCGCACGGAGTGACGACAGCCAGTTCATTCAGGGCTTCGTCACCGCCTCCCTCACGGTGTGCATAGGGGCAATGGCCATCGTAGGCTCCATCCAGGACGGCCTGTCCCACGACCCCTCTACCCTGTTCACCAAGTCCATCCTGGACTTTCTCATCGTCATCATCTTCGCCTCCACCTACGGCAAAGGAGCCATCTTCTCCGCCCTGCCCGTGGGTGTGCTTCAGGGGGGCGTTACTCTGTGCGCCGGCCTGCTGGCCCCGGTGTTCAGCGCCGCCGTCATCGCCAACCTGTCCTTCCTGGGCTCCGTTCTCATCTTCTGCGTGGGGGTCAACCTGGCCTTCGGGAACAAATTCCGGGTAGCCAACATGCTGCCTTCCCTGGTGCTGGGAGCCCTCTACACCGCGCTGATCTGATACCCAACAGGCAGACTAAATATTTCTTACTGATCCGTTAAAGGGGTTGGCCGCACAGCAGTCGGCCCCTTTTATCATTGAAAGCCATCCCGTTCCGTGGTAAAATGTACTCAGAAATAAAGTCCGATATATTAAGGGGGAGTCATACCGATGAGAACCATTTCCGCCGCCGCCGTCACCGACACGGTAGCCCGGCTGTGCATCCAGGCCAACACCAAGCTGCCCGATGACATCGTGGCCGCTCTGGACCGGGACCGGAACAACGAGCCTTGGCCTTTGGCCAAAGAGACCTTGAACCTGTTGTGGGACAACATGGAGCTGGCCGAGCAAAAGAACCTGCCCGTCTGCCAGGACACGGGGATGGCCTGCGTCTTTGTGGAGCTGGGCCAGGAGGTCCACATCGAGGGCGATTTCGAAACCGCCGTCCATGAGGGAGTCCGCCGGGGTTACGGCGAGGGCTACCTCCGCAAGTCCATCGTGGGCGACCCCCTGCGCCGGGTGAACACCGGAGACAACACCCCCGCCGCCATCACGGTGCGTCTGGTCCCCGGGGACGGCTGCACCATCACCGTGGCTCCCAAAGGCTTCGGCTCGGAAAACATGAGCCGTCTGGGGATGCTGAAGCCCGCCGACGGGATCGAGGGCGTCAAGAACTTCGTTCTGGAGACGGTCCGTCTGGCCGGTCCCAACCCCTGTCCCCCCATTGTTCTGGGCATCGGCGTGGGCGGTTCCTTCGATAAGGTGGCCTACCTGGCCAAGCACGCCCTGCTCCGGCCCATCGACCAGCCCAACCCCGATCCCTTCTACGCCGATTTGGAGCGGGAGCTGCTGGAGGAGATCAACAAGCTGGGCATCGGCCCCCAGGGCTTCGGCGGCAGAACCACCTGTCTGGGCCTGTCCATCGAGGCGGCCCCCACCCACGTGGCCGGTCTGCCCGTGGCCGTCAACGTCAGCTGCCATGTGACCCGCCGGGCCACCGCCGAACTGTAAGGGAGGGTTTTCCATGCAATACAAACTAACCACCCCCGTGACCCGTGAGGACCTGGCCCCTCTCAAGGCCGGAGACACGGTGCTGCTGTCCGGCACGGTGTACACCGCCCGGGACGCCGCCCACAAGCGGATGATGGAGCGTCTGGACGCCGGGGAGCCCCTGCCCTTCCCTGTGGAGGGCTCCGCAGTCTACTATGTAGGCCCCACCCCGGAGCGGCCCGGCCAGGTCATTGGCTCCGCCGGCCCCACCACCAGCGGACGGATGGACGCCTATTCCCCCCGGCTGCTGGATCTGGGGCAGGCCATTATGATCGGCAAAGGGGCCCGGAACCAGGCCGTCAAGGAAGCCGTAGTCCGCAACGGAGCGGTCTATCTGGCTGCTCTGGGAGGCGCCGGGGCCCTGATGGCCGCCAGCGTGGAAGAGCTGGAAGTGATCTGCTGGGAGGATCTGGGCTGCGAGGCAGTGCGGAGACTGGAAGTAAAGGACTTCCCCCTCACCGTTATTCTGGACGCCCACGGCGGCGACCTGTACCAGTCCGGCCCCGCCGCCTACTTGGCCGCCCGCGAAGGCTGACCGGCCGCTCTCCTGCAATAGATCCCGACCGCGCGGCGGTCTTAAAAAATAGAATTCGGAAGGATGGAAAGGAGTTCCCGCTTATGTTTACCTGCGCCAGCTGTACCATCTGCGCCTGCGAGTCAGGCGAAAAGGAAAAAATGCCCAAGAATTGCCCCATGCACGACCAGGCCTACTTCGACCAGCTCCTGGACGAGTACTTCAAACCGGAAAACCACGACTTCTTTGTGACCAGCTCTTCCATTGAGGCTCTGGGCTATTGCCAGTGGCCCCGCCTGCGGGAGGTGGCGGAATTTGCCAAGCGGATGGGCTATACCCGCCTGGGTCTCGGCTTCTGCGGCGGCCTGCACAAGGAAGCGGCCATCGTGGACCGTATCCTGCGCAAGCAGGGCTTCGAGGTGGTCTCCGTCATCTGCAAGACGGGTTCCATTCCCAAAAAGGAGGCCGGAGTCACGGAGGACAGCCTCTCCACCCCCGGCCACAAGGTGGAGTGCACCCCCCTCCAGAAGCAACTCGTCAACGAGCCCATGTGCAATCCCATCGCTCAGGCCCAGCTTCTCAACCGCGCCAAGACCCAATTCAATATCTGCCTGGGCCTGTGTGTAGGCCACGACTCCCTGTTCTATAAGTACTGCGAGGCCCCGGTAACCACTCTGGTGGCCAAGGACCGGGTCACCGGCCACAACCCGGTGGCCGCCATCTACTGTGCCGACACTTACTTCTCCGACCGCAACACCATCCAGGAGGACTGATCCGCTCTGACCGCGCTTTCGCCCCGGCTGTGCCCGTCACAGCCGGGGTTGACTTTTGTCCTTTTGGGGAGTATAATCCATTTTGTCTCAAACGAGACAGTTTGGGGGGTGTTTGGATTGCAGCTCACGCAAGAAGACTTGGCGTTGCTGGGCCACTGTCCCTTTTTTCGTGGCTGCTCCCCCACCCTGATTGGCCAGGTCTCTGATGTGGAGGGGGCCGATTTGGTCGGCTTTTCCGCCGGCCAGGTGGTGTACAGCCCCCAGGACTTCCGCCGCTGTTTGGGAGTGCTTCTATCCGGACAGTTCCAGGTGACCAAGGGGACGCTGGCCGTCAGCACACTGGAGCCGGGGGAGCTTTTCGGCGCCGCGGCCCTGTACAGCGACACCCCAGAGTACGCCACTACCATTACCGCCAAACGCCCCAGCCGCTGTCTCCTGCTGGACCAATCTCTGGTGGACCGGCTGCTGGGTGAGGAACCCCTGATCCGGGAAAACTACCTGCGCTATCTGACCAGCCGCATCCGGTTCCTCTCCGGGCGGCTCCAGTCCCTGGCCCAGTCCGGTGCCGAAGGCAGGCTGGCCCGCTATCTGCTGGCAAACAACCGGGATGGCGTTCTCACCTGCTCGGCCACGGATCTGGCCCAACGGCTGGGCATCAGCCGCGCTTCCCTTTACCGGGCTTTTGAGGAGCTGGAACACGGCGGCCTCATTTTCCGTCAAGGGAAGACCATCACCATTCCCAACCTGCCCGCTTTGGAAGGGGTACTGTAAATTTTAGTTTACTGCTGGAGTGTTTAGAAAGGATTCCGCTCTGCGGAGCGGGTTTCTTTCTGAACGATCAGAAAGAAACCAAAGAATCGCCGGGGGCGGCCACGCGCAATTTCATTGCGCTATCCGCACCGCCCCCGGACCCCCGTTATAAGAGTTCTGCGGCCTTGCGTTGATCGTAGTCAGCAAAATATGAGAGCGCTCACACCGCTTTTTGCTTCGCAAAATGGAGAAAATTTTACGGGGTATAAGCAATGCAGCCGCCTCGGTGGCGGCAAAGACTGTCAGCAGTTACTTTTTGCCTACCTGGCCCGCCGGGGCCGCCCGAAGGTACTTCATTCTTGAAGTAGCCTGGTATAAACAGGAAGGCTGGCGGGTATGGGCGGAGCACCCCGCGATTGTTAACGAAGAGGCGCGATTTCATCCAGTAGAAGCAGGCACCAATTTAACTGGCGCAGAGCGGCAGCGGGCGGGGATGAGAGAGGTGTCCTGTCTTTTACCCGCGCCGAACAGTATCAAAATATCTGATTGATGGCTCCCCACGGGGACCGGGGCCGAAGCCCCGGAGATTTTTTGGGTACTTTTGTATCTCTACAAAAGTACCTCGCCCGGGGGCGAAACGTCCTTTCGTCCAAACTTCCGTCCCGCCCGCAGGCGAAATCCACTGATAAACTAAAATTTTCCGTTTTACACACTTTTGAAAGGATGATTCAAATGAAAAAGAAACTGTCCCTGCTCCTGGCCGCCGCCATGGTGGTCACCGCTCTGGCCGGCTGCGGCCCCAAGAACACCGGCTCCAGCTCCTCTGCCGGCAGCGCCTCCGGTTCTGTGTCCGGCAGCGTTTCCGGCTCCGCCAGCGCCTCCACTGACACCTCCCAGCCCGCCGGAGTCCCCGAGGTCAACTTCATGGTCCTCAGCGGTCCCACCGGGGTGGGCGCGGCCTACCTCATTGACAGCTACGGCGCCGACAGCGCCCCCGCCGACGCCCCCTTCACGCTGAACACCACCGTTGCCGTTGAGAACACTGAGGTGACCAACGCTCTGGTCAACGGCGACGCCGACATCGCCGCCATTGCCACCAACGTGGCCGCCAATCTGGCTGCCAAGACGGACGGTGGGATCCAGGTGCTGGCCGTCAATAACCTGGGCGTTCTCTACATTCTGGAAAAGGGTGACACTGTCCACTCCATGGCCGACCTGAAGGGTCAGACCCTGTACGCTCCCTCCACCGCCAAGGGCGCCAATCCCGAGTATATTCTCAACCACCTGCTGACCGAGAACGATGTGGACCCCTCTGAGGTGGACATCCAGTGGATGACCCCCCAGGAGATCACCGCCAAGATCGCCTCCTCCGACTCCGGCATCTGTATGCTGCCCGTTCCCGCCGCCACTGCCCTGTTGGTAAAGGACAGCGGCGTTCGGGAGGCCCTCTCCCTGTCTGACGAGTGGGACAAGCTGGACCAGGGCGCCCTGCCCATGGGCTGCGTGGCCGCCCGCACCGACTTTATCGAGGAAAATCCTGAGCTGGTGGACGCTTTCCTGGACCTCTACGGCGACTCCATCTCCTTCATGTCCGACGAGAATAACCGTCCTGACGCCGCCGCCCTGGCTACGAAATGCGGCATCACCGCCAACGACGCCATCGCCGCCAAGGCCATTCCTCAGTGCAACCTGACCCTCATCACCGGCATGGAGATGAAGGACATCCTGGAGCAGTACTATCAGGTACTCTTCCAGGCCGATCCCGCCTCCATCGGCGGCGCCATGCCCTACGACTCCTTCTACTATGGCGCGGAGTAAGCCCGCGAAACAACTCATGTCCCTGCTGCTGCCCCCGGCCTTCTGGCTGGGGGCTTGGCAGCTTTGCGCCTTTTGGGTGGACCGCCACGTCCAGGGCCGGGGCAACGAATTGCTTCTTCCCTACCCCGCCACCGTGCTGGCCGCCCTGGTCCGGCTGGGGGGCACCGCTCCCTTCTGGGGCATCGTGCTGGCCTCCCTGGGCCGCATCGTGGCTGGCATGGCCTTGGGCATCGTCCTGGGCGCCCTGTTGGCCGCCCTCACCTATTTATCCCCCTGGGCCCACCGGATCCTCGCCCCCGCCATCCGGGTGATCCGCGCCACACCGGTGGCCTCCTTTATCCTGCTGGTACTGCTGTGGACGGGCCGGGACCGGGTCCCCGTTATCATTGCCGCACTCATGGTCCTTCCGGTGGTGTGGGAAAATCTGTCCCGTGGGCTGCGGGAGACAGACCCCCAGTTGCTGGAGATGGGACGGCTCTACCGCTTTACCCGCTGGCAGATGGTCCGGCTCATCTATCTGCCCTCCCTGTGGCCCTACTTTCTCTCCGCCGTCACCACCGCCATGGGCCTGGCCTGGAAGTCCGGAGTGGCCGCCGAGGTGCTCTGCCTGCCCGGACGCGCCATCGGCGCCCAGGTTTACCACGCCAAGCTGTATCTGGAGATCCCCGACCTGTTCGCCTGGACCGCGGCGGTAGTGATTCTGTCCCTGCTGCTGGAAGGGCTGCTGCGCGCCCTGCTTCGTGCCGGGAAAGGAGGAAGCGCCCCATGACGGACATCCATCTGGACCACATCTCTTTCGAATACGGCCGCCGCGAGATCCTTTCGGACTTTACGCTGACGCTCCCCGGCGCCGGCGTTACCATCCTGCGCGGCCCCTCGGGCTGCGGCAAGACTACCCTGCTCCGGCTGCTGGCCGGGCTGGAACAGCCCCGGTCCGGCCAAATCACCGGCGTCTGTCCGCGTGAGACCGCATTTCTCTTCCAGGAGAACCGGCTGCTGCCTTGGCGTACCGCGGAACAGCATCTGACCGACGTGCTGCCCCGGGACCGCCGGGAGGAAGCGGAACGCTGGCTGGCTCTGACGGAGCTGACCGGGGAGGAGCACTCCTACCCCGCCGCTCTGTCCGGGGGCATGTGCCGGCGGTTGGCGCTGGCCCGGTGTCTGGCTCTGGGCGGCAGACTGTACCTGCTGGATGAGCCCTTTGCCGGGGTGGACCCCCAGCGCGCCTCCCGGATCATGACCGGGCTGCGGGCCCTGCCCGCCCCCGTCCTCCTGACCAGCCACGAGTATCATATCCTCTCCCTGGCTCACCGGGTCATCGACCTGGACGGCCCCCCTCTGCGGGTCGTATAACATAACGAAACCCATGAAATTCCGATCCAGTTCGGAATTTCATGGGTTTTTATTACGCTTTGTTATTCCAGGTCGTCCCAAATCCGGACCTCACCGGCCTCCAGAGAGTCGGACACCTTGATCAGCCGCTGGTTGGAGGAGCCCCGGAAGCGGAGGGACAGGTCCTTTTTCTCCAGAACGAAGGGGCCGTCCACCAGCACGTCCAGCAGGCCCAGCAGGGTCCGGCTGTGGACGCCCACCTTGCCCGCGGCCAGATCCTCAAAGAGGTAGCCGGAGTAGCACCAGATATCCTTCTCCGGGAACCGCTCCCGCACCCGGCGGACCAGCTCCAGCACCGCCCCCTGGTTCTGGGGCTCGAAGGGTTCCCCACCCAGGATGGACAGGCCGTGGATGTAGGGCTTGGACAGGTAGCCCAGGATCTCCTCCACCTGAGCTTCCCCAAAGGGCTTGCCATACCCGAAGTCCCAGGTCTCCGGATTAAAGCACTCCTTACAGTGGTGGGTACAGCCAGAGACAAAGACGGAGACCCGGATCCCGGGACCGTTGGCCACGTCGATAGGCCGGATGTCGGCGTAGTTCATAGTTACACCTGCTTTATTGTGTTAGTTGTGGATGCTTTTTTGCAAGCAAACGTATTAAAAAGGACTTTTACGAAAACTGGGTTTTGCGGCCAATCTTGGCCATATCCCCAGTGTAAAGCTTGGGGCCTCCATGTTGGAGGCCCCAGCATAACGTTCTTTGTCTTACTTTCTTCCAAGATAGTAAGGGGCATGGGGCAAAGCCCCATTGTGCATCTAAAACTCTATCGCGAACGGCAGCATGCTTTACCAAGTTTTAATTATTATAGCAAACCACTTGTAAAAACGCAATATGCTCATTAGATGAATAATGTTGCGCTCCTGAATTACTATTCCCATTTTGTAAGATGCGCAACTCCGAATGGACTTGGCATAATGACGCTCTCATTCGCCGAATCGGTAATGACACTGTACCCCATGGGTATAAACCTCAGGCCATCGACGGTTTTCCCCGTGCCGTTCGGGGCAACCCTCAGGTGACGATATCCTGCTTTTCACTTCAGAGGTGTTCCAGTCTTTCTCCTGACCGGAACCTGTATTTCTGACAGCCACTCACTTTCATCATCTTTATTCCAGACCCCGTCAATATAGCTTTCCCGGATCTCTCCGGCAATCTCATACCCGTTTTCTTCGATATACCTCAGCACTGTTTCGTAGGATTCCGAAAATGTACGGTAGGAACCCTTGTGAAAGACACAGGCCGCCTGGATTTCGGGAAGGGTTTTGAAACGCAGATCGCCGATTTCTTGTTTTGCCTCCATAACGGACTCGCAGATCTCAACCAGAATATCCCCGTCTTTGTATCCCGGTTCCAGATAGTTGGTAAAGCAATATTCCGGAAGGGCGCACACGCAGCCCGCTTTCTCCATCAGCGCCCCCATTTCCGGCATCCGGTCAAACAGGCCGTCGTAGGATTCCAGTCTGGTCCGCATGAAGGCCACGTTGGTTTCCGGAATGGTTTTGATCAGTACGGGGGCAGACAGGCAGGTTTTCTTTTTGGACAAATAACCGTCCACTATGGCGATTTGTCTGGTGAGATCAGAAATCTTTGCAAGCAGCTCTGACTTTTTCTTCAGCAGCACCGCTTCTTCATCAGCTCCGGAATTGATGCGGACAATTTCCTCCAACGTGAACCCCGCCATTTTCAAAGCAGTGATCTGGTGAATCACGGCCATCTGGGAAAGCGTGTAGTACCGATACCCGTTTTCCGAATGGATCAATGCCGGCATCAGCAGACCCTGTTCCTCATAGAAGCGCAGGGTCTTTACCGTCACATGATTCATCGCCGCGAACATACCGATCTTATAGAGTGTACCGCTGTCTTTTACTTCGCAGGGCTTATGTTCTTGCTTCATCTCCATAGCCTTACTCCCATCTGAATGTTTTGACGGCGACGGTGCCGCAAATGACCGTAATAGCGATCAGGGTGATTACCGGCAAGGTCAACTTATCATAACATCCCACGGAAACAGATTTCAACAGATCAATCCCGACGCCAAGAGGCATCAGTTTGGAAACAGCCCTGAGCCCTCCCGGAAACACCTCTGCCGGGATCGTGGCCCCGGAGAATAATAACATTGGGAAGTAGAGCAGGCTTGTCACCACATTCATGGATTTTGTGGTTCGGCACAAGCTGGCCACCATGAGGCCGATGGAGAACATGGAGATCATGGTCAGCAGCCACACTGCCATATACGCGAACACATTGCCCGGCATCCGGTATCCGAAAACCACCACCGCGGCGACGGTCAGGATCAGTGTTGAAAGAGCCGCAATCACACCGCTGCCAATGGTATCGCAGGCCAGCAGTCTGGCGGGGGAACAGGGACTACAGTACATCCGCCTCAATACCCCCTGGGACCGGCACTCGACGATGGTAATGGGGATACTCATAAACGCGCTGCAGCATATCCCCACGGTGGACAGTGACACATAAGCGCTTTGCAGATAGGTCAATCCGGAACCGGATGCAGCCTTACCTCCGGCGATCATCGTGATCAGAACGAATACTACCAGCGGCATCGCCAAACAAAACAGGATCACGTCCGGCGATCTGAAAAAGAGCTTCTGCTCCACCCGATACATGCTCAAAAACCGCTTCATAACAGTTCCTCCTCTCCCATAAAGAACAAATATGCCTCTTCCAGATCCTTCCGGCCCGATGCGGCGACCACTTCATCCACGGTGCCTTCCGCGATCTTTTTTCCCGACTTGATGATACACACCCGGTCGCAAAGGGCTTCCGCCTCCTCCATATAATGGGTAGTCAGAAAGATGGTAAGCCCCTGTTCCTTCAGCTGTTTTAAGGTCCGCCATACCTCACGCCTTGCCACCACATCCAGGCCAGTAGTCAGCTCGTCCAGAAAGACGATCTCCGGGTTGCCGATCAGCGCCAACACCACCGAAAGCTTCTGCCGTTCCCCGCCGGAGAGTTTGGAAACAAAGCTCTTTCGCAACGCGGCAAGCCCGAACCCGTCCAGCAGCTTCTGATAATCTGCCGGAGAGGCATACAAAGAGGCATACTCGATACACGCTTCTTCCACGGTGATGCTGGTCTGATACTGTGTATGCTGCAGCTGTACGCCCACCCGTTCAAACACCTGTTTTCTGTTTTTGGCGGCGTCCATTCCCAGAATCTTCGCAGTACCTCCGTCGGCTGTCTTCAAGCCCAGGATCAAATCGATGGTGGTGCTTTTACCTGCTCCGTTGTGCCCCAGCAGGGCGAAGACCTCGCTCGTTCTCACATCAAAGGACAAATCATCCACAACTCTGCGGTTCCCAAAGGATTTTGTCAGGTTTCTTACGCTGACAGATGGTTCATTCATAGTAAAAATCCTCCTTGCTTTTCTCTGCAAGGAGGATTCTATCATCTCCCCTAAAGGGGAGAGTCAAGTGTTTTTTCTACTGTTTTACAAAACCATAGGGCCTTGCATCTAATTTTTCCCGACAGCCCCGCTTTGAGCAAAGTATCCCACAAAGAAGCGGGAAATGTGCTTTCCTCTGTGCTGCCCCAATAGACGGTGATTCCGCCGCAGCCAATCACCATGTCACCATCGCAGGTAACATAAAAATGGGTGTCTTTTGCTTTTGCAGCAATCGGCTCCGGGGAGCGACTTTTGATATTTTCCTCGATAAACGCGGGCGAATAATCTTTTCCATTGCTGATTGCAAGCGTTGTGCAAATCACATCGGAAACCGCAAATTCATCACCTTTTCGAAATCTGCGAAGTGTGACTATCTCCAGATACGAACTCCATTTGCGTCATTTTTAGGACCTGTTGACAAAAGCAAAAATTCTGCCGAAACCCACAGGCTTTCAGGCAGAACATTGGAACTGGAGATA
>NZ_JADYTU010000033.1 GCF_021531375.1 Pseudoflavonifractor phocaeensis
GTGAACGCCCGGTCCAGAGTCTCCCCCACCCGCCCCGCCGTCTCCGGCCCGGCGAGGAGGGCCAGGGTGCAGGCCAGCGCCCTGCCCCCGTCCATGACGCTGACGGGCAGCAGGTTGAAGCAGCCCAGCACCAGGTTGATCCCGGCGAAGGTCCAGCCCCGCCCCCACAGGCTCAGCGCCAGGGCCGTCATCAGGTTGACCCCCGGTCCCGCCAGGGCCGCCGCCCCCTCGCCGGCATAGGACAAGGGCCGGTCCAGGGTCATTTCCGCCCCGACAGCTGTCAGGCGTATCCGCTTTACGTCTCCGCCCAGGCAGCGGATGGCGGCGTAGTGGCCCAGCTCATGGAGGGCGCAGGCCGCCAGAGCCAGCGGGAAGATCCTCTGGCGGTCCAGGTAGTTGATCCAGGCCGCCACCAGACAAAAGCCCCAGGTGACCTCCGCCCTGCCCCACCTCATTGGTCGCTGAGGCAGTCGATGTAGTAGGCCGGGTCCAGGTGAAGGCCGTTGTATTTCAGCTCCAGATGGAGATGGGGGCCGGTGGCAGAGCCCGAGGAGCCCACCTCACCGATCTTCTCCCCCAGCGCCACCGTCTGCCCCTTCTTCACGCAGACGCTGCGGCAGTGGGCGTAGAAGGATTTGATCCCGCCGCCGTGGTCCAGCTGGAGGTACAGGCCGTAGGAGTCGTTCTCCCCCACATACTCCACCGTCCCGGCGGCAAAGGCATGGATGGGGTCCCCTGTCTGGCCGCCGATGTCCACGCCGCCGTGAAATTGGTATTCCCCGTTGATGGGGTGGTCCCGGTAGCCGTAAGTGGAGTTGAGCCGCCCCAGCACGGGGGTGACGGTCTCCAGCGTCCCCAGGGAGAGCTGGTCCATGGTGTAGCGCTCCGGCAGGGGCGGACCGCTGTAATCGGCTTTGACCAGCACCGTGCCCGCCGCGGCCACCGCGGGCTCCTCCGCCGGGGGCTGGGGCTCCGGCTCCTCCCCCGCGCCGCTCCCCACCCGGTAGCGGAGGGCGGTCTGGCTGGCGGTGCTGTCAAAATAGTGGTCTGAGAGGTCCTGACCATCCGGCTCCCCGCTCAGAAAGGTACGCTCCGCCTTCAGCAGACTGGTCAGCTCCGGAACCGGGACCGGCTCATCCGGGCCGGCCTCGGGCTGGCTTGGCCCAAAAACCTCCACACAGAACTCCCCCAGAGCCCCCAGTACGTCGTCCTCCCCGGACAGAGACGCGCCGATGCGGGAAAAGGCTCCACGGAAGTCGGTGTTGGCTGTGAGCAGCGTCAGCAGAGATTCCCGCACCTCCTCCAGCCGGTGGGGAAACACCCCTTTTCCCACAAACACCGCCAGGAACAGGGCCAGACAGACCAGCAGCTGGAGCAGCCGCGTCCGCTCCTGCCCGCGCCCTCTCTCGCTCCTTCTTCCACCGCTCCGGGAGGGTGCGGAGCGGCCGTCCCGCCTGTAGGTCTGGTTTTGTGCCGTCTGATTGTACATAGTGCTCCTCCCCCGCCCGTTTTTTGGTATTAGCAGTTTATTCTACGGGCTTTTGGGATATTACACTTGACAGAAACAGGATTTGAAAATATAATATATAAGCTGAACATCCGGGTGTAGCGCAGTTGGTAGCGCGCATGGTTCGGGTCCATGAGGCCGTGGGTTCAAATCCCGCCACTCGGACCACGTCGGAGCAAGCTTTATATCGCTTGCTCCGACTTTTTTATAAAAGTCAGAGCGCACTCATGCCGCTGCTCCTCCTTTCCAAATCGAACCCGCTTCGCTGGGCTTCGATTTGGTAAATGGTGACCGGAAAGCTCAGATCCTTTAACGACACTCCGACCAAAAATCGACAGGTTTCGATATGAAGCCTGTCGATTTTTTGTATGCCCAATGCGCTTGTCTTGCTCGGGAATTGGTGACCTTCGCATTCATTTTTATTTTTTCCGCAACACGATTTTGATAAAGTTCAAATACTTTCCTCCACCCGCTTCCATGGCCTTGCGGTCGCCCACAGCGTACTCGTTCTCCTGTCTCAGCCAGTCCGCCCACACTTCTTCATTGGATTCCATCTGGCTGACTTCGATGATCTCGGCATCCCTGCTCCGGCTGACCATGTCGCGCCAGTAAGCCACATCATGCATATAGTCCATTTGTTCCGGCGTCCAAGACAGCAGCAATTCCGGAGGTAAACAATCGTGGCAATCTTGCTTCATGCCCGGGATCGCGATGTAGACATATCCGCCTTTCTTGAGAAAGGGCAGCAGCTTTTGATCCAGAAATTCCGGGTCACGGCCAAAATAGTTGTAGGAATCCGTGCTGACGATGCTGTCAAAAAATTCTGTTCCAAATGGCAAAGCGGTCGCGTCCGCTTTGACTGGAATGATTTCTGTTTCGGACAATCCCATTTTCCGGAAAAACCGCCGGTTTTCCTCCGGATCGCTCCACAGGTCCGCGGCATAGACGGTAAAACCGTATTCCTTTGCCAGAAACACGCTGGTCAGCCCCTGTCCGCTGCCGAGGTCACAGACTACGCTCCCGGCAGGAATTTTGTGTCCGGTCAGCAGTTCTTCCTCCAATTTCATGGGATTTGGACCCATGATTTTCCCCATGAGTTCCGGCGTGTTGTATTTTTCACTGAGCGGATATTTCATGTATATTACCTCTTCTTGTGATACTTATTGATTTTTGAGATCTCTTTGAATTTCTTTTCTTTTGCGGCCAGATAACTTTCGCTGTCGGCGGCATAAGAATTCTCGTTTTTCAGCTTTTGATAAGACAGCCAGCGGCCGGCGTCCAAATGGCCGCTTTCAAGGGCGGCACGGACGGCGCAGCCCGGTTCGCCCGAGTGGGAACAGTTGCGGAAACGGCACCTGGCTGCCAATTCCTCAATATCCCCGAACGTTTGCTCAACGCCGGAAGCGGCATCCCACATGCCCAGTTCACGCATGCCCGGCGTATCAATGACCATGGCCCCGTTGGGCAGAAACAGCAGTTCCCGGTGGGTCGTGGTGTGATGGCCTTTATCGTCATTACGAAGGCCGTCTGTTGCCAGGCGTTCTTCCCCCAGCAGGCGGTTGATCAGCGTGGACTTGCCCACACCGGAGGAACCAACAAAGGCAACGGTCCTGCCCTGTGTGATGTAAGGCATGATCTGCCGGTATCCGTCCGACTCCATGGCGGAGGTGGTGAAAATATCCACGCCCATGGCGATGGCTTCCACTTCCCTTTGTTTTTGGGGCAGGTCCCCGCACAGGTCCGCTTTTGTCAGCACCACCACCGGATCGGCTCCGCTTTCCCATGCAACGGAAAGATAGCGCTCCAATCGGCGCAGATTGAAATCGTTGTTCAGGCTCATACACAGAAACACGGTATCAATATTGGCAGCCACTACCTGTTCTGTTTTGGAAGTGCCTGCCGCCTTGCGCACAAAGAGGCTTTTACGGGGCAGCATCTGATGGATGACGGCAGTATCCAGATCGGCACAACTGACCATCACATAGTCGCCCACGGCGGGGTAATCGGACGGGGACTGCGCGTCGAATTGAAACTTGCCGGAAACCAGAGCGTTCTGTTCTCCCATGCTGGTACGGATCCGATACATCCCCTTTTCCTGCAGCGTGATCCGCCCCACGGTCAATTCGGGATACTGAGCGGCCAGCGCCGCCCAGCGGTCCGGGATCAAAAAATTCATCTGAGCCACCTCTCCAAATGGGCGTCCAGTAAGGCATGTACCGACGCCTTATCGTCTGCATCATCGTAGACGCTGTACAGTAGGTACATTGGGCCATAAAAAGCCAGGGCTTCCGCCTGAGAACCTAACAAATCTGCGACATAGTTCAGTGGGCCGGCGCCGAGATACTGATGGTAAAGACCGTTCATTTCTTCGCTGCGGTATTGTTCCACCGTCAGCATCTTTCGGAAAGAAGCTGCAAATTCATCTTCCGTCCAATAACGGAATTGCTGTTTGCTGAATGTGATCAGATCCTCTATGGACGATCGTTCATAGGCTTCCGGCATGGCCTCTGCCGTTCCTTCCGGCAAAGAACAGGCGGTCGCGTTTTCTCCGTCCCGCTGTTCCATGATCCGTAAGATGCTGTCAAAAATATCCCGTTTGCTTTTGTAATGCTTATAGAGGGAAGGGGCTTTGATACCGACAGCTTTCGCGATCTGATCCACACTGACAGCCTCATATCCCTCTTTCGAAAACAGTTTTACTGCTTCCGTCAGAATTCTTTGTTTCGTCGTTTCGTTTTTCATAACACCCTCGCAGCTAATGATCGTTAGCCAAATTATAGGCTAATAATTGTTAGCTGTCAATACAGTCTTTCAGAAAAGCTGTAAGCGGTGATGTTGTTTTCAATTCAGATCATGAAGCGACCGGCCTCGTTACAGGTGGAATCGTTTCACTTACAGATGATACTGAGCATAAAGAACAAGAATTGGTTTCATTTCTATATGGCATATGGCAATCTGTACGGGGGCGTAGCTGACAACTACGCCTTTTCTCGTTTCCATGATAAAGTATTACAGCGGCATTTGCTCCACGGAGGAGCACTATCAGGAGGCCGCCGTCATCGCCGCGCCGGGGGTGGAGACCTTCCGGGAGTTCGTCCTGTTCGCCCACAACGGCATCCGCCTCCTTGACAAGGATGGAAACCTCATCAAGACCACGGAGCAGGGCATGGAACCCGGAGAGGAGGGCGGCCACGACGCTCCCGACCACGAGGACACCGGAGAAAAGGGCTACAACTACCGCTCGGAGCGGTTCTTCAACCGGCTCCAGCGCGTTCCCCTCATCTACAAGGTCTTTACCTCCAAGGTCCACGGCGACCCGGCCACGCCGGTGTTCCAGTCCTACACCGGAGAGCGGGTCATTATCCGCCTGCTGATGCCGGCGGATAAGCCCCGGAACATCAGCTTCGCCCTCCACGGCCACCGCTGGCGGGCCCAGCCGGAGGACCCCTTTACCCGCATTATCCCCGTCCAGGGGGCCGTCAGCGTGGGCAACGTGTTCAACATCGAGCCGGAGCGGACCCAATGCCCCGGCGACTATCTCTACCGCTCCGGCTCCCTGCGCCGGGACGTGGAGTCCGGGATGTGGGGCATCTACCGGGTGCTGAGCCGGGGCATCCGGTACCGCTGCGAGACCGCCTGCCGGTGCGTCAAGCAGTGGTGGGAGAAGAAGTGGTACGAAAAATGAGACAGACGTGCCGCTGCATGTCTTGAGCACGTGACAGCGCCTCTTTTTCACGCCCTTTACGGCACAATTTCACGGCATATTTCAACAGGACACGGGTGCGGAAATTCCGTACCCGTGTCCTTTCCTGTTTACCCGGTTCCGCTATGATCTGCGCGATCTCCGCTTTCATTCGGAGGATCCACTCCCCCAGCTTTTCCTCACACTCCTCCGGGCTGTGGGCATAGACGTTGGGGGGAATGTTGTTCCATCCGGCCATTTTGGAGCGCAACCCCTTCGACCAAAAGCCCGCTTGAAAAGGAAACCCCCTTGGATCATCATGAGAAACCCCGCTCAAATTATTTTGCTCCTTTTATTGCACCCTATGCCCGGCAGGTGGTTTTCTTCATACAAAAGCCCCTCATTCACACAAAAGCCGAGTGAATGAGGGGCAAATTTCGTTCAATAGGTTTTTTCACGGGACCGAAACGGCATGGGACAGCGGGTCCCTCCTCTTGGCGCCGGTTTACTTGTAGAACTTATGGCCGCCGATGACAGCCACACATTCCTTGTTCCGGGCGGCCCAGCTTCTGGCGTTGGAGTCAAAATAGAGGGCGCCCTCTGTCTCCTCCACCACGCCGCCGTCCAGCACCAGCTTGGCAGCAATGATACTGGAGGTATTGGGGGTCCGGTTGGCCAGAGCTCCGGACTTGTAGGTGGAGAACTGGTTCTTCTGGGCCAGGACCCCCTCCACGGTGTTGGGATAGATGGGGTTGGCCACCCGGTTCATGACCACGTTGCCCACGGCCATTTTGCCCTCCAGGGGCTGATTGCCGCTCTCGGCAAAGATGACCCGGGACAGCCAGAAGAGATTTTCCTGGTTATAGTAGGAATCGCCGGACTGGATGCCGCCGGTCCCCCGGGTCACGCTGATCACCCCGGAAGCGGCGTCCCAGCTCATTTGGGCGTCAAAGGCCTTGATCACGGCCCAAAGGGGGACCGTCACCCGGCCGTTGATCATCTGCACCGTGTCGGGCAGATACAGATAGCGGCCGTTGGCCTCCAGGTAGAGCTGGCCCACCTGGGCGGTGATCTTCACCTTGGCCGCAGTCACGGTCACGGTGCCGGAGCCTCCGTCCCAGGAGACCTGGGCAGTGCTGTCCAGCGCAGCGGACATTCCGGCCAGCGCCACATAGGTGACGCCGTTCTGGCGGGTCATGGCAACCTCCGCCGGGGCCTGAACCCCATCAATGAGGAGACCACTCTCCGTGTTCTCTGCCAGCTCTAAGGGGCTGGCGCCGGCAGCGGCGGGGATCGCCTGGCTGCTCGCCTTATCAAGGGACCGGGTATCGGCCTCAAGTGCCGGATCGTTGAAAACGACCGCACTCTCCTCCTCTGCCAAGATGGCCGCCGACTGCTCGGGAGCAGTCCCGGCGCCCATCAGGAGGAGTAAGGCAAAGGCGCACAGCAGCATGGAAAACAGCTTGCGTGTCATTGTCTTCACTCCTATGGAAACAAAGTTTGTCATAATTATGACAACCAAAAGCAACGTCTTGTTACTTTTGTTACCACATTGTAACCAATTTACACGCCTGATTCAAGGGCAATATTGCCTAGACTTCCCAGTCCATTCTTGTGTAATTTGTCCGTATTGTTGAAGAATATCGCAATTTTTGAATGTTTCGGACCATATTTGACCTTCTGCGGCAGCATACGATTCCCAGAGGGTCTATCCCGGAGAAACGCCGCTTCCCGTTTTTCTTTCCCGATCCGAAGCCCTGGAAACAAATCGGGCAGCCTCATTTCTGAGACTGCCCGATAAATAAATTACAATTTGTGATTTTTGTCGGCCCGCCGCTCTCGACGGCTTGCGGGGGTGCGTATGGCGCAGGGTCCTGTTTTCCGTTACTTCACCCGGAGGCGCTTGGCCAGCTCTTCGCTGGGCGAGACCCAGGCGGTCTCATAGGTGGTATAAACCACCATGCCGGGGCGGGCGCCCGCCGGCTTCTTGACATACTTGACGGGGGTGTAGTCCACCGGCACCTTGCTGGACTCCCGGGCCTGGGAGAACCAGGCGGCCAGACAGGCGGCCTCGTTCATGCTCTGGAGGTCGGGCTGTCCTCCCTCGGTCCACAGGATCACATGGGAGCCGTGGATCTTCTGGGTGTGGAACCAGATATCGCTCTTGAAGGCCTGCTTGCAGGTGAGCAGGTCGTTCTGGGTATTGTTTTTGCCCACAGAGATCCGCAGCCCGGCGGTGGAACGGAACTCCATAGGCTTGGAGGACACCCGCTTTCCCCGGTCCTTAGCCTTGGACTGGCGGCGGAGATAGCCGGTATCGGTGAGCTCCTGGCGGATCTCCTGGAGGTCCCGTTCTCCCTCGGCCAGGGTGATGTTCTCCAGAACGCTGTTCAGATAATCCAGCTCCCGCCGTCCCTTCTCCAGCTGGATAGTGAGCATCTCCTCGGCTGTTTTGGCCTTGTTGTACTCCTTATAATATTTGGCGGCGTTCTGCTGGGGGGTCAGCAGGAAATCCAGCGGGATGTCCACTTCTCTTCCCTCCGGGTCATAGAAGTCCACCGTCCGCAGCACCTTCATCCCCTTCTCCATGGCGTAGAGGTTAGAGGTGATGATGTCTCCGAATTGGCGCAGCCGCTCCCGGTCCCGGGTGGCCTCCAGCTCCCGCTCCTGGTTGCCGATCTTCCGGGCCGTGCGGTCCCGGGCGTTGGTGACGGAGCGGATCAAGTCCTGTCCCTTCTGCTTCACCCGTTCCAGACTCTCCCGCTGCTCGTAGAACCGGTCCAGCATGGCGGAGAAGGTGGGATAGGCGGTCAGGACCGCTCCGCCCTCATACTGCTCCACCGGCAGGAAGGTGAAGTCCTTGGGGCGGTTTTCGATAGTGATAAGTGTCGGTGTAAGGCTATTTTCCTTGATATCAGAAAAGAGCCGTTCCAGCGCCTCCGCCAGCCGCAGTCGGCCCGCATCTCCCAGCTCAAGGAAAGCAACGTCGGTCCGTCCCCCGGCCCGGTGGGCCAGCTCCCGGCAGATCAGGGGGGACAGTCCGCCAAAGGTATCCAACAGCCACTGGTCCACCCGGTAATCTCCCGGGGCCTCCGCCAGCCGCGCCTCCCACTCCTCCCGGGTCAGGGCGGTGGGGTCCTCCTTGGCTTGGGCGGGGGGCAGGCGGTAAAAGAGGCCGGGCAGCACCTGGCGCTTAGCGGACATGTCCCCGTCCACCCGGCGCAGGCAGTCCACGATGCGGCCCTCTCCGTCCAGCAGGATCAGGTTGGCGTGGCGGCCCATGGCCTCCAGCACCAGGCGGCGCTCCACCCGGTCTCCCAACTCGTCCAGCGCCTCCAGCTGAAAGTCCACCACCCGCTCCAGATGGGGCTGGGAGAGCCCCAATACACGGGCTCCCGTCAGATGCTTGCGCAGCAGCATACAGAACATGGGGGGCGTCTCCGGGTTTTCCCGGGCGATCTCCGTCAGCTGCGGGCGGGGATGGCTGGGATTGGCGGACAGCAGCAGCTTTACGTTGCCCTTAGGGGCCCGTACCGCCAACACCACCTCGTCCCGGCCGGGCTGGTAGATCTTGTCGATCTTCCCACCCGCCAGAGCGGTATTCAGTTCATGGACCAGGCCGGACAGGCACAGCGCGTCCAAAGGCATGAAGCATCACCTCAATCAGTATGCAGCCCCTCCCGGGGCAAAGGCACAGGTTCCGGGCTCCGCCTATTCCCCGTCTTCCTCGATCATGGCGGCAAACAGCTGGTTGAGCCGGTCCGTCCGGCCCTGGAGGTAGAGCCAGCCAAACAGAGCCTCAACCCCCGTGGCCGTCTGGTACTCCCCCCGGCTGGCCGCCTTGGGGACGGAATGGGGCGCGGTGTTGCGGCCCCGGCGGAACACGTCGGCCTCCTCGGGCGTCAGCATGGGCTCGATGCGGCCAAAGCGGGCGGCCTGGGCGGGGGCGGCCACATAGCGGACCGTGGCCCGGTGCAGGTCCTTGACCCGGGCTTTCCCCTGGAGGCACAGCCAGGAACGGACCATGACCTCATACACGCTGTCCCCCAGATGGGCCAGGCTCAGGCTGGACAGGTTCAAAAGCGGCTCCCGCTCGATGTTCAAGTGAAAATAATCAGTCATTCCGACCCCTCCCCGGGATTTTTTCAGTTGATGATACCACATTCCGGCCAGGCTGACAAGCCTTACGCCGCCGTCATGGGGCCGTAGTAGGCCACCAGCAGGTCCACGCAGGCGCCGTAGGACCGCATCCCCAGCTCCTGGTCGTTGCCCTTCAGGAAGGAGTCGTAGGCCTCCCCCGCCGCGTCCTCCACCGGCGACTCCAGGGCCTGCCAGTAGTCGTTGTTGTCCTTCCAGTCGGTGGACAGCTCCGGGGTGAACCAGCGGCCGGCGATGTCATACCAAAGCTGCCCATCCACGGGGTACAGGGCGTTGCACAGCTGGATCAGCCCCATCAGATAGCCGGAATACTGATACACCGGGTCGTCGCAGGAGGTGCAGGCGGCGATCCCCACAAAGTTCGCCTCCAGCTCCGAGGCCACCATCCGCTGGTGGGCCATCTCGTGGGCCACGGTGGCCGGGATCAGACAGGCGGGGGCGTCCACATTCACGTTGGCCTCCCCGGTAAATGGGAAGTACATTCCGGTAAAGCCCAGGACGCTCTGGAGCCGGGAGCAGAGAAGGGGCTTGGCTTCTACGGATTTCATGTATAGGCAAGGAAATTCCCTTGTCAGGTTTTCATAGACGTCGGGCCCCCGGGAGATGCTCTCGCCCGGCGTCACCGCGAAGTGGCCCTCCCCGTCCCGGGGCACCTGCCCGGACAGCCGCGCGGCGTTCCGGGCAAAATATTCGGTGACGGCGGCCAGCTCTTCCAGAGAATAGAGGTCCGTCTCCAGTCCGCTGCGCTGGGTAAAGGAGGCGGCGTAATAGGCGGCGTTCCACAGCCAGCACACGCCGCACCACAGCCACAGCCACGCGGCCCCCAGGGCCAGCAGGCGGCGGACCAGTCCGGACCAGCCCCTCCCCCGGACCGCCAGCGCCAGCGCGCGGATGAGCCAGACCACATTGCCCAGCAAAAACAGGGCGATCCACAGCTCCAGACCGGAAAAGGGCGCCCAGGACCAGAGCCTGCCCCAAAACTGCTCCACCGGGGCCATGGCGCCAAAGACCCAGCGGTCCATCAGTCCCTGGTTCCCTTTCACCAGAGCGAAGAGCCCCAACAGCAGCACAGGCAGGGCCAGAGCCGCCGGCAGGCCCCACCGGACCTTTTGTTTCGTTTTCGGTTCCATATTCACCATTGGACCCACTCCCCGGTCATCAAAGCAGGATCACCGGCCCCGTGGTCCACTCCCGGCCCGGGGCGGGCACTTTCTCAAAGCACAGGCCGTAGAGGTCGGTACACCGGGCCTCCAGCTCAAACAGCCGCCGTCCCTCCTCGTCCAGCTCTCTGGCGTGGGCGGGCTTGGTGAGAACGGGCAGCGCCGAGCGGTCCTTCATCTCCTTCAGGATCTCCCGGCCCCGGCTGTTGAAGCCCAATACCCGCAGGTAAGGCGGGTACTGGGGACGGTCCGGCGCGGTCAGACCCAGGTAGGTCCACAGGACCAGACGGCGCAGCCGGGCATGGGCATACCGCTTGGACTTGGCAAGGGCAAAATACTCCTCCATGGAGGCGCACTGCCGCCCCGCCTTTTCCAGCCGCTGGGGCAGGCCCTCCTCCGCGCCGGAATCGGGCAGCACAGCCCAGTCCCGGGCGGTCATGGTCCGCACACGGGTCAGCATGGCCCGCTCCACCCGGTGCAGATCGGGCAGGCCCGCCAGCTCTCCCTCCAGCACGGCCCGGCCCCCGGGGACCAGGTAGGGCTCCGCCGCCTCCCACCGGCCTTTTCTCAGATCCTGCCGGATCTGGGTGGCCGAGACAAATGGAGAACGTTCCTCCGACAGGCTGTTGTGAGCCGCCCCTTTGCGCAGAACGGTCATGGGTCGGATGGTGCTTTTCAGGGCGTTGAGGGAGCGGATATACTCCACCCCCAGGTTATTGTTGGGCGTGGACAGCAGCTGGGACAGCTCCTCCCCCAGCAGTTCCCGGACCACCGCCTGACGGCAGGCGGCGAAGGCCGCCCCCCCGTCCAGGACACGGCGCAGCTGTGCCCGGTAACCGGGGCTGTCCAGGCAGGCGGCCACCTGCCGGAGCTTGTCCGCGTCGCCGCACTCGCTGCCAAAGGACAGGTGGGTCACGACCCCCGAGGCGGCCAGCAGGGCCACCGCCCCCCGGGCAAAGGTCTCCGCCGAGGACATGGCCCAGACCGTGGGCAGCTCCAGCACCAGGTCCGCTCCTCCCATCAGCGCCAGCCGGGCCCGGGTCCACTTGTGGGCGATGGCGCAATCGGCCTGCTGGACCCAGTTTCCGCTCATCACCGCCACGATCCCCGCGTCCCCGCCCAGATCCGCCCGGGTCCGCCCGATCTGGTAGGCATGTCCCGTGTGAAAGGGGTTGTATTCTGCTACGATTCCGGCGATCTTCACGTCGGCGCCCTCCTTGCCCATCGGCTGTCTATGGAAATTGCTGAAAAAAGCGGGATCTTTTTCTAAAAAAAGGTTGTCCTGGGAACGAAAACGAGGTAAAATAGCCCCAAGGATATGTTCCAGTTTAGTACATTCCGCCTGACAAGGCAACAAAAACCTGAAAAAGGAGATTGATTCCCATGAACATTCTTGTGATCAATGCCGGCAGCTCCTCCCTGAAGTATCAGCTGCTCAACCCTGAGACCCAGGAGGTTTTGGCCAAGGGCCTGTGCGAGCGCATCGGCATTGACGGCAAGTTCACCTACAAACCCGCCGGCAAGGAGGCCATCAAGGCGGCCGACGTGGCCATGCCCACCCACTCCGAGGCCATCCAGACCGTGCTGAACGCCCTGGTGGACGAGAAGAACGGCGTCATCGGCTCCATGAAGGAGATCGACGCGGTGGGCCACCGGGTGGTCCACGGCGGCGAGAAGTTCGCCCAGTCCGTCCTCATCACCGACGAGGTCATGGCCGCCATCGAGGAGTGCAATCCTCTGGCCCCCCTGCACAACCCCGCCAACATCATCGGCATCAAGGCCTGCCAGCAGCTGATGCCCGGCACCCCCATGGTGGCCGTGTTCGACACCGCCTTCCATCAGACCATGCCCCCTGTGGCTTACACCTACGCCCTGCCCTATGAGTATTATACCCAGGACAAGGTCCGCCGCTATGGCTTCCACGGCACCAGCCACAAGTATATCGCCGGCCGCGCCGCCGCCATGCTGGGCAAGCCCATCGAGGAGCTGAAGCTGATCTCCTGCCACCTGGGCAACGGCTCCTCCATCACCGCCATCGACGGCGGCAAGAGCGTGGACACCTCCATGGGCTTCACTCCCCTGGCCGGCCTGCCCATGGGCACCCGGGCCGGCGACATCGACGCCGGCATCATGGAGTACCTGATGAACAAGTACAACATGGACATCAAGGAGATGCTGAATGTCCTGAACAAGCAGTCCGGCGTCCAGGGTATCTCCGGCGTCTCCTCCGACTTCCGTGACCTGGAGCAGGCCACCGCCGAGGGCAACCAGCGCGCCGCTCTGGCCCTGCGGGTCTTTGAGTACAGCGTCAAGAAGCTGATCGGCGCTTATGCCGCCGCCATGGGCGGTGTGGACGCCATCATCTTCACCGCCGGCGTGGGCGAAAACGGCCCTGAGACCCGTGCCAACGCCGTCTCCGGTCTGGAGTACATGGGCGTCAAGATCGACCCCGAGAAGAACAACACCCGCGGCAAGGAAGTGGACGTCTCCGCTGACGACGCCAAGGTCCGGGTCCTGGTCATCCCCACCAATGAGGAACTGATGATCGCCATGGACACCGCCGCTATCGTCAAGGGCTAAATTTTACCTGCCTTTGCGTGGGGATGACCAGAAAAATCGGAGCGCAGCGTAGATTTTGCGCAGGGCGAATTCACTTCGCCCGAGCATTTTAATCCAAAGGGTCCCCAAACACATCCAACGGATGCGTTTGGGAACATCCCCACCAACGAGGAACTGATGATCGCCATGGACACCGCCGCTATCGTCAAGGGCTGAAAGGCAAATTGATCCGGGCGGACGCACCCAGTGCGTCCGCCCTTTTTATCTTATTTTTCAGAATCGTATTCCTTTTTGAAACACGCAAAATGGCCGCCCGTACCGGGCGGCCATTTTTGCACCAGTCATCATCCGCGCTGCCGCTGGATCAGTCCCTCCGCTTGCCCAAGAAACGCAGCAGGTAAAGGAACAGGTTCAGAAAATCCAGGTACAGCTGGAGGGCGGAGAAGATGGACGCCTTCTCCAGCATGTCGGGGTAGCCGGCGTAGTAGCTGTAATAGGCCTTGATCTTCTGGGTATCATAGGCCACATAGCCCAGGAACACGGCGATGCCCACAATGCAGGCGATCCGGTCCAGGGCCGCCAGCCAGGGGATGAACATGGACAGGACCCCGAACACGATCAGGAAGATCAGGCCGGAGAACAGAATGGTGCGAAGTCCGGACAGGTCCGTTCTGGTGAAGTGGCCATAGGCCGCCAGCGCGGCAAAGTAGACCGCCGTGGCCAGAAAGACCAGGATCAGGCTGGGCAACTCAAAAATCAACAGGTAGATGGACATGGTAAGGCCGAACAGCACCGAAAAGGCAATGAACATGGCCTTTGCGGTCCCCACCGACATTTTCTCGATCCGGCTGGCCATGGTGAAGGACAGGATCAGGGTGGCGACCAGAATGACCAGCTGGAAATTCCAGATATACAGGACCGTATTGGTCAGCCAACAGGCCAGAGCCACGCCGAAGGTCACCATCAGACCCAGCACCATCCACAGGAAGGTCTTGGCGGTGTACTGGTCAATGCTTTCCATTTGGCCCGCCGGGGCCATGCCGCGGTCAAACTCATAGGGATCAAAACTCATAGAACAGCGCTCCTTTCCACACGGTCAAACTGTCCCTCACGTTCAGTTTGCCCGGTTTCCACCGCTTATTGTAACGCAGGGCAATGGAAAAATCAACTGCCCCCTCTGCCCCGTTCTCCGGGCCAAAAACAGCCGGGGCGGGCCCCATAGTCCCGCCCCGGAAAGGGCGTGCTCAGCTCTGGCCGAACACATAGTCATAAAAATCGTTTTCAATGATCAGCGGCGTGCTGTCCAGCTTGTAGCCCACCAGCTTCTTCATGGCGGACACATAGCTCTCCTGCTCCTCCGCCGTCATGGTGACCCCTTCGGCGGGGGTAAACTCCCCGGTATAGCGGTTATAGAAGCCCTTGTCCGTCTTCCAGCACCGGGAGGTGAAAACTACCAGTCCCTCGCTGTCCGACAAAATATCGCTGCCCGCCAGCATCCGGGAGTCGTACTCCAGCCCCAGCAGATTGGACAGGGTGGGCAGGATGTCCACCTGGCAGCAGACCTTGTCCACCTCCACCGGCTCCTCCATGCTGGCCGACCAGAGGATGAGGGAGTTTTTATACACGTCAAAGTCGATGTTGGACTCCTTCAGCGCCTCCATGTCCGCGGAGCTGCCGAACTTCCGGCCGGACAGCTCCTCCAGGGTGTCCACGTTGAAGTAAGGAATGTGGTCGCCGGTGGCCACGATGAGGGTCTTGTCCAGCTTGCCCGCCGCCTCCAGCTTGTCCAACAGCACCTCCAGCGCCTTATCCACCTCCATGGCGGTGGCCACATAGTTCTGGGTGGTCTCGCTGTAGGGCAGGGCCCGGACGGTATCCCGGTAGGGAGCCACGATGCGGTTGTTGGAGTAGGGCATGTGGCCGCTGATGGTCAGGTAGTAGACGTGGAAGGGCTTGTCGCTGTTGATATAGTCGTCCACGCTGGCCTCCATGACATAGGAGTCCCGCTGCGGCCACAGGGGCTTGGTCTCTCCCATTTCCAGCTCCAGACTGGACTGGTACTGCCGCCAGTCATAGCCCAGGTTGGTGTGGGAGACCAGGCGGCCGTACATATCGTAGTTGCCGTGGTAGCCCAGGACCTCATAGCCCTCCCGGGCCAGCTGCTGGGCCAGGGAGAAGTAGCAGTTGGTGCCCAGCTCTCCGGTGCGCTTCATGGTGATGGGGTTGCCGTTCTTGGGGTACAGGCCCAGCAGGGTCTGACACTCGCCGTTGGAGGTGCTGGTGAAGTGGAGGGCGGTATAGTAGTTGTTGAAGATAAAGCCCTCGTGGGTCAGCTTGTACAGGGTGGGGGTCAGCTCCGGGTCGATGACATAGCCCGAGAAGCCCTCAATGACCAGCTGGATCACGTTGTACCCCTCGAACATCCCGGTGTATTCGTTCTTCTTGGTGGGGGTGACGCTGTTGAAGTAGTCGGCCAGCCACTTGATATCCTTGTTGGAGGTTTCAGCGGACAGCTTGGCCAAATCCACGTCCATCACGTTGGGCGAGGTGTCGATCACCGGGCCGGGGTCCGGCTCGGAGGCGTCGCCGGAGGAGGCGGCGGAGCTGCTGTTATCCCCCAGGCCCCCGATGCCGCTGAAATCGGCGTCCAGGTCGTTTTTCACCGGGAAGATCATATGCTTCACATCCAGCCGGAGCATATTCCACAGCCCCAGCTGCTCCACCTGGTCGTCGATGTTGGTGTCCATCCCGTACAGCATCCTGGGGGTCAGATCGCCGCTCCAGGGCAGGTGGACCACGCCCAGGCCCAGCAGGTGAAGGACCACCGCCCCCGCCAGCACCAGGCCGGCAAAACGGACGTCGAAGCGCGCATAGCCCGTAAACCGTCCGCCCAGGACAAAGAGGAGGATGGCGGGCAGGAAAAACACCAGAAGGATGGGGATACTGCTCACCACGGTGGAGACGATCACGTCGGCATAGTCGGTGAGCCGGTTTTCTGCGGCGGTGCCCGCGGTGCTCAGCGGGTAATAGGACTGGAGGATCTTTTTGGCGATCATCTCCACCACATAGACCAGAGAGATCACCACCGCCAGCACCTTGGTCAGGACCCCGTTGACCCGGCGCTTGAAGGGCAGGGTCAGGGCGGAGCAAACGCACCCGGCCGCCAGACCGTACAGCAGCCAGATGGGCAGATACTTCAGTTCCGTCCCCATATAGACGTGGAGTACCAGCTCCAGATACACGAACAGCACCGGGAAAAACAGCACACGGACCATGGCGTTGGACGCGCCCCCGCCGTTGGAACGCTCCCGGCCCCCATAGACCCGTTTTCCATGATATGACATAATAGAGTTCCCTCCGGATTTCTCTTGAATTTTACAGTCAGTTTACCATAACCTCACGGGCTTCGCAAGTAAAGTTGGATATTTTAAGAAAGGGTTAAACTTTAACTTCCTTTTACTCTATGTGCTGATGGATTTCAGTTCCGTCGATTCCGCCAGTCGCGTCTATTGCGGGCAATTTCCCGTTATGATACAATAAAACTCAAATCAATCGGAATATGTGAGGAATTGCAATGAACAAACAGGAACAATGGCTGCAGTGGGCGATAGAATTGCAAAGTCTTGCACAGGCAGGGCTTACCTATGGTAAAGATGTTTATGATAAAGAACGATATGAGCGAATTCGAGATATTTCCGCCGAAATGATTTCCAATACGGCAGAGATTCCACTCCAAAAAGTAAAGGGACTTTTTTGTAACGAAACAGGGTACCAAACGCCAAAACTCGATACCCGTGCTGCCATTTTTGAGAATGGGAAAATTCTTCTCGTCCGTGAGAACAACGGGAAATGGTCATTGCCCGGCGGTTGGTGCGATGTCAATGTTTCCATTGGCGAAAATGCCGTGAAAGAGGTCAAAGAGGAATCGGGATTGGATGTTGTTGCCGAAAGCATTATCGCGATTCAAGACAGAGCAAAACATAACCTTCCTGTGTATGCCTATGGTGTCTGCAAGGTATTCGTGCTCTGTTCCGTGGTAGGCGGAGGTTTTATAGAAAACATTGAAACGACAGGGTTTGATTATTTCAACGAACATTGTTTGCCAGAGCTTGCGATAGAGAAAAACAATGAAGAGCAAATAAAAATGTGTTTTGAGGCATACCGCGCCGGTGATACCTGGAAAACACTTTTTGAGTAACAAATTCCGGTTTTTGGGGCAGTCCTGTTTGGGTTGCCCTTTTTGTATCGGCAGGGTCCGTGCAAAGGCGCCGAGTGAAACAGGAGGATACACCATATCAACACAAAAGGGTAACAGGGACAAAATAAAAAATCGCCCCCTCCGTCTGAAGGGGGCGTGTGCCTCATTTCTGAAGCCGGCCTTTTACAGGACCAGAGAGGGCGCAGAATAGACCCGGGCGGCCATCTCACTGTTGAGCATGTACAGGCTCTTGGCATCGTCGCCGAAGAGCTTCATCTTCTTGATCATGTCCTCGGCGTTCTTCTCCTCCTCGCCCTGCTCCTTGACAAACCAGTCCAGGAACTGCATGGTCCGGAAGTCCCGGACGGAGTAAGCCGCGTCATAGATGGCGTGGATCAAGCTGGTGACATACTGCTCATGCTCCAGACCCAGTTCCAGCACATGGAGCTTGTCATCCAGCACCTTGTCGGGCTTGGCAATAGCCTCCAGGGTGACCTTCTCCCCGTTGTTCTGGAGGTATTGCATCATCAGCATGGCGTGGTCTCGCTCCTCTTGCGCCTGGATCTTGTACCAGTTGGCGAAACCGTCCAATCCGGCGTCCTCATAGAAAATGGAAAAGTCCAGATACAGATAAGCGGAATAGAATTCCTTATTGACCTGGTCGTTCAACAGCTCACTGACCTTTTTATCCAGCATGACAAACACCTCATTTCAAAATTTTACCCGTCTCCGGGCCAACCTATGTTAGCACGAATCCATACACTTGACAAGATTGCGGAAAAGAATTGTCGTTTTTCTTCGCCGCTCCGCCCGGCGGCCGGGCCTCGCGCTGTGCAGGGCCCTTACCATAAGGACCGTTTGTAAGCCCTGCCGCATGTTACCCGAACATGGAGAACAGGTCGATCTGGCTGGTCTCCGGCAGGTCGCCGAAGGTCCCGGCGGCCTTGAGCAGCTCGATATGGGTCTTGGACACCTTGGGACAGGCGGCGGAAACTTCTTCAATGGAGATGAAGGTCCTCCCCTTCCGGGCCTCCGCCAGGGACAGGGCCGCCGTCTCGCCCAGGCCCGCCACCGACACGAAGGGCGGGCGCAGGGCGCCCTTTTCCTCGTCCATGGTAAAGTTGATGGCCTCGGACTGGTACAGGTCCATCCGGTCGAAGGTGAAGCCCCGGAGATAGAACTCATAGCACACCTCCAGGGTGGTCAGCATATCCTGCTCCACGGCGGTGGCCTCCTTGTCCTTGGCCACGATCTCCCGCATCTTCCGCTGGCACACATCCATCCCCCGGCACATGAAGGCCTCGTCAAAGGCCTTGGCCCGGATGGAGAAGTAGGCGGCGTAGAAGGCCAGGGGCCGGTGGACCTTGAACCAGGCGATGCGGAAGGCCATCATCACATAGGCCACGGCGTGGGCCTTGGGGAACAGGTAGGCGATCTTTTTACAGGAGCCGATGTACCAGTCGGGCACGCCGGCGGCCTTCATCTCCTCCTCCGCCCCGTCGGGCAGGCCCCGGCCCTTACGGACCGCCTCCATGATCTTGAAGGACCGCTTGGGGGGCATCCCCTTGGAGATGAGGAACAGCATGATGTCGTCGCGGCAGCCGATGGCCTGGCCGACGGGGACCCCCTGCTGCAAAATCAGGTCCCGGGCGTTGCCCAGCCACACGTCGGTGCCGTGGGAGAAGCCGGACAGCCGGACCAGAATATCGAACTGGTCGGGCTGGGTCTCCTCCAGCATTCCCCGGACGAAGGAGGTTCCGAACTCCGGGATGGCGGTGCCGCCGGTGGGGCCCAAAATTTTGTCGTCCTCGTAGCCCAGCGCCTTGGAGGACTTGAAGATGGACATGGTGTCCGGGTCGTCCAGCGGGATCTCCCGGGCGTTTACTCCCGTCAGTACCTCCAGCATCCGGATCATGGTGGGATCATCGTGGCCCAGCATGTCCAGCTTCAGCAGGTTGGACTCCATGGAGTGATATTCAAAATGGGTGGTGATGATGTCGCTGTTGGGGTCGTCGGCGGGGTGCTGGACGGGACAGAAGTCATAGATCTCCTTGTCCTGGGGGATGACCACCATGCCGCCGGGATGCTGGCCGGTGGTCCGCTTGACTCCGGTGCAGCCCAGCGCCAGCCGGTTCTCCTCCGCCTTGGAGGCCGTCAGCCCCCGCTCGGCCAGATACTTTTTCACATAGCCGAAGGCGGTTTTCTCCGCCACGGCGCCGATGGTCCCCGCCCGGAACACGTGGGACTGGCCGAAGAGCTCGAAGGTATAGCGGTGGGCGCTGGCCTGGTACTCGCCGGAGAAGTTCAGGTCGATATCGGGGACCTTGTCGCCGCCGAAGCCCAGGAAGGTCTCGAAGGGGATGTTGAAGCCGTCCTTCACATATTTGGTCCCGCACACGGGGCAGACGGCGTCGGGCATATCGGCGCCGCAGCCGTAGGGGTGCTCCGGGTCCTGGGAATAGTCGAAGTCGGTGTGCTTGCAGTTGGGACAGCGGTAGTGGGCGGGCAGGGAGTTCACCTCGGTGATGCCCGACATGAAGGCCACCAGGGAGGAGCCCACGCTGCCTCGGGAGCCCACCAGATAGCTGTGCTCCAGGGAGTTCTGGACCAGCTTCTGGGCAGACATGTAGATCACGTCGTATTTGCAGCGGATGATATCGCCCAGCTCCGCCTCGATCCGGTCCACCACGATCTGGGGCGGGTCCTCCCCGTACAGGTCGTGGGCCTTGCCCCAGACCAGCCGCTTCAGCTCCCCGTCGGAATCCTCCAGCTTGGGGGCGAACAGGCCCTGGGGCAGCGGGTCGATGGGGTCGCAGCAGTTGGCGATGAAGTTGGTGTTCTTCACCACCACCTCGTAGGCCTTCTCCTTGCCCAGGTAGGAGAACTCCTCCAGCATCTCGTCCGTGGTCTTCAGGTAGATGGGCAGCGGCTCGTCCGCGTCCTCAAAGCCCTTGGAGGCCAGGAGAATATGGCGGTACACCTCGTCCTCCGGGTCCAGGAAGTGGACGTCCCCGGTGGCGCACACCGGCTTGCCCAGCTCCTCCCCCAGCCGGACCACGGTCCGGTTGAAGTCACGAAGCTCCTCCTCCGACTTCACCATGCCCTTGCGGAGCATGAACATGTTGTTGCAGATGGGCTGGATCTCCAGGTAATCGTACCAGGAGGCGATCCGCTTCAGCTCCTCCCAGCTCTTGCCCTCCACCACCGCCTGGAACAGCTCGCCGGCCTCACAGGCAGAGCCGATGATGAGGCCCTCCCGGTTTTCGTTGATGAGGGACTTGGGCATGATGGGATACCGCTTGAAGTGCTCCAGATAGGACAGGGAGATCAGCTTGTACAGGTTGCGCAGCCCCGTCTGGTTCTTGGCCAGGACGATCAGGTGCTTGGGCTTCCGCTTGGCCTTGCCCCCCTTTCGGAGCTTGGGCATATAGCCGTTGATCTCCCCCAGGTCATGGAGCCCCAGCTCCTCCATCATCCGGAAGAAGTGGGGCAGCATATAGGCCACCGTGGCTGCGTCGTCGCTGGCCCGGTGGTGGTTGAAGGCGGGCAGCTCCAGCCGCTCGGCAACGATATCCAGCTTGTACTTGCCCAGGTCGGGCAGCAGGTTCTGGGCCAGGATCAGGCTGTCCACCGAGGGGTTATGGAAGGGGATGCCGTACTTTTGACAGCCGGCGGCGATAAAGCCCATGTCAAACTCCGCGTTGTGGGCGGCCAGAGGCCGGTCCCCGGCAAAGGCCAGAAACGCCTTCAACGCCTCCTCCTGGGAGGGGGCGCCCACCAGCATCTCGTCGGTGATGCCGGTGAGCTGGATGATCTCCGGAGACAGGATGCGGCCCGGCGACACGAAGGTGTTGAAGCGGTCGGTGATCTCCCCGTTTTTCAGCACCACCGCGCCGATCTCAATGATGACCTCATACTTCTTGTTCAGTCCGGTGGTCTCAATGTCAAAGCAGACGATCTCCCCGTCGAAGGGCTGACGGACCTCCCCGTGGACGGCCACCCGGTCGTCCACGTCGTTGATGTAGTAGGCCTCCACGCCGAAGAGGATCTTCATCTTCTTGGCCGAGTGCCATGCGTTGGGGAAGGAGTGGGCCACGCCGTGGTCGGTGATGGCGACGGCGGGATGGCCCCATTTCTCCAGACGCTTGATGGCGTTTTCCGACACCGGCGAATCGGTCTTGGCCCCCACCGCCGTCAGCGCGTCCATGGAGGACATGGTGGTGTGGAGATGGAGCTCCACCCGCTTCTCCTCCGCCGTGTCCATCCGCACCGTCTTTTCCGTCTGGGTCACGGCCACCGGCTCCAGCACCATGTCGCCGTAAAAGCGGTCCAGGTTCAAACGGCCCTGGACCTTCAGGTGCATTCCCTTCTTGACGCCGTCCACCAGGGCCTTGCCCTCGTCGCCGGGGAAGAACTTGTTGACCCGAATGGAGCCGGTATAGTCGGTCATGTCAAAGGCCACCACCCAGGCGCCCCGCTTTTTCAGCTCTTTGTGGTCCACGGCGAAGACGTCGCCCTCCACCACCACCATGCCCATGTCCAGCTCCAGCTCCCCCATAGCCACGGGCGCCTTGGTGATAGCCTTGCCGAAGATGGCCTTGCCCCCCGCTTTTTTCCCGTCCCCTTTGGGGGCGGCGGGATGGGCCACGTTTTTCATGGCCGCTTTCCGCAGGGCTTCCGCCCGGGCGAAGGCGTCGGCGGGGGCGCTCTCCTGCCCGGGAACGGCCTTGGGCGAGCTCTCCCCAGCAGGGGCGGCAGGAGCTACTGTGGACGCTTCCACGGGAGCAGGCTCAGCTGCCGCAGGGGCCGCGGCCTGGATCTTCACGCTGTTCAGACCGTAGGCCCGGCACAGGGTCTCCTCCGCCTCCCGGATCAGGTTGGGTCCGGCTCCCGCCGCGCCCTCCACCAGGATCTTGGCGCTGCGGCTGGCCTTGTCGATGGCGGCGGACACAATGAGCCAGCCCTCCACCGCGTTGGACAGCTCGGTCCAGCGGCGCAGGGCGGCGAACATCTGCAAAAAGGGGATCTTCTTGGACATTATGTCAACTCTCCTTGAGGGTATCTCAGCGGTTACAGGGTGTCGATCAGGGCGAACAGCTCATCCACCAGCTGTTCCTGGGGGACTTTTTTAATGATCTGGCCTTTTTTGAACAGCAGGCCCTCCCCCTGGCCGCCCGCGATGCCGCAGTCGGCGGCGGAGGCCTCGCCGGGGCCGTTGACCACGCAGCCCATGACGGCCACGGTGATGGGCTTGTCCACGGATTTCAGCCGCTCCTCCACCTCTCCCGCCAGGGAGATCAGGTCGATGCGGGTCCGTCCGCAGGTGGGACAGGACACCAGCTCCGCACCCTCCCTCCGGAGTCCGGCGGCTTTCAGGATGTCCCGGGCGGCGTAGACCTCCTCAATGGGGTCGGCGGACAGAGACACCCGCATGGTGTCCCCGATCCCCAGAGCCAGCAGGCCGCCGATCCCCACGGCGGACTTGAGGGTGCCCATGCGGACGGTGCCCGCCTCAGTGACGCCGATATGTAAAGGATAATCACTTTCCTGTTTCATCAGCTGATAGGCTTTCATGGTGACGGGCACGCTGGAGGACTTCAGGGAGACGCAGATATCGTCAAAGTCGAACTTATTCAGCCGACGGATATGGCCGAAGGCGGACTCCACCATTGCCTCGGGGCAGACCCGGCCATACTTGGCCAAAATGGGCTTCTCCAAAGAGCCGCCGTTGACGCCGATGCGGATGGGAATGTTCTTTTGACGGCAGGCGCCGGCCACCGCCTTCACCCGGTCCTCGCCCCCGATATTGCCCGGGTTGATCCGCACCTTGTCCGCTCCGGCGGCAATGGCCTCCAGGGCCAGCTTGTAGTCGAAGTGGATGTCCACCACCACGGGGATGGGGCTGTGCTCCTTGATCTTTCCCACTGCCCGGGCGGCAGCCATATCGGGCACCGCCACCCGGATGATCTCGCAGCCCGCGGCAGCCAGCCGGCGGATCTGCTCCAGGGTGGCTTCCGCGTCATCGGTACGGGTGTTGGTCATGGATTGGATGGTAACGGGAGCGCCTCCGCCGATCAGAACGCCGCCCACATTGATCTGTTTGCTCATGATCAGAACTTCCTTTTTGGTCAAAATATTGCAGTAAATTTTAGTTTATCGTTTCATGTAGGGTGAGGGCTTGGTAGGGCGGGGGCTTATCCCTCCCCCTTTTGGC
>NZ_JADYTU010000034.1 GCF_021531375.1 Pseudoflavonifractor phocaeensis
ATTGTAAACCGTGCGTAGGGGGCGGCGTCCCCGACGCCCCATAATACATCCATAAACTAAAACTAAAATTTATACTGCACCGGAAAAGAGGTTGACACCCACATGGGTCAGAGTCAGCATAATACACCCCGCGGTCAGGACTCCCAGCACCACAGCGGGCATAGCCTTCTTCAGCCGTATATCCAAAAAGGCCGCAGCCAGAGAGCCCGTCCAGGCCCCGGTCCCCGGCAGGGGAATGGCTACAAAAAGCCACAGGCCGATGGACTGGTACTTCAGCACCTTTTTCCCTTTCAGGTGCGCCTTTCGCTCCAGCTTGTCCACCAGACCGTTGAGCCGGGGCATATATTTCCGCATCAGCATGAAGATCTTGCGGATATAGACGATAATAAAAGGGGTCGGGATGATATTGCCGATGACCGCCGCCGGAAAGGCCAGGTAGTAGGGCAGACCCAAGGCTACTCCGAAGGGCAGTCCCCCCCGCAGCTCAATAATGGGGATCATGGACACCAGCATGGTAAAGACGCATTTGCCGAAGGTGGTGCCCGTCAGCCATTGAAACAATTCCATAATGAATCCTCAATCAGTTATCTGTAATAGTTTTCACGCCCGATGCCAATGGTCAACCAGTGGTGGGCGCGGCGCTTCTCTTCTTCCAGATTCATCTCACCCATAGCGGTGAGGTCCATCCGGACCATCTCGCGAATCATCTCCTCCACATCAGCAGGCGTGATCTCCCGGTAGATGCCCACGGCGCTGGTCCGGAAGGCATAGGAATAGCCCGCCTCACTGTCGTCCACGTCATCGCCGTTGTGCTGTTTCAGCAGATCAATCAACTCTTCGGCGTCGATCCGGAAGGCCGGAACGCCATAGATCCAGGGCTGGACGCCGCCGTCTACGCCGCCCAGACACTCGACAAATTCCAGCCTGCCCTCGCTGTCAAAATCCAGGGCCAGCTCGTTTTGGAAATAGTAGCACCGGGAACCGCGCACTGTCTCAGGGGCGCTCAGGATGCTCTCCACCGCCTCCCGGCTGTCGCCAAAGCGGATGCTCCGGCCCTTCCACTCCATACCCACCAGGGGCAGCAGGCACAATTCTTCTTCCATCCGTTTTCCTCCTTAACAGGCGGGTTTCAGGCCGCAGTGTCCCGCCAAAACCGGCGCATTCACACGCTCCACTCAGCGGTCCGGCCGGACTTCGCCTTGTGTTATGTCAACTTTTAATTCACTCCAGCATCCGTTTCAGATACTGGCCGGTGTAGCTGCCCTCGCAGGCGGCCACTTCTTCGGGCGTTCCGGTACAGACAATATTTCCGCCGCCGTCCCCTCCCTCGGGGCCCAGGTCGATGATATAGTCGGCGGTCTTGATGACGTCCAGGTTGTGCTCGATGACCACCACGGTGTTCCCCGCCTCCACCAACCGCTGGAGGACCTCGATGAGCTTGTGGACGTCGGCGCTGTGGAGGCCGGTGGTGGGTTCATCCAGAATATAGATCGTCTTGCCGGTGGACCGCTTGGACAGCTCCGTGGCCAGCTTGACCCGCTGGGCCTCGCCGCCGGACAGCTCGGTGGAGGGCTGGCCCAGCTTCACATAGCCCAGGCCCACCTCCTCCAGAGTTTTCAGGCGGTTGTAGATCCGGGGCAGGTTTTCGAAGAAGGGCAGTGCCTCGTCCACCGTCATCTCCAGCACTTCGTAGATGTTCTTGCCCTTGTACTTGACCTCCAGGGTCTCCCGGTTGTACCGCCGCCCCTTGCACACCTCACAGGGGACATAGATGTCGGGCAGAAAGTGCATCTCGATCTTGATGAGGCCGTCGCCGGTGCAGGCCTCGCACCGACCGCCCCGGGTGTTGAAGGAAAACCGTCCAGGGCCGTAGCCCCGGCTCTTGGCGTCGGGAGTGGAGGCGAACAGGTCCCGGATGTCGTTAAACAAATTGGTATAAGTGGCGGGATTGCTGCGGGGAGTGCGTCCGATGGGGGACTGGTCGATATTGATGACCTTGTCCAAAAACTCCTCGCCCTCGATGCGGTCGTGCTTGCCCGCCCGGGTCTTGGTCCGGTTCAGGTCGGCCCCCAGCTTGTTGTACAAGATCTCGTTGACCAGGGAGGACTTGCCGGAACCCGACACGCCGGTGACGCAGGTAAAGGTACCCAGAGGAAATTCCACGTCCACATGGCGCAGGTTGTGCTCCGCCGCGCCGAACACCTTCAGATAGTGGCCGTTCCCCTTCCGGCGCTCTTTGGGCACCGGGATCTTTTTGCGCCCGGCCAAGTAGTCCCCGGTAATGGAGCCCGGGGTGTTCATGACCTCCTCGGGGGTACCGGCAGCCACGATGCGCCCGCCGTTTACGCCCGCCCCGGGGCCCACGTCGATGATATAGTCGGCCTCGCGCATGGTATCCTCGTCGTGCTCCACCACCAGCAGGGTGTTGCCCAGGTCCCGCAGTTCCTTCAGGGTGGCCAGCAGCTTGTCGTTGTCCCGCTGGTGCAGGCCGATGGAGGGCTCGTCCAGGATATACAGCACTCCCATGAGGGAGGAGCCGATTTGGGTAGCCAGGCGGATGCGCTGGCTCTCGCCGCCGGAGAGCGTCCCCGCCTCCCGGGATAGAGTCAGATACTGAAGGCCCACGGAGCGCAGGAAGCCCAGGCGGTTCTTGATCTCCTTCAGGATCTGGGCGGCGATCATGGTCTGGGTCTCGTTCAGTTCCAGACGGTCCATAAAGTCATAGGCGTCGTTGACGCTCTTATGGCAGTAGGCGTCGATATCCAGCCCCCCAACGGTGACAGCCAGGGACTCCTTCTTCAGCCGGCGGCCCCTGCAGGTGGGGCAGGGGCACTGGGACATGCACTCCTCCAGTTCCCGCTTTACCCCGTCGGACTGGGTCTCCCGGTAGCGGCGCTCCAGGTTGTTGACGATGCCCTCAAAGGGCTGGTATAAGGTGCCCTGGCCCCGGGGCTGGTCGTAGTGGAGGGTCAGCTTCTCCCCCTTGGTGCCGTACAGGATCACGTCCAGCACCTCCGGAGGCAGGTCCTTCACGGGGGTATTCAGTTTGAACTTATACTTTTTCGCCAGAGCCTCGAAGTACATCCGGGAGATGCCGTCGGATTTGATGTTGCTCCAGCCCGAGGCGGTGATAGCCCCCTCGATGATGGACAGGTTCTTGTTGGGAATGATGAGGTCGGGGTCGATCTTCATCTGGGAGCCCAGACCCATACAGGTGGGGCAGGCCCCAAAGGGGTTGTTGAAGGAGAACATCCGGGGCGTCAGTTCCTCGATGGACACCCCGCAGTCCTCGCAGGCGTAGTTCTGAGAGAACAGGATGTCCCGGTCCTCCCCCACGATGTTGATAACCACCAGACCGCCCGCCAGGTTGGAGGCGATCTCCACGCTGTCGGTGAGGCGGCGGGCAATGTCCTCCCGGATGACCAAGCGGTCCACCACGATCTCAATATTGTGCTTTTTATTCTTGTCCAGCTTGATCTCCTCGGACAGGTCGTACAGGGAGCCGTCCGCCCGGACCCGGACATAGCCCGACTTTCGCGCGTCCTCGAAGATCTTGGCGTGCTCGCCTTTTTTCCCCCGGATCACAGGGGCCATGACCTGGATACGGGTGGCCTCGGGCAGGGCCATGACCTGGTCGATGATCTGGTCGATGGTCTGCTGTTTGATCTCCTTGCCGCAGATGGGACAGTGGGGGGTGCCCACCCTGGCCCAGAGCAGACGGAGGTAGTCATAGATCTCCGTCACGGTGCCCACGGTGGACCGGGGGTTCTTGCTGGTGGTCTTCTGGTCGATGGAAATAGTAGGGGACAGCCCGTCGATATAGTCCACGTCGGGCTTTTCCATCTGGCCCAGGAACATCCGGGCGTAGGAGCTCAAAGACTCCACATACCGCCGCTGGCCCTCGGCATAGATGGTGTCGAAGGCCAGGGAGGACTTGCCCGACCCGGACAGGCCGGTGAGGACCACCAGCTTGTCCCGTGGGATGGACACGTCGATGTTTTTCAGGTTGTTCACCCGGGCACCCTTGACGATAATATGACTGTGCATAGTTGGTTCTCCTTTTCCGCTTTCTTGAAAGAAAGCTCGGCAAAGAACTTTACGCGGCTATACGTTAAGCCTTTGCTTTTCTGGGGGGCTTTTTCTTGGGCAGGGGCGTGACTTCCTCTGCCAGCTCCGCCGCCCGGCGCAGGGTTTCCCGGTCGTCCGGGTCCAGAACGTAGTGGTCTTTGGCCCCCTCATAGGGCGGGGCGGTGGGCCGGTCCGCCAGCAGGTCAGCCAGACAGGGCAGCATTTTCACGAACACTGTATCGTCGCACACCATGACCACCGGCTTGTCGTTGACGTACACCATATATTCTCCGAACATCTTCCGGGATCGGATCGCGCCGACTCCCTCCAGCTGCTCGCAGACGTAATTCACGAAATCAAGGCTGCTGGACATCGCATTTCCCTCCTAACCGATGGAAAATAGACTTTTCCAGTAAAGCGCAAAACATACGACTGCCAGGACCATCCACTCCAGATGCTCCATGGCGACGTAAAAGTCCGACGGCTCCGCCGCCTCCACATTCCGGACATGTCCCCACAGGCTCAGGCGAAACATCATGTCCGGAAAGCAGATCTGTACCATATTGAAGGCCGCCAGCAGCGTCACCAGGAAATACAGGCCAACGCTGCCCCGGTTGGTCACTTCCGGGGCCAGCACCAGCTTTGCCAGGGAGGAAAGACTCGGCTCGTGGAGTTCTTCCTCACTGATGCTCCTGCCATTCTCCCCAATCACTTCCCCTGTACTGGTATAAGCCCGGATCGTCACCAGGTCCAGCGGCTCGCCGTCCTCCTGGACTAACATGAACCAGGACCCTTCGACATAACCGCCCCGGAACAGCACTTCATCTCCCCGGCGGATCTCAATGCCGGGCAGTCCCGACCACTGCCCCTCCGGCGACGCGGAGGGGTCCTCCACCACCTGGTAAGGGCCGTAAGTGTACTCCCCCCAACGGTATTCTACCGTACCGCTGGGATAGACGATAAATTCCGCGTTTTCCCCGTCCAGTCGGCCGGAATACCAGACGTTTTCCCCTGTTTCCTCCATACCCAGGAAACCGTCCTCATAGGCGATCCCCCGCACGGAGGTCACAATGGGCGTGGCGATCCCAAACCCAAGGACCATAGCAGCCATCAGCACCAACAGGGTCTTACGGAACAGAGACATTTCCTTCCAGCGCTCGCTCCAAGGCACCGACGCTCCTCCTTTCACCCTACGGTCAGGTCGGCGGTGGTCCCTCCCACCAAATCAATGAGGTCGGCGGGGGCCAGCTCCACCTGGTAGCCGATCTTCCCTGCGGAAACCATGATTGTATCGAGAATCTCCGCCGTCTCGTGGAAGACGGTGGGGTACTGTTTTTTCATGCCAACCGGGGAGCAGCCGCCGTGGACGTACCCCGTCAAGGGCAGCAGTTCCTTCTGGTGGAGCATGGCGATGGACTTCTCCCCCACCGCCCGAGCGGCCTTTTTCAGGTCCAGGCTGTCCCCCACCGGGATATCGAACACATAGAGCCCGCCTGAGGCCCCCCGGGCCACCAGGGTCTTGAACACCGTCTCCGGGTCCTGGCCCAGACTTCGGGCCACGGTGACGCCGTCCACCGCCACGCCTTCCTCGTGGTCATAGGTATGGGCGGTGTAGGGGATCCTTTTCTGCTCCAGCACCCGCATGACATTGGTTTTTTCTTCCTTCTGCTTTGCCATGGTCGTTCCTCTTTTCAATTCAATACGTACAGCCACAAGACCGCCAGGATCAGCATGTGGACGGGATAAAAGGCGTAGCAGGCCCGGCGGATGGTCTTATTGTGGGGACCCTGCTCGCCATTATACAGCCAGACGGGAATCAGGGCCAGCAGGGCCAGTGCCTGCTGGGGGAAGTCCACCGTATGGCCCAGCAAGGTCACCGGGAAGGTCATCCCTTTCATCAGGCCCAGGTTGATGAAGGCCAGCCCCGTCAACTGCCACAGGGGGCGAAGGGGCAGGTCCCGGACCAGATAGAACAACAGAACCGTCACCACGCCGTAACCGAAGTAGTCCACCATGGTCAGCAGACCCAAATAGTAGCCCAGGACGCAGGCCAGGGCCGCAGCCAGCCAATAGGCCGCTCTTCCCCGTTTTCCCGCCCATTCGACAAAAGCCAGGCACAGCAGAGCCAGCCAGAAGGTGAACAGCACGTTCTGGTGGAAGGGGTAGATAATGCCGCCCCCATACATCAGATTGAACGGGATCTCAGTAGCCAGCGCCCACAGGAGCATCCGTCTTCTGTATTTTTTCCGGTCGCTGGTGTGCGTCCAGCCCTCCGCGATCTGGAAGGCGAAAATGGGGAAGGCCATCCGCCCCAAGTTGGTCAGCCACATGGCCCCCGGCACGATGGTAGCCCACAGGTGGTCACACAGCATCAGGGTCATGGCCAGCAGCTTCAGGTCCAAAGCGCTGAGGCACTTCAGCTTTCTCATCTGTTTCGTCATAGTTCCTCCATATCGAAGTAATAGCAATCCTCCCGCTGTCCGGCGGGGTTGGCGATGATTTGAAAATCTCCGGGTCCAGCCGATCCGCTTTCCGGAACTTCTCCGCTCCTGCGGCGCTTCGAATTTACGGCGCTCACCCCACCGCCTTATCCGCGCAGGGGCCCGAATGAGGTACGCTCACTTCCCCCGCAGCTCGATGATCTGGTCCCGCAGTGCGGCGGCCAGCTCAAACTCCAGCATCTTGGCCGCTTCGCGCATCTCTTTTTCCAGCTTGGCGATCCGCTCAGCCTTCTGCTGCTTGGTGAGGCCCTGGACCTGTCCCCGGCGCTCGGGGGTATCCTCCTCGTCCTGGGCCGTGATGTCCAGCAGGTCCCGGACACTCTTGATAATGGTCTTGGGGACGATCCCATGGGCCTTGTTGAAGGCGTCCTGCTTCTCCCTGCGGCGCTCCGTCTCGTCCATGGCCCGCTGCATGGAGGGGGTGACGGCGTCGGCGTACATGATGACCATGCCCTCGGCGTTTCGGGCCGCCCGGCCGATGGTCTGGATGAGGGAGGTCTCCGATCGGAGGAAGCCCTCCTTGTCCGCATCCAGAATGGCCACAAGGGACACCTCGGGCAAATCCAGGCCCTCCCGCAGCAGGTTGATGCCCACCAGCACATCAAAGGTTCCCAGCCGCAGGTCCCGGATGATCTCCATCCGCTCCATGGCGTCGATGTCGTGGTGCATATAGCGCACCTTGATGCCCGCATTCTGGAGGTAAGCCGTCAGATCCTCTGCCATCCGCTTGGTCAACGTAGTGACCAGCACCCGCTCGCTGCGTGCGGTGCGGGCGTGGATCTCGCCAATGAGGTCGTCGATCTGGCCCTCCACGGGACGGACCTCGATGCGGGGGTCCAGCAGGCCGGTGGGCCGGATGACCTGCTCCACGATCTGGCCCGACCGGGTGCGCTCGTACTCCCCGGGTGTAGCGGAGACATAGACCACCTGATTGACCCGCTTTTCAAACTCCTGGAATTTCAGGGGGCGGTTGTCATAGGCGCAGGGCAGGCGGAATCCGTAATCCACCAGGGTGGTCTTCCGGGCCCGGTCCCCATTGTACATGGCCCGGACCTGGGGCAGGGTGACGTGGCTCTCGTCAATGAACAGGACAAAGTCCTTGGGAAAATAATCCAATAACGTGTGGGGGGGCGAGCCCGCGGGCCGGCCCTCAATGACCCGGGAGTAGTTCTCGATGCCGGAGCAGTAGCCCAGCTCCTGCATCATCTCCACATCGTACATGGTCCGCTGCTTGATGCGCTGGGCCTCGATGAGCTTGCCCTCCCCCTCGAAGAAGGCCACCCGCTCCTCCATCTCCTTATAAATTTCCTGGATGGCGGCGTCCATCTTGTCCTTGGGGGTGACGTAGTGGGTGGCGGGCCAGATGGGGATATTGGTCAGCCGGCGGATGGGGGCCCCGGTGACCACGTTGATTTCGGAGATACGGTCGATCTCGTCCCCGAAAAACTCCACCCGGATGGCGGTGTCCTTCCAGTAGGCAGGCCACACCTCCACTGTGTCCCCCCGGACCCGGAACATGTTGCGCTCGAAGGCGATGTCGTTGCGCTCGTAACGGATGGCCACCAGCTTTTTCAACAGCTCGTCCCGCTCCAGCGTGGCCCCCACCCGGAGGGAGACCATCATGGCGGCGAAGTCCTCCGGCTCGCCCAGGCCGTAGATACAGGACACGGAGGACACCACGATCACGTCCCGCCGCTCCAGCAGAGAGGCGGTAGCGGACAGCCGCAGCCGGTCGATCTCCTCGTTGATGGAGGAGTCCTTCTCAATAAAGGTGTCGGTGTGGGGGATATAGGCCTCGGGCTGGTAGTAGTCATAATAGGAGACAAAATATTCCACCGCGTTGTTGGGAAAAAATTCCTTGAATTCAGCGCACAGCTGGGCGGCCAGAGTCTTATTGTGGGCAAGCACCAGCGTGGGGCGCTGGACCTGTTCAATGATCTTGGCCATGGTGAAGGTTTTGCCCGAGCCGGTGACCCCCAGAAGAGTCTGCTCGTCCAGGCCCATCTCAATGCCCCGGGACAGGGCGGCAATGGCCTCTGGCTGATCGCCGCTGGGGGTATATTCCGACACGACTTCAAATTTCGGCATATTCCTCACCTCTTCGTCTCAGTATACACTGTTGCGTCCATTATACTAGAACAAATTTTCTAACGCAAGTAGTTTTCGCTCCTCTTCGAAATTTTTCGAAAGAGGAGCGAATCAAAATCATAGCAGTTGATAGACCGGACGTTTGCCGCCCTGTTCCGACTGATTGAGGGAGACGGCGTCCCCGTCCACAAAGATCAGGTGGTCGATGAGCTCCAGACCCACGCCGGCCAGGGCGGCGCGGATCACATCGGTGGTCTGCCAGTCCGCCGGCGAGGGGAAGGCCAGGTTGCTCACATGGTTGTGGGCCAGGTAAATCCCTGCCGCCCTCAGACTCATCGCCTCCTCCGCCACACGGCGGATATTGATATCCGAGGCGTGGATACTGCCTTCGGACACTTTGCGGACCCCCAGCAGCTTCCGTTTGCCGTCCAGGCACAGGATGTACACCATCTCATTCCGCGCACCGAAAAAGTAGGGCGCCAGGATACCGGCGGCCTCCTCCGGTGTGTTGATCAGCTGGCCCGGCGCGCTTCGCTGCTCCTGGTACCGGGCGCCCAGAGCCGGGATCAGCCGCAGCAGAACGGCCGTGTGCTCTCCCACCCCCGGGACCTTTTTCAGTTCGTCCGCCGAGGCATCCAACACCCCAGCCAGGGAGCCAAAGCGTTCAATGAGTTCGTGAGCCAGGGCGTTCACGTCCCCCTGGGGAATGGCGTAGAATAGAAGCAGCTCCAACACCCGGTGGTCCGGCCAGCCCTCCAGTCCCCGGGCCAGGAATTCGGTTTTGACCCGGCTGCGGTGACCGGCGTGGATGGACATGGGGAGCGCTCCTTTCTATATTGATCGTTCTGCTAAATTTTAGTTTATCGTTTCATGTAGGGTGAGGGCTTGGTAGGGCGGGGGCTTATCCCTCCCCCTTTTGTCCTTCGGCCATTTCCCCCCGACGGGGGGAATCGTCCCCCGCCGTCCGACGGCTGCCATTTTGGCGGCGGCCCCAAGGGGCCGCCCTACGGGCGGGGCGTCCAGAGGCCGCCCCCTACGAAGCCATATTGTAAACCGTGCGTACGGGGCGGCGTCCCCGACGCCCCATAATACATCCATAAACTAAAATTTACCGCGCACCGTACTCAGCCAGGTAGGCCTCCATTTTGGCCTTCATCTCGTCGTCGATATACACTTTACCGTCCACGGGGTTGTTATGCAGAAAATCGATGACCTCCCGGACGGTGACGATGGGGAACACCTGGATGCCGTAGTCCTGGCGCAGCTCGTCCAGAGTGGAGCAATCCCGGGTCCCCCGCTCCATCCGGTCCACGGAGACAAACAGGGCCTTCATGTTCACCTTGGCCACATGCTTGAACAACTCAATGGACTCCCGGACGGCGGTGCCGGCGGTGACCACGTCCTCAATAATGGCCACGTCGTCCCCGTCCTGGGGCTTATATCCCACCATGGAGCCTCCTTCGCCGTGGTTCTTGACCTCCTTGCGGTTAAAGCAATAAGGCAGGTCCCGATCATAGCTGCGGTACAGGGAAGCGGCGGCGGAGACGGCCAGGGGAATACCCTTGTAGGCCGGACCAAACAGGCAGGTGATGCCCTGAGGCATGTTCTCCTGAATGCAGGCGGCATAGTAGTCCCCCAGCTTGGCGGCCTGAGCGCCGGTCTTATAGTTTCCGGTGTTTACAAAATAGGGGGTTTTCCGCCCACTCTTGGTGACAAAGTCCCCGAAGGTCAGCACGCCGGAGCGGACCATAAACGTGATAAATTCCTCTTTATAAGTCATTCTCTGCAACCTCTCTTTTCTGGCTGGGCTGGGATCAGCCGTATGTAAAATCAAATCGGATTATTATACCATTTTTCTCCCCCTCATACAAGGAATCCCCCTGATTTTTTCATGTAAAACTTTCTTAATCTCTCCTTTACTTTACGCCCTTCCCGATTACTGATATAATAATCATGATAATCGCGTCTCCACGCAACCCATTCTGACAGACAAGGAAGCTGGTCCAAATGTCCTTTTCGTCCCATATCCGGTCCATTTACCGCCATTGCCGGGACCGGTTTTATCTGATCCCGGAGCTGCCCCGGAACATCATGGTCACTGTCGTACTGCTGTGCGGCGCTTATTGCGCCAGCAGCGTTCTGATCTCCCACACCGGCGGCGAGAATAACTCGGCCCTGGTTTTCGTCCTGGCCGTCACCATCATCTCCTTTCTCACCACCGGGTATCTGTATGGTATTCTGGCCTCCATCGTGGGCACCTTCTGCATCAACATCTACTTTATGGAGCCCTACGCCGCCTTCACGCTGAACCGGACCGGCTATCCTGTGGCCATGCTGTCCATGGTCACCATCTCCTGCGTGGTATGCGCCCTGACCACCCGGGTGAAGCAGCAGGCCGCCGAGGCCATCCGCCGGGAAAAAAACACCAAGGCGCTGTACGAGATGAACGAGAAGCTCAACGAGGAAAAGGCTGCCATCCAGCTGGAATCCGCACGGGAGACCATCCGCGGCAACATTCTCCGGGCGGTATCCCATGATCTTCGCACCCCGCTGACCGCCATCTCAGGAGCTGCCTCGGTGCTGCTCAGCAGTCCGGAGGTTTCAGAAAAGAACGTCGCCATGCTCAACGACATCAAAAGTGACGCCGACACCCTGATCGTCATGGTGGAAAACCTGCTGTCCGTCACCCAGATCCAGGACGGGACCATGCCCCTGAAAAAGCGGGAAGAGATGCTGGAGGAGGTGGCGGGAGACGCCATCCTCACCACCCGCCGCCGATTCCCCGACGCCCATGTGGAGCTGGAGCTGTCTGAAGATATTCTGTACCTGCCCATGGAGCCCATGCTCATCAAGCAGGTGATGGTCAACCTGTTGGAAAACGCCATCCGCCATTCCGGCGACCGGGAGCACATCACTCTTCACCTGTTCCGCCAGGACGACTGGGCAGTGGTCGAGGTACGGGACCGGGGCAAGGGTCTCTCCCCCGAGCTCTGTCAGGCCATCCAGGCCGGCAAACCCTTGAAACGGGACCTGTCCGGCGACGCTACCCGGGGCATGGGGATCGGCCTGTCCGTCTGTCAAAGCATCGTCAAGGCACACAATGGCTTCTTTGCCGCCGGCAACAGCCCGGAAGGCGGCGCGGTGTTCCGCTTTGGCCTTCCCATGGAGGAAAAAACCGATGAGTGAAAAACGAGCGATCCTGGTCATCGAGGATGAGCACGCCATCAGCAACTTTATCTGCCGCGCCCTCAGCTCCAACGACTATAAGCCTATTGCCGCCACCAGCGGCAAAGAGGGCCTGTCCCTCTTTTTCTCCCACAGCCCCGATCTGATCCTGCTGGATCTGGGCCTGCCCGATATGGACGGGCTGGAGGTGCTCAGCCAGCTCAGCGATTTGCCCCGGGAGACGCCTGTCATCATTATCTCCGCCCGGGACCGGGAGTCAGAAAAAGTGAAGGCCCTGGACATGGGGGCGGACGACTATGTGGTCAAGCCCTTCGGCGTGTCCGAGCTGCTGGCCCGCATCCGCACCACCCTGCGCCGGGCTGACCGGCTCAAGGTGAGTCAGGGCATCCAGCGCAGCGTCTACCAAGTGAAAGACCTGACCATCGACATCGCCAAGCACCAGGTCACGCAGGCAGGAGAACTGATCCACTTCACACAAAATGAATTCAAAATTCTGGAGCTGCTGGCCATCCACGCCGGGAAGGTGCTGACCTACGACTTCATTCTGGAGCACGTCTGGGGCCCATACGGCAGCAACAACAGCAACCAGATTCTCCGTGTCAACATGGCCAACATCCGCCGCAAACTCAAGGAGAACCCCTCCGAACCCAGGTACATCCACACCGAACTCGGCATCGGATACCGCATGTTGGAGGACTGAGGCCCTCCCTTTGGCGCTCCGTTTGAATACGTCGAATCCCTTGCGACGGAAGGGATTCGACGTATTTTCCATTTTTCTTATCGGTTTTTTAACGGGCTTTTTCCCCTCGTTAACACCCATTTTATTCTTCCTCTGATATAATCAGCTCAGAACACAGCAAGGAGGTCCCGCAGCATGGAAGCCCGCTTGAAGGAGATTCTGTGGGAAGGGGAAGCGGTCCGCTGGACCGGCCGCCCCCAGCCCTTTCGGCTGATGGGGGCAGACAGCAGGAAGGGGATCGTCATTACCTGGATCATCTCCGCCATCGTTCTGGTGGTCACGGTCCTCCTGTTGGGGCCAGATCTGATCCAAGGCTCCCGCTCCCTGTCTGATATTTTGATTTCGACCGTGGTGATTCTCTTCGTTCCCATCATTCTCTCGGTCCGCCCCTTTCTGGATAAGAAATGTCTGGAACAGGCGACCCTTTACGCCATCACCAACTACCGCGTCATCGCCATCATTAAGGGAGAACCCATTTACCTCCCCATCGGAAAGGGTATGCAGGTAGCCGTTGAGCACAAAGAAAACGGCTGCGGCAACCTGTGTTTCGGTGAAGTGATAGGCAAACCGGCCGGAAAGAGCCGGACGCTCGCCGTCCTCGGCCTCCGGGGTCCTGACAGTCAAAATCTGATGCGGGGCCTGATGTTCTACCATGTGGACCAGCCAGAGCAGTTGAAACGCTATTTTGCCTGAGCACCGGGGGTTCCTCACTCCTCTGGTGTCCCTCTCTTGGGGCGTTCCACGCACCGTCGTTCTCTCCCGGCGCGCGCTTGACCGTCCCACCCCGGCGCCCTCCTTCCGCCAAAGGAGGGCGCCCTTTTGATCAAAAACAGACCCACCGGCCATATTCCACCGGTGGGTCTGTTGGTTTTTCTTCACGATTATCTCACGGTGACAGCTCCCGGCGCAGCTGGTCCAGCGCCTTCCGCTCCAGGCGGGACACCTGGACCTGGGACACTCCCACCACCCGGGCCGTCTGTACCTGGGTCATCCCCCGGTAATAGCGCAGCACCAGCACCTGCTGTTCCCGCTCCGGCAGCGCCGCGATGGCCGCCCGGAGGGCGAGGCGCTCCACCAGACCGTTTTCCTCGTTTCCTGCGGTGAGGATGCCCTCCAGCGTCAGTCCGCCTTCTCCCGTATCCGCCTGGAGGGAGACCACGGGCTCCGCCGCCGTCTCCGCCGCGGCGATCTCCTCCACGGTCAGGCCGGTCTCCTCCGCCAGTTCGGACAGGCTTGGCTCCCGGCCCAGCGTCCCGGACAGCCGCTCCCGGGCTCCCCGGATGGAAAAGCCCCGCTCCTTGACGCCCCGGCTCACCTTCACCGGCCCGTCGTCCCGGAGGAAGCGGCGGATCTCGCCGGCGATCTTGGGCACCGCGTAGGTGGAAAACTGGGTGCCGTACTCGGGATCAAAGCCACGGACCGCCTTGAGAAAACCCAGGCATCCCAGCTGGTACAGGTCGTCTGGCTCTACCCCCCGGCCATAGTACCGACGCACCACACTCCAGATCAGGCCGTTATTCTCCTGGAGCACCTGCTCACAGGCCCGGCTGTCCCCGCTTCGGGCCGCCTCCAGCAGGGCTACCGGGGAGGTCGTGCCGCTCACCGCCCCATGCGGCGGGCGATCTTCCGCCGCATGGTCACAGTGGTCCCCTTCCCGGGGGCGGAGCGCACTTTCAGACTGTCCATAAAGCTCTCCATGATGGTAAAGCCCATCCCCGACCGCTCTTCGTTCCCCGTGGTGAACAGGGGGGTCCGGGCCTGCTCCACGTCGGCGATGCCCACCCCCCAGTCCCGGACCACGATCTCCAGGGAATGGTCGTCCCGGAGCCGGAGCTTCAGGACGATCTTGCCCAGGGTGTCGGGGTAGGCGTGGACGATGGCGTTGGTCACCGCCTCGCTGACGGCGGTCTTTACGTCGTTGATCTCCTCCAGGGTGGGGTCCAGCTGGGCGGCGAAGCAGGCTGCCGCCGTCCGGGCAAAGCCCTCGTTGGCCGAGCGGCTGGGGAACTCCAGGGAGACATGGTTTTCCATTTTCATTATGTAGGTCCTCCTCTGTGTGGGGCCGGGGGACGGCTCCGCCCCGCCCCCGCCCGTTTCCTTATTCAAAGCGGATGATCCGGCCCAGCCCGGCGGCCTGAAACACTTTGTCCGCCTGGGCCGGCGTGTTGACCACCCGCATCCCGCCGCCGGCCTGTCCCATCCGGCGCCATGCCCGCAGCAGCACCGCGATCCCTGAGCTGTCCGTAAAGGTCAGCCCTCCCAGGTCCAGGGTCAGCTGCCGGGGCAGGGCCTCGTCGATCCTCCGGTCCAGCGCCTGCATGACCTCCTTGGCTCCGTGGTGGTCCAGCTCGCCGGACACCGCGGCGGTCAGGCAGCGGTCCTCCTCTGTAAAGGCGACAGGCATAAAATCTCTCCTTTCTCCCGTCACATCCAGGGCTTTTCGCCTCCGTTCTCCCATTATAGGACAGGCCCTCCGTCGGATTTTGCCGCTTCCCGCCCGGCAAAAGATTTCCTCCCGGGGAATGAAGCCTCCCCCCGGCGCAGAAGATAGCCTTGGCCGCACCGGAATCCGGCAAAACATAGGTTTTACAAAACAGGAATTTTGTCTTATAGTGTAGAGAGCTTGGAACCACTATTTTGAATGGGAGGGAAGCCGTGCCATGTCCCGCGAGCTCCATTTGACCTCCGGCAGCATTACCCCACAGCTGATCCGTCTCTGCCTGCCCCTGCTGTGTGCCAATGTGCTCCAGCAGCTGTACAATATCATCAACTCCCTGGTGGTCACCTACTACATCGGGGACAACGCCTTCGCCGCCCTGGGGGTGGCCGAGAGCGTGATGAATCTGTTCATCTACGTCATCACCGGAGCCTGCATGGGCGCCTCGGTCCTCATCGCCCAGTTCTTCGGGGAGAAGAACTATCCCCGGCTGCGGCAGCAGCTGTACGTCTCCGCCGTTCTCATCGGCGGCTGCACTCTGGGGGCGGTGATCCTGGGCCAGCTGTTTCTGCCCCAGCTGCTGCGGGTCATCCAGACGCCCACCGAACTGATGGCGGACGTGTCCACCTATCTGCGGATCATTCTGGTGGGGATGCTGTTCACCTTCACCTACAACTACCTGGCCGCCACCCTCCGGGCGGTGGGCGACACAAAGGCCGCCCTGTACTTTCTCCTCATCTCCCTGGGCTACAATCTGGCCGCCGCCTGGCTGCTGGTGGCGGTGCTGGGGCTGGGCATTACCGGCACCGCCCTGGCCACCGCCTCCGCCCAGCTGCTCTCCTCCCTGCTGTGCTTTCTCTATATCCGCCGCCGGCGCTCCTTCCTGACCATCCACCGGGAGGACATGCGGATGGACCGGGCGCTGATCCGTCTCACCAGCAGCTATGCCGCCGTGGCCGCCCTCCAGCAGTCCAGCCTCTACCTGGGCAAGCTGATGATCCAGAGCGCCGTCAACGGCATCAGCCTGGTCAGCACCGCCCCCATCTCCGCCTTCACCGCCGCCACCCGGGTGGAAAACTTCATTCAGGCCTTTGGCATGAGCGGATGCGAGTCCATCGCCATCTTCGTGGCCCAGAACCGAGGGGCAGGCAAGGAGGACCGGGTCTTCGGGGGCTTTGCCCGGGGCGCCGCTCTGGTCATCTCCCTTGGCGTCGCCTTCTCCTTTTTCATGCACCTGTGCGCCGCCCCCCTCTCCGGGCTGTTCCTGGAACGCGGCGGGGAGGCGATGCGCCTGTCCGTCTCCTATCTGCGGGCCATCAGCTGGTTCTATTTTCTCTCCTTCACCGGACACTCCTTTGTGGGCTGGTACCGGGGCGTGGGCCGCATGAACATCACCTTTATCGGCACCACCTTACAGATCGCCGTCCGGGTCGTGGGCACCTATCTGCTGGTAAGCTCCATGGGGCTGGACGCCGTGGCTCTGGCCACGGGGCTGGGCTGGGTCATCATCGTCGCCTTCCAGCTCACCGTCTTTTACCTGGACCGGAAGGGCATCTGGCCCCGGCCCGTTCCCCCTGTTTCCTGATTCCCCTCAGCCGCCAAAAACACCCGAAGTGCTCCGGCCGCTCCAACGCCGGAGCACGGCGTTTATCCCGAACAGAACAAAAGAACACTGCCCCATGGGGCAGTGTTCTTTTGTCTTCCGCTTTTTTGCCTCTTTTTCAAAAATAATAGCTCCACTCTATTGACAACGGTCCAGCATGTGCTATACTGTACATGTAGTATATATACAGTATATTCGAAATAACAGCGGAGGTCAGCGACACCGGACCCGCGCGCAGGCCGAAAGTCCAATCCCCCGCCGCTGATACCAAACGTCATTCCTGTCATGGCTTTGAATGGCTGAATCGTATTGAAAGGTGCGCCAAATGGATATTATTCTCAGTAACTCCAGCGGAAAACCCATCTACGAACAGATCGCTGACCAGGTCAAGGAGCAGATCATGACCGGCGCTCTGGAGGCGGGGGACGCCCTGCCCTCCATGCGGCTACTGGCCAAGGAGCTGCGGATCTCCGTCATCACTACCAAGCGGGCCTATGAGGAGCTGGAGCGGGACGGTTTTTTGGAAAACGTCCCGGGCAAGGGCTGCTTCGTTGCCCCCCAGAACCGGGAGCTGCTGCGGGAAGCCCAGCTCCGAAAGGTGGAAGAGAAGCTGACCCAAGCGGTGGAGGAGGCCCGAAAGGGCGCTTTTACCCTGGAGGAGCTTCAGGAAATGCTAGACTTATTGTATAAAGGTGACGAACTATGACAAATAGTATTGAAATATCAGGGCTGTGCAAGTCTTACGGCGACTTTGCCCTCCGCAACGTATCCCTGACCCTCCCCGGCGGGGCTATCATGGGACTCATCGGGGAGAACGGGGCGGGCAAGACCACCACCATCAAGTGTATCCTCAATCTGATCCGACGGGATGCCGGGACCATTACCCTCATGGGCCATGACAACATTCTGGAGGAGCGGCAGGCCAAGGAGGACGTGGGCGTAGTGCTGGACGAGTGCTTTTTCCACGACTCCCTGCGCCCCCGGGACATCGGCTCCATCCTGGCCCCCGCCTACCGCAGCTGGGATCATGCTCTCTTCCGGGACTATCTGGACAAATTCAAGCTGCCGGAGCGGAAGTTCATCAAGGAATTTTCCCGGGGCATGAAGATGAAGCTGTCTCTGGCCGCCGCCCTGGCCCACCAGCCCCGGCTGCTGATCCTGGACGAGGCCACCGCCGGTCTGGACCCGGTGGTCCGGGATGAGATCCTGGACGAATTTTTGGGGTTCATCCAGGACGAGGACCACTCCATCCTCATCTCCAGCCACATCACCTCCGATCTGGAGAAGGTGGCCGACTACATTACCTACATTCACCGGGGTCAGGTGGTGCTGTCCGACGCCAAGGACGCCATTCTGGATCGCTACGGACGCTTGGGCTGCACCGCCGCCCAGCTGGCGGAAGTGGACCCGGGCGACCTGCTGCGGGTGCGGAAGGGCTCCTTTGGCTGCGAGGGGCTGGTGGCCGACCGGGAAGCCTTCCGCCGGAACTACCCAGAGCTGACGGTGGACCCGGCCTCACTGGAGGACATCATGCTTTTGATCGGAAAGGGGGAAGCGGTATGATCGGTCTGGTCTGGAAAGATATGCTGGTCATGCGAAAAACGCTGAGAGCTTACGCTCTGTTTCTGGGGTTCTATCTCATTCTGGCGGTCATGGGAGCCTTTGACATCTCCATCGTCACCGCCATGATCCAGGTCATCCTGCTCATGGTACCCATCAGCGCCTTCTCCTATGACGAACAGGCCAAGTGGAACCGCTATGTGATGACCTTCCCCCTGGGCCGCCGGGCGGTGGTGGGAGGGCGCTACCTGTTCAGCCTTTTTACCGCTCTGGCAGCCAGTTCCTTCGGCCTGTTGGTGTGCGTGTTCACCTCTCTGATGGGCCGGAGCCAGTTGGAAGAAAATCTGGCCTCCGTCCTGGCCTCCCTGGGCGTGGGGCTGTTCATCGTGGATATCATGCTCCCCCTGTGCTACAAGCTGGGGCCGGAGCGGGCCCGGCCTTACCTGTACGCGGTGGTGTTTTTCCCCGTCATCGCCCTGTTCCTGGCCTACAAGCTGGGCTTCCAGGCCGACCTGTCCGCCCTGGACCGGATGTCCGCCCCGGCGGTTCTGGGACTGTTCGCCTTGGTCCCCCTGGCCGCCCTGCTGGGAATGGGCATCTCCTACCTCGTCTCCTGCCGCATCGTGGCAGACAAGGAGTTCTGAGATGGACGGTTTAAAGATGGGAGTCCTGCTGCTCTGGGCGGTCTGCCTGCTGGCCATCACCGGCTGGTTCCTCCGCCTGATTTGGATCGCCCGCCCTTTGGAGCAGGGACTTACCCTGGCTCTGTTCCTGCTGACGGTCGCCACGCTCCGGCGCAGGCACGGCTGATCGCCCTGCATTGTCCGAAAAGCCCGACCTTTCGGTGAAAGGCCGGGCTTTTTATTTCATTTCGGTATATTTTCCCGGTAAAAACTGGTACAATGAGGACATCTCCTAGAAAGGCGGGATTTCCATGATCCATCTCTACTGCGGCGACGGGAAGGGCAAAACCACGGCGGCCATGGGGCTGGCCCTGCGGACGGCGGGCAGGAACGGAGCCGTTGTCATCGCCCAATTTTTGAAGGGCGGAGACAGCGGGGAGCGGTATGCTCTGGCCCGGGTCCCCCAGGTCACTCTGCTCCCGGTGCCCGACCGGGTCAGCTTCACCTTTGCGATGTCCCCGGAGGAGCGTGAGCGGGAGCAGACCCGCAGCCTGGACCTGCTGGAGCAGGCGGTCCAGACCGCCGGGGAGACAAGCTGCGCGCTGTTGATCCTGGACGAGGTCTGCGGCGCTGTGAGCACCGGTCTGCTCCCGGTGCAGGCCGTTCTGTCCGCTCTGAATACCCTGTCCTGCGAGATCGTGCTCACCGGACGCGACCCTCATCCCGAGCTGGCACGGCGCGCGGATTATATCACCTGCTGTCAAAAAATACGCCACCCCTTTGACGACGGCCAGCCGGCCCGTCCGGGCGTGGAGTTTTGATCCCAGTCTGCAGCTGACGCCGCGCTCCGCGCCCCATCAAAGGCGTTTTTCCCCTGGTTTCTCCCGGTTCTCGCCTCAAGCGTTTTCGGTTTTTTCTTCGACTTTCCCCAGTTCGTGAATAAATGTAAAGATTTTCGTCGAATTACTGAAAATTTGTTGAAATTTGTGTTAGAAATCGCCAAAAAAACGTTGCAATATTTCTTGCAGATGATATAATATCCGTGCCGCGGATATTATGCTTCGGTTTCAGCCTTTTTCCGGCTCCCCAGAAGGGGACGGACAAAGCAGTCGGCACGTTTTTTATCCTTTTCTTTTCCCCTTACGGTATAATGTTTCGCGCGGCACCTGATGTTCCGCGGGACGCGGAAAAGCTTTGTGAATCGGCGACGGCCCGTTTATGCTTCGCAAATAGACGGTGACCATCCGCCGTCGCAATAAAAAGAAAGGAATGAAGTAAATGGCAACGAAATTCGTGTACCTCTTTTCCGAAGGCAACGGTAAGATGCGTGAGCTGCTGGGCGGCAAGGGCGCCAACCTGGCTGAGATGACCAACCTGGGCATGCCCGTGCCCCAGGGCTTCACCATCACCACCGAGGCCTGTACTCAATATTATGAAGACGGCGAGAAGATCAACGACGAGATCCAGGCCCAGATCATGGAGTATATCGTCAAGATGGAAGAGATCACCGGCAAGAAGTTCGGCGATCTGGAGAACCCCCTGCTGGTCTCCGTCCGTTCCGGCGCCCGCGCCTCCATGCCCGGCATGATGGACACCATCCTGAACCTGGGTCTTAACGAGGACGTGGTGGACGTCATCGCCAAGAAGTCCAACAACCCCCGCTGGGCTTGGGACTGCTACCGCCGCTTTATCCAGATGTACTCTGACGTGGTCATGGAAGTGGGCAAGAAGTACTTTGAGCAGCTCATCGACGAGATGAAGGCCAAGCGCGGCGTCACCCAGGACGTGGAGCTGACCGCCGACGATCTGAAGGAGCTGGCCGGCCAGTTCAAGGCCGAGTACAAGTCCAAGATCGGCCAGGACTTCCCCACCGACCCCAAGGAGCAGCTGATGGGCGCCATCAAGGCCGTGTTCCGTTCCTGGAACAACCCCCGCGCCATCGTGTACCGCCGCATGAACGACATTCCCGGTTCCTGGGGCACCGCCGTCAACGTCCAGTCCATGGCCTTCGGCAACATGGGCGACGACTGCGGCACCGGCGTTGCTTTCACCCGCAACCCCGCCACCGGCGAGAAGAAGCTGATGGGCGAGTTCCTGACCAACGCCCAGGGCGAGGACGTGGTGGCCGGCGTCCGGACTCCCATGCCCATCGACCAGATGGCTGAGAAGTTCCCCGAGGCCTTCGCCCAGTTCCAGACCGTCTGCCAGACTCTGGAGAACCACTACCGCGACATGCAGGACATGGAGTTCACCGTGGAGAACGGCAAGCTCTACATGCTGCAGACCCGCAACGGCAAGCGCACCGCCGCCGCCGCTCTGAAGATCGCCTGCGACCTGGTGGACGAGGGCATGATCTCCGAGCAGGAGGCCGTCGCCATGATCGACCCCCGCAACCTGGACACCCTGCTCCATCCCCAGTTCGATCCCGCCGCTCTGAAGAAGGCCACCCCCGTGGCTTC
>NZ_JADYTU010000035.1 GCF_021531375.1 Pseudoflavonifractor phocaeensis
CGTTGGTCAAGCGGTTAAGACGGCGGCCTCTCACGCCGCAAACATGGGTTCGATTCCCGTACGGGTCACCATTGAAAACTTTATATTGGTTTTAGTCACCTCGGTGATTAAAATAGTTGGTGTTGATTAGGATGAGGGTCCACCCGTTCCCATTCCGAACACGGAAGTTAAGCTCATTTCTGCCGAAGATACTTGCCTGGAGACGGGCCGGGAAAATAGGTAACGCCAACACAAAACGGACAGAGCGATCTGTCCGTTTTTTATTTCCTTAAAATCGAACAAAAATTCTATTTTTCTTGACTTTGACTGTCGGATATACTACAATAACGTCCATAGCAGAGTTGCCTTGAAGCAATGGGAATGTTTCATTGGACGTTATCATAGGTGCGAACAGGGGAAGGGGAGTCATGCTTGGAACGGGAAAACAGCTGCTGCTTTACTGGGCACCGTCCTGATAAACTGCCCTGGCGCGACCAAGAAAGCGACCCGCGCTGCCAAGCTTTGAAGGAGCGCTTGGCTGAGGCCCTGGCACGGGCCTATCAGGCGGGCTACCGGCACTTTATCTGTGGCATGGCGCGGGGGTCGGACCTGTACTTTGCGGAGGCGGTGCTGGCGCTGCGGGAGCAGCATGCCGAGGTGACGCTGGAATGCGCCCGCCCCTGTGAGACCCAGGCGGACTCCTGGCCCCAGCGGGAACGGCAGCGTTATTATGGGATTCTAGAACGCTGTAACTATGAGACGCTGGTCCAGCACCACTATGACCGGGCCTGTATGACGCGGCGCAACCGGTATATGGTGGACCACGCCAGCCGGCTGATCACGGTTTATAATGGGGTGCCCAAGGGGGGGACGGCGCAGACGCTGGCCTATGCCCTGCGTCAGGGACTGGAGACAGATATTTTAGCGGTGGAGGAGTAAGAGGATCATGAACACTTTGATGCATATTTGCTGCGCCCCGTGCGCCAACCGCCCTATTGAGTCCTTGCGGCAGGAGGGAATCGGCGTGACCGGGTTCTGGTTCAACCCCAATATCCACCCCTACACGGAGTATCAGGCCAGAAAGCGCACGCTGGAGGAGTACGCCAAGGAGATCGGCATGAAGCTGATCATTGGCGGCACCTATGATCTGCGCACCTTTGTGACCAATGTAGCGGACAATATCGACGGACGCTGCGCTTACTGCTACCGGGTTCGGATGGAGGAGACTGCCCGGTACGCGGCGGAGCATGGCTTTGACAGCTTTACCACTTCCTTGCTGATCTCGCCCTACCAGAAGCATGAGGCCATCGTTTCAGTGGCCCGGGCGATGGGAGAGCGGTATGGGGTGGAGTTCCTGTACCGGGATTTCCGGCCGCTGTTTCAGGCCGGCCAGGAGTTTGCACGGGAGCATGGAATGTATATGCAGAAATACTGCGGCTGTATTTTCAGCGAGGAGGACCGGTATATGGCCGCCAAGCGGAAAAAAGCCGCCCGCCGGCAGGCGGAACTGGAGCACTGACGCGAATGTTAAAAGCAGAAGGGCGGCCCCCTGAGGGGCCGCCCTTCTGCAGCTTGAAAGAAATGAAGTGGGAGAGAGAGAAAAGCAAACTTAGCCTGCAATCATCGGCAGAATGTTGAGGAATCCGGTGATGATGATACCGTTGCAGAAGTCAATAAACAGGGAACCTACCAGGGGGACGATGAAGTAAGCCTGGGGCGCGGGACCGTACCGCTTGGTCAGCACCTGCATGTTGGCCATGGCGTTGGGGGTGGCGCCCATGCCGAAGCCGCAGAAGGCGGAGGTCATGACGGCGGCCTCGTAGTCACGGCCCATGGCGTTGAACACCACGAAGCGGGCGAAGAGGAACATCAGCAGGGTCTGGGCGGCCAGCATGATCACCATGGGGCCGGCCAGGGAGGCCAGCTCCCACAGCTTCAGGCTCATCAGGGCGATGGCCAGGAAGATGGACAGGGACACATTGCCCCACAGGTCAATGGCTTTGGAGGGCAGGACGATGCGCTTGGCGTCGCAGAAATTGCGGATGATAGCGGCGATGACCATGGAACCGATGTAAGTGGGGAAGGTAAATTTGACGCCGAAGACCACAATGCTGTTGAAGGCGTAGGTCAGCAGAGTGCCCAGACCGGAGGCCACGATCAGCAGGATGGCGGCGTTGGTAAAGGAGTCAATGTCCACACGCTCGGCCTTGGCTTTCTCGTCGGCGGTCTCGTCGCTGATCTCCATGACTTCTTCGGTGTTTTCGACGGAGTGCAGATGGTATTTGTTGATGATGCTCCGGGCGGTGGGGCCGCCCATCAGAGAGCCTGCCACCAGACCGAAGGTGGCGGAGGCCATGGCCAGCACCTTGGCGCCCTCAATAAACAGCTCCTTTTCCATGGTGTTGCCATAGGAGCCGGCGGTGCCGTGGCCGCCCACCATGGGGATGGAGCCGGTGCACAGGCCCAGGCGGGGGTCCCAGTCGGTAATAGTGAGCGTCAGAACGCTGCTGAGCACGTTCTGCATCACCACCATCAAAATGGCGATGCCCAGGAAAACGAACACCTTTTTACCGCCCTTTTTCAGCAGACGGAAGCAGGCGGTGTAGCCCACGCTGGTGAAGAACAGGGTCATAAAAAAGTCCTTCACGTTATCGTCGAAGGTGAGCTGGAGAATGCCTCCCGCATAGAGGGCCAAGTGGACCAGAGCGAAGATCAGACCGCCCACCACGGGGGCGGGGATGCAGCAGCGCTTGAGAAATTCGATCCGGTTGGTCAGAAAACGGCCCAGAACGAACAGAAGCATGGCGACTCCGGCTGTCTGGAACATGTCGAGGGTGAACGCAGGCATAAATCGTATTCCTTCTTTCTCCTTAAATTTTTGAAACTGTCCGCCTGCGAGCGTGACAGGAACGATTGATTGTGGATATTTTAAGTGGAGAGCTTCAAAAACCTTCAAAAACAAACAGAGCCGTTATTGATTCTGTAGATGATACAAAAAGGCCCCGCTGTTCTTGTCGATTTTGCTGAGTGAGGAGAGAAAGAAAGGCTGTCAGGCTGCGTATTTTTGAAGAAAACACGGCAATAAGTCGACATAAAAAAGTCTCCCGCGCACACGCGCGGGAGACTTTCCTCTTCATGACGCCAAGAGAGGGGCTTCACTCCTCCTCGGCCAGGATCAGCAGTCCGTCCAAAAACTTTTTCAGATTGACCTTGCCTCCGGGGCCCTTGCCCTGGAGGTGGGCCATCTCGGCCCGCACTTCGGGGAAGGAGAACAGGCGGGCGGAGTAGCGGACGAAAAACTCGTTGTTATAGTCCTCCAGCCCAAGGCTGGCAATGTGGCGCAGCCCCCGCTCCACGGCCCGGCGGGCCCGCTGTTCCATGGTCTTGGGCACGTCGCTGAGCTGGGCGCACAGGGTACTGACCCCCACCTGGGAGGCGGTCTGCCCCTGGGCCAGCAGGAGTAGGCACAGATCGGTGATGTCCTGGGAGCCCTTCTCCCCGGCCATGCCCAGCTGGCTGAGAATATACTTGATGCGGCGCCGCTCCCGGTCCTGCCGGTTCTCCTGGGGTGGGGGAGCGGCCCGGTTGACAAAGACGCTCTGGATGGCTTGGAGGGCACGCTCGTTTTCCAGCTGCCGGGTCACGTTCTGGATCACCTGGCGTACCTCGATGAGATTGATGGGCTTCTGGATGAAAAATTCCACTCCCGCGGTGTAGGCCTTGGCGATCAGCTCTTTGGAAGAGACCTGGGAGATCATGATGCATTTGGCGGTGCAGCCCATTTCCCGCAGCTCCCGGATCACTTGAATCCCGTCCTTGCCCGGCATCAGCAGGTCCGCCAGGATCAGATCCGGGGCCAACGCCAGGATCTCCTCCAGATCCGGCGGGCCGTCGGCGGTGTCTCCGCAGATGGCGCCCAGGCCGTTGCGCTCCACAATGTCCTCCAGAATGCTGATGACGGTCGGGTCGTCCTCAATGATATAGATCCTCATGGCTCTCCTCCTGTTACAGCGTCCAGGGGCAGGGAGATCTGGAAGCAGGCTCCCTGGCCCGGCTGGGATTGGACCTGAATGTCGCCGCCCAGATCCTCCACGATGTATTGGACGGCGGGCAGCCCCACACCCCGGCTGATGTCCCCGGTGTTGGGGTCAAACTTGGTGGAGTATCCCATCTGGAACAGCAGCTTCCTGTTTCGCTCGGGAATGCCGGGGCCGTCGTCCCGGACCTGAAGGAGGAACTGGTCCCCTTCCGCCCGGCAGTCCACCTGTATGGTGCCCCGGCCGCCGGCAGACTGGATGGCCTCTACGGCGTTGGTCACCAGATTTTTCAAAATGGAGAGGAGCCGGTAGTGGGCCCCGATGGGCAGATCCGGGGAATAGCGGCACTCCAGCCGGATGTCCGCCCGCTGGCTGCCCAAAAACTGGCGGGTGGACACCTCCAGAATGTGGAGCAGGTCGGACAGCACCATGGTCTCGCCGTCATAGGCGCCGGCTACCTCCGACTCGATGCCCCGGATGATCCGCAGGTTGTCCTTTTTCACCTCATGGACGTCACGGGCGATGGACAGGGCCAGGGAGGTAAGCGCCTCGGGGGCCTGTTGGGCCTCCAGCTGCTCATAGAGCTGGTAGGCGTGGGCCATCACCGCCTCCACGTCCTCGGAGTCCTTTTTCAGAAAGTACAGCTCAGTCTTCAGTTCCGCCGTCATGAGGAAGAGGTGGCGGTAGCGGTGTTCGTGCTCCTCCCGCAGCAGGAGCTGGCGGTAGCGGCCGATGGCCCACAGGATCAGAACAGCGGCGCAGGAGCGGGCCAGAGCCACCCAGGACAGAGCGATCACCTCCGCCGGAAGGGGATAGACGGCCAGACCGCTGGACAGGGCCAGATTCAGGGTATTGGACAGCAGGTCGCACAGGAAGAAGGAGCACCACAGCCGCGGCAGGGAGGCAGCCCTCCGGTCCCGGACCAAAATACACAACAGAACGTCATAACAAAGATAAAAAATACCGCCCGGATACTCAATGGCCAGGGCAGTTGTCAAGGAGACCCCCCGCACCAGGTCAATGAGGACCCGGATGCCCATGACGGACAGGCCGGTCACAAGGCCGGTGTCCGGGCGATGGCTGTCCCGCATCATGACCACCAGAAGGAGAGGGTACAGGATGACGGAGGCGGACACCCGGAAGCCCTCTGCCCAGACGGACAGATAAAGCTGGCTGCTCAGGGCGGTCACCAGGCCGATCAGCAGCCTGCGCTGCGCCGCGGTGAGGCGCAGCTCCCGCCAGTTGGAGACTTTCATAAAATCCCTCCTCGATCTCTCAACACCATCATACGGGAAAAAATCCCTTTTCGCAAGATGGGGGGAGGAATTTGTAGGGGGTTCTTCATGGGCTGGGGACAGTCTGAACCGGGACAAACAGCCCGGCGGCAGCCTGTCCGCCCGTGTGGGCGGCTGTTTTTGTGAGGATTCGTTTCCTTTTGCGTGGATAGATCGCCATACTGTGCGCGCACCGGGGCGTGAGGTCGGCAATAGAACGCGCGCCATCGCCCCGGCGGGTCTCTGTCGGGGCGATTTTGTTCACAAAAATGTCATATTTTGCAATTTATTATCCACAATGTGGTAAAAATGCTGATTTTTTGACTGTTAAAATCTCGTTTTTCCTGCTGATTCGTGCGTTAAGAAACCGTTAATTTTGTTGTTTTTACCCCGGGAAAAAACTATCATAATAAAAAAGACTGCACCCTTGCGCCTAAGAAAGCAGGAGTTAATCAATTATGAGTCTGCGTGTAGGAATCGACATCGGCAGCACCACCGTCAAGGTCGTGGTGCTGGATGAGGAAAACAAGCTGCTGTTCCGCTCCTATGAGCGGCACTATTCCAAGACCCGTGAGCGGGCCTGCGAGACCCTCCGCTCCATCCGGGATATGCTCTCCGGGCAGAGCATCAAGGTCACCATCACCGGTTCCGCCGGCCTGGGGGTGGCCACCGCCTCGGGCATCGACTTTGTCCAGGAGGTCTACGCCACCGCCGCCGCGGTGAATACATACATCCCCGACACCGACGCCGTCATCGAGCTGGGGGGCGAGGATGCCAAGATCATCTTCTTCGGCGGCGCGCTGGAGGAGCGGATGAACGGTTCCTGCGCCGGGGGCACCGGGGCCTTCATCGACCAGATGGCTACCCTGATGAACGTGTCCGTCCAGGAGCTGGACAGCCTGTCTCTGAAGCATGAGAAGATCTATCCCATCGCCTCCCGCTGCGGCGTTTTCGCCAAGAGCGACATTCAGCCCATCCTGAACCAGGGCGGGCGGAAAGAGGACGTGGCCGCTTCCATCTTCCAGGCGGTGGTGGACCAGACCGTGGCCGGTCTGACCCAGGGCCGGGAGCTGAAGGGAAAAATCGTATTCCTGGGCGGTCCGCTGCACTTCCTCATGGGCCTGCGGGAGCGGTTCGTGGAGACGCTGAAGCTGGATGGGGACCACGCCATTTTCCCCAAGGACGGCGACTGTTTTGCCGCCATGGGCGCGGCCCTGTGCGCCACCGATTACCAGCCCATCCTCTTTGAGGAGGCGCTGAAAAAGCTGGAGGAGAGCGTGGACACCACCACCCTGGTGGACACCATGCCCCCCCTGTTCGAAAGCCGGGAGGAGTACGACGCCTTCTGTGCCCGGCACAACGCCAACAAGCCCCCGGAGGTGGACGTCAATACTTACTCCGGCCCCGCCTGGCTGGGTCTGGACGCCGGCTCCACCACCACCAAGCTGGCCCTCATCACCGCCGACGGCGGTCTGCTGTACACCTACTACCATTCCAACCAGGGCAACCCTGTGGCTATTGTCCTGGAACAGCTGAAAAAGATCTACGCCATGTGCGGCGACCGGATCACCATCCAGGGAGCCGCCGTCACCGGCTACGGCGAGGACCTCATTAAAAACGCCTTCAACTGCGACCTGGGCCTGGTGGAGACCATGGCCCACTACAAAGCCGCCGCCCATTTCGAGCCCGATGTGGACTTCATCATCGACATCGGCGGCCAGGACATGAAGTGCTTCAAGATCCGCAACGGGGCCGTGGACTCCATCATGCTCAACGAGGCCTGCTCCTCGGGCTGCGGCTCCTTCATCGAGACCTTCGCCAAGGCTCTGGGCTACAATATCGCCGACTTCGCCAAGCTGGGCCTGTTCACCGAGAAGCCGGTGAACCTGGGCTCACGCTGCACCGTGTTCATGAACTCCAGCGTGAAGCAGGCACAGAAGGACGGGGCCAGCGTGGCCGACATCTCCGCCGGTCTGTCCACATCCATCGTGAAAAACGCCATTTATAAGGTCATCCGGGCCGCCTCCGCCGACGACCTGGGGGAGCACATCGTGGTCCAGGGCGGCACCTTCCACAACGACGCGGTGCTCCGGGCCTTTGAACAGGAGCTGGGCCGGAACGTGACCCGGCCCACCATCGCCGGCATCATGGGGGCCTTCGGCGCCGCCTTGGCTGCCCGGGACCTGCACCTGGAAAAGAGCGCCCTGCTCACGCCCCAGGAGCTGGAGCGCTTCACCCACACCGCCAAGCCCGCCACTTGCGGCCTGTGCACCAACCACTGCTCCCTCACCGTCAACGCCTTCGACGGCGGGCGGCGGTTCGTCTCGGGCAACCGGTGCTCCCGCCCCCTGGGGGAGGAGCCCAGCCGTCAGCCCGACCTGATGCGGTATAAATACCACAAGCTGCGCGCCATGCAGGGAAAGGGCGGGGGAGACGGCTCCCGGGGCCGGATCGGCATCCCCTTCGGCCTTAACATGTATGAGAATTTGCCCTTCTGGTTCGAACTGCTCACCCGTTTGAACTTTGAGGTGGTCCTGTCCCCCGAGTCCAGCCGCAAGCTGTATCTGAAGGGCCAGCGCACCATCCCCTCGGACACCGTCTGCTACCCCGCCAAGCTGCTCCACGGCCATGTGGAGGCCCTGGTGGAGGAGGGGGTGGACGCCATCTTCTACCCCTGTATGCCCTATAACTTCAACGAGGGGGTCAGCGACAACAATTACAACTGCCCCGTGGTGGCCTACTACCCGGAGCTGCTGGCCGCCAACATCCCCGACCTGAAGCAGACCCGGTATTTGACCCCCTACTTCGGCCTCCACCGTCCCAAGGACTTTGAGAAGCGGGCCTGCGAGTGGTTCGGCAGCGAATTCCAGCTTCCCAAGAAAGAGACCTCCGCCGCCGTCAAGGCCGCCTACGCCGCCTACGACGCCTACAAGGACGACCTGCGGGACACCGCCCGGCAGTATATCGCCCAGGCACGGCAGGAGGGCCGCCCCATTCTGGTGGTCTGCGGCCGGCCCTACCACATGGACCCGGAGATCAACCACGGCATCAACGACCTCATCACCTCCTACGGCTTTGTCCTGGTCACCGAGGACGCGGTGGCCTATCTGGAGGATAAGGCTCCCCGCCATGTGCTGAATCAGTGGACCTACCACGCCCGGATGTACAACGCCGCCCGGTATGTCTGCACCCAGCCCGACATGGAGGTCATCCAGCTGGTGTCCTTCGGCTGCGGCATCGACGCCATCACCGGCGACGAGATGCGCTCCATCCTGGAGACGGGCGGCAAGCTGTATACCCAGCTGAAGATCGACGATATCAGCAACCTGGGCGCCGTCAAGATCCGTATCCGGTCCCTGATGGCCGCCATTGAGGCGCGGAACAAGCACTGAACCGGGCATGGGCGCGTTCCACACGCCCGTGGGCGGCCCGAAGCCGCCCCTACACGCGCCGAAAGGAGAATTTCACATGGCGAAACTTGTGTATGACGAAAACGGCCGCCTTCTTTTCACCAAGGAGATGAAGGAGGAGTACACCATTCTCATGCCCCAGATGCTGCCCATCCACTTCGGCATGTTCCGCAAGCTGCTGGAGCTGGAGGGCTATAAGGTGGCCCAGCTGAACAACGAGGGCCGGGCGGTGGTGGACGAGGGCCTGAAATATGTCCACAACGATACCTGCTACCCCGCCCTGCTGGTCATCGGCCAGTTCATGGACGCCATCAAGCACGGGGGCTACGACCCCCACAAGGTGGCCCTGTTCATTACCCAGACTGGCGGCGGCTGCCGGGCTTCCAACTACATCCACCTGCTGCGCAAGGCACTGGCCAAGGCGGGAATGGACTATGTTCCCGTCATCTCCGTCTCCTTCGGCCTGGAGAAGAATCCGGGCTTCCACCTCACCGTGGGACTGATCCGGAAGCTGGTCTACGGCATGATGTACGGCGACCTCATCATGTGGGTGGCCAACCAGGTCCGGCCCTACGAGGTAGAGGCGGGGGCCACCGACGCCATGGTGGACCACTGGTCCCAGGCGCTGGTGGACCGGTTCCAGGCGGGCAAGGGCATGAGCCGGAAACAGATGCGGGCTATTTTTGACGAGATCTGTACCGACTTCGCCTCCATTCCCGTCACCGGGGAGCAGAAGATCCGTGTGGGCATCGTGGGCGAGATCTATGTGAAGTTCTCCGCTCTGGGCAACAACAATCTGGAAAAGTTCCTGCTGTCCGAGGGAGCGGAGCCGGTGGTTCCCGGCCTCACTGACTTTATGATCTTCAAGATCTATAACCGGGTGGCAGATGTGGACCTGTATGGCGGCAAGTGGATCAAGAAGTACGGCTGCAAGGCCTTTATGGCCTATATCGAGGCCTGCCAGCGGGACATGATCGCCGCCCTGGAGCGCTCCGGACGGTTCCGCGCCCCCGGCACTTTCCAGGACCTGCACAAGCTGGTCCACGGCTATCTGGGCGACGGCAACAAGATGGGGGAGGGCTGGCTGCTCACCGCGGAGATGCTGGAGCTCATCCACACCAGCACCCCCAACATCGTCTGTACCCAGCCCTTCGGCTGCCTGCCCAACCATATCGTGGGCAAGGGCATGATCCGCCGGCTGAAGGACGACTATCCTTACAGTAATATCGTGGCCATTGATTACGACCCCGGCGCCACCAAGATCAACCAGGAGAACCGGATCAAGCTGATGCTGGCCAACGCCAAGGGCCTGACCCACCAGGAGACGGCGGCTCCCCGGGAGCCCCAGCCTGAGGCGGCCCCCAAGCTGGCCCACGCCCATTGACCCTCCGCAGGGGCCGGCGTCCCCGACGGCCCGTCCTTTGACCGTGCGGGGCGTCCGGAGGCCGCCCCCTACGGTTGGCCCCAGTGCCCTCACCGGGCTGCGTTCCCAAATAAAACAAACACGCCGTGTACAGTGAACGTACACGGCGTGTTTTTATGTCTTGACTGAAAGCAAAACAAAGTTTTGCGCCAAAGTTCTTTTTGATACTTTTTCTTACAAGAAAAAGTATCCACAACTCTTACTTCCCGGGCTTGAACCCGTCCTTCAGGGAGACGGCCCGGTTAAAGACCAGAGCGCCGGGCTTGGAGTCCTTGGAGTCGGCGCAGAAGTAGCCCAGCCGCAGGAACTGGAAGCGGTCGGTGGGCTTGGCGTCGGCCAGGGAGGCCTCCAGCTTGCAGCCCTTCAGCACCTCCAGGGAGCCGGGGTTCAGGCAGTCCAAAAAGTTCTTGTCGCCGCCGTCGGGATCGGGGTCGGAGAACAGGTTGTCGTACAGCCGCACCTCGGCGTCCACGGCGGTGGCGGCGTCCACCCAGTGGATGGTGGCGCCCTTCACCTTCCGGCCGTCGGCGGGGTTGCCGCCCTTGGAGTCGGGATCATAGGTGGCCAGGATCTCGGTGACGTTGCCGTTCTCATCCTTGACGCAGCCGGTGCAGGTGATGAGGTAGGCGCCCTTCAGGCGGCACTCGGGGCCGTTGGGATACAGGCGCTTGTACTTGGGAATGGGGGTCTCCAGGAAGTCGTCGGCCTCCACATACAGGTTCCGGGAGAAGGTGACGGGCCGGGTGCCGGCCTCGGGGTCGTTGGGGTTGTTCTCCACCTCAAAGACCTCGCTCTGCCCCTCGGGGTAGTTGGTGATGGTGAGCTTGATGGGGCGCAGGACGGCCATGGCCCGCTGGGCGTGGTCGTTCAGGTCCTCCCGAAGGCAGTGCTCCAGGAAGCCGTACTCCACGGTGGAGGTGTTCTTGGCCACGCCGATGCGGTCGCAGAAGTTCCGGATGGCGGCGGGGGTGTAGCCCCGGCGGCGCAGGCCGCACAGGGTGGGCATCCGGGGGTCGTCCCAGCCGGAGACGTACTGCTCCTCCACCAGCTTGCGCAGCTTCCGCTTGGACATCACCGTATAGTTGATGCCCAACCGGGCAAACTCGATCTGCCGGGGCTTGCTGGGCACGTCGGTGTTGTTGATGACCCAGTCGTACAGGGGGCGGTGGTCCTCATACTCCAGGGAGCACAGGGAGTGGGTGATGCCCTCCAGAGCGTCCTGGATGGGGTGGGCGAAATCGTACATGGGGAAAATGCACCACTTGGTGCCCTGGCGGTGGTGCTCGATGTAGCGGATGCGGTAGAGCACCGGGTCCCGCATGTTGAAGTTGCCGCTGGCAAGATCGATCTTGGCCCGCAGGGTGTACTTGCCCTCGGGGAACTCCCCGTTCTTCATCCGCTCGAACAGGTCCAGGCTCTCCTCGATGGGGCGGTCCCGGTAGGGAGAGCGGGCGGGAGTGCCCACGTCGCCCCGGTACTCCCGGAACTGCTCGGGGGTCAGCTCACAGACGTAGGCCAGGCCCTTTTTGATGAGGCCCACAGCCAGCTCATAGGTTTTCTCAAAGTAGTCGCTGCCGTAGAAGAACCGGTCCCCCCAGTCGAAGCCCAGCCAGTGGATGTCCTCCTGAATGGCGTCCACGAACTCGGTGTCCTCCTTGGCGGGGTTGGTGTCGTCCATACGCAGGTTGCAGATGCCGCCGAATTTTTCGGCGGAGCCAAAGTCGATGATCAGGGCCTTGCAGTGGCCGATATGGAGGTAGCCGTTGGGCTCGGGCGGGAAACGGGTGTGGACCTGCATCCCGGCGCAGCGGCCGCCCTCGGCGATGTCCTCCTGAATGAACTGGTGAATAAAGTTCTGACTCTCCACAGCCTCACCCTCGGCACCGCCGGCGGTGGTTTTGATCTCTTCCGACATTGTGGGACCCTCCTGTCTGGTATTAAACGGGAAACACAGCGGGCGGACCGCTGTGATGGATGTTTGATTTATTTATTTTACACCAGCCGCTCCATAAAATGCAAGGTTTTCCTGCCATTCCGGACGTTTTCCGGTGAGAAGAGCGGGAGAGCGGGGAGAGAGGGGAGAAATTTTGTCATAAAGTCACAGAAAACCCGGGGGAAATGGGACGGCGCAGGAGCGAATCTGGAATGGGGCCCGGAAAGGCCTTGTCCCTTTGGAGGAAAAAAGGTATAATATGGAGGAAAAGGAGGCGGAGTCATGGGCCATGATATCATTGTGCTGGGCGGCGGCCCGGCGGGGCTGGCGGCGGCGGTGGCCGCCCGGGGCAGGGGCAAGACCGTGCTGGTCATCGGCAACCCCTGGCAGGACAGCCCGCTGGCCCGGGCCGAGCGGGTGGACAACTATCTGGGTCTGCCCGGCCAGACGGGAGCGGAGCTGGTGGGGACCTTCCGGGCCCACGCGGAGGAACTGGGCACGGACTTCGTCACGGGGCGGGCCATCTCCCTCATGGCGTGGAACGGCTTTATGGTCACGGTGGTCAGCCAGGTCTATGACGGACAGGCTCTCATCCTGGCCCCCGGCGTGGTGCGGCAGGCCAAGTACCCCGGCGAGGCGGAGTTCCTGGGCCGGGGGGTCAGCTACTGCGCCACCTGCGACGGAATGCTCTACCGGAACCGCCCGGTAACGGTAGTGGGCCGCAGCAAGGACGCCCCCCTGGAGGCCAACTACCTCCAGAGCATCGGCTGTCAGGTGACCTATGTGTCCGCCCGGGAGCCGGAGGGGCTGGACCCTGCAATTCCCTGGGTGAGGGCCGGCAAGCTGGCCGTCAAGGGGGACCAGACCGTCACCGCCCTGGAGGCGGACGGCGCGGACCTCCCCTGCGCCGGGGTGTTCATCCTCCGGGAGGCGGTGGCTCCCACCGACCTGCTGCCCGACCTGGAGACAGAGGGGGGCTTTATCCGGGTGGACCGGCGGATGGCGACCAATTTGGAGGGCGTCTTTGCCGCCGGAGACTGCACCGGGCTGCCCCTTCAGGTGGCCAAGGCGGTGGGGGAGGGCCATGTGGCCGCCCTGTCCGCCTGCGAGTATTTGGACCGAAAACAGCCCTAAAAGGGTAGAACGGGGGCTTGCCCCCGCCGTACCGATTTCAGAAAATCCGGGACTCCTGATGAAAAATAAACAGAAAGGAAGTTTTACAAATGATTCATTTCAGCAAAGAGGGATTTGACAAGGCCCTGGAACAGGGCGGCCTGATGATGGTGGACTTCTGGGCCGCGTGGTGCGGTCCCTGCCGGATGCTGGGCCCCGTGGTGGAGGACCTGGCCAAGCAGTACGACGGCAAGGCTATCGTGGGCAAGGTGAACGTGGACGAGGAGCAGGAACTGGCCATCCGCTACGGCGTCATGTCCATCCCCACCGTCATCTTCTTCAAGGACGGCAAGGAGATCGACCGGAAGGTGGGCGTCATGCCCGCCGGCGCCTTTACCCAGGTGCTGGACAGCAATCTGTAAAAAATATTGCAAGGCAGAAAAACAGGGCGGCCCGCCGGGCCGCCCTGATCGTTTATATGCGGAGATAAACTTTAGTTTATCTGAGGATTTCGCCAGCGGGCGGGACGGGAGTTAGGACGAAGGAGTATTTCGCCCCCGGGCGAGGTACTTTTGTAGAGATACAAAAGTACCCAAAAAACCTCCGGGGCTTCGGCCCCGGTCCCTATGGGGAGCCATCAATCAGATATTTTGATACTATTCGGCGCGGGCAAAAGCCAGGATACCTCTCTCACCCCCGCCCGCTGCCGCTCTGATCTATGAAATTGGCCTCTGCTTCTCCTTGTTAAAAGCGCGCCTCTGAGTTAACAATCGCTCGGTGCTCTCCGCAAGAACTGTGAACCTGCTGTTCTGCACCAAGCCTCTGCTGATTCGAGGTATCATCGGGCGGCCCCAGCGGGCCAGGTGGGTAAGAAGCAACTGTTGACAGTTTTTGCCGCCATCGAGGCGGGCTGTATTGCTTATCCCCCCGTAAAATCTTCTCCATTTTGCGAAGCAAAAGGCGGTGTGAGCGCTCTCATATTTTGCTGGCTGCGATCAGCGCAAGGCCGCAGAACTCTTATAATGGGGGTCCGGGGGCGGCGCGGATAGCGCAATGAAATTGCGCGTGGCCGCCCCCGGCGATTCTTTGGTTTCTTTCTGATCGTTCAGAAAGAAACCCGCTCCGCAGAGCGGAATCCTTTTCAAAACAGTCCAACGATAAACTAAAATTTATCTGTTCAGTCCTACTTTCCCGCCACCAGGGCCTCCCCGGCCAGATAGATGTCTCCGGCTCCCACGGTGAGAAGCAGGTCCCCGGGACGGGCCAGCTCCTTCAGCTTGGCGGTGACCTCCGGCAGCGTGGCGCAGTAGACAGCTCCGGGAATTTTCTCCGCCAGGTCCCGGGAGGAGATGCCCAGAGTGTTCTGCTCCCGGGCGGCGTAGATCTCCGCCAGGACGGTCACGTCGGGCAGCTTCAGCTCCTCCACGAACTGGTCAAAGAGAGCGGCGGTGCGGGTGTATGTGTGGGGCTGGAAGGCGCAGACCACCCGGTCATAGCCCAGGCCTTTGGCGGTGGTCAGCAGGGCGTGGAGCTCATCGGGGTGGTGGGCGTAGTCGTCATACACCATGGCTCCGTGGTACTCTCCCTTCTTCTCAAAGCGGCGGCCCGCCCCATGGAAGGCCTTCAGGCCCTCCTCCACGGCAAAGGCGGGGACGTTGAGGCAGCGGGCGGCGGCGCAGGCGGCCAGGGCGTTTCGGACGTTGTGGACTCCAGGGACGGACAGGTCCACATGGGCGAACTTCTCCCCATCGGCGATCACGTCAAAGGAGCCGTAGCCGTTGACCCAGGTCAGGTTGGCGGCGTGGACGTCGCCCTCCTCCAGACCGAAGGTGACCACCCGGCGGTCCAGGCCCTTCAGCGCGTCCATGGTGTGGGTGTCGTCCCGGTCGGCCACCACCCAGCCGTCGGCGGGGACCAGCTCCGCGAACCGGCGGAAAGAGTGCTTGATGTCCTCCAGGTCTTTGAAGAAGTCCAGATGGTCGGCCTCCACGTTCAGAATGACCGCCACAGTGGGGAAGAAGGACAGGAAGGAGTTGCAGTATTCGCAGGACTCCAGAATAATGGTGTCCCCCTTGCCCACCCGGTGGCCGCAGCCCAGGGCGGGCAGCACCCCGCCGATCATGACGGAGGGGTCCCGCTGGGCGCTCAGGAAGATATGGGTACACATGGAGGTGGTGGTGGTCTTTCCGTGGGTGCCGGAGACGCACAGGGCGTTTTTGTAGTGGGTCATGAGGGCGCCCCAGGCCTGGGCCCGCTCAAAGACGGGGATGCCCGCGGCCCGGGCGGCGGCGATCTCCGGGTTGTCGTCGTGGACGGCGGCGGTGCGGATGACGCAGCCGGCCCCTTCCACGCTCTGGGGCAGGTGGCCGATGGTCACGGGGATGCCCAGGGAGCGCAGATGGGCCGCCGTGGCGCTGTCGTGCATGTCGGAGCCGGTGACGATGACGCCGGCCCCGTGGAGCACCTCGGCCAGGGGGGACATGGACACCCCGCCGATGCCCACCAGATGGGCGCGTTTGCCGGGGCGGATGTAGTCTTGTATGGTAAGATCCATGGTATAGCACCTCGAATTGGTTTTGTGATCTGTCTTTCTATTATAATCTGCGCCGTGGGGAAGCGCAAGACTCCGAAAAAATAATCCCGCCGGGCTCATACAATATAGCCCTCCGTCTCCCGTGCTATACCGGAGGCGGGAGTTTTAGGAACAAAAAAGGAGCGCCTAGGGCGCTCCTTTTGATGGGGTTCAAGTTACAGCAGTTCCAGCCCGGCGACGGTGTAGCCGAACAGGTTATCCTGGGACCGGAGAGTGACGCGGAAGCGGGCCAGATCGGTGTTGTCCACCAGATAGACCAGGGTGCCGGTAAGCTCCAGCTCCCGGCCCGCGTCCCGGCTGGAGTCCAGCCGGATCTGAGCCAGACTGTCGCTGCCGCAGGCCAGCCGGTAGCTGTCGAGTTCAGCGTCGTACACCATCCGGTCGGACAGCTCTTCGGGCAGGGGACCCAGAGCGTCGAGACTGAGGGTCAGGGCGGTGGAAAAATCCAGGGCGGCTTCCGTGGGGAGGACCAGGTCCTCGCCCACATAGTCGGAGCGGTCGTCCATCTGGCCGTAAAGGGAGAGCATGTTGTACAGGGCCTCCCAGGTCAACTGGGCGTTCTGGGGGGAATAGACGGTCTGCTCCTGGTGGAGCATGGCCAGGACCACGGCGTGGATGGCGGGGGTCATGGACTCCAGCGCGTCCGTCTCGGCGGGGACGCAGCCGGGGTCAAAGTCCAGCTCCTGGGCCGTATCGGCGGTGGGGGCGGAGGCCTCCGGCGTCTGCGCCAGGGCGGCGCCCTCCAGGGGCATCACAAGCAGGGCGGCAAGCATAGCGGTCAGCAGAAGTTTTTTCATGGGGGAGACCTCCTTTCCGAAAAATGGATCAAACCGGCAGCTTCTTGATTGTATGTACAGTATAACATGGAGCGGTGTTACCATCTTATCGGAACCGTTACGGGGCGGTGGCAAAATGGTTACAGATCGGTTGCAGTTACGGGGAAAACACCACATCATCCCGTGGATTCCGGAGAAAAGGAAAACGATATCTTGTATTTTCGGGAGGGGCTGTCCGCCGCCTTATCAGGTTATGCCAAAACCGGTCCCGTTATGACCCGCGCTGAAAATTTTTCCGGCGGCGGAGGAGATTGGCCGCCCCGCCCGGGCCGCGCTGCCGGTTGACCGCGGCGGCGGTTTTGTTATACAATAGCAGCACCGCGAAATTGAACAAACGGAAAGTGAGACAAAGAGACGCTATGCTGAACCACGAACAGGAACAACGGTTTGTCAAGGCCCGCCGGGAGGCCATTGCCCGGGACTTCTCACGGCTGAACCCGGAGCAGCGCAAGGCGGTACTGGCCACCGAGGGCCCCCTGCTGCTGCTGGCGGGAGCGGGCAGCGGCAAGACCACGGTGCTCATCAACCGTATCGCCAACCTGATGAAATACGGCCGGGGCTCCGACAGCCCCGAGGTGCCCGGTGATGTGACCGGGGAGGACCTGGCCTTCCTGGAGGACTGCGCCGGGAACCGCCCCCTGTCCCCTGGGGAGCGGGACCGGAGGGACCGGCTGTGCCGGCTGGACCCCGCCGCCCCCTGGACCATCCTGGCCATCACTTTTACCAACAAGGCCGCCGGGGAGCTGAAGGACCGTCTGGCCAGCCTGCTGGGCCCCGCCGCCAACGACATTTGGGCCAGTACCTTCCACTCCGCCTGCGTGCGCATCCTGCGCCGGGATATCGAGAAGCTGGGCTTCCCCTCCTCCTTTACCATCTACGATACCGACGACTCCCTGCGGGTGATCAAGGACTGCATGAAGGACCTGAGCATCGACGACAAGCAGTTCCCGCCCCGGTCGGTGCTGGGGTACATCTCCCGGGCCAAGGACGCCATGAAGCTGGCCGACCAGTATCTGGCCGAGTGCGAGAAATCGGGGGACTTCCGGCTGACCAAGATCGCCAAGATCTACGCCGAGTACCAGCGCCGGCTTTGGGACGCCGGAGCCCTGGACTTTGACGACATCATCCTCCACACCGTCCGTCTGCTCCAGCAGTTTGACGACGTGCGGGAATATTACCAGAAAAAATTCCGGTATGTTCTCATCGACGAGTATCAGGACACCAACAACCTGCAATATCTGCTGGCCTCCACCCTGGCCGGGGGATACGAGAACTTCTGCGTGGTGGGCGACGACGACCAGTCCATCTACCGCTTCCGGGGCGCCACCATCGAGAACATTCTCTCCTTTGAAAAGCAGTACCCCCGCTGCCGCACCATCCGCCTGGAGGAGAACTACCGCTCCACCCGGCATATTCTGGAGGCTTCCAACGCCGTCATCCGGAACAACCAGGGCCGGAAGGGGAAGGAGCTGTGGACAAAGGCGGGGGAGGGGGACAAGCTGACCCTCTACTCCGCCATGAACGAGAACGACGAGGCCCAGTATGTGGCCGCCCGGATCCTGGAGGGCTACAGCCAGGGCCGCAAGTGGAAGGACCACGCCATCCTCTACCGGATGAACGCCCAGTCCAACCAGATGGAAAACGCCTGCAAGCGCAACGGCATCCCATACCGCATCATCGGCGGCACCCGGTTCTTCGACCGGGCGGAGGTCAAGGACATGGTGGCCTATCTGGCCGTCCTGAACAACCCGGAGGACGACCTGCGGCTGACCCGCATCATCAACAACCCGCCCCGGGGCATCGGAGCCAAGACGGTGGAGACCGCCCAGGACATCGCCCGGCGGGACGGGACCTCCCTCTACGCCGTCATCGACAACGCCCGGATGTACCCGGAGCTGGAGCGGTCGGCGGGCAAGCTGGCCGCCTTCACCAGCCTGATGGGAGAGCTGGCCGGACTGCTCAGCGAGCTGCCCCTGGACCAGTTCTATGAGGAACTCATGGTCAAGACGGGCTACGCCACCATGCTGGAGACCAAAAACACCGTGGAGGACCGGACCCGGCTGGAAAACGTGCGGGAGCTGCTGACCTCCATCCGGGGCTATCTGGAAAACGCGGGGGACGAACCCTCCCTGGCCGGCTTCCTGGACGAGATCGCCCTGTACACCGACCTGGACAGCCACGATCCGGACCAGGACTGCGTGGTTATGATGACCATGCACTCAGCCAAGGGCCTGGAGTTTCCCGTGGTCTTCGTGGTGGGGGCCGAGGAGGGCATCTTCCCCGGCATCCGGGCCATCGGAGAGACGGAGGAGATGGAGGAAGAGCGCCGGCTGTGCTATGTGGCCATGACCCGGGCCAAGCAGAAGCTGTACCTCACCTGCGCCAACCAGCGGATGCTCTTTGGCCGCACCAGCTCCAACCGGCCCTCCCGGTTCGTAGAGGAGATCCCCCCGGAGCACCTGGAGCGAACGGGAAGATCCTATCTGTCCGACCTGGGCGGAGAGGAGGAGCGAAGCTGGGGCGGCATGCCCAGCCGGACCTCGGGCTACGGAGGCTACGGAACCTACCAGCGGGGAGGCTTCGGCGGTCAGACCGCCCAGGGCGGCGGACGAGGCTCCTTCGACCAGCGGCCCCAGCGGTCCGCCCAGAGCGGCGCTCCCGGCGGCCAGCGGCCGGCCCAGCCCTCCTACGGGGGCTTCACCCGGGCCATGTCCGGGGCGGGAAGAAGCTATGGAGCCGCCGCCCGGCCCAAGCATCCCCTTTCCGCACCCGCGGCGGGAGGCGTCAAGTCCGCCGGGGGCGGCGTCCCCAATTTCCAGAAGGGGGACACGGTGCGCCACAAGGCCTTCGGCCGGGGTATGATCCTGTCCGTCCAGAAGATGGGGGGCGACGCTCTGGTGGAGATCGCCTTTGACGACGTGGGCACCAAGCGGCTGATGCTGAAATCCGCCGCCGCCCACATGGAGAAAATGGGATAAACAGGAAAAAGAAACCGTCAGCGGCACGCCGGGACCTTTGCGTCCCGGCGTGCTTTTATATGTTGAATTTATTAGAAAAAGATTCCAAAAATATTGTAACGTTTTTTGACGATCTGCGTCTATATTTATAAAACCCGGAGCCGACCGGCCGGTTTAAAACAATCTTAAGGATTTGTAACCGCCTTGTAATTGTCAGGCCAGGGACCGAAACATATAATGGAAGCTGATGGACAGGGCTGCCTGTCCCGCCAAGCCAGAATGGAACCGAAAGGTTTGAATACATAGAGGAGGAATTTGCGCTATGCCAGAAGTGACCAACCCCCAGCCCCAGGTGGATACCCC
>NZ_JADYTU010000036.1 GCF_021531375.1 Pseudoflavonifractor phocaeensis
CCATCATGCCACATCCCTCCCTATAGTTATTGTACCATAGAAAGGGTTTATACGCCACTTTGTCAACAGGTCCAACTCTTGACGGCACCTTGATTTTTTTGGGGGGCTAGGCGGTGCAGATCAGGAAAACGAGGAAAGGGAGTCGCCGAATGTCCCGGAGCGCAGCTGATTGAGTGCTGTGACACCTAAATCTGTAATGTGGGTTCCGCCCCGGCCCCGGAGGACCTGGATAAAGCCGTATAGCTGCAAAATTTGCAGCAGAGTGCGGATCTCCTGTTCGGAAAGATAGACCCCTCGGGCTTCCAGCGCATTTTGAATGGAGCCCCTGCCCATACGAATACGGCTTTGATAGGTCTGCATCAGAACTTCCATCACCTGTTTCAGGTCAGAAAGACGATGGCGCTGATCCCGTATAAAACGGTTGACGACGGAAGTGATATGCTCAGCCGCGCCAGAGGTTGGATCCTGATCTAAGTATTGCCGGACAGTTTGCGCATCAATGGGCTGGGTATCGGCATAGAGAAGACGCTCCACTAAATTGCGCAGCTCACGAACGTTTCCCTCGAAATGAATGCTTTGAATGGTTGATAGAGCATCTGGGGTCAAAGTAAATGTTCCGCCCATTTCCTGCTTCATTGCCTCGATCAGAAGGGGGATGTCTTCCTTTCTCTGGTCAAGAGGAGGAAGATGGATGCTCAGCACATTCAAACGGTAATATAAGTCGCGTCGGAAAGCGGATTGCCCGACCAGTTCTTTTAAATTTTTATTGGATGCGGCGATAATTCGAACGTCTACATTAATGATAGTGTTGCCGCCTACACGGGTGACTTCCTTTTCTTGGAGCACTCGGAGCAGTCTGGTTTGCAAGCTGATATCCATCTCGCTGATCTCATCAAGAAAAAGCGTTCCTCCGTGAGCCAGCTCGAAATAGCCGGGTTTTCCGCCGCGTTTGGCTCCGGTGAAGGAGCCCTCCTCATACCCGAACAACTCGCTTTCCAGCAGAGTTTCGGGAATGGCGGCGCAGTTAATGGCGATAAAAGGAAAGTCACGCCGGGGTGAGGCATTGTGGATTGACTGGGCAAAGAGCTCTTTTCCTGTTCCGGTTTGACCATATATTAAGATAGTGGAGTTGGACGCAGCGATTTTCTGGGCCATTTGTTTGGTCTGCCGAATTGCAGGGCTGTCCCCAACGATATTTTCAAGAGAGTATTTTGCCACATGCCCCCGGGACATAACCTGCCGGCGGATTTTATACTGTTCCTTTTCCAAGTCTGTAAAACGGCGGATCAGGACCAGATATCCACGGAGAATGGAGTTATACTCCATGTGATGGACAGAGACGATCAATACATTAGAAGGGGTCCTGATGACCTGATCCTGTACGAGCAACGGTTTTCCGCCGTCCCACAGAGAGGGGAGTGTATCACACAGGGGGTGGCCTTGCAGTTCCTGGGCCTGATGCCCCAGAAGGGATGCGGCGGCAGTGTTGGAAAATGTGATGATCCCCTGATCGTCCAGACTCATGACGCCAGAGCCAAAAATCTGCATGATAAAGTGGAGCTGCTGCTCCAATGCGCCAATTTGTCCCAGCATGCCGGGAGTACTGACATCGGTAGAAACAAGGGTATTAAAATAGGACAGGCAGTGGGGCTGACTGAGTACCTCGATCATATTGAGGCGGGTGGCAATTTCAGAAATTGTTTTGATGGAAAGCACCCGCTCACCCAGGTCAATGACGTTCTCGATTCCACTGGGGACAAGGTCAGTTTCGCCGGGGGTAATAGCCAGGTGGCAGGAAGGGAACTCAGAAACCGGAGGATAGACCGGGGTGAGATCCAGATTTTTAATCCCATGCTTATAGATCAATGAAATGGTATCAATGGCACTTTCCAAAGAAATGTTTACCAGAATGGCTTTTGTATGTGGGGGATAGGCCCGGAGCTGCTCCACGGCATCCTTGCGTAAAGTAATATCTGCAACGATAACATTGTCGAAATTTTGGACATGGTTTTTTAGCACTTCACATACAGTATAAGTGGAGGCCAGCACCAGATCCGGATCCATGCCCTTGGGAAGTTCCTCAAACATGGACTGGAAAGATACTTCAATGGAGCGGCCGAAAAGAGCGCGGATCGTTTCGACATATTGCTGTCCGGTTTGCTCCTGATAGGTTACAACGACCAATTTTTTCACGGTGTATACGGTGCCCCCTTTTCATCCGCATCAGAATGCAGAAAATTCGGATTCATTTTATAAGCATAAGATCCATTGAATTTTATTATATCAGGAAATAATGGAATGTCCAGAATTCAATAGGTTATTAAATAAAAATAAATAACCTATTGATGTAAATAAAGTGATAAAATAACACTTAAGTAAAAATTGAAGGCCGAGAAAAATGAGCAAACTTCGAATAAAGTGTGAATTTTCAGTAACAATATAAAATTTTTTGTGATTCCAGAAAGTTGGTGCGGAAATTGCTATATTATTTAGAGTAACAGGAACAGAAGTGTTCCAATAAAAATGGAGGTAGAATGACTATGAAAAAGCGCAGACTGTTAGCAGCCCTGTTGGCTACGGCCATGGTGGGCTCGCTCCTGGCCGGCTGTGGAAACAATTCCGACAAATCCGGCGGCGGAAGCAGCTCCTCAGGCAATCAAAGCGGAACCACTACCCCTGAGTATCTGGTGTGGAACCTGGGCGCCGAGCCCAAGACTTGGGACCCGACCCTCAGCTCTGAGACGGTTTCTGAGTACATTACCATCAGCATGTTTGAAGGCCTGACCAAGCAGGTCGAGGATGGCATTGAGCCCGGTGTGGCTGAGCGCTGGGACATTTCTGATGACGGCCTGACCTATACTTTCCACCTGAGAAAGTCCAACTGGTCTGACGGTACCCCCGTGACCGCCCATGACTTTGAGTATACCTGGAAGCGTATGTGTGATCCCAAGGTGGCTTCCCCCTCTGCTGCCGGTGTGACCGACTATGTGGTGGGTGCTGCTGAGTATCTGGCCGGCACCGGCACTGCCGATGAGGTCAAGGCCACTGCCCTTGATGACTATACCTTCGAGGTCGTTCTGAAGAACCCCGCTCCCTTCTTCCTGAACCGTATCTCTGCCGATATCTACTGCCCCGTTAAAAAGGAGTGCGTGGATCAGGGCGAGGGCTGGGAGAAGAAGACTGAGACCTTCGTTTGCAACGGCCCCTTCAAGCTGGCTGAGTACCAGATCGGTTCTCACCTGTTAATGGTCAAGAACGACGAATACTATGATGCTGATTCGATCAAGATGCCCGGTATCCGTGCGATTATGGTCAACGACGAGAACACCTCTCTTCAGGGCTATGAGGCCGGTGAGATCCACTGCACTGAGGTCATGCCTGCCGAGGAAGTTCCCTCTCTGCTGGCCGAGGACCCCAACCTGGTCGTCATCCCCATCTGCGGAACCAAGTATCTGGACTTCAACGTGGATGACGAGGTCATCAGTGATGTGCGCGTTCGCCGCGCTCTGACCCTGGCCATCAACCGCAAGGAGATCACAGACCAGATCACCCGCTCCGGTGAGATTCCTGCCACCGGATTCCTGCCCCCCTCCACTCAGAAGACTGACGGCTCCTCTTACCGCACCATGGGCGCCAACGGCCTGCCTGAGCCTGCCTATGGCATCACTGCGGATGCTCCCGATGTAGAGACTGCCCAGAAGCTCCTTGCCGAGGCCGGCTATCCCAATGGCGAAGGCTTCCCCAAGGTCGAGTTGCTGTACTACACCGGTGAGAGCGATAAGAAGATCTGTGAGGCCCTTCAGCAGATGTGGAAAGAGAACCTGAACATCACCATTGACCTGCGCAACGAGGACAAGAGTGTTGCCCTTCAGACCAAGCGCGACGGCAAGTTTGATATCGGCCTGTCCGGTTGGAGCGCCGGCTATTATGACGGCAGCCAGATGATCAAGCAGTTTAAGCTGGACTCCGGCTGTATGGCTCAGTGGAGATATGCTGAGGATGCCAGTGCGCCCCACGACAAGACCCTGAACCCCGGTCAGAAGGCATTTGAGGACACCTACCAGGCCGCCATGGCTGCCCAGGGTGAAGAGCGCGACAAGCTGTGGATGCAGGCAGAGGAGATCCTCATGAACGAGCTGCCCGCCTGCCCCATTTACTACTATGTGACGAAGGCCCTGATCAATCAGGATGTGGTTACTGGTGTTCAGATTTCCAAGACCGGTAACTGGATTTTCCGAAACGCTGAATTTGTAGCCTAACACAAAGGACAATGGGGGCGTCTATTCGCGTAGACGCCCCCGCCTTTTCCCAAAGGAGGGGGACAGTATGATTCGATACATATTAAAGCGGGTGGTTGCTGCTCTTATTACCATCTGGTTTATCATGACGCTCACCTTTGTCCTGATGAATTCTATTCCCGGCAGCCCAATCTCGACAGATAAGGTTTATGATGTTGCATTGCAGGAAGCGCTGAATGAAAAGTTTGGCTTGAACAAGCCGCCTCTCGAGCGGTATATCAAGTACATTGTGGACTATGCCCACGGAGATTTTGGCATGTCCTATCTAAAGGTCGGACTGACGACCAATGAAATCATCGCAGCTGGATTTCCATATTCATTAAGGATCGGAATATATGCCTCGGGCCTGATCGTCATATTTGGCGTCATGGCCGGCATTATAGCGGCGTTGCGGCAGAATAAATTTGTGGACCGGTTCCTGATGGTCCTGTCCACATTGGGAGCCACTATCCCAAGCTTTGTATTTGCCACGCTGTATCTGTTTTTATTTAGTAAAATACTGGGGCTTGTCCCTGCCTTCGGCGTAAAGCCGTGGACGGGATATATTGGCCCCGTTCTTGTGACGTCTGTCTTTTCAATGGCCTTTGTAACCAGATTGATGAGGACGTCTATGATAGAGGAATTGAACCAGGACTATATCCGTACTGCCCGTGCAAAGGGAATCTCGGAGTTCAAGGTAGTCACCAAGCATGCTATGCGCAATGCCATTCTTCCCGTAGTCACCTATGTGGGACCAATGGTGGCCATGGTGGTTACCGGCTCCTTCGTAATTGAGAAGGTATTTGGAATCCCCGGCATCGGCAGCCTGTTCACTTCCAGCGTACTGACCCGGGATTACACCATGATTATGGGTATCACCGTATTCTTTGCAGTATTCCTGGTCTTTTGTACGTTAGTGGTAGATATTCTGTATGTCTTTGTTGATCCAAGGATCAAGTACGAGTGAGGGGGATAACTGTGGTAGAAAAAAAGGAGCATATTGCCCCCGAACTGTGGGTGCCCCTGCAGGAGCAGGAAAAAGATTCTGAGAAGATTGAAAAACCAAGCCTTACCTTTTTGCAGGATGGTTGGCGCCGCCTGAAGAAGAACAAAATGGCTATGGTATCCATGTTTGTGATTATCGTGTTGGTGCTGAGTGCTGTGCTGATTCCGTTCTTCTGGGGCTATAGCTATGAGGAACAGACCCTTACCCTGTCCAACACACCTCCGATTCTGAAGGTCTATCCCATTCAGGACGAGTCAAACGACATGTGTATCTACATCACAAAAAGCTATGATGCCATGGAAGTGACCCACAAGGGAGAGCTGGTCCAGCTGATTCAGCCTACATATAAAGATGTGATCACCCGGAAAAGCACCTACGACTTGAATGGCAAAGAATTGGTGATTGATTACAGTCTCTATACACAAGCGCTGAAAGAATATAACAAGCTTGAAAAGAAATATGCAGACAAGGGAGAGGTTCCTGCCACTGCGGCAAAGTACTTGTCCCACTATTTCGGAGACGAGGCCAAGAATACCACCGTTTCTCTGGTAGAAGCCAAGAACATCCTGGAAGAAAAGATCGAGAAGTGCAGCGTTACCTACGACGGAAATCGGCTGACAGAGAGCAAATCGGTTTGGAACAAGACCTTTATTTTGGGCAGTGACTCTTTGGGACGGGACCTGTTTATCCGTGTGGTTTATGGTGCGCGTATGTCCCTGACAGTTGGTATTTTTGCCGCGCTTGTCAATTTTATCATCGGCGTGTTCTACGGGTGCTTTGCCGGCTATAAGGGCGGAAACGTGGATACGATCATGATGCGTATCGTGGACGTGATCGACTCAGTTCCTGTTACATTGTACGTGATTTTGATCATGGTGGTCATCGGCTCGGGTATGCAGTCCATTATCCTGGCTTTAGGACTTACCTACTGGGTCAGAATGGCCCGAATCGTGCGCGGTCAGGTGCTCAGCTTGAAAAACAGTGAGTTTGTCTTGGCGGCCAGAACATTGGGCGCCTCCACAGGGCGTATTTTCGTCAAGCATCTGATCCCCAACATGATGGGTACCATTATGGTGGCTATCGCCATGCAGATCCCCAATGCAATTTTCACAGAGGCCTTCCTGAGCTTCATCGGCTTGGGCATTTCTGCCCCCATGGCATCCTGGGGCACCCTGTGCAACGATGCACTGGCCAGTATCTATGTTTATCCCTATCAGCTGCTTATCCCTGCAGTAGCGATCTCGGTGACCATTTTGGCCTTCAACCTGTTTAGTGACGGCCTGCGGGACGCCTTTGATCCCAAGCAAAGAAAGTGAGGCGGACGGCTTTGTCAGAAAAATTGTTGGAAGTGAAACATCTGAGTACCTCTTTCTTTACCCATGTGGGCGAAGTCAAGGCGATTCGTGATATCAGTTTTTCCATTGACCGCGGAGAGTTTGTGGGAATCGTGGGCGAGTCGGGCAGCGGGAAAAGTGTTACATCCTTGTCCATTATGCAGCTGCTCCAGTACCCGGGACGGGTCACTGGAGGAGAGATCTTGTTCAATGGAGAGGACCTCCTGAAAAAGGACAAAAAAGAGATGCGCAAGGTCCGCGGAAATCAGATCTCCATGTGTTTTCAGGACCCTATGACGGCACTGAATCCGCTGTATACAATTGGAAATCAGATCAACGAAGTCATCTTGGAGCATCAGAAATTAACCAAAAAAGAAGCAACAGAAAAGACCATTGAGATGTTAGGGATGGTTGGCATCCCAGATCCAGCCGCTCGTGTCAACAGCTACCCGCATGAGTTTTCCGGCGGCATGCGCCAGAGAGCCATGATTGCTATGGCGCTGGCGTGTCAGCCGGAACTGTTGATCGCCGATGAGCCGACAACCGCTTTGGATGTTACCATACAGGCCCAGGTGCTTCGGCTGCTGAAAGAGCTGCAGGAGCGTACTGGGACCTCCATTATTCTGATTACCCACGATCTGGGTGTCGTAGCCAGTTCGTGCAGCCGCATCCTTGTGATGTATGGTGGGCAGATCATGGAAACCGGCCGAGTGGAAGATATTTTCTACACACCGCGTCATCCCTATACCATGGGTCTGCTCAAGTCCATCCCCAAAGCAGGGGAGACCGATCAGCGGTTGGAATCTATTCCGGGAACGCCTCCTGATATGCTCAGCCCTCCCAAGGGATGCCCGTTCTATCCCCGGTGTGAGTTTGCCATGCAGATCTGCAAGGAGAACCCGGCTCCGGAATTTGAAATCGGTGAAGGCCACTGTGTCAAGTGCTGGCTGTGCCACCCGGAGGCACCGCAGCCGGAGAAGTATCAGCAGCAGAAGGGAGGGATCCGGAATGGCTGAGCATTTGCTGGAAGTAGAAAACCTGAAGATGTACTTCAAAAAGGTGGATGGTGTGATTCGCCGTAAAACATCCTACGTAAAGGCAGTGGATAATATTTCCTTTACCATCGATAAAGGGGAGACCTTTGGCCTGGTTGGTGAGTCAGGCTGCGGCAAGACGACAACCGGACGGACCCTGATCCGCCTTTACGATCCTACGGATGGTACCATCCGTTATGATGGAGAGGATATCACCAGGCTTAAACCAAAGGAATTCATGCCTTACCGGAAGAAAATGCAGATGATTTTCCAGGATCCCTATGCATCCTTGAACGCACGGATGACGGTATCTGATATTATTGGGGAACCGTTGGATATTCATCATTTGAAGTCCGGAAAGGAGCGAGAGGAGTATATCCTGGAGCTTTTGGATCGCGTCGGACTCAACAAGGACCACGCCAGCCGATATCCTCATGAATTTTCGGGAGGACAGCGGCAGAGAGTGGGAATCGCCCGCGCGTTGGCGGTCAATCCGGAATTCATCATCTGTGACGAACCGATTTCTGCGCTGGACGTTTCGATTCAGGCACAGGTCGTCAATATGCTGAAGGATCTTCAGGAAGAATTTGGACTGACCTATCTGTTTGTGGCTCATGACCTATCCATGGTGCGCCACATCTCTGACCGTGTGGGAGTTATGTATCTGGGCAGCCTGGTAGAGGTGGCTGAGACGGAGGAGCTCTATCAGAATACCCTGCACCCATACAGCAAAGCGCTTCTTTCCGCCATTCCTATCGCAGACCCCGAGAAGGCGGCGCAAAGCCATCAGATTCTTCTGGAGGGCGAGGTCCCAAGTCCCTTGAATTCCCCGGTAGGCTGCAAGTTTGCAAGCCGTTGCCCTTATGCAAAACCGGAGTGCAAAGAGGCGCCGCCGCCGCTGAAGGATGTGGGTGGAAACCACTATGTGGCTTGCTATCTGGTATAAGGAAGTAAGAGGTGTTGAGCGTGAACATTGAACATACAAGGGAGGTCCTGGAGGAATTTCCCCGGCTGGAGCTGGGGACATTTCCCACCCCACTGCAGCCGATGAAGAACCTTCAAACGAATCTGGGGACCTCCATTCCGCTGTATATCAAGCGAGATGATCTGACCGGCCTTGGTCCTGGGGGCAATAAGACCAGGAATCTTGAGTATCTGCTGGGCAAGGCGGTGAAACAGGGCAGCGATGTAATATTCGCCTCAGGAAAGAGTCAGTCCAATCTGTGCACACTGGCGGTGTCGGCTTGCCGCAAGTCAGACCTGGACTGTGTGATCGTCCACAATGACGAGGCCGAGCCAGAGCACAAAGTGGGAAATCAACTGCTGAACCAACTGTTGGGGGCAGACCTGCGGTATGTGGGCGATGTCACAGACAAAGAGAGAGAGGCGTTGGTGCTCCGTTATGCACAGGAGTTGGAGGACCAGGGACGTCACCCTTATGTGATCCAGAACGGCGCTTCTACCGCGCTGGGGGCTCTTGGATATGTCCATGCAGCCATGGAACTGTGTCAGCAGTGCCAAGAGCAGAATTTGGATTTGAAGCACCTGTTTGTTCCGGGCGGGAATGGCGGACTGGCGGCTGGAACGATTTTTGGAGCAGCGCTGACCCAAGCTCCCTTCCATGTCCATGTAATCACAGTCGAGCATGAAAAAGAGAAACTCAAAGAAATTCTGGAGACCTTCCTTAGAGAAATTGCGGAACTGACCGGACAGCTTCAGACGTATGATTTTAGCAGCGTCTATACTATTCACGAGGAATATCGTGGAGAAGGCTGGGGCAAGTCCACACCTGAGTGTGTGCAGCAGATCTATGATCTGGCCCAGAGCGAAGGAATTTTCGTAGAGCAGGTCTATACCAGCAAGACCCTTTATGGTATGCTGGATATGGTGCGGAAGGGCCTGGTGGAAGGGAGCGCCTGTTACCTTCACACGGGTGGATTCAGCGCATTATTCAGCCAGTTTTAAAATGGAAAGGGGGGATGGGAGATGTCAATAGTAGCCAGGACGTACCGGGGGGCGCTTCGGGATTTGGAGCACCATGGGCGGATCGTTGTATCTGACACCGCGGGGAAGGTACTGTATCACTATGGAGATCCCTATGCGGTTACCTTTGCGCGCTCTGGAGCCAAGCCCATGCAAGCAATTGCGGTTTGCGAAAGTGGTGCGTTGGATGCGTATGAAATAACAGATCAGGAATTGGCCATTATGTGTGCATCACACAACGGAGAGTCCGGACATGTGGCCCTGGTGGAGCAGATCCTCCGCAAAGCGGGATTGGATAGCTCATATCTGTTGTGCGGGAACGAATATCCTATTTTTCAGGAGAGCAAATGGGAGATGATTCGCCGTGGTCTTCCCCCAGACCCCCTTCACTGTGACTGTTCCGGCAAACATGCCGGCATGTTGTTGACGGCGAAGTTCTATGGCGAGGACCTGACATGCTACCCATCTCCGGACAGTCCTACCCAGCGCAGGATCAATGAGATCCTCTGCCATGTCTGTGACTGTAAATTAGAGGATCTGATTTTTGCGGTAGATGGCTGCGGTGTACCGGTTCATGCGTTGCCCATGGTCAAGTTGGCTCAGGGATATGCCAGAATGTCCAAGCCGGAGCTTCTGGGGGAACGACGGGGAAAAGCGGTGCGTCGAATTACCCAGGCTATGACTTCCTACCCCTATGAAGTGGCGGGCACCGGAAGGCTTTGCACCTGTTTGATGAGAGCCTTTGGAGAGCGGCTGTTCAGCAAATCCGGAGCGGGTTCTTTCTATGGGATTGGCCTGAAAGATCGTGGGATTGGAATTGTGGTCAAGCTGGAAGATGGCTGCTCAGAATTTATGCCAGGCGTTGTTATGAAGGTGCTGACGGATCTGGGAGTAATTTCCCAACAGGAGCAGGACAAGCTGAAAGAGTGCTGGGATCCCGATATCTATAACCACCATAACCAGATCGTAGGACGCAAAGAAATCGACTTTACTCTTGTGTCCAATGGGATTGAACAGGAGTGTGTTTAAATATGCTGGAACGATTGAAAAATTTTGCTATTCCTCTGCCGGAGGATATCCAGAAACAGGAAGATGCTGGCTGCTTTGAGATGGCGAAAGATTTGATCCGCCGCCGGTTGGCAGGCCCCCTGCCCCATGCCCTGAGAGAGCGGTTGGAATTGGAACAGAACCGGATCACCGAGTTGGAGAGGGAGTATCCCTTCCCCTATGAGCAGGCATTAGAGATGCTCCAGGGCGAATTCCGGGATTTTACAAAGGAAGAGTTTGACGAGCTGATTGCGGAGAATCAGGTGGATTGGATCTATCGGGAAAGAAAAATGCACTTTGTGCGCCATTTCCATGAAAATCTCCGCAAGGTGCAGCATCCCATTACCAAACGTTTGATCGTTCCCGAAGATGCTGAAGCGGCTAAGGTGAAGCAGGATGTTTTGAATGGAAATATGAACTATATGAAGGAGCATGGCAAGACTGCCTATTACATCCGGATCCGTTCAACGTTGAAAGTGGGAGAGAATGGGAGAATCGGAGAACCGATTACAGTCCACCTTCCCATTCCAAATAACAGTCCCCAAGTGAAAAATTTCCAGATTCATACGCTCAGCCCCGATGCCTATGTTGCTCCTGAGGATGCTGAGAGCCGCACAGTATGTTTCCGGAAAAAGCTGGAGGCAGGGGACGAGTTCACCGTGGAATACAGCTTTGAAAATCACCTGACCTATGTAGAGCCTGACCCTGATAAAATTTCTGCTGAGCAGCCATCCTTCTATCTGGAGGAGGAAGCTCCTCATATTATGTTCACACCTCTGATTCGTGCGATGTGCCAGGAGATTGTTGGTGATGAGACCAACCCTCTTCTGAAAGCCAAGCGGATCTATGAGTACATCACTGACCGGGTTCGATATTCCTATGTGCGCCGGTACAGTACGTTCCTGAATATCCCGGAGTATGCCGCGGTTAATCAGAAAGGTGACTGTGGGGTGCAAGCGGTACTGTTTATCACCCTGTGCCGCTGTGCCGGGGTGCCTGCTCGTTGGCAGTCTGGATTGTTTGCAGCTCCTTACGATATTGGCGGACACGACTGGGCACAGTTCTATGTCGAGCCCTATGGATGGCTGTATGCCGATTTGTCTTTCGGCGGAAGTGCCCACCGCCTTGGAAACGAGGAGCGGCGCGCATTTTACTTTGGCAATCTGGATCCATTCCGCATGCCGGCAAATTTGGCGTTCCAGCACGAGTTTGACCCTCCGAAGAAGTTTATGCGCAACGATCCTACCGACAACCAGTACGGCGAGTGTGAATATGATGACCGTGCACTGACTTCCAAGGAGTATAACTGCGAGCATACTATGGTGGACATCCATCAGATCGGCTGAAAGGAAGAAGAGCATGAAAGTATTTATCAGTGCGGATATTGAAGGCGTGGCTGATCTGGTTTCCTTTGTAGAGGCTGGAAATGATAATCCCCAGCTCTATACGCGCGGAATGGAGCAGATGAGCCGTGAGGTCGGTGCCGTTTGCCGCGGCGCCGTGGCCGCCGGCGCCGAGTTGATCACGATTAAAGATGCCCACGGTGCGGGTATGAATATTTTCCATGAATATCTTCCGGAACAGGCGCAGCTGATTCGCGGAGAAATGCGCAGCCCTTATGCTATGATCGGCAATGTGGACGCAAGTTATGATGCCATTATCTTTGTTGGATACCATGATGCAGCCGGACAGGGCGGAAGCCCCATGGCCCATACAATCAGCAGCAGAAAGATACGGGAAGTTACCATCAACGGTGTGCATGCAGGAGAGTTCCATATCTTTTCCTATGCGGCGACGGGACTTGGGGTGCCTACCGCTATGATTTCCGGCGACGCAGCAATTTGCGCCAAGGCAAAGGCGGTTAACAGTCAGATTGAGACCGTTGCCACAAAAGAGGGAGTAGCCGCCGCCGTAATCAGCCGCCATCCCAGCGTGGTGGAGCGCGAGCTGGAGGAGACAGCCAAGCGGGCTCTCAGCGGAGATCTGAGCCGTTATCGCTATGACCTTCCAGAGTATTTTAGGGTCACAGTAGCCTATCAGAAGCATTATGACGCTGCTTATGCGTCCCACTACTTCAACACAAAACGGCTGGATGCACACACTGTGGAGTTTACCAGTGACAGCTATGAAGAAGTGCTGCGCTTTTTCCACTTTGTGTTCTGATCCACTTGAATTTCTTGGCAGGAGGACGTAATATGAAACCCTTTCCCAATCGAATTAAGCTGGCCAATCTGCCCACCCGCATCGAAAAGCTGACACGTTTTTCGGAGCAGACAGGACTGAATGTATATGTAAAGCGGGATGACATGTCGGGCTCTGAGTGGTCTGGAAATAAGATCCGGAAATTGGAATTTTCTATTCAGGAGGCGCTGGATCAGGGCGCAGACACCCTGATTACCTGTGGCGGGATTCAGTCCAATCACTGCCGCGCTACAGCCGCGGCGGCAGCACGGCTGGGTTTGCGTTCCTGTCTGCTACTCCGCACAGATGATCCTGCACCGGCTCTGGACGGCAACTATTTTCTGGACCGGGTGCTGGGTGCGGATGTGCGTTTTGTTTCTGCTGAGGATTACCGAACCCGCAGATTGGAGATCATGGAGGAACTGGCCCGGGAGTTTGCCGGCCAGGGACATAAGGCATATATCATTCCGGAGGGAGCATCCAATGGTATTGGGACCTTTGGCTATTTGTCCTGTATGCAGGAAATTTTGCAGCAGGAGAAAGAGATGGGACTTCAATTTGATACCATCGTGGATGCAGTGGGCTCCGGCGGAACGCTGGCCGGTCTGGTGCTGGCCAACAAGCTCTATGGCCTGAATAAGAGAGTGGTTGGAATCAATGTATGTGATGATGCAGATTTTTTCCAACACCGCATATCCGAGATCGTGACAGAGGCTTCGTCCTATCTGGAGGAGCCGTCCTTGGCAATAGCACCTGAAGAAATTGAGATTTTAGATGGCTATGTGGGCCGGGGATATGCACTCAGCCGAAAGGAGGAGCTGGACTTTATCCGGGATTTCGCCCGGATGGAGGGCTTGGTCCTGGATCCGGTCTATACCGGGAAATGTATGTATGGTTTTGTCAATGAGGTTGAAAAGGGCAGCTTTAAGAAGAGCTGTAATGTTCTTTTCCTTCATACCGGCGGCCTGTTTGGCCTGTTCCCGGTAAAGGAGCAGTTCGACCTGTAAAGAAAGAGGAAGGCGCAGAATGAATTTTATTGATTTTCATGTAGATACCCTGTACCGTCTGTTCTATCGGGCCAAGGGAGAAATTGGTGACCTGTGGGAGAATAACTGCCATGTGGATCTAAAACGGGAAATGGACAGCGGGTATACCGCCCAGATGTTTGCCTGCTTCCTGAGTCTGACGCAGAAGCCCAAGCTGGGCAGCTGCTATGAGGACGTGCTGGGAATGATCGAACTGTTCAACCAGCAGTTGTCAATGGATAAAGACAAGGTGTGTTTTGCAGGAGATTATAAGCAGTACAAGGCGAATAAGGAGCACGGCAAACTGTCTGCCTTTCTGACACTGGAGGAGGGCGGCGTGTTGGAAGGGGATCTCAGTCGTCTGGATGTGCTCCATCAAAAGGGCGTTCGGGTGATGAATCTGACCTGGAATCACGAGAACTGTTTGGCTTATCCCCACCGTCCTGCTGAATTTCAGGAGAAGGGGCTGAAGCCCTTTGGCCTGGAAACTGTGAGCCGTATGGATGAGCTTGGTATGGTGGTGGATGTCTCCCACCTGTCAGACCGCGGATTTTGGGATGTGGTCGAGCATGGAACACGCCCCTTTATGGCTACCCACTCCAATTCCAGAGAAATGCGGAATGTAAGCCGAAACCTGAGTGATGAGATGATCCGGGCGCTGGCAGATCGGGGCGGCATTATGGGGTTGAACTTTTACTCTGATTTCCTGTCGGAAGACCCTGTGGGCCGGATCGATGATATGATCCGCCACTGCCGCCACGTTGTGAATGTAGGCGGTGAGCAGGTGCTTGGACTGGGAACTGACTTTGACGGAATGGAGACAGAAATCGAGGTCAACGGAGCCGGAGAAATGCCCAAACTGGCTCAGGCCATGGAACGGGCCGGGTTCAGTACAGAGCAGATCGAGGGTATCTGCTACCGGAATGCAGAGCGCTTCTTTGCCCGCTATTGGGGAGAGGACTGAGCATAAAATAAAGCGGCCAAAGTCATATTTGACTTTGGCCGCTTCTCCATCCGCTTCAGGCGGAGGCTCGCGTTCATACAGGAAATGATCAGTTTCCTGGTAACCGTCAAATCTGGACGCGTATGAAAGGGCGGCACCAAAGCGGGGCCGCCCTCAAAATCAAGTATTCGTTTTACAGCTGTCAGGAGCAACTTCCGGTAAAAAGTGTTCTTTCCAGTCTGCTTCGTTTTCTGCTGCCTTTGGGGCCTCCCGCAGGATCCAGAGCAAATACCGGTAGGGATCCAGGCCATTCTCTTTGGCTGTCTCAATCAAGCTGTAGATCACAGAACTGGACTGTGCGCCTGCTGCATACGGCGGTGGCGAGTGGCCGATGGTGCGGCGTTCAGTGGCCGCAGTGCGGCCTGAGTGGCCACCATGAATCTGCACATTGATGTAGTATGGAAATCGCCCATAATAATCCCGCACGCCGCATCTCCTGCTCCTGCCGGTACAACGGTGCGTACATCAAAAACTTCTGTACCATGATATGGGCAATTGCCTCCGGGGAGGCGAAACTGCCGGAAATGACAGCGGACTCCTTCGGTGCCTTTACAATGACAGCCTCGTCCGTTGCTTTTTCACAGGCCTTGCAGGCATAGGTGTAGTAAACATCCTCCACCACGCTGTATTGCGGCGGAGTTATTTTCAGCGTCTTGCGCACTTCCTTGCCTATGACCACCATTTCCGTCCCGCAGACCGGGCAATGGATATCATCCGGGTGGTGCTCAATGGTTTCAACAGGAAGACTCTCAGGGATGACGTCTTCAATGCTCCCGGAATGTCTGCGTGCATGTTCCTTGACCCGGATCTGCGCTTCTGTGGCGGTTTTGGTACCGTAGGTGTTGGCCTCCGCTTCGTTGTAGGTCAATGCAAACTGTTCCATCATCTCTTCCTGCATCCGCTCGGAAGAAGATCCAAACTGCCGCTTTTTGGCAAGGCCCAGCTGCTCAAAAAGCCATTGGTTCTGGAGTTTCAATTCGTCATATTCCGCACGGGAAATAGTAACCGTTTCTTCCGTGTTTCTTGTCCGCAATTCTTTCTTTTCCATAGCTCCATTATACAGGAAAATCCCGGAAAACGCCATATTTTCTGCGTTTTCCGGGATTGGAACTTCGTCATTCTGCCAATGAGAAAAGTGTGATTTTGTCATGTCTGGAGCCGTTTTCAGGCTGCAAAACCACATCTTTTGCCGTTGCGGCTTTGGTATTGGATGCAGAGGCTTCAGTTCAGCCATTGGCAAAAATGGGGCTTTGGATAATTCTGTGTTTTATACAATACTGAGCCCTGTTACAGCTTTGTGTGCCTTGGGCTGGTCTACATTCAGTCCCTCCATAAGCCAGCGGTATTGCTGCGGCGTCAGTTCCCGTGCCTCCGTCTCATTGCGCGGCCATTGGAATACGCCGTTTTCCAGTCTCTTATACAGCAGCACAAAGCCGTTCCCCTCCCAATATAGCGCCTTGATTCGGTCCCGGCGTCTGCCGCAGAACAGGAACAGCGTGTTGGTGAAGGGATCCAATTCAAACTGCTGCTGCACGATATTCGCCAGCCCGTCTATACCGCGCCGCAGGTCTGTGTAGCCGCAGGCAAGGTAGACTTTATCGGCTCCGGTAAAATCGCTCAGCATGATTTCAGCACCTGGCAAATCATTGCCAATGTTTCTTCGTCCATACCGGGGATGATATCTACGGATGCCTCACCGATATGAAGGACTGCGGACGGTGCAGTGCCCGGCCTTGTCGCAACCTCGACAAACTGTGGCGCTCCGGATGCTGCCATATTGAAAATACGCCGCTGCCACTTATAGTAGCTGGCCTGGCTTACGCCGTTTTCCCTGCACCAGATCTGTACAGTTTGACCGCTGCTGCGGCATGCCTGTATCCGTTCTGCCCATAGTTCCGTCCTCTGCTGTTGGTTGAGTGCCTGCAGTCCTGTTTCCATTACTATACCTCCTCGCGGATAGTATCCGAGCCTCTCGGACACTATCCAACTCTTGAGGTTATTTTTGCACACTCCTCTCAATTTTCCCAGACGCCGTTTTATTTGACGGTTACGTTCCTGTCATGATTCGGATGATCTCGCGGTCTGTTTCGCGCATACCAACGCGGCCAAGACGGCCGATGTTTCGGATGGTATTCTCAATTCCCTTTTCCAACAGGCCGTCCCCGCCATAAAACTGCTGTCCGTTGCGGTACATTTCATAGCCGAGAATACCTGCATCCACAGCGGAACCGATTTTGGCGGCGCAGGATGACTTGGCTCCATCACAGACGATTCCGGAAGCGATGGCCAGTGCATTGACAACAGTGTGGACGATCACATCCAGGTCTTTGGTCATCAGATAAGCAATGCCTGCGCCGGCGCCGGAACCGGCGCTGACAGCTCCGCAGAAAGCGGACAGCCTGCCGATACTATTTTTCTCGTGGATAGCAGTCAGGTTTGAAATGAGGAGCGCGCGGTACAGATCCTCCTGACTGGAGTTCAATTCTTTGGCATACTCAATTACCGGAAGGGAGACGGTGATGCCCTGATTTCCGCTTCCGGAATTGATGACAACAGGCAGCTCGCAGCCGTTCATGCGGGCATCCGAAGCGGCTGCAGCCTTCGCTTTGGCACGAACCTGAATGGTATTGCCGTAAGCCTGCAGCAAAGTGCGGCCGATATTGGCGCCGTAATCACCCCGCAGGCCTTCTTCTGCAATGGTGGAGTTAAAATTGATCTGTCGATCCAGGGTGGATCGGACATCGTTTAAGTCGCAGCTTTGGGCAAATTCAAAAATGCCTTCCATACTTAACAGTGTATAGTCCGGTTCATCCTCGACTTGTTCAACCGTCAGTTTCTTTTGATGCAGGAAGCTGCCGTCTTTCTCGACCAGGACAACATTTGTGTGCTCTTGAGCGATTCGGACCCGTGCATAGGAGTGATCGGCGCGTACTGTAACCACGATATCCAATACCTGATCGGAGTCGGTCGGAGCGAGCGTAAATTCCGTTTCCGTCATAAAGTTTGGCAGGGCATTTTTGACTTCTTCGGAAACGTGAGAAATCACTTCCAGCTGAGCAGACTCATCCCCGCCCAGAATGCCAATGGCAGCTGCAACTTCAATCCCTCTTCGATTACCGGTGTTGGGAACGACCACACTTTTCACATTTTTGATGATATTCCCGCTGGCTTGGATCTCTACTTTTGTAGGGAGCTGTTTCAGTACCGACCGTGCCAGGGCAGCACAGTATGCAATTGCAATTGGTTCTGTACACCCCATGGCGGGTACCAGTTCCCGCTCCAGAATCCGAAGATAGGTTTGATAAAGCAGGTCGTTTTTTTCCAATTTAATTTCCTCCGCTCTGTGTAAATTTGAATGTACTGTGATGGAAAAAGAGATGCTTGGCTGCATCAGGGACGACTGCCGTTTTGAAATTGGCGGCTTTGGGCCAAAGCACAGCAAGGATGGAAAAATCGAACGAAAATTGTTTTTCCGGTGGGAATATTATACTATTTTTCAGGCTTAAATGCAAGATTGAGACTAAAATGACGGTAGAAGGTAAAGAGAAAAAGAATGATGTTTTTTGATCGTATTGGAGGGAAAATAACAATGAAAATCAGAACAGCAACCTTACAGGATCTTGAGGCAGTTGCGGCGGTGGAAGCAGAGTGTTTTCCTGCAGCGGAAGCAGCAACAAAGGAAGAATTCGCCCAGAGGCTCCAATATTATGGAGACCATTTTTGGCTTAAGGAACAGGGATTTTCCATTGAAGCCGCCTGCAAGTGATAAGGTAAGATAAGGGACCTGTTGACAAAAGCAAAAATTCTGCCGAAACCCACAGGCTTTCAGGCAGAACATTGGAACTGGAGATAG
>NZ_JADYTU010000037.1 GCF_021531375.1 Pseudoflavonifractor phocaeensis
GCGGCGGAGGGGGGCTGGGCGGCGGTGGAGCCCAGCCGGGCGGCCGCGGCGGTCCCATCCCAGCGCAGCTCGGAGCCGGTGGCCTGGGCCAGCACCCGGAGGGGGAGGGTCAGCCTGCCCTCCACCACCCGGACTCCGTTGGGCACATAGAGGGCCCGGCCATTGGCGGTGATGTACAAGTCACCCGGCCGGGCCGTCAGCTCCAGACCGGCCCCGGACAGATGGGCCTGCCGTCCGTCCCAGGACAGCTCATAGGGGGTGTGGGCGGCGAAAGCCCGCAGGGTGATGTAGCTGGTGCCATCCTCCACCCAGGCCTGGTGGCTGGGCAGGGTGCTTCCGTTTACCACTACCTCCGCCCCCAGGGCGGGGAAGGTCAGGGTCAGGGCGGTGACCAGGGCGGTGGCCGCCCCCTTCCATCGTCGGTTCATAGTCAGGTTCCTCCTTTGGTTTGTAACCAAATTGTAACCTTTTGCTCCGTTCTGGCGCAAGCTGTAAATCCTGGAAAGGGGAGGAAGCCCTTCCGGGAGCAGGAAAAACGGGTGCCGGATCACTCCGGCACCCGGAAACAATTTGGCTGTCCCGAGACTGCGGCTCAGTTTTTCGCCTGGTCCAAATAGGGGACGGCCTTACAGGCAGCGGCCATGTCCCCAGCCACCACCATCAGCACGGTGCTGCCCACCTGGCTCACACGGGCGCCCTCCAGCTTGGGGATCTCGGCGGGGCGGTAGTCCACATTGGCGTCGATCTGGCCCTGTATGTAATCCTTCAGGGCCTTCTTGGCCTGGACGGCCTGTTCCTCCGTCTGCCAGAGCAGCACCGCGCCCTCCTCACAAGTGGCGCCGGCGGAGCGGAGAACGGCGCAGTCCGCCAGATCCTCCCGGCTCAGGCCGTAGTCGGCCAGCTTGTACAGAGCAAAGGCGGTGTCCCCGTCCAGAGACTCCAGTTCCTCAGAGAAGGCCCCCTCCTTCGCCATCAGGTCCAGGGCCTCCAGGGTATAGCCCGCGGGGTCCGCGTCGTTTTTCCCGCAGGCGGCCAGAGAGAACAGGCAGGCCAAGGCCAGCAGAGCGGCAGTCAATTTCTGTTTCATGATGATGCACTTCCATTTTCAGAGATTTCAGGGGCGGGCGCTTCCTCGGCGGGGGCGCCGTCGGGATACAGGGTGTCATAATCTACGGTGTGGGTCTGTAAGTAGGCCAGCCACTGCTTGCACCAGTCGCTGCGCAGGTGGACGCCGTCCTTGCTGGCCTCGGCGGGCAGCGCTCCGTTCTCATCGGCGAATTCCGAGTACAGGTCCAGGAACACCGCCTGCTTCTCCTGGGCAGCTTTTCGCATCAGGTCGTTGTAGACCCGGAGATGCTCGTTGGTGAGGTAGCTGCGGCCGCCGGTCTGGGCGATGACTTCCTCGTTCAGGGGGATCAAGCCCTGGATGTAGATGACGGCGTTGGGCTGGACGGCCCGGATGGCGTCGATGGCGTCGCAGTAGCCCCGGTAAAAGCCCTCGTCGTCATAGTAGCCCAGTTCGTTCACGCCCAGGGAGAGATAGACCTTTCCGTATTGCTCCAGAGCCAGGGCCTCCAGCAGGGTGTATTTCTCGCCGTTGATGGTCAGCGCCTTTTTTTCCGGAAGGGTGAAGATGGACAGGCCGTTGGAGGTCAGGTTTTTGCCGCAGCCGATGCCGCTGTAGATCAGGAAACCGTCGGTCCGGGAGTCGCCCACGAAGGCGGCGTCGGCGAAGTAGCTGTTGTCCACCGCCTCCCGCTCCGGGGCAGGCTGGGAGAAGTCGTATGCGGGAACCGGCTCAGAGCCGTCAGAAGAGGAAGCGCTGTTGTCGCCGCTGGTCTTCGGGCTCTCCGGGACGCTCTGGTCCGGGGACGGCGCAGGCGGGGTTTGGGCGCTGTCGGAGGATGTGGCGGGAGCCGGGGGCGGATCGGCGGGGCTGTCGCCGCAGAAAGCGGCGGAGGCGATCCAGCCCAGAGCTAATATGCTGGTCAGCAGAAAGGCCGCCGTCCAGCGACCATGGGGACGATGAAACATGAGATTGGACCTCCAGAAGTATCAGAACAGTCAGTGCCCTCCCAGATGCAGCCGGGGCAGCAGGGCCCGGAGGAGGGAGGTGATGAGCATGGCTCCCACCGACAGGGCGGCTGCAAAGCCGATGGTGTGGAGCAGGGTGGACAGAAACAGCTCGGTGTTTCCTGCCACGCAGTACTGCATGGCGTGGTAGATGCCGGCGCCGGGGACCAGAGGCAGCAGGGCCACCTGCAGATACCCGGTGACGGGACAGCGGCGGACCCGGGCCATGACCTCGGAGTAGAAGCCGATGACGGCAGAGGCCAGAAAGGCGGAGACGATGTCTCCCGCCAGGTAGCGGGTGGACAGCAGATAGACCAGCCAGCCCAAAGCGGCGCCAAAGCCGCAAATCAAGATGCCCCGGCCCTGAATGTTAAAGACCAGGCCAAAGCCCACACAGGCGCAGAAGGCCCAGAGGCAGGGGAGAAAATAGACGGAAAAACATTCCCACATCCTGGGACCTCCTTTAAAAGGGACTGCTGAACACCAGCGGGATGGCGGTGCCCAGGGCGATGGCGGTGGCTACTAAAAGGACCTCGGCGGTCCGGGTGAGACCGGAGATGATGTCGCCGGCCATGATCTCCCGCATGGCGTTGGTCAGCGCCATGCCGGGGACCAGAACCATCAGCGTGCCGATGGTGATGTATTCCTGACTCTGGCCCAGTCCGGCCCGCACCAGGAGCAGCGCCATACCGGCGGCCACGGCGGAGCAGATCAGGGTGCGGAAAAAGACGTTGGAGCCGGTGAAGCGCTGGCCGAACAGCAGACAGGCGCCCACCGCCATGCCGCACAGCGCGGCGGCCAGACAATCCCGCAGACCGCCGCCGAAAAAGAGGGAGAAAAAAGCCGCGGCCGCCGTATAGCCCAGCAGCAGTACCCAGGGAGAGAACTGCCGGCGGTCCGGCTCCAGATGGTCCACCAAAGCCTGGGCCTCCTCCAGGGGGAGGGGCTCCCGGCACAAATGGCGGCAGAGCTCGTTGCACCGCTCCAAAAGCTCGATATCCGTCCCATGGGCGGGGATGCGGCACATCCGGGTGATGGGGTGTCCATCCGGTGTGTTGACGCTGACGATCAGACAGGTGGGAATGGCAAAGACCTGGGGGTCAGCCCCGTAGGCGGAGAGCAGACGCTCCACCGATTCCTCCACCCGATAGATCTCGGCTCCGCTGGTCATCAGCCGTCGGCCCAGCTCAGCGCCCAGATTCAGCAATTTGTCGTGATCCATCGAATCCGCGCTCCTTCCTAGAACAGGATAACATGTTTTTTGAAAAAAACAAGAGCGGAAGTCATTATGTTTTTATGAACTGCTGGGGCGGATGAGGGCGTTTTACTTTATGACAGCAGAGACCTAAAATTTTTTATTGAAATTTAGTATACTAAATACTATAATTGAACTAAAAGGAGGGAGAAGGAATGAAGATCACCGAAGTGGAGCTGCTCCTTCTCCAGGGGAAGCCCGCCTTTGACCATGGCTCGTTCCAGCCGTTGGTGCTGAAACTGGGTACAGACGAGGGCCTGACCGGATACGGAGAGCTGTCCATGGCCATCGGCAACAGCCGCTGGGAGGCCGTGGGTGCGGTCCGCGATCTGGCGGGAGAGATCAAGGGCAGAGACTTTCGCAACACCACCCAGCTGTGGGAACGTATGGCCCGGCAGAATCTGTGGGCAATGAGCGGGGGATGCCCGCTCTATGCGGCCATCAGCGCCATTGATATGGCGCTGTGGGATCTGAAAGGAAAGTGGCTGGAGGTCCCCTTGTATCAGCTGTTGGGCGGAAAATGCCGGGACGCCGTGCCCTGTTACGCCAGCCAGATCCAGTTTGGGTGGCGCGGCGGTGCGGGGAAGGCGGTGACGCCGGAAGAGCTGGCCGACCAGGCCGCCCAAGCGGTGGAGGAAGGCTATCGGTGGATCAAGCTGGACCCCATGGGATATTCTGACCAGGGGGTCTGGAAGGGCTGGAATCTGACGGGGATCTTGGAGCCCCGGATCCTGCGGACGGTGAGCCAGCGCATGGAGGCGGTCCGCCGCGCCGTGGGCGACGGCGTGGGGATTATTGTAGAAAACCACTGTCTGACGGACGCGGCCTCGGCCATCGATCTGATCCGGCTGTTGGAGACGGTGGAGATCTCGCTGTTTGAAGAGGTGACCGCGCCCGACCGCCCGGAGGCGCTGAAGACCGTGCGGGAGCGGACCTGCGCCCATCTGAGCGCGGGCGAGAAGCTGGTGGCCCGGGCCGGGTTCCAGCCTTATATCACCCAGCGGCTGGTGGATGTTATCCAGCCCGATCTGGGGATCTGCGGCGGCGTGACCGAGATCATGCCTATCTGCGCCATGGCGCAAATGTATGATATTCAGGTGTCCCTGCATACCTGCCACGGGCCCATCTCCACCGCCGCGTCTTTGCAGGTCGAGGCGGCCTTGCCCAACCTGCTGCTCCATGAGGTGCACCGGGTAGCCGCGCTGGAAGAAAACCAGGCGTTGGGCAGCGTGCCGCTCCGCCCTGTGGGGGGAATGTACGCCGTCCCCGAGGGGCACGGAATCGGGCAGGAGCCGAGCAAATGGGCGCTGGATCACTGTGAACGGATCAAGCTGTAGCCGTTAACTTTACATAAGGGAGGAATGTTCCATGCATCCGGTGCATGATTTTGATCAAGACGCAAACCGGCGGGGGACAGACGCACGCAAATACGATCCCGCGCTGTGTCCCGAAGATGTGATCCCCATGTGGATCGCGGATACGGATTTCTGCTGTCCGAAGGAATTGCTGGACGCCATGGCGGAGCGGGTGCGGCAGGGCCATTTCGGCTATCCCTATAACGATGCCGAGTTTGGACAGGCGGTGGCCCACTGGCAGAAGGAGCGCTTTGGCTGGGACGCTAGCCCGGAATGGGTGGACTTCGCACCGGGCGCTGTCATGCCGCTGCTGTACGGCATTCGGGCGTTTTCCGCTCCGGGCGACAAGGTGCTGATCCAGACGCCCGCCTATCCTCCGTTCTACGCGCTGGTGGAGAACAATGGGCGGCGGGTGGTCCGCAATCCGCTGAAGCTGATAAACGGCCGGTATGAGATCGACTTTGAGGATCTGGAGCGGGGGCTGGCCGATCTCAGGACCCGGGTGATGCTGCTGTGCAATCCCCACAACCCCACGGGACGGGAATTTACCCCTGAGGAGCTGCGGCGCATCGGGGAGCTTTGTCTGAAGCACCATGTGTTCGTGCTGTCGGACGAGATCCACGGAGACATCGTTTACGGCGGGCGGAAGCACACGCCCTTTGCCGCGGTGGACCCCCGGTTTGCCGGAAACTGCTGTATCGCGGTCAACCCCAGCAAGACCTTCAATACGGCCGGCCTGCGTACGGCGGCGTTTATCGCGCCCGATCCCAATGTCCGCGCCCTGATGCTGGAGCAGCGCATGAATAACAAAGCCTTTGGGCGTCCGGTGTTCGGCGCGCTTTCCGTAAAGGTGCTCTACCGGCAGTGCGGCTACTATGCCGACCAGATGCTGGAGTACCTGGAGGGGAACATCCGCCTGGTGGAGGAGAGCCTGTCCCAGTGCAGGGGCGTCCGCCTGGTCAAGCCGGAGGCCACCTATCTGCTGTGGCTGGACTGCCGGGAGCTTGGCCTGCCCCAGCCGGAGCTGATGCGCTTTATGAAGGAAAAAGCCAAAATCCTGCCCAATGACGGCGAAACATTCGGCCGGGAGGGAGTGGGCTTTGTCCGGATGAATGTGGCCTGTCCCCGTGCTACGGTGGAGCGGGCCATGAGTCAACTGAAACGGGCGCTGGATAAGGAGGCATGAGCAGATGCAGGACAAACTGACGAAAGCCATTGATCATCTGATTTTTGCGCTGTCGCTGTTCTTTGTGGGATTCCACATGTATACGGCGATGTTCGGCGTGGTGTCGGGTGTGGGACAAAAGGCCCTTCATATCGGCATCATTCTGCTGATTTATTATCTGCGGGAGAGCATAAAACCAAACCGGAACAAGCCGCTGCGGCTGGTGGATGTGCTGCTCTGCGTCGGCGTGGTGGCCAGCGTAGCCTATCTGATCGTCATTGATAAGACGCTGGCCCTGCGAAGCGGTATCGTATATAAAGGCGACATCATCTTCGGCCTGATCTTTATCCTTGCCCTGATGGAGGCCACCCGCCGGGCGGTGGGCAATTCGCTGGCCATCGTGGTATGCGTCTTTATCGCATACGCCTTTTTCGGCCAGCACCTGCCTTCCTTCCTGCGCTTTGCCGGGATGAGCGTCAAGCGGTTCGTGGAAGTGATGTACATGGGCTCCGACGGGATCTTCGGCGTGGCGCTGTACTCCTCCGCGGCGTTCATCGTCCTGTTTATCATTCTGGGCGCCATTTTCCAGGAGACCGGTGTGGGCAACTTCTTTACCGACCTTGCCACATTGGGCTTCGGAAAATATTCCGGCGGTCCCGCAAAGGTCTCGGTGGTAGCCAGCGGCTTCTTCGGCTCCATCAGCGGCAGCGCCATCGCCAATGTGATCAGTACCGGCACCTTTACCATCCCCATGATGAAGGAATGCGGCTTCAAAGACGAGTACGCCGGCGCGGTGGAGGCGGCCGCCTCCACCGGCGGCCAGATCATGCCTCCGGTCATGGGCGCCACCGCCTTTCTGATCGCGGAGATTTTGAATGTTTCCTACTTTGACGTGGTCAAGGCGGCCTTTATCCCGGCGGTTTTGTACTATGTGGCCATTTTGATGACCGTACATCTCAACGCGAAGAAAAACAATCTGAAGGGCGTGCCTCCGGAGAGAATGCCCAACGCCAAGGCGGTTTTGAGCAAGGTTTATCTGGCTATCCCCCTGATCGCGCTGCTGGTCATGATGGGCGTGTACCATATGACCGTGGCCCGCGCCGGTATGTACTGCATCTTCCTGACGATCCTCTTGGTGGAGATCAGCCCCGATACCCGCATCACCAAGGAGTCCTTCAAGCGCATCATCATCGGCTCCATCAACGGCACCATTCCCGTCGCCATTGCCTGCGCGGTGGTGGGCATCATCACCGGCGTGGTCATGGCCACCGGCCTGGGCTTCCGCCTGTCCAGCATCCTGCTGGATCTGGCCGGAAACAATATGGCGCTGCTGCTGATTTTGACCATGGTGGCCTCTTTGATCATGGGCATGGGCATGCCTACCACGGCGGCCTACATGGTGCTGGAGATCCTGGTGGCTCCCGCGCTGATCAAGATGGGTGTGGTCCCCATGGCCGCGCATCTGTTTATCCTGTATTTCGGCATCATCTCCAATATCACGCCTCCTGTGGCGCTGGCGGCTTACGCGGCCAGCGGTCTGGCCAAGGGCAACCCGACAAAGACGGGCGTGCAGGCCTTCAAGCTGGCAATTTCCGGCTTTATCCTCCCCTTCATGTTTGTATATAATCCGCTGCTGCTGTGCCAAGGCTCTCTGCTGCAGATCCTCCAGGCCGTTGCCACCTCTCTGGTGGGTGTGTATTGCCTGTCCTGCGCCACGGAGAACTATTTCATGCGCTGGCGCGTCTCCGTCTTGGAACGGGTGCTGCTGTTTGGCGCGGCGCTGCTGCTGATCGATCCGGGCACGCTGACCGACCTGGCCGGCATCGCCATCGTGATTGTACTGTATGTCGCGCACCGCTTGCTGGGGAAGTCCAATACGCCTTTGGCAACCGGTTAAAAAAGGATGATAAAGAAAGGATGCTCAAAATGAAAAAGAATGTTAAACGACTCTTGGCAGCCCTGATGTCCGTCGCTATGCTGAGCGCTGTACTGGGAGGCTGCGGCTCCAAGACCGGGGGCGAGACCTCTGCCGGCAGCAGCTCCGCATCCGCCGGCGAGCCCATGACCGTCCGTATCAGCGCGGGACCTTCCGGCGCCAACAACTTTATGATCTGCGCCGCTCTGGGCGACAAGGTCATGTCCGAGTTCAGCAACTATACCATTTCCGCTGAGATCTCCACTGGTTCCGCCCAGAATATCCGCGCCATGAGCCAGAACGAAGCCCAGATGGGCATCGCGATGAGCGACTCCGCGCTGTACGCCTATAACGCCGAGCGCGAGTTCACCGATCTGGAGCCCGAGCAGTTCAACTATGTGATCGGCGGCTACCAGACCATCATCCACATCATGGTCCCCGCCGACTCCGACATCCAGAGCGTGGCCGACCTGCGTGGCCGGAAGATCGCGGCCAGCCAGGGCATTACCGCCCAGTACTATCTGCCCATCGTGCTGGAGGCCTATGGTATGACCACTGACGACGTCTCGGTCTCCGAGCTGCAGCTGGCCGACGTGGTCAACGCACTGAACGACGGCACCGTGGATGTGGGCTTCCATATTACCTCCTATCCTCTGGCCACCATTTCTGACCTGGCTGCCACCAAGGGCATCCGGCTTCTGAGCCTGCCCGGCGACGTCATTGACAGCATTTCTGAAAAGTACCCCTACTTCAGCAAGATGGTCATCGAGGGCGGCGCCTATCAGGGCATTGACGAAGACACCGTCACTATTGGCACTCTGAATACCCTGATCTGCCGTGCGGATCTGAGCGAAGAATTCGTCTATAACTTCGTTAAGACCGTCTGCGAAAACAGCGAGGAGCTGAGCCAGGTGCACCCCAAAGCCGGCGAGTTCAATAAGGACAATACGCTGACCGGCGCTGTGATCCCCATCCACCCCGGCGCTGAGAAGTACTATAAGGAAATTGGTATCCTGTAAGATCACGAGATTTACGGCAAACGGGTGGCGGCGGAGATTCCGCCGTCACCCAATTTCTTCGGAAGGAGTGCGTTAGCATGAAAACTTATTTTGGGATCGTGCCCGAACCGGGAAAAAGATACTACGCCCAGATCCCAGTGGGCACATTGGCCAACAGGGCGGAGGTGAAGATCCCCTTTCTGCTGGTGCGCGGCATGGAGGACGGCCCCGTATTCTGGATCAATGGCGCGGTCCATGGCGCGGAGCTGAACGGCTCTGTGGCCGCCTGGGAGCTGTTCCGGGAATTGGACCCCAAGACCCTGAAGGGCACCTTGGCCATTACGCCCATTGCCAACGCCCTGGGCTTCCAGCGCAGAGATAAGATCTCCGACCTGGATTGTCAGGACATGGACACCAGCTTCCCCGGAAACCCCAACGGGACCTTTACCGAGCGTATCTCCCACGCCATCTACACCCAGATCAAGGCCAACGCGGACAGTGTCCTGAGCTTCCATACCATGGGGCCCCAGTGGACGGCGATCCCCTACACCGTGTCCAAAATCGTTCCCGGCGCCGATCCGGAGGTGATCAAGAAGTCCCAGCAGCTGGCTCTGGCTTACGGACAGGAGGCCAACTGCTTCCTGGATCTGGCCAACGCCTCCGGCGAGCTGCCCGGAGTCACCCGCGGCGCGCTGGATATCACCTGCATTCTGGACGGTATCCCCACCTTTATGGCGGAGATGGGCGGCGGCGGCCGTGTCCAGCGTGAAAATGTGGACCTGGCAAAGGCCAGCGTGCGTAAGGTGATGGCCTACATGGGGATGCTGACGGATCAGGAGCCTCCCGCGCCCATGCGGCGGCGGATCATTACCCGCCGTACCTTTACCCGGGGTGACGGAGCGGGCATGTATGTCCCCAGCGTAAAGCCGGGCGATACCATGACGGGGGGCGGCGTGCAGGGCCGTATCCACTACTTTGGCGATGAAATGGAAGAATGCCGGCTGGAGCAGGAGAACATTTTCTTCATCGGCGTGCGCTTCAATCCCGTGGTCAACACCGGAGACCCCCTGTCCTTTGTGGGGACCGAGTGGCATTTTGAGACCTGCTGACGGGAGGGCGCGCAATGGATGAGAATGTGATGTGTCTGAGCTGCAACGAATGCGGCGTGCAGAACTGCCAGAAGAAAAACAGCCGGTATCCCGCCTTCTGTCCCACCACCCAGAAGGTGCAGGACGGCGAGCTGGAGCAGCTGAACCAGATCTATGCCGGGCCGGAAGAGGACGGCAGAATGGCGCGCACCGCCGCCCGCATTGAGGCGGAATACTACTGCCAGAAGACGCGGGTGGAGGAGACCGTTCTGTTTATCCAGAAAATGGGCTATCAGAAGGTGGGCATCGCCACCTACGTGGGCTTGCTGCCGGAGGCCAAGACCTTTGCCCGGATCCTGAAGAAAAACAATATCCAGCCGTACATGGTGATCTGCAAGGTGGGCGGACAGGACAAATGTGAAATGGGTTTGACTGACCATGAGAAGGTGCGCGGCGGCGGACCGGAGACCATGTGCAACCCCATTCTGCAGGCCCGGATCTTGAACCGGGAGCACACGAAACTGAATGTGGCCATTGGCCTGTGCGTGGGGCACGACTCCCTGTTCTATAAACACTCCGAGGCGCCGGTGACGACCTTGATCGCCAAGGACCGGGTGCTGGCCCATAATCCGGCGGGCGCCCTTTACAGCAAGTACTACAGGCGGCTGTATGAGTAAATTCGCGGAAGATTGCATCTTCGAAGGGCTATAATCAGTAAATCCACAGAAAATCACATTTGCAAACGGCGGAGTCTATGGTATAATTGATATATTAGTTGGAAAATGTTGCTATGTTTGGTGGGTTTACATGGAAAATTATGCTCTGAGCCCGGTGGAGACGAGGAAAATTTATCTCAGCATTGTGGAGGAGTTCATCAATTGCATCGTAGACGGCCGGTTTGAATACGGAAGCCGGTTATATAACGAGGCGGAATTGATGAAGATCCTGAATGTCAGCCGAGCTACTCTGCGTGAGGCGCTTCGGGTGATGGAGTTTATGGGCATCGTCACGGTCAGTCCCAGAAAGGGGATCCGCATCAACGATCCCGCGCAGACGAACGGCTATCTCCCGCTGGTCTATATGCTGATGTTTGAAAAGATCAGCAGCGTGGAGCTGTTCGAGATCCGCAGGGCGCTGCAGTATGAAATGGTCAGTTCGGCGGCAGACCGCCGGTCGGAGGAAAATCTGAAACGCCTGCAGGAGATCCACGAGGATCTCATCCAGGCGGAGTATGCCGACTATACCCAGTTTGCAAAGGCGGACTATGACTTCCATATGCAGATCGCCCACTGTTCCGAAAACCGTCTGGGCATCAAGCTGATGCAGACCATGGGGCTGATGCTGCAGGAGCAGCTGACCGAAGGGGTGCGGAACTATCCCCAGGAGAAGCGCGCGCTGATCATCCAGTCCCATGCCGCCATCCTCCACGCCATTGAACGGCAGGATCAGCATGAGGCGAAACGGTGTATGCTCGAGCATTTGGAGCGCCCCTATCAGACGATCCGCCAGGCGGAGGCGAGTTACTATTTTGCCAACCGGCAGCGAATTTCCAATCTATAAGCGTCAGAAGATGCAAATCATGAAATCAAACAAAGGTGGAGAACAATTATGAAGGTTATTGAGACCAAAAACGCACCGGCCGCCATCGGCCCCTATTCCCAGGGCTATGAGGCCAATGGATTTGTATACACCTCCGGCCAGATCCCCATTGATCCTGCCACCGGCGCGGTGGCGGAGGGGATCGCCGCCCAGGCGGACCAGAGCTGCCGCAATGTGGGCGCTATTTTGGAGGCGGCCGGCATTGGCTTTGAGCAGGTGATCAAAACGACCTGCTTCCTGGCCGACATGGACGACTTTGCGGCCTTCAACGAGGTGTATGCCAAGTATTTTCTCTCCAAGCCTGCCCGCAGCTGCGTTGCGGTCCGCACTCTGCCCAAGGGTGTGCTGTGTGAGATCGAGGCGATCGCCGTCAAGTAAAAGCGATCGGGAGAACGATTCTTCATCATTGAAATCATTGAGTCCGTTTTAAAAGAACGGAAATGAAACAAGGCTCAGAGGTAAACCATCCAAGTTATCTAATAACAACTGAGGAATGGAACGAAGGTGAACCGGAAAAAGAGCAGTATCCCGAAGAATACTTGGTAACCATTAAGTTCTGGGATGGCGAGGATATTCCTACAAATATGAACCAGTGGATGCATACTGGTGGCGGCGAACTACAAGGAAAATAACATCTACTTGTTAAAGCAAAAGAGACTCCACCCGAAAGGATGGAGCCTCTTTTTATGTCCCCTGATGAATAAATCTACATTAGCTTAAACTTATTAGCCTATACCAACATTTCACTTAACTGGGATAAATTTGGCTCAATTTCAGCCAAAAAACGCCATATTTTCCGCCGCTATTGCATCACATTCGCCCATTGACATTCCGGTCAGAACGGGATAAGATAGCAACTCGGTTAAAAAGAAATGAATTATGACGAACCTGCTGCGGAGGTCTTAGCTGTGAAAAAGTTTATCATCTTTGTCGCGGCGCTGCTGCTTAGCTGTGTCCCTGTCATGGCGGTGGGCGCTGAAGGCGCCCAAACAGCGGGCGGCGTGCCGCTCTGGCTGTGTATCCCATTTGCCGGGCTTTTGTTGTGCATCGCTGTGTTCCCCCTGGTCCGCCCCCTGTGGTGGGAGAAATACCAGGCCTGGATCGTAGCCTTTTGGTCCCTGGTCTTCCTGATCCCATTCGGCCTGACGAATGGGGCGGGCATGGCGGCGGAAACGGCTCTGGAGTGCATCGTCAACGACTACCTGCCCTTCATCGTGCTGCTGTTCGGACTGTTCTGCGTGGCCGGCAACATTACTCTGGAGGGCGATCTGGCCGGTTCCCCCCGGATCAACGTGGCCCTGCTGTTGTTCGGTACGCTGCTGTCCAGCTGGGTGGGCACCACCGGCGCCAGCATGCTGATGGTCCGCCCCCTCATCAAGATGAACTCCTGGCGGAAGCGGAAGCGGCACATCATGGTGTTCTTCATCTTCCTGATCTCCAACATCGGCGGCTGCCTCACCCCCATCGGGGACCCGCCGCTGCTGATGGGCTTCTCCCGGGGCGTGCCCTTCTTCTGGAGCCTGCGGCTGTTCCCGTTGATGCTGTTCAACACAGTGATCCTGCTGTTCGTGTTCTATTGGCTGGACATGCGGGCCTACCGCATGGACATTGCCGCCGGCATGAAGCCGGACATCAGCAAGCCCGGCACGCAGGTGCGCATCCGGGGCCTGCACAACCTGGTGTTTTTGGTGATGATCGTGGCGGCAGTGATCCTCAGCGGCACGCTGCCCACGCTGCCCGCCTTCCAGACGGCGGAGGGAGAGGTGCTGGGCCTCGTGCTGCCCGGCGGCGTGCGCCTGACGGTACCCTCGGTGATCGAGATGACCATCATCCTGGTGGCGGCGTTTCTGTCCTTCCGCACCACCGACGCCTCTGTCCGGAAAGAGAACCACTTCACCTGGGGCGCCATTGAGGAGGTGGCGGTGCTGTTCGTGGGCATTTTCATCACCATGCAGCCGGCGCTGCTGCTGCTGAAGACCTACGGCGCCAGCCTGGGACTGGACAGCCCCATGGAGTTGTTCTGGGCCACCGGTGCCCTGTCCAGCTTCCTGGACAATACCCCCACCTATCTGGTGTTCCTGACCACCGCCTGCGCTCTGAACTTCACCGAGGGCGTCGCCACCACGCTGGGGACGGTGCCCACCGCCATGCTGTCCGCCGTTTCCTGCGGCGCGGTGTTCATGGGCGCCAATACTTACATCGGTAACGCTCCCAACTTCATGGTAAAGGCCATTTCCGACGAAAACGGTATCCGGATGCCCTCCTTCTTTGGGTATCTGCTGTGGTCGTTGCTATTCCTGGGGCCGGTATTTTTGCTGGATGCCCTCATCTTTTTCCGGTAAGGAGGCGACGGGACAATGAAAGAAGACAGCAAGCAGCTGATTGAGCTGGCCGGCCGCATCTATGACCTGGATACGGAGGTCTACCGGGTCCTGGGCTCCGGCCTGGGCCGGGTGTTCAGCGGCAGCCGGGACGCACGGGTCCGGGATATGGTCCACTATATGACCGCCCAGCCCGACGGACACGTGCTGCGCAGCGAGATCGCCCTGATCGGCAACATGGCCCGCACCATCCCCGACAAGGCGGAGCGCTCCCGGCTGATGCGGGAGTACGACGCCATCCTCAAGCAGGTGGAGGCCCTGCCCAACAGCTTCGCCGCCGGCGATATTTTGGACGAGGGGCTTGCAAGCCTCAACTCCAGCGCCCAACTGTCCGGCAGGTTCGGCGAGGGGAACCACCTGATCATCTGCATCGGCCGCACCTACGGCTCCGCCGGCACCGACATCGGCTTTGCTCTGGCGGACACCCTGAAGATCAACTACTACGACTCGGAGATCTTCACCGAGGTGCTGGAGCGGCTGGAGGCCGACAAGGAGGACGTGATGGACCGGGCCAGCTTTGCCCACAAGCAGAACCTGAACCAGAGCATCGACGTGAAGGATCGGTCCTTCCGGGAAAAGCTGCGGGAGTTCAACCGCTACCACGGCCTGCCCAAGGAGGACGCGGTGTTTTTCAACCAGAGCGACCTGCTTCACGAAATGGCCCAGCGGGAGGACTTCGTCATCATGGGCCGCTGCGCTGACGTGATCCTCACCAACCAGCGGATCCCCCATATCAGCATCTTCATCAACGCCCCCTTTGAGCTGCGGGCCCGCCGGGTCATGGAGACCGACGAGCTGAGCTACAAGAACGCCTGCAAGCTGCTGCGCCAGCTGGACCGCCGCCACCGGAAGTATTACCAGTTCTATACCGGCCGCCAGTGGGGCAACTCCGTCAACTACGACCTGTGCATCAACAGCGCCAGCTACGGTATCGAGGGGTCCGTCAAGCTGATCGAGCGCATCATCAACCAGCACACCAAGCGATGAGCGGGAAAACGTCAAACCCCATATAATTGCCTGTCAAAAAGGCTTTTTAACAGACTGCCAGGGAGTTGTACAAACAGGTACAACTCCCTGGTGCTTTATCGGGGCATCCGTGGAGAGACCGGGCAGGTCAGCACTCCGAAGCGGCGGACAGCTGGGGTAGTGGGGGTGGGTGTTGGAATGGTTCATCTGATCTGTTCAACGAATTATCGAAAGAGCCTATGTGCCTGCCGTCAGTCTGGGCTTGGGGGCTGATCTGATCCGTTTTCCGAGCCTCTGAGAGGCAGATCGTTTTAGTCCCATGCAAACAACTCCGAAGCGGACCCTTTGTCCGGATTCGGAGTTGTTTTGTTCCATATGGACCATCTCCAGATCGGTTTGTGAATATCGTCCAGAAAACGGGTTGTTTTTTATGGTGAAATATGCAATAATAACCATATCATAGTAATGGGGAGCGTGGTTTTCCATGGCAGCACAAACGGCTTATTCCGCTGAAGAGTTACGCTATCTGAACATGCTGGCCCGCCAGTATCCCACTGTTCAGGCAGCCAGCGCTGAGATCATCAACCTCCAGGCCATCCTGAATCTGCCCAAGGGCACGGAGCATTTCATCTCCGATGTCCACGGGGAGTATGAGGCGTTTCTGCACATCCTCAACTCCTGCTCCGGCGTGGTCAAGGAGAAGGTGGACGAGCTGTTTCTCACCAGACTGACCCAGGCGGAGCGAAGCCAGCTAGCCACTTTGATTTATTATCCCCGGGAAAAGCTGGAGCGGATACGCCGGGATACGGACAACCTGCAGGAGTGGTACCGGATCACCCTTTACCAACTGGTGGAGCTCTGCCGGCTGGTCACGGCCAAATACTCCCGCTCCAAGGTCCGCAAGGCCCTGCCCAAGGATTACAGCTACATCATCGAGGAACTGCTCCATACCCACCGGGAAGAGATCGACAAGCGGGACTACTTTGAGAATATCATCAACGCCATCATCGATACGGACCAGGCCCCTGGGTTCATCGAGGCGGTGTGTGGATTGATCAAGCGCATGGCGGTGGATCACCTGCACATCGTGGGCGACATTTTCGACCGGGGCCCCCGGGCGGACATCATCATGGATTCCCTGCTGAACTACCACAGCGTGGACGTCCAGTGGGGCAACCACGACATCCTTTGGATGGGCGCCGCCTCCGGCTCCCGGACGCTGGTGGCCACGGTGCTGGCCAACTCCATCCACTACAACAATCTGGAGGTGGTGGAGACCGGCTACGGCATCTCCTTGCGGCCCCTGTCCGTGTTCGCCAACGAGGTCTACCGGGACTGTGAGGTGGGCCGCTTCGCCGTCAAGCTCACGGGAGACGACGCGGTAGCCTATACGGAAAAGGATAAGCTGCTTTCCGCCCGGATGCACAAGGCCATCACGTTCATCCTCTTCAAGCTGGAGGGGCAGAAGATCCTGCGGCATCCGGAGTACGGCATGGAGGACCGCCTGCTGCTGGATAAGATTGACTACGCCAACCGGAGCATCACCATCGGCGGCGTCACCTACCCTCTGGAGGACTGTGATTTCCCCACGGTGGACCCGGCGGACCCCTATGCCCTGACGGCGGAGGAGGAGGCGGTGATCAACCAGCTCACCACCTCTTTCCGGCTCAGTGAGAAGCTTCAGCGGCACATCCGTTTCCTGTACACCAAGGGGAGCATCTACAAGGTCTACAACGGAAACCTCCTGTTCCACGGCTGCATCCCCATGACACCGGAGGGGGAGCTGATGACCTTCACCATCGGCGGGAAAGCCCGGAAGGGCCGGGAGTTCCTGGACTATGCCGACACCGCGGCCCGGAAGGCCTATTACCAGGAGCCGGGCTCCCCGGAGCGCCAGGACAGCATGGACTTTCTGTGGTGGCTGTGGGCCGGACGGAACAGCCCCATCTTCGGCCGGGACCGGATGACCACTTTTGAGCGGCGCCTAATCAAGGACGAGTCCTCCTGGACGGAGCCGAAGAACGCCTACTACACCCTTTACAACGATCCTGAGGTGTGCGCCGCCCTGCTGCGGGAGTTCCAGCTGGAGGGCCCCCACTGCCACATCATCAATGGCCATGTGCCGGTGAAGGCCAGGAAGGGCGAGTCCCCCATTAAGGGCGGAGGCAAGCTCATCGTCATCGACGGCGGCTTCTGCAAAGCCTATCAGCCCACCTCCGGCATCGCGGGCTATACGCTGATTTACAACTCCAGATGTATGCGCATTGCCGCCCATCAGCCCTTTGCCGGCCGGAAGAACGCCATCGAGAACAATCTGGACATCGACTCCACCACCACGGTCTTTGAGCGCATGGACGCACGGATGAAGGTGGCGGAGACGGACATGGGGCGCCAGATCCAGGAGCGCATTGACGGCCTGCAGGAGCTGCTGAAGGCCTATACCTCCGGCGAGGTGGCGGAGGATCACAGCAGACGGGGCAATTGACCAGGCTGCGTGTCCTTCCTGCTTCCCCCAAAGGTTTCCCATTTTTAGCAACATGCCGAATAGAAACACCAGATACATCAGATAGCCGCTCTTGGGTGAATCCACGACTAAGACGGAACGATTGAGGTATTTATAACTTTCCGGCTGATTTTCTTCCATATCACAGATATATATTATAACAGTGAAGGCCTCGGGGTAATTCCCTAAGGTCAATCAGTTAAGGACAGAAAAGCAGGCACACCGGGCATGGTGTGCCTGCTTACTTTATGGACATGTGACGGCGCGGATGCGCCGGGAGGGAGCTGACAAGATGAATCAGTTCCTGGAACAATTGGATTCCGGTCCATCAGACGATCAATAAGGGAAAATAAAAGGGAAAAACCTGAAAAAAAGCGGCAAAAAAAGTCCTGTAACCATTGTGGTTACCGGACTTGTCTCTGGTGTGCCCGAAGCCGAAGCGAAGCGCGGCATGCCGGTGGTATGCCGCACCGCTGCGGGTCCCTTCCCAAGAAGGCGAGCCGTTAGGCGAAGCCTGATTGGCGTCAGAGGCAACAGTTAAAACAAAAGAGATGGGCGGTAGAATAACCACCCATCTCTTCTGGTACGCCCGAAGGGACTCGAATTATTTGAAACGAATACTGTTTGCGGCCAAACGGTGCTTTTGAAGCACAATTTATCTGCTTTCTGGTGATATTTTCTTAACTGAACCCGATGCATCTTGAAGCCTGAGTTTCCCTTAAGGGAAAAAATAAGGGGAAACTTTTCGTTGGAAAACCTGTTTATTATGTAACATCGCAACGGTATAGATATCAGTCCTAACTATCTCGGGATGCTCACAGCCAGAATGGCCGGTTTACCTATGACCGGGTTTATGAATTTCCTCTCTCAGATGTATGAGCAGCTGCCGGTCATTACACCGGTGGGCTTTGTCACCGCAGATGGGGAGTTTTTAGAGCGGGAGGAGCTGAATGCCCAACAGCAGGAGTGGATTCATACTTACGAGATTTTGAACTACTGCGGAATGGTAGATCTCTTTGACGAGGCTCGGCCCATGTTCTGCTTTCACGAAGAGGACGAGTAAGCCTTTTGCTGCAAAGTTTGTGGGAATGGCAGAACACCAAATCAATTCATTATTTTTTTGGAGCGAACAGATACCTGTTCGCTCCAATTTTTACAATATGTGTATTGATTTTGATAAGGTAAGATAAGGGACCTGTTGACAAAGTGGCGTATAAACCCTTTCTATGGTACAATAACTATAGGGAGGGATGTGGCATGATGG
>NZ_JADYTU010000038.1 GCF_021531375.1 Pseudoflavonifractor phocaeensis
GCCCCCTACGAAGCCATATTGTAAACCGTGCGTAGGGGGCGGCGTCCCCGACGCCCCATAATACATCCATAAATTAAAATTTATCTGGCAATAATCGTCCACGGCAAACCGGCGCCCATCCTCATCCCGGATAAATGGGTGACATTTGCCGGGCACAAGGGCGACGATGATCCATCTCCACTTTAGGGACCGCATCCCATCCCTTCCGGAACAGGTCCCGGAAAACAGAAAAAGGACGCCCGGCTGGGCGCCCTTTTTTCCAGGCTTATATTAGCCCTGCTGCTCGCGCATCTTGGCGAAGCAGTCGCTGCAGTAGACGGGACGGTCAGACTTGGGCTCGAAAGGAACCTTAGCCTCACCGCCACAAGCGGCGCACACGGCGGTGAAGTACTCACGGGGGCCGCGGGCGGCGTTCTTGCGGGCGTCACGGCAGGGCTTGCAGCGCTGGGGCTCGTTCTGGAAGCCGCGCTCAGCGTAGAACTCCTGCTCACCAGCGGTAAAGGTGAACTCGTTGCCGCACTCTTTGCATACCAGGATCTTGTCTTCGTACATGGATTTTCCCTCTCTTTGACTCGTTGTCCAATCGCTTGGACGGTTGTAATATTGCGATCAGCTCTCGCTGGATACGCCGGAAGAAAATTGCCGCGCCACCTTGCGCCGGATCCGCTGGATCGCGTTGTCCACCGACTTTTGAGGGCGGCCCACCCGCCGGGCGATCTCACCACAGGTGAGCCCATTGAGGTAGGGTGGTAATATTTTCGCTTCGAGCTCAGACAACTGGCCCTTCAGAGCGTCGAGGCGCTCTTTCAGTTCCTCCCTGCCGATGATGACGTCCTCCGGGCTCTCGGCGCTGGAAAACAGGTGCGCGTTGGTTCCATCAAAAAGAGGGGGTTCAAAAGAGACACTGTGGTTCAACGGTGCGTGTTTGCCGCCCTGGGCCGCGCGTACGGCGGAATGCAGGCGGCTGCGGACACAAATCTCCGCATAGGTCCGAAAGGCGGCGTCCCGGTCCGGATCAAAGCTCCGGATGGCGGCGAGCAGCCCCAACATGCCTTCCTGGATCAGGTCCTCGCTGTCCCCTCCCGCCAGAAACAAGGGGCGGGCGCAGGCGCGGACCAGCTGTCCATACCGGCGGACCAATTCTGTCTCTGCCTGGGGGTCGCCCCCGGCAGTGAGCAGACACAATTCCCGGTCTGAAAGACCTCGGAATGAATCATTTTGCCAATCAATACTGCGGCTATCAACCATAATAATCAAAATCACCGGATTTGTCAAGGGTTCGCTGGAAAATTTTTGTACAATCTTCCATACCCCGAAAATCCATCCTTAAAAGTTATAATTCTCCGATCAGATCGGCCAGCCGCTGGGCCACCGTCTGGGCGGTTTCCTGAGACTTGGCCTCCACCATGACCCGCATCAGAGCCTCGGTGCCCGAGGGACGGACCAGCACCCGGCCCTCCCCGGCCAGGGCGGCCTCCTCCCGCTGGATGGCCTGGGCCAGCAGGTCGCTTGCCATGACGGCCTTCTTCACGTCGTTGTCCGCCACGGGGATATTGATGAGGACCTGGGGATAGCGGGGGCAGGTGCCGAACAGCTCGGAGGCCTTCTTGCCGCTCTCCTTCAGCAGCGCCAGCATCTGCAGGGCGGTCAGCTCTCCATCGCCGGTGGTGGCGTGCTCCAGGAAGATCATGTGGCCGGACTGCTCGCCGCCGATGGCGTAGCCCATCTCCAGCATCCGCTCCAGCACGTTCCGGTCACCCACGGCGGTACACTCCAGCTTCATGCCGTGCTCCTTGGTATAGACGTGCAGGCCCAGGTTGGACATGACGGTGGCCACCACGGTGTCGCCGGGCAGCTTGCCCTTGTGCATCATGTCCAGTCCGCAGGCGGCCATGATCTGGTCGCCGTCGATCAGGTTGCCCAGTTCGTCCACCGCAAGGCAGCGGTCCGCGTCGCCGTCGAAGGCAATGCCCATGTCGTATCCGCCCGCCTTCACCATGGCGGACAGCGCCTCGATATGGGTGGAGCCGCACTTGTCGTTGATGTTGACGCCGTCGGGGTCGGCGTTGATGACGTCGGTACGCAGCTTGGAGAACCGGTCGAAGAGCCGGGCGGCGGTGGCCGAGGCGGCGCCGTTGGCGCAGTCCACCAGGATACGCAGGCCGCCCAGGGTGGAGTCGATGGTGGACTCCAGATGGTCGATATAGTCCTCCGAGGCCTTGGGGGCCACATAGCTCACCTTGCCGATCTCACCGTGGGTCTTCATGGGCACATTGTTGTGGCCGAAGAGGACGATGTCCTCGATCTTCTCCTCCAGCTCGTCGGACAGCTTGAAGCCCTGGCCGTTGAAGATCTTGATGCCGTTGTGCTCAAAGGGGTTGTGGCTGGCGGAGATGACGATGCCGGCGTCGGCCCCCTCGTCCACCGTCACCCAGGCCACGCCGGGGGTGGGCAGGGTGCCCAGATCCAGCACGTCGGCTCCGGCGGTACACAGTCCCGCGATGAGAGCGCCCTTCAGCAGGTCGCCGGAGATCCGGGTATCCTTGCCGATGGTGACCAGGGGCTTCTCCCCCGGCTTTTTGTCCTTGGCCAGCACGATGGCGGCGGCCAGCCCCACCTTGTAAGCCAGATCAGCGTCCAGTCCGGCGTTGACTACGCCGCGGATCCCGTCGGTTCCAAATAGTTTACCCATAATAGATACACCTCATTACTGTAAGATTTTAGTTGAATTGTATGCCGGTTTTATTGCAGTTGTGTGGATTCGATATAACATATAAATTTTAGTTTATCGTTTCATATAGGATGAGGGCTTGGTAGGGCGGGGGCTTATCCCTCCCCCTCTTGGCCTTCGGCCATTTCCCCCCGACGGGGGAATCGTCCCCCGCCGTCCGACGGCTGCCATTTTGGCGGCGGCCCCAAGGGGCCGCCCTACGGGCGGGGCGTCCAGAGGCCGCCCCCTACGAAGCCATATTGTAAACCGTGTGTAGGGGGCGGCGTCCCCGACGCCCCCTAATACATCCATATACTAAAATTTATCCTTCTTAACGATACCCCTCTTGATCAAAAGCTCAGCTGCTCCATCTCTCCCACGTCCCGAAGTCCCGGTACGGACAGGCCCAAGTGCTGATAGGCCTTGGGGGTGACGCACCGGCCCCGGGGCGTCCGGGTCAGGAAGCCCAGCTGCATGAGGTAAGGCTCGTAGACATCCTCCAGGGTGACGGCCTCCTCGTTGATGGTGGCCGCCAGGGTCTCCAGCCCCACGGGGCCGCCCTTGTAATTCTCGATGATGCTGCGGAGCATCCGGTGGTCGATGGCGTCCAGGCCCAGGTGGTCGATCTCCAGGGCGGTCAGAGCCTCGTCGGCCACTTTTTTGGTGATGACGCCCCCTGCCCGTACCTGGGCGAAATCCCGGACACGGCGGAGCATCCGGTTGGCGATCCGGGGCGTGCCTCGGGACCGCTTGGCGATCTCCATGGCCCCGTCAGCTTCAATGGGGACCCCCAGAATACCCGCGGACCGGGTGACGATCATGGCCAGCTCCCGGGGGGTGTAAAGCTCCAGCCTTAACGTCACTCCGAACCGGTCCCGCAGCGGGGCGGACAGCTGGCCCGCCCGGGTAGTGGCCCCGATGAGGGTGAACTTGGGCAGGTCCAGCCGGATGGAGTTGGCCGAAGGCCCCTTGCCGATGATGATGTCGATGGCGTAGTCCTCCATGGCGGGGTACAAAACCTCCTCCACCGCCCGGTTCAGCCGGTGGATCTCGTCCACGAAGAGGATGTCGTTCTCGTTCAGATTGGTCAGCAGGGCGGCCAGATCCCCCGGCTTCTCGATGGCGGGGCCGGAGGTGATACGGACGTTGACCCCCATCTCGTTGGCGATGATGCCGCTGAGGGTGGTCTTGCCCAGGCCGGGCGGGCCGTGGAGCAGCACATGGTCCAGGGGCTCCTGGCGCATCTTGGCGGCCTGGATAAAGACCTCCAGGTTTCCCTTGGCCTTCTCCTGGCCGATGTACTCCCGCAGCGTCTTGGGGCGCAGGGAATACTCGTTCTCGTCCTCCCGGGTCAGGGAGGTGGTCACCAGAGGCTCCAGGTCCTCGGACTCAAATTCTGAATTGGAAAAATCAATAGCCATCGGTCCACTTCCTGTTCTTTCAGGGTTCATCGTCAGAAGGTCAGCGTGTTCCTGTCCGGGGCTTCATCCCCTCAAACATCTCCGCCGCTGCCTGAAAACATTGCAAAAATTCCTTTTCGCCCCAATCCCAGATCTTTACCATGCCTCCGCCTCCCGCAGCCGCGATGGCGCTGGCAAAGATCTCTTCCCCGGCGCTGGCCAGGGTCACCGTTAAACTCAGGCGGTTATCGCCTAAGACCGTATACCGCTCATAGACCCGGACCGCCACCCGGAAATCGCCGCAGCGGTAGTCGCTGCCGCCCTCATAGCTGGCCGTCACGCCGCATTTGGAAAGGTGGTCGTGGAAATACTTCAGGGTATCGTCAAAATCATAGACCGCCGGGATCGTACACTCGAACTTTGCCATGACACACGCTCCTCTCAGCCAATGGAGTCAGCCCTTCATCATCTTTTTCAGCGCCGCCTTGATGATCTGCTCCAGGGTCAGGCCGTCCAGATTCACGTCCTTGAGGGCCACGTTGATCTCACTCTGGGAGTAGCCCAGAACAGCCAGAGCTGCGGAAGCCTCGGACAGCTTGTTTTCCGGGATGACGGTGATGCCGGTGCCGCCGTAGCTCTCCCCGGCGGCGGAGACGGTCTGGCCCTTGGCCAGCTTGTCTTTCAGCTCCAGAATGACCCGCTGGGCGATCTTCTTGCCCACGCCCTGGGCGCAGGTCAGGGCCTTCTCGTCCCCGGTGATAATGGACAGGGCCAGATTGGCCGGGGTGCTGGAGGACAGGATGGACAGGGCGGCCTTGGGGCCCACCCCGGACACGGAGATGAGCTGCTGGAACAGGTTCAGCTCCTCCTGGGTGGCAAAGCCGTACAGCTCCATGGCGTCCTCCCGGACGTTCAAGTATGTAAAGAGCTTTCCCTTGTCACCCTTTTTCAGGGCGGACAGGGTATAGCTGGTGGTCCGGCAGGCGTAGCCCACCCCGCCGCAGTCGATGACGGCCAGATAGGGCTCGACATGGGCAACGGTTCCGCTGATATAATAGAACATAGTCTCTCCCTTTCAAGTCAAATAAAAGATAGGGCCGCTGGCTCCCGCCTCATATCTTTTATGGTTTATCGCGTGTCATATTTCCTGGGGTCAAACACCCGGTCGGTATTCAGCAGGGATGTGGCCGCCCGGCTGTGGCAGATGGCCAGGGCCAGGGCGTCGGCGGCGTCGTCGGGCCGGGGGATCTCCTTCATGCCCAGAAGCCGCTGGGTCATCAGCATGACCTGGCGCTTCTCGGCCTTGCCGTAGCCCGCCACCGCCTGCTTCACCTGCATGGGGGTGTACTCGAACACCGGGACCCCAAGCTTCTCCGCCGCCAGCAGGATCACCCCCCGGCCATGGGCCACGGCGATGCCGGTGGTGATGTTTTTGGTAAAGAACAGCTCCTCCACCGCCATCTCGTCGGGATGGAAGGTATGGATCAGCTCCTCCATGTCGTTGGAGATCTGAAGCAGCCGGCTGGACAGGGGGATGCCCGGCGGGGTGGTGATGACGCCGTACCGCAGCAGCGTGTTCTTCTGCCGCTCCGCCCGGATGACCCCAAACCCGATGGTGGCCACCCCGGGGTCGATGCCTAAAATGATCATGGCGTCCTCCTCATAGCAATACAGCATAATTATAGCACACTTTGCCCCGGATGGGAAGCGGTGAAATGACCGCTCCCCTCCCCTTCCTGTCCCGCCGGGGTGTGCGGACCGGCGAAAGGCCGGGGTTTCCCGGCCCCGGGGATGAGAAAACTATTTGACAACCCGTCCCTTTTCCGCTATCATAATCAGGCAAGCAAGCTGGACAGCCGCGCGGGCGGGGCGAAAGGCCCGTCTGTGAGGAAAGTCCGGGCTCCGCAGGGCAAGGATAACGGGTAACACCCGCCGGGGGCGACCCTAGGAAAAGTGCAACAGAGATATACCGCTGTCCCGGTCTCACCGGGACAGTAAGGGTGGAAAGGCGAGGTAAGAGCTCACCCGATGGCTGGGAACAGCCCATCGCTGTAAACTCTATCCGGAGCAACGCCGTGGAGGGACATATGGTCGGCCCGACCGTCCCGGGGAGGCGGCTTGAGCGTACCGGCAACGGTGCGTCGAGATAGATGGCTGTCTTAAAAGACAGAACCCGGCTTACAGGCTTGCTTGCACAGGAAAAAATACGGTGGAGACCATGGACGGCGCCATCTGGCGCTTGCGGTCTTCACCGTTTTTTTACAATTTCGAAAGAAAATATTTTAAAATTTTCGCCCCGAATGTGATAGGATGATTCCATCGGACCGGCCGCGCCGCCCTGCCATGGTATCTGCCGCGCCTGGTCCGCCTACCAAGGAAAGGAGTTTTTTCCCAATGAAACGAACCATCACCGCCCTGGGGACGGCGGCCGCCCTGCTTCTGTCGCTGGCCGCCTGCTCCGCCCCCGCGGGCGAAGCAAGCAGCTCCCCCGCCCAGGAGGCCACGGAGCAGACCCTGATCCTGTCTGACCAGAGCGTGACGCTGGACGGACAGGCCATCACCGGATCCGGGGCCGTCACCGTGAGCAACGACATCGTATACTACCAGTCCGGCATGGGCCAGGACTACGGCGAGGGCGAGGCCGCCGACGCCCACACCCCGGAGGAGGCCCAGGCCCACACCGTGGTCACCATCCGCCAGCCGGGTACTTACCGGGTATCCGGCGTGCTGTCCGCCGGCCAGTTGGCGGTGGACCTGGGTGAGGACGCCCGGACCGATTCCCAGGCGGTGGTCACCCTGATCCTGGACGGTGTGGACATCACCTGCACCGTCGCCCCGGCGGTGATCTTCTACAACGTCTTCGAGTGCGACACTGACTGGGTGGCCTGTGACGGCGACAGCGGCAAATATGTGGCCGCCTCCACCATGGACACCTCCGCCGCCGGCGCCAACGTCATTCTGGCCGACGGCAGCGTGAACAACATCAGCGGCTCCTATGTGGCCAAGATCTACAAGGAGGGCACCGACGACAAGCTCCACAAGTACGACGGGGCCTTCTACTCCAAGATGTCCATGAATCTGGGCGGCCAGACCGAGGGCACCGGCGTGCTGAACATCACCGCCGAAAACGAGGGGCTGGACACCGAGCTTCACCTGACCATCAACGGCGGGACCATCAATATCCAGGCCCAGAACGACGGCATCAACGTCAACGAGGACGACGTGTCCGTGGTCACCATCAACGGCGGCACCCTCCAGATTAACGCCGGCCTGGGCGAGGAGGGCGACGGCATCGACTCCAACGGCTGTCTGGTCATCAACGGCGGCAACGTGTACGCCATGGCCAATGACCGCACCCCCGACGGCGGCCTGGACGCCGACGGCGACATTCTCATCAACGGAGGCTATGTGGTGGCCGTGGGCAACCAGAACGGCGCGGTATCTGCCGGCTCCCGTCAGCAGTATCGGAGCATGAATCTGGCCTCTCCCCTGCCCGCGGGCTCCAACGTGGTCCTGTCCGACCCCGAGGAGGGCGAAGTGCTGTCCTTCACCACCGAGAAAGACTGCCAGTCCATACTCTTCTCCTCCCCCGATTTGAAGGAGGACACCGACTACACCCTGACGGCCGACGGCCAAGCCCAGCAGTACACCGAAGGCGGAGGGGGGCCCTTTGGAGCCAAGGGCGGCCAGCGCCCCGACGGGTCCACTCCGCCCCCTGACGGTCAGCGCCCTGATGGGGCGACCCCGCCCCCTGACGGCCAGCGGCCTGAGCCCCCCGAGGACCGGGACGGCTCCAAGGCCCGTCCGCCCAAGCCTCAGGAGTCCCAGCCCGAGCCCTCCGGCTCCTGACCCTTCCACTCCCCCGCATCTTCCGCGCCTCCGGCCTCGCCGCCGGGGGCGCGTTCCAGTTTCAGCAGCTCCACCAGCCGCCGCGTCCGTGCCATCTCCTCCCGTTCCCGCTGGAGCTGCTCCGGCGTCTGGGATGGGGTCTGCTTGGGGGGACGGTTCCCCGTCCTTCCCCCCGCCGCTTTCCACTCCTGTTTGGAACGGCGCTGGCGGTGCCACCGCTGGGTATCCCGCAGGATGTTGGCCCCGATGAAACCGCAGGCCACCCTGGCCTCCTGAGACAGGCTGGGGAACTCCTCCATGACCCGCTCCATGGACGCCGTCTCGTCCCGCCACACCTGGTCGGCATAGACATACAGGGCGGACAGCAGCCACCCCCGCTGGTCCGGGGGCAGGGCCCGGATGATGGGGTAGTTGTCAAAGTAGAGCAGAAAGCTCTTTTTTTCGTCGCTCAAAAAAATCCCTCCTCAGCCATAGGCGGAACGGAGGGATTTGATGTATCTTTTGATACAAAAAGAGGCTGCGTAATAGTAATAGTGAGAGTAACTGTTACAGCCACAGAAATTGTTATTGTTATCTGTCATTGTCATAGTGGGCCCGGGGCGGCCCGGAGGGGAGAGATTTTTTGTGCGGAAGCAGAGGGCGGCGTACCCGCGCAGAACAAAAGCGGCGCCTGACGGCGCCGCCTTGCGGTCTGGTTTATTCCTGCTCCCAGTTGTGGTAGACGTTCTGCACGTCGTCGAGCTGGGGGCTTTGCCCCCAGTAGGGGCAAACACAAATCCCTGAAAAATCAAGCTTTTTTAGACTTTTCAAGCGTTTTCAGACTTTCGCTTTTCCAAAATTGATTGTGCCGTTTTTTATGTACGTCACAACTCTGGTGACAAGATAAAGTATAACCAAACTTTTGGGAAAGTCAAGGGGAGAAGCCTCCCATCTCACCTTTCCTCCATCATACCGACCAGCTTGTAGAAGCTGGTTCTTTTTGTACATGTCTGCTCCATGGCGGTCTTTGCGGTGATCTCCCCCGCTTTCCAAGAGGTATAAACCTCATTCCAGTTTGCGGGGAAAGTGAGCGCGGGACGGCCTAACTTCTTGCCGTTCTGCTTTGCCGCTTCAATGCCCTCGGCCTGACGCTTACGAATGGTCTCCCGCTCCTGCTCCGCGATAGTTCCCAAGACTTCAATCAGAATGTTGTTGACCATCTCGAAAACCCACTCCTGCCCCTCCGGCAGTTCCATCATAGTTGTGGGGAGATCAATGACTTTCAACCGAATGCCGTTGTCCTTGAAGTATTGCAGTTCGTTTTTTATGTCGCACTTGTTGCGGCTCAAACGGTCAAGGGATTTCACAACAAGGGTATCACCCCGCCGCAGCATAGCGTTTTTTAGAGCCTGATAACCCACCCGCTCCAAATCCTTGCCGCTTTCCTTGTCGGTGATAATCTCCCGCTCGGTTGCTCCAAGAGCCTTAAAAGCAGCAATCTGGCGGTCAAGGTTTTGTTCCTTGCTCGATACTCTGGCATAGTAGTAAGTGCGGCTGTCCATGTCGTGTCCCCCTTTGTTCTATCTGTTCGTATTGTACCATAGCTGTTCGTAAATGTCAATATATTTACGAATATATTTGTAAAATAAAAATCATACTATACGAACAAGAAAAATAGGGGGATTTTCCGTGTTTGTAAAGGTGTACTCTTGCGAACAGACAGAAATGGAGCGGGACACGCGCCCCGCTCCATGATTTAACCGTTTCCACTTATCCAACTTATAATATCATTACACTTTTGGAGTGTTGGCAAGGTACGAATTTTATCATCTTCTTCCAAATTGGCGAGGTGTGTTGAATAACCACCGCCGCGAATTCTATGAAGATTTACATAGGCTTGCTTTTCTTTTTCCGAAGATACCAATGGCATAACAACATTAAGACAATTTCCGTCTAAGTATTCTTTTACCTTGGACAGTTTTGCCGATTTTCTCAAAGAATCTGACAGTTGAATTGCTGTCACATATACCTTTTTTGTTTGATCGCTCTTGTAGTCTACATACTGATAAATCAGATTATATTTATCAGTTTTCTTTTTTTCTGTTCCATATCCGCCAACTTTATCCACGCCGCCAGTAGTAACGCCGCCAACTGTTGCGCTGGTAAAAATTAGTTTCTCTTCTGCGTATCCATGACGGGTGCTTACATAGTTTTCGCACGTGAACATTTTTGCAAATGCCTTATGTCGTTGCGTGATAGTAATTACACCAGTATTTTCATTGACTTTAATTATATCCTTTGTTTCCTCTTGCAACGATTTTAAGGTGTTTCTATCTTTCTTGTCACTCTTTAGAACTAAAAAAATAGTAAACGCAATTCCGATTATGGAAATCGTTCCCATACCAAGGCCTATGGTACTTCCAACAGCAACGAGTAGGCACATGCCAACAATTAGCACTACATAGATCACTCAGCTCACCTCTCTCATTTAGCATTCATTACAACGCTTGCCGCGTTTACCGCTGCTTCGTATTCTCGCACATGGCGGGAAACAGTACCGGGATTACGGTTTAATTTATCAGCAACGGCTTTGTATGTTCCGTATTTCTGGTACAGCTTCCACATGAGTTCTTTTTCTGCCTGTGATACATAAGACGCCATTACTTGTTACCCGCTTTGCTTGCTTCTGCCTCCAAGATCTTCTGTGCTTCTTCGGGGGTCATAGTTTTCTTGCTGCGGGTTGTGGTCTTTGCGTTGCTCTGGGTCAACAGGCGGTTGTCAGTATCGGACATAGCCTTTTCATAGGAATGTCTGATACGGTCAAGTGCTTTTACAGGCTCTGCGCCGTACTTCTGCAATTTTTCATTTTCCTCTGCGATCTTTTTAAAGAAGTTGTCGGGAATAATGATGATATCTCTGTCGAGGTCGATAGTCACGCGCATTTTTTAATTCCTCCCAAAAAAGAAAAAATGTACGAATTTGGCAAAACCACCAATTCTTCGTACAATCTATCATATATATATATATATATTGTCAAGAGTTTTGCCGAAATTTGCCTAAAATAATTGAAATACAACATAATTAGTCAGAATTAAGCGAAATTTAGTTGCAATAGCAGTAATTTCAGCGAAATTAGCTTTATTTCAATGAATTTCACTTGTATTTATTGAATTTCAGCGAATTCCTTTGGAACGGTGACGGCGAAAACAAAAATCCGCTTCGTGGGAGTGCTGCCCACACAATTCCGCCGCCGCGCCCCGCGTTTTTCTTTTCCCGAAATGGGTGCGCCCCCTTTTGTGCTATTTACAAGCTGACTATCATAATGCCCTATTTTGATTTTTCATCAAAATTTTGTTATAATATTTATAGAAAAAGAGATAAAACAATTCTTTTTCAAGAAAATTTATTAGGAGGTTAAATCCAATGAAGCAAAAATCCATGCTTGAAAGATACTTGCTTGCCATGTAGAACACCGGAGATATTATGCTCCGCTGGCAGTACCAAAAGGACATGATGAAAGCACGGCTTTTGGATGATGCCGAAATCGACCGTATCGCGGAGCGGGTATTGTCCCGCATTCATATCCGTCTGGAAGATGAAGCATTAAAGGATTTGCGCGATATGCTGAACAATCTCGGAAACTAATTCATTGGCGGGGGACGCAAGTCCCCCATTCCAAAAGAAAGGATTATCGGTTATGCCGAACACAGTACCAAATCAACGGATTATCACCATTCACAGAGAACGCGCCGCGTCTGACTTCCTCGGAATAAAAAACAGTCATTGGCAAGCTGCCGCGCGTGACCTCGGCGCACACGCGCTCATGCTCTATTTATACTTTGCCTCTAACGCCAACGGCTTCACATTGGCTCTATCCCCCGCCGCCATTCGTTAGGCTGTTGGTATGCCGCCCTCTACTTATCGCGACCAGTTTGTAAAGCTGATTGATAAAGGCTATCTTGTGCAGCGCAATAACAGCAATACCTATGATTTCTATGAAACCCCACAGCGCGACACGCACACAAAAAAGAATGATACGCCGGACGGCCTTGATTTTACGGCAGACGTTCAAGATGTACCGCAAACCGTAAATGATGAAGCGGCAGAGGATATAGAAATAAATATAAATAATACAGATAATATAAATAATGGGCTGTTGGAGAAACAAGTTTCTCCAACGCCACAATTCAAATTTTAAGGAGGACAAGCATTTGACCGTAGATGAAATGATTGACGCATTGGAAAGCGTTCTGGGGGCGCTTTATCAGCAATAGGACTATACACGCTTTCCAGAAGTGTTAGTAGCAGCGGAGAATGTTGCCGGAGCATTAAGGTATGATTTCGGGGCAGTCATGCCAGACTATCCAGATATTCCTTTTGGAGAGTTTGAGTTTTGAAAAAGCGAAGCTATGAAGAAAATGTCTATCACTGGCTCAAAAGAAAAGGGCTTGCCGCCAAATACGACCATGCGGGAATTTACTGCATCAAGATCGACGATACCATTGTTTACATCGGCAAGAGTATGAATATGCTGAAACGCGTGGCGCAGCACTACGCAGCCATTAAAGGCCAAAAAGAGCGGAAATACCGCATCTTGGCAGAAGCATAGCGCAAAGGCCATTCCATCAATTTTGATGTGCTTTATGATGCAAAGGCGCGGAATTATTCTGACATCCAAGAGGAAATCGGACAGAAAGAGGGCGAGTACATACGGACGTACAAACCCATTCTGAACACACAGATACCCACGGCGGCAGACTGGCGGAAATTTGATGTGCATACCCTTGACGCAAGGGAAATACTAAACGACATACTATGACAGGAGCGGGAGGCGCAATACCTCCCGCTCTTTTGTTTTCTTGGCTTCTGGACGGCGTTTCCCGCTCTTTTACTGCGTCCGGGGTATCTGTTCCCCTCCGTGAGATAAATACCGTCAGCGCCGTTTGCGGCTCGTCCTGCGCTGTGTTCTCCCGCCGCGCGTATAAAAATCACATGGACAGCAAAACGCTTCTCTGCTTTGAAATATTGATAACTTCCTCGTCCCGTAGGCTGTTCAAATAGGTCTGCGTAATTTGAATGTTTTCATGCCCCAACAGGCGGGAAATGGTATAGAGGTCTGTCCCCATTTTGATATGCTGCTGGGCGTAGAAATGGCGGCAGGTATGGGGCGAAACGCGGATGCCCTCTATTCCCTCTCCGTGGCGTTTTACAATGTGTTCAACTGCGCTATTGGTCAGCTGCTTGCCGTGGTTGGAAAGAAAATAGTAATCATCCGTATTCTTCAAGGCAAAATAGTTCTCTGCCGCCGCGTCATACTTCATCAGGGCTTTCCGCAGAATGGGCGTAATCGGCACGACACGCTGTTTGTGGTTTTTGCCGTTGATGATGATAAAGTCCTCATGTATGTCCTGCTTTTGGATGCAGCACAGCTCCCAGCACCGAATACCAGTTTCAAACAATGTAGTCAGCACCGCCGCGTCCCGGATTTGCAGAAAATCACAGCCTTTGCAAGACTGCATCATCCGCCGCACATCAGACGGTTGGAACGCCATGACAACGGCTTTGTCCTGTTTGCACCACTTAAAGTTTTTCTTTGTGTTAAAGCCTCCGTAGCCCTCATCATAGCAGTATTGAATGAACGCCTTTGCCACTTTGAGAAGCCCGTTGATGTAACTGCCTTTTCTGCCCTTGGAGCTCATGTAGATGGAGAATTGCCGCACCACGGACAGGGATAAATCTTCAACCTCTGTTATTCCCGCTTCTTCCTCACAAAAGCGCAAAAAGAGATTGAGATTATTCCGATAACTCCGAATGGTTTTCGGAGTAAACTTCCTAACCTCAATCTCTACGAAATACTCTCGTTTTGCAGCGCTGATTTTCATGCTTTTTCCTCCTTTTGTATGTCGCAATCAAAGGAAAAGCGTATGTCACAACGGATTTGATGTATGTCGCAACGCGCTCCAAAAATGTTCTAAAATCCGTTGTTATTAATGAAAATCAGCTTGTTTCCAAAAGGAATAATGCAATTATTCCTGCTCCCAGTTGTGGTAGACGTTCTGCACGTCGTCGTTGTCCTCCAGCATGTCGATGAGCTTCTCCATGTTCTTGATGTCGTCCTCGTTGGTGAGGGTGACATAGTTCTGGGGGACCATACGGACCTCGGCCTCCAGGAAGGTGTAGCCCTTGGCCTCCAGCGCGGCCACCACGTCGTTGAAGGCGTCGGGGTCGGTGGTGATCTCGAACACATCCTCGTCGGCCTGCATGTCGTCGGCGCCGGCCTCCAGCGCGTCCATCATGACGGTGTCCTCGTCCAGGTCCTCAGAGTCCATGACGATAACGCCCTTCTTGTCGAAGGACCAGGACACGCAGCCGGTGGCGCCCAGCCCCTTGCCGTACTTGTCCAGCAGGTGGCGCACCTCGGGAGCGGTACGGTTGCGGTTGTCGGTCAGGGCCTCCACGATAACGGCCACGCCGTTGGGGCCGTAGCCCTCGTACACCACGGACTCGAAGTTGTCGTTGTTGCCGGCGCCCAGAGCCTTGTCGATGGTGCGCTTGATGTTGTCGTTGGGCATGTTGGCGGCCTTGGCCTTGGCGATGACGGCGGCCAGGCGGGAGTTGTTGGCGGGGTCGCCGCTGCCGCCGGTCTTGACGGCCACGATCATCTCACGGGCGATCTTGGTAAAAATCTGAGAGCGCTTGGCGTCGGCCGCGCCCTTGGTCTTTTGTATGTTGTGCCACTTGGAATGTCCGGACATGTATATCGTTCCCTTCTGTGTTATCGGTTCAAAAGCGCAAATATTATATCACTGAATGTTTCGATTGGCAAGACTGTTCGGGAGAAATTCGGGCTTTTTTCCGAGATTTCGGGCATGGAACAAGCCCCGGCCCGCCTAGTGGATGCAAATTCAGGGGTTCTCCTTGCTCCGGTCCTTGTTGGGCACCATGATGCGCAGGTGGGAGCCCTCGCCGCACTTGCCCTTTTCGTCGTTGACCTCGATATCGAACCACATCTTCCGCCGCTCGATGGACCGCAGGGTAGCGGTGGCGGACACCTTCATACCCACGGGGGTGGGGGCCAGATGGCGGACGTGGGCCTCGGCGCCCACGGTGGTCATCCCCTCGTCCAGGTACTCCTTGGCCAGTTCCAGAGCGGCGCTCTCCATCAGGGCCAGCATGTTGGGGGTGGACAGGATCTTGGACCCGGCGGCGCCGATGCGCTTGGCGGTCATGTCGTCAGTAACTTCCCAGGTCAGGGTGTATTGGGTGGGCTTGTCCATTGGGGTGTCCTCCTTTGTGTTTTTAATCTTCTTTCCCAGGCGCACCGTGATGCGCCTCTACGCAGATGCAGGGGCGGTCTGCCGCCCACGGCGGGGGCAAGCCCCCGCCCTACGGTAAAATGCGGTAATGTGGCCCCGCCCATGGGCGCAGGGCCTGTAGGGGCGGCCCCGTGTGGCCGCCCGCGGCGGAACGCGGTAATGTGCCCCCGCCCGTGGGCGCGGAGTCCGTAGGGGCGGCCCCGTGTGGCCGCCCGCGGCGGAATGCGGTAATGTGACCCCGCCCGTGGGCGCGGAGTCCGTAGGGGCGGCCCCGTGTGGCCGCCCGCGGGGCGTCGGGGACGCCGCCCCCTACGGGCGGCTCCGGAAGCTCCTTCCGTTTACCGGAAGGGCTTCCCTTCCACGTCCAGCACCTCCCGGCGGTGGAAGGTGACAAAATCGGGGGCGAACTGGGGATAGGCCTGGCAGAAGGCCGCCCGGATCAGCTCCGGGTTCAGGCCCGGATTCTGGGCGGACAGCACCGCGTCCAGCGTCATGGTGTCGCTCTGGCACTCCAGGTTCCAGCCCCGGATGAGGGAGATCAGGTCCACCTCGGTATAGCCCTTCTTGGACTTGTTGGACTTCTTTTGGACCACCAGGCTCTCCCGGCCCAGCAGCTCCCGCATGGCGGGCTCCGCCGCCTGGGGACGGCCCTCGGGGTACTCGAAGTTCATGATGTAATTGAGGCTGGCCAGCTCCTTCAGCTTCCGCTGGGCCGGATAGCACTGGTGGACCACGATGCCCTCGGGCATGGCGGCGGTGAGCCGGGCGGGCACCTCCTCATAGCTGGTCCCCTCCAGCAGGCCGAACTCCAAGATCTCGCACTGGCTGGAGTAGCCCACCGACAGGGGCAGGGCGATGGAGACGAAGGGGTGGGGATTGAAGCCCTCGGTATGCTTGATGGGGATCTTGGCCCGGGCAAAGGCCCGCTGGAAGGTTCGCATCAGGTCCAGGTGGGAGATGTACTTGGCCCGGCCCGTCTTGGAGAATAAAAGGCGATCAGCCACAGCGGCCACCTCCCGTCAGCAGTTTGTTGGCTCCGCAGCCCGAGCAGCGGGTGCGGCAGTCGGGCGTGGTCTGGGACTGGTAGCACAGCTCCCGTTCCCGCCACAGAAAGTCCCGGCTCACCCCCACGCTGGGGACGGACCAGGGGAACACCTCGTCCTTCTCCCGGACCCGGTGGGCATAGAAGTCGCCGTCCAGGCCGCAGGCGGACAGGGCGTCCATCCACCGCCGGAAGTCGAAATACTCGCTCCAGGAGTCCATTTTCGCCCCGTGGGCCCAGGCCCACTCCAGCACGTCGGCCAGCCGCCGGTCTCCCCGGGAGAAGACGGCCTCCAGATAGCTGGTCTCCGGGTCGTGCCAGTTGTAGGTGATGGACTTGTCCCGCTTCAGAGCGTCCCGCAGCAGGTTCACCCGCCGCTGGTACTCCTCCACTGGGATCTGGGCGTCCCACTGAAAGGCGGTGTGGGGCTTGGGGACGAACCAGGAGGTGGACACGGTGATCCGCACGCCCCGGGCCTTGTTGGGGGTACACTCCCGCCAGGCGAAGTACACCTTTCGGGCCAGGTCCGCGATGCCCAGCACGTCCTCGTCGGTCTCGGTGGGCAGGCCCAGCATGAAGTACAGCTTCACGCCGCTCCAGCCGCCGGAGAAGGCGGTGCGGCAGGACTGGAGCAGGTCCTCCTCCCGCAGGTTCTTGTTGATGGCGTCCCGGAGCCGCTGGGTCCCCGCCTCCGGGGCAAAGGTCAGGCCGCCCTTCCGCACCCGCTGGAGCCGCTCCATCAGGTTCATGGAAAAGGTGTCCGCCCGCAGCGAGGGCAGGGACAGGCCGATGTCCCGGGGGGCGCAGTAGTCCAGCAGGTCGTCGCACAGCTCCATGAGGCAGGGATAGTCGGTGGAGGACAGGCTGGACAGGGTCATCTCCTGATAGCCGGAGTCCTCACAGGCCGCTTTTCCGTATTCCGCCAGCAGTTTCGGGTCCCGGCTCCGGACGGGCCGGTAGGCGTATCCCGCCTGGCAGAACCGGCAGCCCCGGATACAGCCCCGGAACAGCTCCAGCATCACCCGGTCGTGGACGATCTCGGTAGAGGGGATGATGGTCTTGACCGGGAAATAGGACTTGTTCATGTCCTGGACGATCCGCTTGGTCACAGTGGCGGGAGCCCCGTCCTTGGGGGTGATGGCGGCCACGGTGCCGTCCTCATGATACGTCACGTCGTAAAGGGAAGGGACGTAGATCCCGGGGATCTTGGCCACCTCCCGGAGGAACTCCTCCTTGGACCAGCCCTCCTCCTTGGCCTGCTGGTACAGGTCGATGTACTCCAGAGTGACCTCCTCCCCCTCTCCCAGGCTGAAGAAGTCGATGAAGGGGGCCAGAGGCTCGGGGTTGTAGCAGCAGGTGCCGCCCGCCACTACCAGCGGGGTCAGGTCGGGCCGGTCGGCGGAGCGCAGAGGGACCTCCGCCAGGTCCAGCATGTTCAGCACGTTGGAGTAGGCCATCTCATAACCCAGGGAAAACCCGATGATGTCGAAATCGGAAATTGGGTCGCCGCTCTCCAGTCCGTAGAGGAGCAGGCCCTCCCGGCGCATCTCCTCCTCCATGTCCCCCCAGGGGGCAAAGCAGCGCTCGCACCAGACGTCCTTCCGCTCGTTCATCAGGCCATACAGGATGCGGCAGCCCAGGTTGGACATGCCGATCTCATAGGTGTCGGGAAAGCACAGGGCAAAACGGGTCTTGACCGTCTGCTTGTCTTTGACCACTGCGTTATATTCTCCGCCGGTGTATCGTGCGGGCTTTTGCACGTTTGGCAGGATGTGTTCCAGTGTGCGGTTCATGATGATCCTCCCGGTCGTTGGTTTTAAGGCGTATTCTTTATTGTACCTGTTTCTGACCGGAAAGACAAGCCCTGATTTTATTGGTCCTTTTTGCCTTTTGCGCTGAGATAGGCTTATTCGCAGCTTCATTTTCCCTTTTGCGCGGCTCCTGCCTATGCGGCAAGGGCAGCCTTGCAACAGGGCTGCCCGATCAATTAGACTATAAAGGGGCCGCCGGGGCGGGGGCAAGCCCCCGCCCTGCCATGGCGCGCCTCCCAATCCCGGTTTATCTTCTCCTCTCCCTTTTTCTCCTCCAAAACAGCGCCGCCAGCCAGAGGGCCGCCAGCAGCATAGTGATATTCCCCCACGCCCCCGCCAGCAGCAGCCCGCAGGCCAGCATCGCCGCCGTGAACGCCCGGTCCAGAGTCTCCCCCACC
>NZ_JADYTU010000039.1 GCF_021531375.1 Pseudoflavonifractor phocaeensis
CGTAGGGGGCGGCCTCTGGACGCCCCGCCCGTAGGGCGGCCCCTTGGGGCCGCCGCCAAAATACGGCGGGGGCTTGCCCCCGCCCTACCAAGCCCTCACCCTACATGAAACGATAAACTAAAATTTACTGCACGTTCCGGAAGACAGATCCTGTGCGCTCATAATATTGGAGTGCCCCCTTTTGTCCCCAGGTGTCAAGGAAATTTGGAAAAGTTCCAAGCGCGCCTTGCGGAATGGGTCGGTTTGTGATAGGATATCTGGAAGAATAGGATGATAACATAGGAGTGGAATGGAATGCGGCACCTGATTGATTTTGGAGACCTGCCCCGCGAGGAGTGGGACGCCCTCTATGCCCGGGCCAGCCAGATCATAGACGCCCCCGAACAATTCATTGACGTGTGCCGGGGCAAAGTGGCCGCCTCCCTGTTTTACGAGCCCTCGACGCGGACCAACTTCTCCTTCCAGACCGCCATGCTGCGGCTGGGAGGCACTGTGTTTGGCTTTGCCGACCCCAACTCCTCCTCGGTGGCCAAGGGCGAGACCCTGAAGGATACCATCAAGATGGTGTCCAGCTACGCCGACGTCATTGTCATGCGGACCCCCTGGGAGGGGGCGGCCAAAGCGGCCTCCCTGTATTCCAACGTGCCGGTGGTCAACGCCGGCGACGGCGGCCACATGCACCCCACCCAGACCATGGCCGATCTGACTACCATGACCAAGCTGCTGGGCGGCGTGGACGGCCTGTCCCTGGGACTGTGCGGCGATCTGAAGAACGGCCGAACCGTCCACTCCCTCATCAAGGCCATGGCCAAATTCAAAGACATCAAGTTCTTCCTGATCTCTCCCCGCGAGTTGGCGGTGCCCGAGTATATGCGTACCTTCATGCGGGAAAATAACATGCGCTTTACCGAGGTCACCGGCTTGGAGGCGGTGATCCCCCAGCTGGACGTGCTGTATATGACCCGTATCCAGCGGGAGCGGTTTGTGGATCCCCTGGAGTATGAGCGGAACAAGGGCATCTACATTCTGACCCGCCGGAAGCTGGAGCGGGCCAAGGAGAAGATGCTGGTCATGCACCCGCTGCCCCGGGTAGACGAGATCACGGTGGATGTGGACGACGATCCCCGGGCGGTCTACTTCCAGCAGGCCCGGTACGGTATGTTTGCCCGGATGGCCCTGCTGGAGCATCTGGCCCTTCAGCCCCGGTGGGATACGGTGCCCCCGGTGGAGATCGGCACCAAGCCGGTGTGTACCAACCCCCGGTGCATTACCCAGACCCAGCCCTACCTGCCGCCCCTGGTAAAGAAAATCGGCGGGGTAGACTGCTGCGGCTTCTGCGACGCAGCCTTGCGGTAAAAAATATGTTGCCGGAACGCCCGCTTTCCTGGCGGAAAGCGGGTGTTCTTTCACAAAAGATAATTTAGCACGCTATCTCAAAAAAGAATTTTGAGAAATTGGGGAAAAGGGATTGACAAACCGGGCAAAGATATGATATTCTTTTGTGGCTGATGTGAGAGGAACGCGCCGTCCATGCGGGTGTAGTTCAATGGTAGAATCCCAGCCTTCCAAGCTGGTCGCGTGGGTTCGATTCCCATCACCCGCTCCATATGCGCCTGTAGCTCAGGTGGATAGAGCAACTGCCTTCTAAGCAGTGGGTCAGGGGTTCGAGTCCCTTCAGGCGTGCCATTTTAGAGTGGCCATGCGCGGCTCCTTTCATTTCACGATACATGGTGGGTGTAGCTCAGTTGGTTAGAGCACCGGATTGTGGTTCCGGGTGTCGAGGGTTCGAGTCCCTTTACCCACCCCACATAAATAGGCGGAAGGGCCGGAGCTTCGGCTCCGGCCCTTGCCTGTCCTCTTGTCGCCGCGGATATAGGGGTGTAGCCAAGTGGTAAGGCAAGGGACTTTGACTCCCTCACTCGCTGGTTCGAGTCCAGCCATCCCTGCCACTTCATTGGTGCGGACTGCATGTCGTTTGCTTTGTCCCGACGGTCAAAGCGCGCGTATTCTGCCGTGCCTCCTCCCCAAACCGCAATCGCGTTACCGGATTGCGGTTTGGCTGCTGCTTTCGGCGCGGAGCGAAGAATTGAATACCTGACTCAGTAGCTCAGTCGGTAGAGCAACTGCCTTTTAAGCCGTGGGTCCGGGGTTCGAGTCCCCGCTGGGTCACCACGTCGTCGCGGACTTCATATCGTTCGCGACGACTTTTTATTTGAAAAAGTCATCGCTCATTCACTTCGTCGCTCCTCCTTTCCGAATCGAACCCGCTTCGCTGGGCTTCGATTCGGTTTGGGTGCAGGCCTGAAAGCCTCTACCTCGAAAGTGTTCGCGTTTTCCAACTTGTCGCAAGCGTCATATCGCTTGCGACGAGTTTTTTATGCTTCGCATCAAAAACTCATCGTGCGCTCCTTCTGCTGTTCCTCCAGCCGAAACTGACCCTGCTTCGCTGAACTGCGATTTGGGTTTGGGTGCGGGGCCGGGGGCTTGGAAACGGGCCCCTTGCTTTTTGAAAAGGGATACTCTATAATCGTTTTATCAAAACCATGGGACAGGACGGATGTGTTGTGATGCACCATAGAAAGATAAGCGTGCTGCTGGCGCTGACGCTGCTGACTGGCCTGCTGCTGGCGGCGTGCTCGTCGGGGTCGGGCGTGGAAAAGAACCAGTTTGAAGTGGGGGACAAGGTGGCCTCCTACTGGTTCGATTTTACGGTGGATCAAGTGGATACCATGGAGTCCTACGGGGACTATTGGGCCCAGGACGGCTGGCAGCTGGTGATGTGCCGGCTGACTATCAAGAACACCTTTGACCAGGACGTGTCCATGGGCTGGGCCGACTTTATCCTGAAGTGGGAAGATCAGCAGGAGGACACGGCGGGATCGGAGCCCGTCGAGATGGTGGGGGCCTATGCCCTGCCCCAATATACGAAGAGCCAATTCCCCGATGAGTACACGCTGAAGGAGGACGAGGAGGTCCAGGGTGTCCTGGTGTATGAGGTACCCAAGCAGGTATCCCGGGCGGCTGTGGTCTTTCAGGAGCTGTATGCCAGCGGGGATAGCGAGAGCGAGTATACCGAGGGAAGCTCCTATTACGTCTGGACCGAGTTGGGATAACGGAGGGGGAAAGGGACGTGGTTCCCTTTCCCTTGCTTTTTTCCCAGGGCTGGGGTATGATAATGTACTGATCAGTGATACAACAAGAGGTGAGTTTCGTGCGCGTATTTGATACCCATGCCCACTATGACTCCGGGGCCTTCAACGGCGACCGGATGGAGGTGCTCTCCTCCATGCCGGACCGGGGCGTGGAACTGATCCTGAACCCCGGCTGTGACCTGGAGAGCTCCCGGACGGCGGTGTCCCTGGCGGAGCAGTTCCCCTTTGTCTATGCCGCCGTGGGAGTCCACCCTTCTGACTGTGAGGGCTTTGACCAGAGCACTCTGGAGGGGCTGCGGACTCTGGCCGTTCATCCCAAGGTGCGGGCCGTGGGAGAGATCGGTCTGGACTACTACTGGAAGGAGAACCCGCCCCGGGACTTTCAGAAGCAGGTATTCCATGTCCAGATGGAGCTGGCGGAGGAATTGTCCCTGCCTGTCATCATCCACGACCGGGAGGCACACCAGGACTGTCTGGAGGTGGTGAAGTCCCATCCCAATGTGAAGGGCGTGTACCACTGCTATTCCGGCAGTCTGGAGGACGCCAAGGTACTGGTGAAGCTGGGCTGGATGCTGTCCTTTACCGGAGTGGTCACCTATAAGAACGCCCGGAAATCTCTGGAGGTCATCGAATGGCTGCCCATGGACCGGATCATGATCGAGACCGACTCCCCCTACCTGACCCCGGAGCCCTTTCGGGGCAAGCGCAACGACTCGGGCCACGTCCATCTGGTGGCTGAGACCATCGCCCGGGTGAAGGGCATGGACCTGGAGGAGGCTGCCCGGATCACCCTGGAGAACGGCAAGCGCTTTTTTGGAATTGACGGCTGAAAGGAAGAGATACCATGACCATCACCTATGAATATGAAGGCGCTTTGTACGTCAATCTGACCAACAAGTGCAACTGCAACTGCGAGTTCTGCCTGCGTCACGGCAAGGCCCAGGGCTCCATCTACACCGAGGACTCTCTGTGGCTGGAGCGGGAGCCTACCCGCCAGGAGGCGCTGGACAGCTTTCTGAGCCGGGACATCCCCGCCTACCGGGAGATCGTGTTCTGCGGCTACGGAGAGCCCACCTACCGGATCGACGATATCCTGTGGCTGGTGGACCAGCTGAAGGAGAAGTTTGGCGAGAAACTGCCCCCCGTGCGCATCAATACCAACGGCCACGCCAACCTGATTCAGGGCCGGGACGTGTGCCCCGACTTGAAGGGCCGCATCGACACCCTGTCCATCTCCCTCAACGCCATTACCGCCGCCGAGTATGTGGCCCTGTGCCACCCCATCCAGGGGGAGGCGGCCTACCAGGCCATGCTGGACTTCGCCAAAGAGGCCAAAGAGTATGTGCCTCATGTGGTCATGACCATCGTGGATAAGGACAAGACGGCGGAGGAGATCGAGACCTGCAAACAGATCGCCTCCGAACTGGGCGTGAAGCTGCGCGTCCGTTCGTTTATTGATTCCTGATTCAAACATCCAGTCCCGGCTTGGCCGGGACTGGATGTTTTTCAATCATTTGTAACGCTTTGTCAGGTCAAAGATGACGGCGAAGGGCAGATAGAAAATGGCAAACAGGGCAGCGAGCAATCCCGTTTTTGGTTCTATGTACTTAGACATAAGATCGTCCTCCTGATTTTGTGTTATATTCAGGCGGTCAGCCCCAGTTCCTCCCGGGCCTCCCGCTCGTTGTCGGCGGAGAAGCAGAAACGCCCCGCCCAGTCGTAGACCTCGATGTGTCCCCGTACCCATACCAGTTCATAATCCATCGCGTTTTGCTCCTTTCGTATCTGAGTGACCTCAGTATACAAAAAGAACAGTCCAATAAAACGGACTTTTATAAAAGGGAGAAGCAGAAAGGAGGGATGTTTTTTGGACCCCATTTTTTACACGGTCCAGTCCATCAACGGCGACTACGCCGACCTGGTGGCCGACGACGGACAGCGCCATTCCATCACCATGTTCCTGCTTCCTGAGGGCACCACTCTGGGCAGCCGCCTGAAGTTGGAAAACTTCATGTGGGAGCTGATTCGGTAGAGCGGGACTTGCCCCCGCATCAATCAGGGCCACAGCTGAAAAATCCCCTCCGTTTTGAAAACGGAGGGGATTTTTTAATGGTGTAATTACTTGTTGGAGCGGCGCCAGATGTGCATCTTCTCGGCGTCGGCGATGAGCTGCTCCCGGAAGTCGGGGTGAGCGATGTTGATGAGCTGCTCGGCACGCTCCCAGGTGGACAAGCCCTTCAGGTTGACCATGCCGTACTCAGTGACCACATAGTGGACGCAGGACCGGGGATCGGTGGCGATGGAGCCGGGGGTCAGAGTGGGGACGATGCGGCTCTTGACGGTGCCGTCCTTGCCGGTGACGGTGGAGGACATGCAGATAAAGCTCTTGCCGCCCTTGGACAGGTAGGCGCCCATGGCGAAGTCCAGCTGGCCGCCGGTGCCGGAAATGTGCTTGATGCCGGCGGACTCGGCGTTGATCTGGCCGAACAGGTCCATGTCGATGGCGTTATTGATGGAGATGAAGTTGTCGATCTGGCTGATGACGTGGACGTCGTTGGTGTAGTCCACGGGGGCGCCCATGACGTCGGGATTCCGGTCCATGTAGTCATACAGCTTCTGGGAGCCGGCGGCGAAGGCGAAGACCTGGCGGCCCTTGTCCAGATTCTTGTGCTTGCCGGTGATCTTGCCGGCCATGGCCATATCTACGAAGCCGTCCACATACATCTCGGTATGGACGGACAGGTCCTTCAGATCAGACTGGGCGATCATGGAGCCGATGGTGTTGGGCATGCCGCCGATGCCCAGCTGCAGGCAGGCGCCGTTGGGGATCATGGGCACGACCAGATTGGCCACGGCCTTGTCCACCTCGGTGGGCGCGCCGCCGCCGCCCAGCTGGGCCACGGGGGGATTCTCGCCCTCCACCACATAGTCCACGTCCTGAATATTGATCTCGCAGCCGGTCAGACCGTAGACCCAGGGCAGGTTCTTATTGACCTCCAGGATGACCACCTTGGCCCGCTCCAGCATGTCGGCCAGATGGGAAGAGGCCAGAGCATAGCTGAAGTTGCCGTGCTTGTCCATGGGGGTGACCTGGATCATGGCCACGTCCACGTTGATATTCTCACGGTAGAAGCGGGGCAGCTCGGAGTAGCGCATGGGGGAGAAGAAGCCCATGCCCTTGGCAATGATCTTGCGGTCGATGCCGCTGCAGTGCCAGGAGTGCCAGGTGAAGTGGTCGCCGGCGTCCTCAGCCTTGGCGATCTCGGGCATCCACATGGTGACGCCGCCCCGGATCTTCACGTCACGCAGCTCGTCCTTGCGCTCGGCCAGGGCCTTATCCAGGGCCACGGGGTGGTTGGTACACCAGCCGTAGTCCACCCAGTCGCCGGATTTGACCACCTTGACGGCCTCGGCGGCGGTGGTCAGCTTTTGCTGATAGAGTGCTTGGTAATCCATGTTCGTATCCTCCTAGTAGCATAATTTTTATATCAGATCCATATCGGACCAGAGGCGAAAACAGGCGGACTCAATGCCCCATATCCAGGTAGTAGGGCTTCATCAGGCTGGGCTGCTCGGTGGAGTCCTTGGGCTGGGTCCTGTGGGGCTCGGGGGGCATCCCCCGATGTCCGCCCCTGCTGCGGCCGGATTTTTTATGGGATTCGTCGGGAAGAATGCGGCGCTGCTCCGGAGTGGGCTCCGCCTTCTTGCCGCTCTTCTTTTTCTTCTTCCGGGCGGGCGCGGCCTCGGCAGGAGGCGCGGGGACGGGCTGAGGCGCCGGCGCCGCCTTGGCGGCCGGCTTCTTTTTCCGCTTTTTGGCGGAGGACCGGGACGGCTCCTCCGGCTGGGGCGTCCGGGCGGCAGCGGTCAGCGGGGACTTCCGGGGGGCCAGCAGACGGGCGGTGGCGTCCATGATCACATCGCTGTCCAGCGGATTGGGCCGGTGGAACTCGGTGCGGGGCATGGAGTCCCCGGTGTCCAGCAGAGTGCCCGAACGGGTCAGCTTGGGCCGGCTGGGCAGGGGATCGAAGGGGACCTCCGGCTCCATGGCCGGAGCGGTGGTCTCCGGGGCGGCCGCGGGAGCGGCGGACTTCTTCTTTCTGCGGCGGCGGGACTTGGAGGGAGCGGGCTCCTTGTCCTCCAGAGCCTGGACGGCCTGGGCGGCGCTGGCCTGCTCGGCCAGCCGCTTTTCTCGGGCGGCGGCCTGCTTGGCCTCGTCCCGGGCCCGGCGCAGCTCACGGGCGGCGGTACGGGCCTCCGCGTCCTCCTCGTTGATGATCTTGCCGTGCTTGTCCCGCTTGGGGGCCTCAAAGACCTCCATGGGGTAGGGGTGGTCCTCCACCCGGGGGACCGCTCTGCCGATCAGCTTTTCAATGTCCTTCAGCAGAGGCTGCTCGGAGAAGTCGCAGAAGGCGATGGCCTGTCCGCCACGGCCCGCCCGGCCGGTGCGGCCGATGCGGTGGACGTAGGTCTCCGGGACCTCGGGCAGGTTATAGTTGAAGACGTGGGACAGCTCCTCAATGTCCAGCCCCCGGGCGGCGATGTCGGTGGCCACCAGGCACTGGATCCTCCCGGCCTTGAAGTCGGCCAGGGCCTGCTGGCGGGCGGTCTGGCTCTTGTTGCCGTGGATGGCGGCGGCGGAGATGCCGTCCTTCTCCAGATCACGGGCCACCTTGTTGGCACCGTGCTTGGTCCGGGTAAAGACCAGGGCGTTCTTTACGCCCAGGGTCCGGATCAGATGGGCCAGCAGGCGGGTCTTGTTGGACTTGTCCACCAGATAGACGGACTGCCGGATGGCCTCCACCGGGGAGGATACCGGGTCTACCGCCACCCGGACGGGGTTGCGGAGCAGAGAGTTGACCAGGTCAGCGATCTCCGGCGGCATGGTGGCGGAGAACAGCATGGTCTGCTTCTTCTGAGGCAGCCACTTCAGGATCTTCTTCACGTCATGGATGAAGCCCATGTCCAGCATCCGGTCGGCCTCGTCCAAGACGAAAATCTCCAGCTTGTCCAGAGAGATGAAGCCCTGGTCGTGGAGGTCCATAAGCCGGCCGGGGGTGGCCACCAGAATATCCACGCCGCGCTTCAGAGCTTCCACCTGAGGGGCCTGGCCCACGCCGCCGAAGATGACGGTGTGGCGCAGGCGCAGGTGCTTGCCGTAGGCGGCAAAGCTCTCGCCGATCTGGATGGCCAGCTCCCGGGTGGGGGTGAGGATCAGGGCGCGGATGGGGCGGCCGGGAAGTTCCCTGCCGTCCAGCCGCTGCAAAATGGGAGCGGCGAAGGCGCAGGTCTTTCCGGTGCCCGTCTGGGCGCAGCCCAGGATGTCCCGGCCCGCCAGGGCGGGAGGGATGGCCTTGCCCTGGATGGGAGAGGGCTTTTGATAGCCCTGTTCCTCCAGAGCGGTGAGGATGGGGGCGCACAGCCCCAGTTCTCGAAATGTCATGAAATACTTCCTTTTCTCATTCAAAGAGGGCCCTGGTCCGGGCCCTCCCGGCCCGCGCAGTTCCCTGCGGGCTGGGGGTCATGGACGCCGCTCCAGGTCATGCAGGCGGTCCAGCACCTGCTGGGCGGTCTGGGCCAGGGTCTGGCCGGAACCGCAGTCGATGACCAGGTCGGCGTATTTGTCGTAAAGGGGGGCGCGATAGGCCATCACGTCGGCCAGGGTCTGGCCGGGCTGCATGGCGATGCCCCGGGTGGACAGGTTCTGGATGCGCTGGGTCAGCTCCTCCAGAGGGACCTTCAGATAGACCACCGGTCCCAGGGATTTTAGATGGAGGGCCGCCTTCTCCCGGCAGACCGCGCTGCCGCCGGGGGCGATGACGTGCTCCCGGCACTGGACGGAGCACACAGCCTTTTCCTCGGCGTCCAAAAAGGCGTCTACCCCCCGGGTGTCCAGGATCTCCTGAAGCAGGGCTCCCTCCTGACGCTGGATCACCAGATCCACGTCCAGGAAGCTGTAGCCCAGGGCCTTGGCCAGCAAAACGCCCACCGTGCTTTTGCCGGAACCCGGCATACCGATCAGAACAATATTATCCACAGCGCATGACCCAACCTTTACAGAGTAAATCAGCCTATATTGTATCATATCTCCGGAAAAAAAGAAAGGGGAAAGGTAAGGAATCCGGAACCAGGCACAAAAGTTTATTTGTTGTATGGCGGCCCCGTGCCGTGCCCCGTCCGTCATTTGCTGTGCTGCCCGTCAAAGGGGAGGGGCATATGAGTGCGGAAAAACGCGGACCGGCAGCGCCGGTCCGCGTTTTGAGGGATTGGATTGATCAGCACATCTTGGCGCCCGCGGGGATCTTGTCGTCCAGGATCAGCAGATTCAGCTTTTCCTCGCCGTGCTCGGTGTGGACGGCGGAGATGAGCATTCCGTTGGACTCCTGGCCCATCATCTTCCGGGGGGGCAGGTTGACGATGGCCATGAGGGTCTTGCCCACCAGCTCCTCGGGCTTGTACCACTTGGCGATGCCGGACAGGATCTGACGGTCGGTGTCGGTGCCGTCGTCCAGCGTGAACTTCAGCAGCTTCTCGCTCTTCTTCACGTTCTCACAGGCCTTGACCTTGACGGCACGGAAGTCGCTCTTGCAGAAGGTGTCGAAGTCCACCTTCTCCTCCAGCTGGGGTTCCACCTCCAGGGCGGGGAGGGCGGCCTTCTTGGCCTGGGCGGCGATCTCCTCCAGAGCGGCCAGCTCCTTGTCCATGTCGATGCGGGGGAACAGATTCTCACCCCGCTGGACGGTGACGTCCTTCCGCAGGGAGCCGTATACCCCGGCGCTCTCCCAAGTCTGGCAGGCCTCGCAGGCGCCGATCTGGCGCAGCACCTCGGCGGCGGACTGGGGAATGAAGGGGGTCAGCAGGACGGCGCACACCCGCAGGGCCTCCAGCAGGTTGTACATGACCCGGGCCAGACGGGGGCCGTTGGCCTCCATGTCCTTGGCCAGCACCCAGGGGGTGTTCTCGTCGATATACTTGTTGGCCCGGTCAATGACCTTGAAGATCTCGCTCAGGGCGTTCTGGAAGGCGTAGCGCTCCATCTGCTCCTCGTAGCGGGCGCGCAGGTTGGAGATCAGCTCCACCAGCTCGGCGTCCTTCCCGGCGTCCTCAGTCTGGGCTTCGGGCAGGGTGCCGCCGAAGTACTTGCCCACCATGGAGACGGTGCGGCTGAGCAGGTTGCCCAGGTCGTTGGCCAGGTCCACATTGATGGTGTTGATGAGGGCCTCGTTGGAGAAGTTGCCGTCGGAGCCGAAGGGGAAGGTCCGCAGCAGGAAGAACCGCAGGGCGTCCACGCCGAAGCGCTGGGCCAGCAGGTAGGGGTCCACCACGTTGCCCTTGGACTTGGACATCTTGCCGCCGTCCAGCAGCAGCCAGCCGTGGCCGAAGACCTTCTTGGGCAGGGGCATGTCCATGCTCATCAGCATGGCGGGCCAGATGATGGAGTGGAAGCGGACGATCTCCTTGCCCACAAAGTGGACGTCGGCGGGCCAGAACTTCTTGTAGTCGTCGTACTTGTCGTTGAGGAAGCCCAGGGCGGTGGTGTAGTTGAACAGGGCGTCCACCCACACATAGACCACATGGCCCGGGTCGAAGTCCACGGGCACACCCCAGGTAAAGGAAGTGCGGCTGACACACAAGTCCTCCAGACCGGGCTTGATGAAATTGTTCACCATCTCGTTGACCCGGGAGCGGGGCTCCAGGAAGTCGGTGTCCTCCAGCAGGTGCTGGACCCGGTCAGCGTACTTGCTGAGACGGAAGAAGTAGGCCTCCTCCTCGGCGTCCTGGACCTCCCGGCCGCAGTCGGGGCACTTGCCGTCCACCAGCTGGCTCTCGGTCCAGAAGGACTCGCAGGGCTTGCAGTATTTGCCCACATACTTGCCCTTGTAGATGTCGCCGTTCTCGTACATCTTTTTAAAGATCTTCTGGATGGCGGCAACATGGTAGTCGTCGGTGGTGCGGATGAAGCGGTCATTGGAGATGTTCATCAGCTTCCACAGGTCCTTGACCCCCTGGGGACCCTCCACGATGCGGTCCACGAACTCCTTAGGGGAGACGCCGGCCTCCTTGGCCTTGTCTTCGATCTTCTGGCCGTGCTCGTCGGTGCCGGTCAGGAACAGTACGTCATAGCCCTGGAGCCGCTTGTAGCGGGCCATGGCATCGGTGGCCACGGTGCAGTAGGTGTGGCCGATGTGCAGCTTGTCGCTGGGGTAATAGATGGGGGTGGTGATATAAAAACGCTTTTTATTTTCCATGTCAAATTCTCCCTCAAGTCGTGATTATTTCATTCTTCCCGGCCGTCCGGGTTCTCGTCTTCGTCCTCATCCTCCTGTGCCCCAAGGGGCATTCGCGCTCTCAGCAGACGGCTGGGCCAGGGGGGACCGAAGGAGCCCCGCAGCAGGGCCCACAGGTCGGCCAGAGCAGACAGGGTAAAGGCGGCGGTCAGCGCCATCTGGAAGGGGGACAGGCCGCCGGCCAGAGAGACAAGGCCGAAAAAGACGCCCATCAGCGCGCAGAGGGTGGCCCGGTGGGGGTGCGGCCGGTCATGGAAGTAGGCGGCGGCATAGTAGTGGGCCAGCAGCAGGAAGATCGCCGCCGCCAGCGAGAAGCCGTAGCCCATCAAAATGGGATCGGTGCCGTGAGCCAGGTGGGTGGAAAAAAGCCATGCCAGAGCTGTCATAGGGGGAAAGACGGCCCACAGGGAGCAGGCGGCGGGGGCGTTTCCACGGTAGGCCCCCCGGCCCAGAAGCAGCGTGGCCGGTCCGGCGGCAAAGGACAGCAGAGCGCACAGGACCAGGGCCACGGGATAGGTGAGCGGGTGGGAGGTCGGATCGACCCGCCAGAAGGCAAGCTCCGCCGCCCCTTCCAGCAGTCCCAGCACACCGCCGCCCAGAAACAGCATGGCGGAGGCGGTCATCAATGTCATATAAAGGGGAGAGGGGCAGCGAATGGGAGCGGAACCGGCGTCCCGCGTTCCAATGCCCCGCAGCAGGAGCAGGCCGGCCAGAAGCAGCCCCGCGGTCAGCAGCAGGAGCAGGAGAAAGGCGGGATGGCCGTGGACAAACAGCTGGGTCTCCGGGTCATAGCCGGACGCCAGCTGCCACCGCCGCAGCCCCAGGCCCAGAATCCCTCCGCCCACGGCCAGACCGGGCAAAATCAAATCTTTTCGCATGGTATGAAAAATCTCCTTATTTGAGTAAGAAGGAACATCGTTGACTCAATCGCCCATATGATATACCAGTTTGGAAGAAAAATCAAGCAACAGGCGGGGATTTCCCACCCAATGGCGGCGGTTTTCCAGGCAAAGCGCCCAGGAGGTCAGGAATCTTCCGCCCCGGCTGTCGGCAGAAGCGTTTTGCGCCGGCGGAGGAACAGCGTCAGCGTGGTGGCGGAGGCCAAGAGATCAGCGATGGGCTCGGATGCGTAGATGCCCATAACGCTGCCGGTCACCCTGGGCAGGACCAGGGCGAGGGGGACCAGCAGGAAGATCTTCCGCAGCAGGGCCAGGAACAGGCTGGTCTTGGCCTGGCCCAGGGCCATGAAGGTGGTCTGGCAGGCGATCTGGGCGCCAAAGGCCCAGATGCCGCCGAAGAAGAGGGGCATGACCCGCCCCACCAGGGCCACCAGCTCCGGATCGTCGTTGAACAGCAGGGCAAGAGACCGGGGGAAGAGGAGGACCGCCAGGAAGGCGCATACCGTGGCGGTCAGCGTCACTGCCAGCAGCCGCTTGAAGGTGCTGCGCACCCGCTGGTAGTTGCCCGCGCCGTAGTTGTAGCTCATGATGGGCTGCGTGCCCTGGGTGATGCCCTGAATGGGCATGACGATCATCTGCATGACGCTCTGCATGATGGTCAGACTGCCCACATACAGGTCGCCGCCGTAGGTCTGCAGGCCGGTGTTCAGCACCACGGTGACCAGACTTTCCGTGGACTGCATGATAAAGGGGGCCACGCCCAGCCCGGCGATTTTCCCCAGCACGGAAGCCCGGGGCTTCATGTTGGCGGGGCTGATCCGCAGGCCGGACCGGGAGGAGCAGAGGAAGAACAGCACCCAGCAGGCGCTGACTGCCTGGGACAGGATGGTGGCGATGGCCGCGCCCCGGACGCCCAGATCGAAAACGAAGATGAACAAGGGGTCCAGCACAATGTTGAGAGCGGCGCCGATGAGCACCGAGCACATGGCGATCAGGGACTTGCCCTGGGCGCTGATGAAGGTGTTCAGGCCGAGGGCCAGCTGGACGAAGAGGGTACCCAGCAGATAGATGGAGATGTAATCCAGCGCATAGCCAATGGTGTCATTGGAGGCGCCGAAGGCCATGAGGATGGGCCGCTTGAAGGCGGAAAAGAAGAGCGTGAGCACCGCTGCCGTACACAGCAGCATGGTCAGAGAGTTGCCCAGGATCTGTTCCGCGCTCTCCCGGTCCCCGGCCCCCAGGCGGATGGAGGCCAGCGGCGCGCCGCCCATGCCGGCGAAGGCGGCGAAAGCGGAGATGAGCATGAGGATGGGGAAGGTGACCCCCACGCCGGTCAGAGCCAGCTGGCCCACTTGGGGGATGTGGCCGATATAGATCCGGTCCACGATGTTGTAAAGCATGTTGATGAGCTGGGCCGCCACGGCGGGCACTGCCAGCTTGAACATGAGGCGGCCAATGGGCGCGCTGGCCAGGGCCTCCTCATCCCTACGGGTCTGAGCCAAGAATACGTCATCCTTTCTGAAGCAGCAGGTGGAATGGAAAATTAACGTATAGTATAACACATTTTTCGGGAAAAAGGAAGCAGAAGGTTGAATGCCGGCGGGTTCTGTCGCCCTTGACAAATCTTGCGGGATTGCATACAATATTTTCGACCGCAGACAAGCAAACACAGGGGCGCTGGGAGCTGTTCCCGGCTGAGATGCAGAGGCGACGGTGCCGCCTCCGGTCCCTTAAACCTGATCCGGGTAATGCCGGCGTAGGAAGTGGACAGATAGATTGGTTGTCGTCCTCCGTACCGCACTACACCCGTTTGGATGTGCTGCGGTACATACATTTTAGGAGGAAACAATCATGCAAACAAGCAACAAACAGCGCCACATGCTCCGTATGCTGTGCGAGGGGGCGGTCATGGTGGTCATCGCCCAGGTCCTGAGCTATCTGAAGCTGTGGGAGATGCCCTGGGGCGGCTCCATCTGCCTGTCCATGCTGCCTATCTTTTTGTTCGCCTGCCGCTGGGGCGTGGGTCCCGGCCTGATGAGCGGCTTTGTGCTGGGAGTGCTGCAGTTCATGTATGACGGCGGCTTTGCCCTGGGCTGGCAGTCCATCGTGGGAGATTATCTGGTGGCCTTTACGGTGCTGGGCCTGGCAGGCCTGTTCCGGGGAAAGCGCTGGAGCATTTACGCCGGCACGGTGGCGGGCTCTGCCGCCCGTTTTCTGGTCCACTATGTAGTTGGCGCCACCGTTTGGGCAGAATATATGCCGGAAAGCTTTTTCGGCATGACCATGACCACTCCTTGGTTCTACTCCCTGCTGTATAATGGCTTCTATATGGTCATTGACATGGTGCTGTGCCTGGTGATCTTCGCCCTGCTGGCCAAGCCCATGAAGAAGTACTTCCTTGCGGAGGACATCCGCTGATACAGCCCCGGAGGGGCGGAAAGAGAGGCCCCTTGCATGGGAAAATTTGACGGTCTGCTGCTGGTCAGCGACTTTGACGACACTTTATATGACTCCCGGCACCAGGTGCCCCAGCGGAATCAGGAGGCCATCCGTTACTTCCGGTCGGAGGGCGGGAAATTCACCGTTGCCACCGGCCGGGCTTACCGGACCTTTGCCCCCTATCGCCATCTGGTCCCCCTTGACGGGCCGGTGGTGCTGTCCAACGGCTCCGCCCTCTATGATTTCCAGGCGGACCAAGTGCTGGAGCAGACCTGCCTGTCTGCCACGGCTCCCCGGGACCTGGGGAAACTGCTGGAGGCCTTTCCCTCCCTGGCTATTGAGGTCTACCATCAGGAAGATATTTTCGTCTGGAACCCCAATTCCATCACCGAGGCCCACATGAGAAAGGTGGGCACGGACTATGAGGTCCGGCCGGTGGCTGAGATGCCCCTTCCCTGGACCAAGGCCATCGTCCAGCAGGAGTATTCCGTCCTCCTCCAGGCCCAGAAGTGGCTGCTGGAGCGGTACGGCCACCTGTATGAGGCCATTTTCTCCAACCAGTATTACCTGGAGATCACCGAGAAGGGGAGCACCAAGGGAGACATGGTGGACAAGCTGGCCCGGCACATCGGGGTCAGCCCCGACCACATCTACTGCGTGGGGGATAACCAGAACGACATTCCCATGCTGGCCAGGTCGGTCATTCCTTTTGCCCCGGCCAACTGCGCCCAGGAGGTAAAGGACTGGGGCGCGCGGGTGCTGTGCCACTGTGACGACGGCGTTATCGGAGATATTGTGGATATTTTGGACCAGCTGTATTGAGGAGCGCAGAGCGCCCCGCCGCTAGATTGGCGATCATCAGACAGTATGGAAGCACGTCCCCAAGAAAGCCGCCTTTCGCATGGAGAATCCGGCAAGGGGAACAGTATGCCGCAATGAGAGCCGATGAAAGCCGTGATATGAATACCGAGCGGAACACCCGAATCGAAAGCCAGTTTCATTCGGGTGTTCTTTTTCATTGACAGTAGAATCCTGCACATTTTTCTGATATGCTTTATTTGTAAAGTATGAGAACGGTTTGATTGGATGGAGGAAGCAGATGGTAAAGGCAGTATTTTTTGACGTAGACGGCACATTGATTTCACATACGCTGCATGATGTTCCGAACAGTACAAGAATGTCCATAATGAAGCTAAAACAAAAAAACATCAAATGTGTGGTCGCAACCGGGAGACATCTATCAGAACTGGAGATACTTCCGGTGAAAGATATTGAGTTTGACGGGTACATCACATTAAATGGACAATTATGTCTGGATGGAGAGAAGAACATCTTATCGGGAAGGCCGATTACTGGCCCTGATAAAGAAGCCATCATTCGATTATTTGAAGAGAAGAAAATACCGGTTATGATTGTAGAAAAAGATGCGATGTATATCAACTATGTCGATCAGCATGTTGAAGAGGCGCAGTCTGCAATCTCCACAGATGTCCCACGGATTGGTACATATACGGGAAATGATTTTTATCAGGCAATCGCCTATCTTGAAAAAGGGGAAGAGGCGTATTTCGCAAGGCAGTTACCAAATTGCATCATTACCAGATGGAATGAATATGCAGTAGATATTGTTTCAGGTGGCGGTGGTAAGACTGCGGGGATGGTGGAATACTTAACAAAAAACGGCATTGATCAATGTGAGACGATGGCATTTGGGGATGGAGAAAATGACGTCGGTATGCTTGCTTTTGCTGAAATTGGCATAGCGATGGGAAATGCAGAGGGCCCTGTTAAGACTGCCGCAAATTATGTGACTGAAACTGTTGATAAGGACGGAATCGAACTGGCATTAAAATTCTGGAAAATGATTGATTAGGATTGCAAATGCCAATTTGTATTTCACGCGTTTGAATTGGAAATGAAAGCGGCTCGCTCCAGTAAGTTTGAATCATGTGCAGAAAAGATCCTCCGTATGATCGCGGTCATGCGGAGGATTGACTGTTTTGCGGATGCCGCTTCATCAAGTGGGGGAGCGCTGTTCATAGACGAAAAACAAAAAGCGCCCGTCAGGGCGCCGGGGTCTCTCCATATTTTCCTGTTTCCACGGTCCGGGTCCGACTGTGCTGCTCCGCCAAATGATTTTCAACGTCAAATCTCTCTGAGCTGGCTTTTCATACCTGCGAAAGAGCTCTTTGCATGATGGTTGGAAGGATTCTTTACAAAATAGAAATGACCCTTGACTGCCTGTTTTCATCCGTTGCAGTCAAGGGTCATTTCTGTTCGTTCTTGTTATCTAACATCATTTTGGTTACCTCACTTTCTATAGAATAGCTACATACCATATCCTGCCGCTGAACTGTTCCAGAACCTTTTCTCAACCATTTCTCTTTTGGACCGCTATTGCAGTTCTCTCCCCATAAGTGAGGTGCTGGATGTTGGAATCGTTCCTTCTTTGCCTGCCGCGGATGATATGTGCTTTCCTGTGTCAGCCTGCCTGGTCTGGATTGGAGGTGGCCCAAATTCTTTTACCTCATTTGGAATTCCTCGCATTTGCTCGGGTCCCTTGTTCGGGTAAAGTTCTGTGCCATATTCCATCTTGCGTAGATTTACCACTATTTATATATATTAAATAATTGGGCTCTTTCGCCTTTGACCTTGCAGCTTGACATCAGGTGCTGGGGTTTTTTCTTAGTACATTGGACTCATCCTTTCTGACCATAATGTACCACATTAGTACGCTAATGTCAAGAACTTTTTGGATGTTTTTTAAAAATTATTTTTCGAACAGGAATATAAGTGGGCGATTTACACAAAAGCGCCTCCGGCGGCTGCCGGAGGCGCATGCTCAGGACTGGGGAGGCGGGGGATCTGCGGCCAGAGCGTTCAGATACTGGTAGTAGGGGGCCAGGAACCGGAAGCCCTCGGTTACCTGGCCGACCAGTTCGGGCTGAAACAGCAGCCCCTCGCAGTTGTGGTCGCTGGACAGGCTGATCTGGCGGCGGTTGTACCAGGGGTAGAGCAGGGGGCCGGGGTCGCCCTTGGGCCGCTTGTACTCCGCGCCCTCCAGCACAAATTCCTCCTGCTTTTCCAGCCTGCGGGCCAGCTTCTCCAGAGGCTTGGGATCCCGGTCGATCCGGGCCCGAAGCTTGGCCATGGTCAGGGGAGTGGGGTCGTAGCACCCCATGCCGTAGCTGTAATACTCCGGCGCGATCTCAAAGTAAAAGCAGGGGATTGCACCCTCGTGCTCGCCGGGCCGGCGGAGGCTGAACCACATGTGGTCCTTGTAGGGGCCGCGGCCATAAAGCCGCCGGGCGTCCCGATAGATGCGGCTCACCTTCAGCTCCAGGCCAAGCCTTGGGAATTCCTCCTCCATGACCTGGCTCACCTGGGCGGCCAGCTGGCGCAGAGGAGCATCCACTAAGGTCAGGTACTCCTCCTTGTGCGCCAGGAACCAGCTGCGTTCGTTGTTGAATCGAATGCCCCAGAGAAAGTCTACCGCCCCCTGGGAAAAACCTTGAAACATTCTTGTGTCCTCTTTCTGAACGGTCATCTTATACGGCGGGCGTCTCTGTGGGCTCCGGGGAGACAGCGGGGTCAGATGGGTCCACCGGAACGGGATCAGCCGGATCACCGCTCTCCGCGCCGGGGTCTGGGGCCGGAGTCACGGGGTCAGTTTCGGTCCCGGGGTCGGGGGC
>NZ_JADYTU010000003.1 GCF_021531375.1 Pseudoflavonifractor phocaeensis
ACTCCTGCGAGTAGGGGGAGGGGGCGGGGATGGCCGCCACCCGGTCCTTCGTAGGAAGGGCGAAGGCCGCCTCAGGGGTCAGGCAGAGCAGCAGACCCAGACAGGCGGCCAGCAGCCGGCGAACAGATGGTGGAAAAAACATGGTGTGGGGACCTCCTGGGGCGTGGCCGCCCCGTGTCATTGGGAAGGGTAAACAGACCGGTTCAATGCCGGCAGAGGGCAACAAAGCGGCACAGCAGGGGCGCACCGTCCACCGTATCCGTCCGGCGGTGCTGGAAAGACATCCGCTCGGGGTGGAACTGGAAGCCCCAGACAGGCAGGGAGCGGTGGACGATGGCCTCGGCAAAGCCGCTCTCCGCCCAGGCTGCGGCCTCCAATCCGGCACCCAGCCGGCCCACCGCCTGGTGGTGGGTGCTATTCACCGGGAAGACGGGGCCGTAGAGCTGGCGCAGGAGGGAGCCATCGGCGGACCGGACGGGGTGGACCAGATCGTGGTCCACGCCGCCATGGAAGGGCTTTTGCTCCGGCGGCAGGTCCTGAATCAAATCGCCGCCCAAAGCCACGTTGATCAGCTGCATGCCGCGGCAGATGCCCAGGATGGGCTTTCCGGCCTGAAAAAAGGCGTGGAACAGCTCCAGCTCCGCCTGGTCCCGCAGCAGGTCGGGGGGCTGGGAGCCCCGGTTCTCCTGGCCGAAGCGGGAGGGCTCGATGTCGCCCCCGCCGCACAGGAGGAGACCGTCACAGCTCAGGTCGGGATCGGGGGCGTATCCGGAGACAGGCAGACCGCCCGCGTCGCGGACGGCCGCCTCGTAATTGTTCATATGTCCGGCTTCTCCGGAGATCTGGATGCGGGGGAGAGGGCTGACAGGCATAGGGACTCCTTTCCTGGTCATACTACCATAAATAACGGACGGAAAATGACGGATATTACACCGCGGCGTCCCGGGCCGCACGGGCCTGGACCAGAGCGGCGATCAGATCCACCGCGCCGTCGATGCCGGTGACGCTGGAGTTCAGGGTCAGGTCGTAGCGGCGCATCTCGCCCCAGGTGTGGCCGGTATAGTAGTTGTAATAGTTGGCCCGGCCCCGGTCCATCTCGGAAATCCGGCGCTCCATATCGTCGGAGGGGATGTGGTATTCCTCCACGCAGCGGGCTACCCGGCTGGGCAGGTCGGCGTGGATAAAGACCTTCAGACACTCGGGCCGCGCCCCCAGCACATAGTCGCTGCACCGGCCCACGATGACGCAGGGGCCCTCGTCGGCCAGCTCCCGAATGACCTCGGCCTGGGCGAAAAAGGCCTGGTGGCTGACGGGAACGCCCTGGTGGGCAAGAGTAGAGGTGCCGATGCCGATGGGGGTGATGGACAGGTGGAAGCGGCTGCGGGCCCGCTCCTCCGCCCGGGCGATGAAGTCGGGGGAAAGGCCGCTCTTTTCCGAGGCCTTTTGGATAATGGTCCGGTCATAGCAGGGGATGCCCAGACGGGCGGCCAGCCGCTTGCCAATCAATCTGCCGCCGCTGCCGAATTCCCGGCTGATGGAAATCACATAGTTGCTCATGGAACTCCCTCCCGCTGGTTTCTGTTGTTGTTGCGGGCGCCCATGGGAGAGGCGCCCGGTCAGTAGAGATTCTTATTTTTATATTATAGCGGATGGATGAGAAAATGACAACGAAAATCTGCGCCGAAGGGCCGGGAGAGGGGCCGAAAAAGATGGGGATATTGTACAAAACAGAAGAAAAGATTTCAGCAATCCGACAAAAATGTTCGGATCCGTCAAAAAAACCTTGTATTTTGGCTGAGAGGCTGATATGATTATGCATGCAGGAAGTGGAAACGTTTCCAGTAACGTTTCCAAAAATATTCCGCGAGATTTTTAAGGAGGAAATATTGGAATGAGCAAGAAGATCTTTGCCCTGGCCCTGGCAGCGGCCATGTCTCTGTCTCTGCTGGCCGGCTGCGGCGGCGGAAACACCAACACCCCCGCCACCAGCGGCAGCGCCGCCGGCGACGGCAGCAAGCCCGCTGCCACCGGCTCCGTCTATTACCTGAACTTTAAGCCCGAGCAGGACGAGGCCTGGCAGAACCTGGCCAAGGCCTACACTGAGGAGACCGGCGTGCCCGTCACCGTGGTCACCGCCGCCTCCGGTACCTATGAGCAGACCCTGATGAGCGAGATCGCCAAGAGCACCCCGCCCACCCTGTTCCAGGTCAACGGCCCCGTGGGTCTGGCGAACTGGAAGGACTACTGCTATGACCTGAGCGGCTCCGCCGTGTATGGTGAGCTGACCTCCGACGGCTATGCCCTGAAGGACGGCGACGCTGTTGCCGGCATCGCCTACGTCATCGAGTCCTACGGCATCATCACCAACAAGACCCTGCTGGCCAAGGCCGGCTATTCCATCGAGGACATCCAGTCCTTCGCCGATCTGAAGAAGGTGGCCGAGGACATCACCGCCCGCAAGGACGAGCTGGGCTTCGCCGCCTTCTCCTCCGCCGGCATGGACGGCTCCTCCGACTGGCGCTTCAAGACCCACCTGGCTAACCTGCCCCTGTACTTCGAGTATCAGGACAAGGGTATCGGCACCACCGACGCCATCGAGGGCACCTACCTGGATAACTACAAGGCCATCTTTGACCTGTATATCAACAACTCCACCTGCGAGCCCGCCGTCCTGTCCAGCAAGACCGGCGACGACTCCCGCAACGAGTTCCTGGCCGGCGAGGCCGTGTTCTTCCAGAACGGTTCCTGGGAGTACGGCAACCTGGTGGGCGAGGGTAAGTTCACTGACGACGATCTGGCCATGATCCCCATCTATATCGGCGCCGGCGACGAGGCCAACCAGGGCCTGTGTACCGGTACTGAGAACTACTGGTGCGTCAACAACTCCGCCAAGGAGGAGGACATCCAGGCCACTCTGGACTTCATGTACTGGTGCGTCACCTCCGAGAAGGGCACCAAGGCCATGGCCGAGGACATGGGCTTCGTTATCCCCTTCAAGGGTGCTCAGGAGTCCCCCAACCTGTTCGTCAAGCAGGACGCCGCCTACACTGCCGAGGGCAAGATGCCTGTGTCCTGGAACTTCCCCACCATGCCCTCTGAGAACTGGAAGAACGAGGTGGGCAACGCTCTGACCGCCTACGCCGCCGGTACCGGCAGCTGGGACGACGTGGTCTCCAAGTTCGTGGACGGCTGGGCCAGCGAGTACGCCGCGCTGAACGGCTGAGTTTAACGCCACACGGATAAAAACGGGGTGGGCCTTACCGCCCGCCCCGTTTTTTTATCCGGTTCCGCCGCAGGCAGCACCGCAACAGTCTCCAAGGGGAGAGAGACGATTCTTTAGGAGTGATATTGTGGAAAAAGCGATCAAGCGATATTGGCCAGTGTTCGTCCTGCCCACGCTGGCGGCGTTTATCATCGGCTTCGTGTGGCCCTTCCTGCAGGGCCTGTACCTGTCCTTCTGCCGGTTTATCACCATTGACAAGGCCACCTTCAACGGCCTGACCAACTATATTTACGCTCTGACGGAGGCGGATTTCCTCCACTCCTTCTGGTTTACCGCCCTGTTCACCGTGGTGTCCACCCTGGCCATCAACATCGCGGCCCTGGCCATCGCTCTGGCCCTGACCCGGGAGATCAAGGGCACCAACCTGTTCCGCTCCGTCTACTTCATGCCCAATCTGATCGGCGGCATCGTGCTGGGCTATATCTGGAACATCCTGCTCAACTGCGTTCTGACCCTGCTGGGCAAGCCCCTGATGTCCCTCCATGCCCCCTACGGTTTCATCGGTCTGGTCATCCTTATGTGCTGGCAGCAGATCGGCTATATGATGATCATCTATATCGCTGGCTTGCAGTCCATCCCGGGGGACTATCTGGAGGCCGCCCGCATCGACGGCGCCACCGAGCGGCAGATCCTGTGGAAGATCAAGCTGCCCAACCTGATGCCCTCCATCACCATCTGCCTGTTCCTCAGCCTGACCAACGGCTTCAAGCTGTTCGACCAGAACCTGGCCCTGACCGGCGGCGATCCCGCCCACAAGACCGAGATGCTGGCGCTGAACATTTACCAGACCTTCTACGGTCGCTCCGGGCCCCAGTGGAAGGGCTACGGCCAGGCCAAGGCCGTGATCTTCTGTATCCTGGTCATCGCCATCTCTCTCTTCCAGCTCCGCGCGACCCGCTCTAAGGAGGTGCAGCAATAATGACAAAGCGACAGACACTGAAGGACCGTGTGCTGACCGTGGTCCTGGGCGTTTTGTGTATCGCCTGGGTGTACCCTGTGTTCATGATCCTGTTCAACTCTCTGAAAAAAGAGACCTCCATCAGCACCGGCACCGCTTTCCAGCTGCCCACCGCCGAGAGCTTCGCCGGTCTGGACAACTATATCAACGCACTGACCTCCAAGGGCTTCCTGTCCGCCTTCTGGTACAGCCTGGTCATCACCGTCAGCTCGGTGGTGCTCATCCTGGTGTGCTGCTCCATGTGCGCCTGGTTCATCACCCGGATCAACGCCTGGTACAGCAAGGCCCTCTACTATCTGTTCGTATTCTCCATGGTCGTCCCCTTCCAGATGCTGATGTTCACCCTGTCCGCCACGGCGGACCGGCTGCATCTCAGCAGCCCCTATACCATCTGCATCATCTATCTGGGCTTTGGCGCGGGACTGGCCGTGTTCATGTTCTGCGGCTTCATGAAGTCCATCCCCATCGAGATCGAGGAAGCCGCCCTCATCGACGGCTGCAATCCGATCCAGACCTTCTTCCGGGTGGTGTTGCCCATTCTGAAGCCCACCTTGATCTCCGTGGGCATTCTGGAGACCATGTGGCTGTGGAATGACTATCTGCTGCCCTATCTGGTGCTGGACCGCACCAAGGGCTATATGACCATTCCCATCCTGATCCAGTACTTCCGGGGCAGTTTCGGCAAGGTGGAGATGGGTCCCATGATGGCCTCCATCATGATGAACATCATCCCCATCATCATCGTCTACCTGCTGTGCCAGAAGCACATCATAAAGGGTGTTGCGGCCGGCGCTGTGAAGGGGTAAAATACTTCAGGCAAGTGCGCAAGGCACTTGCCTGAGGAGATTGCGGCCTGTCGCGCGCACTCGCTTCGCTCGCACACTTGCGGGCCGAGAGGAGTTTTTTCGACGGCGGAGCCGCCGAAAAAACAGATTTGATTTGATTCGCGCCTGCGGGCGCGAATCGCGGAGACCCGGAAAGGAGGGGACACGATGACCATCAAGGATATCGCCCGGCTGTCGGGCTGCGGCGTGGCCACGGTGTCCCGGGTGCTGAACCAGCACCCCGACGTCAGCGAAGAGACCCGGCGGAAGGTGATGGCGGTGGTGGAGGAACAGGGCTTCCGACCCAACAACAACGCCAAGCATCTGAAGCAGCAGGCAGGCACCAGCATCGCCATTCTGGTAAAAGGCACCCAAAACATGCTCTTTGCCGATCTGGTGGAGCGGATCCAGTCGCTTCTGCGGGACCGGGGCCGGGACGCCGCCGTCTACTATCTGGACGAGGACGCCAACGAGGTGGCCTACGCCCTGCAGCTGTGCCGGGAGCGCAAGCCCCTGGGGTTCCTGTTCCTGGGTGGCGACCTGGACTTCTTCCGGGAGCGGTTTCAGGAAATCAGCACCCCCTCCGTCCTGCTGACCAACACGGCCCGGGACTTGGGCTTTGACAACCTGTCCAGCATGACCACCGACGACGAGGCCGGGGCCGACCAGGCCATCGACTACCTGGTGGGCCAGGGGCACCGGAACATCGGTATTCTGGGCGGCAACTGGTCCTGTTCTCAGATCAGCTACCGCCGCATCCTGGGCTGCAAGGCGGCCTTTGACCGCTGGGGCGTGCCCTTTGACGGGGAGCGCCAGTGCGAGCCCTGCCGCTACTCCATGGCCGACGCCTACGCCGCCACCAACCGTCTGATGGAGCGCTGCCCCGATCTGACCGCCATCTTTGCCATGAGCGACGTCATGGCCATCGGCTCTATCCGGGCCCTGCGGGATCTGGGCAAGCGGGTGCCGGAGGATATTTCCGTGGTAGGCTACGACGGGATCTCCATAGCCCGCTACGCGGTGCCCCGGCTGACCACCGTCCGCCAGGACACCCAGCGGCTGGCGGAGCAGGGGGTCGAGGTGCTGCTGCGCGGCATAGAGAGCCGGCGAGGCCCCACCCACGGGGTGGTCCCTTTCCAGTTGGTGGTGGGCGAGAGCGTGTGCCCCCCTGCCGGAGCGGCTGGATAAGCTGCTCGAAACGAACCATACACAGAAAGGTGGATTCCAACGTGAGAAGATCCGGGATCCTGATGCCCATTTCCTCCCTGCCCGCCCCTTACGGCATTGGCACCATGGGGGCCGCGGCGCGGGAATTTGTTGACTTTTTGGCCCAGGCGGGCCAGTCCTGCTGGCAGATCCTGCCGGTGTGCCCCACCAGCTATGGGGACTCCCCCTATCAGTCCTTCTCCTCCTACGCGGGCAACCCTTATTTCATCGACCTGGACGATCTGGCCGAAGAGGGGCTGCTGGAAAAGGCGGAGTATGAGAGCATAAACTGGGGCGACGACCCCGCCGCGGTGGACTACGGATTGCTGTATGTCCGGCGCTACCCGGTGCTGCGGCTGGCCTGTGGCCGGCTGCTGGAGAAGCAGGATTCCGGCTTTGCGGACTTCTGTGCCAGTCAGGCCCAGTGGCTGGAGGATTACGCCCTGTTCATGGCCCTGAAGGGCAAGTACGGCGGCGTTTCCTGGTTCCAGTGGCCGGAGGAGGAGCGGCTGCGCCGTCCCCAGGCGCTGGAGGAGAGCCGGCGGGAGCTGGCGGACGAGGTGGCCTTCTGGAAGGCGGTGCAGTACCTGTTTTTCCGCCAGTGGAGCAGACTGAAAAAATACGCCAATGAGCAGGGCATCTCCATCATTGGGGACCTGCCCATCTATGTGTCGGCGGACAGCGCCGACGTGTGGTCCAACCCCGACCAGTTCCAGCTGGACGAGAACGGCCGGCCCACCGAGGTGGCCGGCTGCCCCCCCGACGGCTTCTCCGCCGACGGCCAGCTGTGGGGCAACCCCCTGTTTGACTGGGAGAAGATGAAGGAGGACGGCTACCAGTGGTGGATCCGCCGGATCGCCGCCCAGTTCCAGGTCTACGACATTCTGCGGATCGACCACTTCCGGGGCTTTGACGAGTATTACGCCATCCCCTATGGGGACGAGACTGCCCGCAACGGCCGCTGGCGTCCCGGCCCCGGCGTCGGGTTCTTCCGGGCGGTGAACCAGGCCCTGGGGGAGAAGGAGATCATCGCCGAGGATCTGGGCTTCCTCACCGACACGGTGCGCCAGCTGCTGAAGGAGACCGGCTACCCCGGCATGAAGGTGCTGGAGTTTGCCTTTGACAGCCGGGACACGGGCAGCGATTACCTGCCTCACTGCTATCCCAGACACTGCGTGGTATACGCCGGTACCCACGACAACGACACCATTCAGGGCTGGATGACCAGCGCCCCCGCCAAGGACGTGGAATACGCCAAGGAGTATCTCCGCCTCACCGAGGAAGAGGGCTGGCACTGGGGCATGATGCGCTCGGCCTGGGCCTCCTGCGCCGATCTGGCGGTGATGCAGCTCCAGGACGTGCTGGGCCTGGGAAGCGAGGCCCGGATGAACACCCCCTCCACCCTGGGCGGAAACTGGAAGTGGCGGGCCCTGCCGGGCAGCTACGGTCCGGAACTGGCCCAGCGGCTGCGCCACGAGATGGGCGTGTACCAGCGCCTACCGGGGAAAAAGGAACCTGTACCCGCCGGAGCCTGAGAGAGATTTGCGTCAAAACCAGGGTCTTCTTTAGAAGATCCTGGTTTTTTATTCTGTTTGCCTCGGGATTCTGGTTAAAAAAGGAAAGAATTGTGCACAATTTTATGAAAAATCATTTGACGTTGGGCCAGCCAACTGATATACTGACGCCGTAATCGGAAGTGGAAACGTTTCCAGAATGTGGCGCTCAGAGAGGAGACTTGACGATGGAACTGAAAGAACGGCTTTTTCAAATGACCCAGGAGCGGTTCGGCCGCTCCCCCGACCAGTGCAGCGACCATCAGCTGTATGAAGCCCTGCTGCTGATGACCCGGCGCATGATCCAGGACCGGCCGGCGCCCCAGACGGGACGGAAGCTGTATTATTTCTCGGCGGAATTCCTCATGGGCAAGCTGCTGTCCAATAACCTGCTGGCCCTGGGCCTGTACGACCAGGTGAGAAGCCTGCTGTTTGAGATGGGCCGGGACCTGGGGGTCATCGAGTCCGAGGAGCCCGAACCCTCTCTGGGAAACGGAGGTCTGGGCCGTCTGGCCGCCTGTTTCCTGGACTCCATCGCGGCTCTGGGTCTGCCCGGAGACGGCGTGGGTCTGAACTATCACTACGGCCTGTTCCACCAGAAGTTTGCCGGCAACAAGCAGACCGAGGAGCCCGATCCCTGGCTGGAGGAGGAGAGCTGGCTTATCCCCACCGGCCGGACCTTTACCGTCCCCTTCGGCGGTTTTGAGCTGAAGGCCGTTCAGTACGACGTGGCCATCCCGGGAGCGGGCAACGGGTACGCCAACCGGCTCCATCTCTTCGACGTGGAGCAGCCCGCCGACCAGCCCTGGGTGGGCATCGGCTTTGACAAGACGGACATCGCCCACAACCTGACCTCCTTCCTCTACCCCGATGATAGCGACGAGAAGGGCCAGCTGCTGCGGGTCTATCAGCAGTACTTCATGGTGTCCGCCGGAGCCCAGCTGATCCTCCAGGAGCTGGAGGAACGGGGCTACGGTCTGGAGGAGCTGGCCGACCATGTGGTGGTCCAGATCAACGACACCCACCCCTCTATGGTCATTCCCGAGCTGATCCGCCTGCTTACCCAGCGGGGCATGTCGGTGAATATGGCCATCGACCAGGTGAGCCGGACCTGCGCCTACACCAACCACACCATTCTGGCCGAGGCCCTGGAGAAGTGGCCCCTGGCCTTCATCCGGAAGGTGGCGCCCCAGCTGGTCCCCATCATCCTGGAGCTGGACCAGCGGGTGAAGGAAGCCCATCCCGACCCCCGCGTGGCCATCATCGACGGCCAGGAGCGGGTCCACATGGCCCACATGGACATCCACTACGGTTTCTCCGTCAACGGCGTGGCCGCCCTCCATACGGAGATCCTGAAGAACTCGGAGCTGAAGCCCTTCTGCGACCTCTATCCCCAGAAGTTCAACAACAAGACCAACGGCGTCACCTTCCGCCGGTGGCTGGAGGCCTGCGACCCGGAGCTGGCCGCGCTCATTGACGACTGCATCGGCTCTGACTGGCGGCGGGACACCCGGAAGCTGGAGGGGCTGCTGGACTATCAGAACGACAAGGTGGTGCTGGACCGGCTGCTGGCGGTGAAGCAGGGGAACAAGGACCGCCTGTGCCGGCTGCTGTGGGCCGCCCAGGGCGTGGAGCTGGACCCCGACTCGGTGTTTGACATCCAGATCAAGCGGCTCCACGAGTACAAGCGCCAACAGATGAACGCCCTGTATATCATCTACAAGTACCTGGAGATCAAGAGCGGCAAGCTGCCTGAGCGGCCCGTCACCGTCATCTTCGGCGCCAAGGCCGCCCCCGCCTATGTGATGGCAAAGCACATCATCCACCTGATCCTGACCCTCCAGCAGCTCATCGAGCAGGACCCCCAGGTCCGGCCCTGGCTGCGGGTGGCCATGGTGGAGAACTACAACGTCACCTGGGCTGAGAGCCTGATCCCTGCCTGTGACATCTCCGAGCAGATCTCCCTGGCGTCCAAGGAGGCCAGCGGCACCGGCAACATGAAGTTCATGGCCAACGGCGCCGTCACGCTGGGTACTCTGGACGGGGCCAACGTGGAGATCGCCCAGCTGGTGGGCCCGGAGAACATCTACACCTTCGGCGCCAAGAGCGACGAGGTGATCCGCATGTACGCCGAGGGCAGCTACCGCCCCCTGGACTACTATCACCGTCCCGGTGTGGAGCGGCTGGTGGACTTCCTGGTGTCTCCCGAGCTGCTGGCCATCGGCGACCCGGCCAGCCTGTCCGTGCTGTGGAAGGACATGAAGAGCAAGGACTGGTTCATGGCCCTGCTGGACGTGGAGGACTATATCGCCGCCAAGGAGCGGGCCGTCCACGACTACGGCGACCGCCATGCCTGGGCCCGGAAGATGCTGGTCAACATCGCCAAGTCCGGCTACTTCTCCTCCGACCGGACCATTCAGCAGTATGACGAGGATATCTGGCACCTGAAATAAGAAAGAAAAAAGCGCCCCGCCCCCGGCTGTGCCGGAGGGCGGGGCGTTCGCGTCTAAGGAAAACTGCGGACAGTGGGTTTGTATTTGGATCAGGCTTCGGAACGCTGGCTGATGATCCGGTCCAGGGCCTCGGCCATCTCGTAGACCAGACCGTCGCAGTGGGCCTTTCGGGGCTCCCCACGGTCGTGGGAGGCCTTGAGCAAGGTGGCGCAGTCGGTGGCGCCGTGGTCCTCCCGGTACTGGCGGATGAGGGCGGCGGCCTCCTGTTCCCCATAGCCCATGGCTCCCAGCACCATCATGGCCCCGCTGAGGGCGCCGCAGACAGCTCCATGGCGCATCCCGGCGCCGAAGTGGGCGCCCAGGGCGTTGGCCTGCTCCTCAGACAGCCCCATTTCCCGGGCGAAGGGGACCAGAATGGACTGGCAGCAGTTGTGGTGTACGCCGGGGCCCTCGTTGCGGATGGCCCGGACCTGTTCCAAGTGACTCATGTTTCTCTCTCCTTTGTCAAAAGCTCTCGTTATTTCACTTTGTCAATGACCATCTGGTCATAGCGCAGATAATCATAGCCCGCCTTCTGGTACATGTGGACGGCGCCCCGGTTGACCTCGTTGACCTCCAGACGGAAGCGGCGGGCGGAGGGGTACTGGTTTTCAATCCAGGCCATGACCTGGGGCCCCAGCCCCTGGCCCCGGAACTGGGGCTTCAGGAAGATCTCCTCCAGAAAGACGCAGCGGCCGCCCACCTCGGCGGAGTAGCACTGGGTGATATAGAGGTACCCGGCGGGCTGGCCGTCCACGCTGATGAGCACGCCCCGGAGCAGGTCCTCGCCGTGGTCGGCGGCGTCCCGGAAGGTGCGCTCCAGGATCTCGGCGTCCACCTCGTGGAGGACGGCGTCGGTGTGGTAAAAGTCCCGGACCATGGGCAGGATCAGGTCGTGGTCCTGAACGGTGATGTCGCGGAAGGTAAGCATGATGATTCTCCTTGTCAGTTAAAAATGTCGGGGGTGTCGGCGAAAAGCTGCCTGACCCGGTCCCAAACGGGGCGGTTCTCCGGACGGGCCAGGGAGGGGTCCTCCTCCAGCAGGCGGCGGGCGGCCTCCTGGGCCTGGCTGAGCAGACGCATGTCCCCGGCCAGGTCCGCCAGCTTCATCTGGGGCAGGCCGTGCTGCCGGTTGCCAAAAAAGTCGCCGGGACCCCGGAGCTTCAGGTCCTCCTCGGAGATCTTGAAGCCGTCGGTGGTGGAGGCCAGGGTCCGCAGCCGCTGCATGGCGTCGGGATTGCGGGTGGAGGTGACCAGGACGCAGTAGGACTGGTGCCGGCCCCGGCCCACCCGGCCCCGGAGCTGGTGGAGCTGGCTCAGACCGAAGCGGTCGGCGTTCTCAATGACCATGAGGGAGGCGTTGGGCACGTCCACCCCCACCTCAATGACGGTGGTGGCCACCAGTACCTGAATCTCTCCGGCGGAAAAGGCGGCCATGACGGCGTCTTTCTCCTTGGGCCGCATCTTGCCGTGGAGCACGCCCACGCGCAGCGCGGGAAAGACCTCCGTTTGCAGCTTGGCGGCATAGGTCGTTACCGCTTTCAGGTTCAGGGAGGGGGACTCCTCGCCGGGAAGGGCGGCGTCAGGGTTTTCCTCCACCGCCGGGCAGACGATATAGACCTGACGGCTCTGGGATACCTGCTTTTGGACGAAATTGTACATCCGCTGCCGCTTGTCCTCCCGAATGACGTAGGTCTCTACAGGGGTGCGGCCGGGGGGCAGCTGGTCGATGACGGACACGTCCAGGTCCCCGTAGATGATGAGGGCCAGGGTCCGGGGGATGGGGGTGGCCGACATGACCAGCACATGGGGGGCGGGCATCCCGCCGAACTCCGATTTGCCCGCCAGGGCGGCGCGCTGAGCCACGCCGAAGCGGTGCTGCTCGTCGGCCACGATGAGGGCCAGCCGGTGGAAGGCCACCCCATCGGAAATGAGGGCGTGGGTGCCGATGACGAAGTCGATATCCCCATCGGCCAGGGCCTTTCGCACCTTCTTTTTTTCCGTGGGAGGGATGGCTCCGGTGAGCAGACCCACCCGCACTCCGGCGGGGGAGAGCAGGGCGGACAGGGAGCGGTAGTGCTGCTCCGCCAGCACCTCGGTGGGAGCCATGAGGGCGGCCTGATACCCGCCTTTGACCGCCAGCCAGGCGGCGTAGGCAGCCACGGCGGTCTTGCCCGAGCCCACGTCCCCCTGGACCAGCCGGTTCATGGGACGGCCCGAGGCCATGTCAAAGGCCGCCTCATCCATGGCCCGGCGCTGGGCCTGGGTAGGGGTGAAGGGGAGAAGGGCCTGAAACTCCCGGAAGGGCCGGGTGGGGACGGCGCAGCCCGGACCGCCGGATTCCCGCCGCCGCTTTAGAAAATCGAGGCCCACCGCCAGATAAAACAGCTCCTCGAAGGTGAGCCGCTTCCGGGCCAGGTCCAGGGCCTCCTCGTTTTCCGGAAAGTGGATATTTCGGAGGGAAAACTCCAGTTCCGCCAAGGAGTGCTCCCGGCGGACGGAGGGAGGGAGAGTTTCGGGGACCGTGTGGGCGCAGTCCAGAGCCTGCCGGGTGAGGGAGGCCAACAGATGGTTGGAGATGCCCGCCGTCAGGCGGTAGATGGGCATGATGCAGCCGGTGAAACTCTGCTTGCCCACCCGCTCGAAGATGGGGTTGACCATGGTACGGCGGCGGCCCTGCTCCTCCACGGTGCCGAAGAAGATGTACTCCTCCCCGGCCCGGAGGGCCTTTTCCACATAGCCCTGGTTGAAAAAGGTGAGGTGGAGGGCGCCGGTGTGGTCCACCACCTTCAGCTGGACCAGCTCCAGCCCCTTCCGGATACGGGCTTTCCGTGGGTGCTCCGCCGCCATGGCGGCAACGCAGACCCGGCCCTCCAGGGGGGCGTCCCGGACGGTGTACATCTGCCGCCGGTCCTCGTAGTCCCGGGGATAATAGGTCAGCAGGTCGGCGGCGGTGGACAGGCCCAGCTTGTCCAGCTTTTTGGCCCGTACATCCCCCACGCCGGGGAATTCGGTAAGCGGAGTGTCCGGAGTCACGGTCATGGGGGTCCCTCCTTTCCCGGAGCTTGACCATACTGTTACTGCCGGGTTTTGCGGTTGATTCAGCGGACACCATTATAGCATATCCGGGTAGGGGAGTAAAGGCGAAACGCCTCGCGGCCGCCCGCGGGGCGCCGAAGGCCGGGTTTGGCTCCCTGGGAGCGGGCGCACAGTCAGAAAAAAATTGACAAGCGCCCGGTTCCGTGTTATAAGCAGGTATAGAAGGCAGTTACAGGGAAGCCCCCGGCGGGGCGGGTAGGAGCGCGCGGATTTTTCAAAGAGAGGATCCCGCGTTTTTATGGCCCCATGATGTATATACCCTGTATACAGGTTGTGATGGAAGACCAAGGAGGTGCGGCATGATTTTATCCGAGTATCAGCAAGAGATGTTGGACGGCAAGTACGGAAAGGGCAAGGCCATGGCCATGCAGATCCTGGAGGCCGTGGGCGACAGCTTTGAGGCGCAGCGGATGGTGCCTATTTCCAGGGCCCATATATCGCTCAGCGCCCAGGACGCGGATGTGTGGTTCGCGGAGAAGATGGGCGGCGCGGGCGCCGTCTGCGCGGTCCCGCCCACCGTGAATCCGGGATACTGCGTGGACTACTTCCGGAGCAAGGGCGTGCTGGACGAGAAGGCGGTGGCCCATATGGAGCGCACAGAGCGGGCATACCGGCGGCTGGGCGCGGTCATGACCTACAGCTGCACCCCCTACCTGTTCGGCAACATTCCCCACTACGGCGAGGTGGTCGCTTTCTCCGAGACCAGCGTCACGGTCTATGCCAACTCGGTGATCGGAGCCCGGACCAACCGGGAGAGCGCGGCCAGCGCCATGTGCGCCGCCATTACCGGCTTTACGCCGGAATATGGGATGCTGCTGGACGAGAACCGCCGCGCCGACATTCTGGTGGAGGTACAGGCCGAGATGCGCGGCGATTTTGACTATGCGCTGCTGGGCCTGCTGGGCAAGAAGATCGGAAAGGGCGTCCCGGTCTTTCAGGGGCTTCCCCGGCACATCTCCACGGAAGGGCTGATCCAGCTGGGTTCGGAGCTGAATGTGTCCGGCGCTTACGAGATGTTCCACATTGTTGGCGTCACCCCCGAGGCCCCCGATTTGAAGACTGCCGTCGGCGGGCGGGAGCTCAAGCGCCATGTGGTCATCACCCGGGAGGATCTGGACCAGGCGCTGGAAGAGTTTTCTCCCCCGCTGCGCAGCGAGGTGGAATTTGTCATCCTGGGCTGCCCCCATTACAATTACGATCAGCTGCGGCAGGTGGCCCGTCTGCTGGAGAGCGGCCCCGCGGTGGTGCCCGTGTGGATCCACACCTCCTCCGCGGTGAAGGATCTGGCCGGGCGCACCGGCATGGAGGAGGCGCTGCTGGAGAAGGGCGTAGAGCTGATCCCGGATACCTGTGTGGACGAGGCCTGCTGCTGGAAGCGGCTGGCGGGACAGGCCGGCGTGACGGACTCCCCCAAGGCGTCCTATTACATGCGTACATTCGGCGTGCAGATGGCGGTGCGGGATACGGAAAGCTGCATCCGCTGGGCACAGCGCGGGAGGGTGGAATAATATGAGTCAGGTATTTCGCTGTAAAAGGGTGTCCTCCGGGATCGTGGAGGGCGAGGCGCTGATCTCCCAGGACGCGATCTTGTTCTACTATACCGATCCCGCTACCGGCGTGGTGACGGAGGACGGCCACTGTCTGAAGGGCGTCAGCGTGAAGGACAAGATCCTCATTTTTCCGGGGGGAAAAGGCAGCTCATCGGTCCAGGCGGACGGGATGTACCGGCTGGACCGGGACGGTTCCGCTCCCCGGGCGCTGATCGTGGAGGAGCTGGACACCGTGCTGGTCTCCAGCGCCGTGGTCATGGAGATGCCCATGGTGTACCATGTGGAGGCGGGCTTCTATGACCGGGTGAAAAACGGAGACTGGGTCCGGGTGGACACGGAAAAGCTGACGGTGGAGCTGGTGGAGAAGGATTGAGCGCGCCCCGCCGCGTTGTTTAGAAATGGCGGCAATGGCCGCGGAGCGGTCTTGCACTTGAAGTTCAAAGGAGAAACGGAGAAACAACCATGTCTGAATACATTTTAAATCTCCTCCCGGTCAATGAGGAGGAGAAGAAGGAATTTGAGACCATCGCTCCCGACGCGGTCCATGTGTACGCCGGACGGCGCACTGTCACCCCGGAGCAGCTGGAGCGGGCAACTGTGCTCATGGGCTGGCCCCGGGCCAAAGACCTGAAAAGCGCCTCCAATCTGAAATGGTTCCAGACCATGTGGGCGGGCACCGACGAGTATGAGGGACCCGGTGTCCTGCCCGATGGAGTGGTCATGACCTCCTCCAGCGGCAGCAACAGTCTGAGCGTGGCCGAGCACATGCTGGCCAGCCTGCTGGCCCTGTGCCGCCGCCTGCCCACCTACCGGGACAGTCAGAGAGCCCACCGCTGGGAGGACGAGGGGAATATGAAGACCATTTTCGGCAGCACGGTGCTGGTGGTGGGCGCGGGGAACATCGGGTCCGCCTTTGCCGGGATGTGTCAGAGCCTGGGTGCGGCGACCATCGGACTGAAGCGGACGGTGAAGGGTCCGGTGGCCGGTTTTGACCAGGTATACACCCTGGACAAGCTGGATGAGCTGCTGCCTCAGGCCGATGTGGTGGCCCTCAGTCTGCCCCACAGCCCCCAGACCGCCGGACTGATGAGCGAGGCCCGCATCGCCCGGATGAAGGACGATGCCATTCTCATCAATTCCGGCCGGGGTTCGGTGCTGGACCAGGATGCCCTGGTCCGGGCCATGGAGGGCGGCAAGCTGTGGGGGGCGGCCCTGGACGTCACCGAACCGGAGCCGCTGCCCGAGGACAGTCCCCTGTGGGATATCCCCAATCTGCTCCTCACCCCCCATGTGGCCGGCGGGATGCGGCTGGAGATCACCCGCAGGACCTGCATTGAGATGGCCCAGGAGAATCTGCGCCGGTATCTGGCAGGAGAGCCTCTGAACAACCGGGTGCGGTGAGCGACAGCGGCTGAGGATGGTGCGGCCAACGCCCCATGTCGATAGACAAGCAATGTGAAAACGCCCTGGCACCGGAGGTGCCAGGGCGTTTGATTGTTTGGATGAATCACATTGACCTCGCCGGCTGTTTACTTTCCATACAGCTCCGCCAGCTGCTTCAGCCGCGGCAGGGCGCGGATGACCTTTTCCTCCGGCACGCAGTAGGCGATGCGGAAGTGTCCGGGGCAGCCAAAGGCGCTGCCCGGCACAAAGAGCAGGTCCAGCTGCTTGGCCTTCTCGCAGAAGGCGTAGTCGTCCGGCTCCAGGGAGCGGGGGAACATATAGAAGCTGCCGCCCGGCTCCACGCAGGTGTATCCGTCCCGGATCAGTTCCTGGTACAGGTGGTCTTTATTGGCCTCATAGACCTTCAGATTGCTGGTCTCGTCGATGCACTGGGCGACGGTCAGCTGGATCAATGTGGCCGCTCCGTTCTGGCCGATGGTGCGGGAGATCTGGGGGCACACCTCCACGATCTTCTCCGCCTGTTCCGCCGCCGGGTTGACGGCCAGATAGCCGATGCGCTCGCCCGGCAGGGACAGGGACTTGGAGAAGGAGTAACAGGTGATGGTGTTGGGATAGAGGCTGGCGGTATAGGGGCAGTCCGTGCCCTCAAACAGGATCTCCCGGTAGGGCTCGTCGGAGATCAGATAGATGGGGTGGCCGTACTCTCGCTGCTTGGCCTCCAGGATCTCCGCCAGACGCTTCACCGTGGGGGTGGACAGCACGATGCCGGAGGGGTTGTTGGGGCTGTTGACCAGCACGGCGGTCACCTTGGGATTCAGAGCTTCCTCAAAGGCGGCGAAATTGATCTGGAAGGTGTCGATGTCCGCCGGCACGACCTTCAGCGTCAGTCCGGCCCCCGCGGTATAGGGCCTGTACTCCGGGAAGTAGGGGGCAAAGGCAATGATCTCATCCCCGGGGCAGGTCACCGCCCGGAAGGCGTGGGCCAAGGCGCCGGCCGCGCCGATGGCCATAAAAATGTGCTTCATCTGATAGTTCATGCCGAAGCGCCGGTTCAAAGACTGGGCCACCGCCTCCCGCACCGACGGGATACCGAAGCTGGGGCCGTAGCCGTGGACCTGAAGGGGCGGCTGCTCCTTCAAAATACGGACGATGGTCTCGTTTACGGAAGGGGGCGCCGGTACGGAGGGATTTCCCAGGCTGAAATCAAAGACCTGGTCCGCGCCGATCTCCTGTGCCCGTTGCCTTCCGTAGCCGGCGACCTCAAAAATAATATCCTTTTCCGAAAGCATTGCCGCATATTTTTCTGACAGCATGTGAATCTCCTCCTGTTCGCAGGCTTTTTTTTAGTCTACCACGGACCGCCCGAGAAATCCATACTTTATCTTGCTATTTTGCTGATTTTTCGGTGCGCGAAAGGAAACGCCGGTCAGGCACCGGACAAGGCGGAGGCACGAAAAGGGCTGGATAGGCCCTGTTTTCTCCGAAAACCCGTGTTTGGGCGCGAAAAGGCCCCGGCAGTCTGCTGCCGGGGCCGTGGGAATGGGGTTTTAGAACTCGGCGTTGCCGACCGTACGGGGATGCAGCTCCACGTCACGGATGTTGCTGATGCCGGTGAGGTACATGACCATGCGCTCGAAGCCCAGACCGTAGCCGGCGTGGCGGCAGGAGCCGTACCGACGCAGGTCGCAGTACCACCAGTAGTCCTCGGGGTTCATGCCCAGCTCCTTGATGCGGGCCTCCAGAATGTCGATGCGCTCCTCACGCTGGGAGCCGCCGATGATCTCGCCGATGCCGGGGACCAGACAGTCGGCGGCGGCCACGGTCTTGCCGTCGTCATTGAGGCGCATGTAGAAGGCCTTGATCTCCTTGGGGTAATCGGTGACAAAGACAGGGCGCTTGAACACCTGCTCGGTGAGGTAGCGCTCGTGCTCAGTCTGCAGGTCGGTGCCCCAGTCCACCTTGTAGTCAAACTTGTCGTTGACCTTCTTCAGGATCTCCACCGCTTCGGTGTAGCTGACCCGGCCGAAGTCGGAGTTGGCCACATGCTCCAGCCGCTCCTTCAGGCCCTTGTCCACGAAGGAGTTGAAGAAGTTGATCTCGTCGGGGCACTTCTCCAGCACATAGTTGATGATATACTTGATCATGGCCTCGGCGGTGTCCATGTAGTCGTTCAGGTCGGCGAAGGCCATCTCGGGCTCGATCATCCAGAACTCGGCGGCGTGGCGGGCGGTGTTGGAGTTCTCGGCCCGGAAGGTGGGACCGAAGGTGTACACGTTGCCGAAGGCCATGGCAAAGTTCTCGCAGTTGAGCTGGCCGGACACGGTGAGGCTGGTCTTCTTGCCGAAGAAGTCCTGGGAGTAGTCAACCTGGCCGTCCTCGGTCTTGGGGACGTTGTTCAGGTCCAGGGTAGTCACCTGGAACATCTCGCCGGCGCCCTCGCAGTCGGAGCCGGTGATGATGGGGGTGTGGACATAGACGAAGCCCCGGTCCTGGAAGAAGCAGTGGATGGCGTGGGCGGCGGTGCTGCGGACCCGGAAGGCGGCGGAGAACAGGTTGGTCCGGGGACGCAGGTGCTGGATGGTCCGCAGGAACTCCACGCTGTGGCGCTTTTTCTGCAGGGGGTAGTCGGGGGCGGAGGGGCCCTCCACGGCGATGGAGGCGGCCTTCACCTCCAGAGGCTGCTTGGCCTCGGGGGTCAGGACCACTTGGCCCTTGACGATGAGGGCGGCGCCCACGTTCTGGGAAGCGATCTCCTTGTAGTTATCCAGGACGTTGGCGTCCATGACCACCTGGAGGTTCTTGAAGCAGGAGCCGTCGTTAAGCTCGATAAAGCCGAAAGTCTTCATGTCCCGGATGGTCCGGGCCCAGCCGCAGACGGTGACGGTCTGGCCGCCCAGAGCCTCCCGGTCGGCGAAGACGGCGGCGATGGTGGTGCGTTCCATAGGTGAATCCTCTCCATATTTTAAAGTATTTGAAATGAGACAAATGCGCCCGGAAAACCCGGGCGCATTCTATTATAATTCTTTTTTTCTGAGTTTACAAGGGCGGAGGCGGATTTCCCGGCGTTTTTCGGGGAAATTTCTTCCCCCTTGTCCGGCAAAGAACGTGGTCACGCTCAGCCCAGAGTCTCCAACTCGGCCATCCACAGGGAGGCCACGGCGTCGGAGGGCATTCTCCAGTCGTACCCAGAGGACGCCAGCGTCCTCTGGGGGCCCGTTTCATTCAAATGCTCGGCGAAATTGAATTTCGCCTGCGCAATTCTCCGCTGTGCTCCGAATTTACGCGCCACTGAGCGCGGCGCGCTTGGGCGCGCGAGGCGACTGGGGGAAAGATTATTCCAGACCTGTCAGTTCCTCCATCCACAGGGCAGCCACGGCGTCGGAGGGCATCCGCCAGTCGCCTCTGGGGGACAGGGTGACGGAGCCCACCTTGGGTCCGTCGGGCAGGCAGGAGCGCTTGAACTGCTGGGCGAAGAAGCGGCGGTAGAAGTTGTTCAGCCACTTGAGGATGGTCTCCCGGCCGTAGGCGTCCTCCAGGGCGTACAGGGCCAGCCGGTACACCTTTCTGGGGGAGAAACCCCAGCGGACGGCGTAGTACAGGAAGAAATCGTGGAGCTCGTAGGGGCCCACCAGATCCTCGGTCCTCTGGGCGATCTCTCCCTCCTTGGGGGGCAGCAGCTCGGGGGAGACGGGAGTGTCCAGAATGTCCCGCAGCACAGCGGACAGCTGGGGGTCCCGGTCCTGATTTTCGTCGGCCACATAGGCCACCAGGTGGCGCACCAGAGTCTTGGGGATGCCGGCGTTGACGGCGTACATGGACATGTGGTCCCCGTTGTAGGTGGCCCAGCCCAGCGCCAGCTCGGACAGGTCGCCGGTGCCGATGACCAGACCGCCGGACTGGTTGGCGATGTCCATGAGCACCTGGGTGCGCTCCCGGGCCTGGCCGTTCTCAAAGGTGACGGACAGGTCCTCCATGGACTGGCCAATGTCCCGGAAGTGGACCTTCACCGCCTCGCCGATGTCAATGATCTTTAGGGCAGCCCCCACCCGCTCGGCCAGCAGCTCCGCGTTGGACTTGGTGCGGGAGGTGGTGCCGAAGCAGGGCATGGTGATGGCCACGATGTCGCTGGCGGGACGGTCCAGCATGGCCATGGCACGGGCGGTGATGAGCAGCGCCAGCGTGGAGTCCAGTCCGCCGGACAGACCCACCACGGCGGTCTTGGCGTGGGTGTGGGCCAGCCGCTTTTTCAGCCCCAGAGCGGCCAGGGTCAGGATCTCCTGGCACCGGGCGGCCCGGTCCCCCCGGTCGGCGGGGACAAAGGGGTTCTTGGGGATGGGACGGGTCAGGGCGGTGTCGCCCACCTCCAGGGAGAAGCAGCGGGGATAGACGTCAGGCGCGGCGGCCGGGAAGGTGGACATCCGCTGACGCTCGTGGGCCAGCTTTTCCAGATCCAGCTCGGTGACGGTGAGGCCGGTCTCGAACCGGCGCTGGGCCAGAATGGAGCCGTTCTCCGCGATGATGCTGTGGCCGGCGTAGATCAGGTCGGTGGAGGACTCCCCCCAGCCGGCGTCGGCATAGACATAGCCGCAGACCAGCCGCCCGGAGGTGGCGGCCAGCAGGGTCCGGCGGTACTCGTCCTTGCAGACGGTCTCGTCGCTGGCGGAGGGGTTCAGGATCAAAGTCGCGCCCCCCTGGGCCAGGCGGGTGGAGGGGGTGTCCGCCACCCACAGGTCCTCGCAGATCTCCACCCCCACCGTCAGCAGGGGGAAGTCGGCGCAGCGGAAGATGAGGCCGGTGGAGAAATCCACAGCTTCCTGCCCGGCAAAGGGGATGGCGAGGCCCTCCCCCAGCTCACGGCCGGAGGCGAACCAGCGGGCTTCATAAAATTCCGTGTAGTTGGGGATGTTCTGCTTGGGCACCAGTCCCAGCAGCTTCCCCCGGCACAGCACCGCGGCGCAGTTGAACAGCTTGTGGTTGTACCGGACCGGCAGGCCCAGGGCGATGAGCATATCCACATCCGCCGTCTCGGCCAGCACCCGCTTCAAAGCCGCCTCGGCGCCCCGGAGCAGGGGCTCCTGCAAAAACAGGTCGCCGCAGGTGTAGCCGGTGAGGCACAGCTCGGGCAGGCACAGCACTTTGACGCCCTGCTCCGCCCCCTGCCGGATCAGCTCGATGCAGCGGTCCGCGTTGTAGGCGCAGTCCGCCACCCGGACCTCCGGCGTACCGGCGGCAATTTTGATGAATCCGTCCCGCATAAAAGAGGACCTCCTTTGTCGGTCGCGTGTTGTAACCTATCATATCGTAACCGCCCCGAAATTGCAAGGAAAAGGACGCCCGGAGGGGCGGTCACGTCTCCCCCAGGCGGGCGGCGTCCAGCCTGCGGCGGTAATCCTCCACGGCGGACTGGGGGGCGGTGAGGGTCAGCCCTCCGTCCAGGCCGAAGAGCCAGCCGAAGAACTGGGGACTCACCACCACGGGCAGGGTGACGGTAAAGTGCTCTTTCCCGTCGGGCACCAGGATCACGTCCTGGCCGAAGCGGTCCCACACCACGCCGGCCATGTCCCGCCGGCCCCGGAGGGTCACGGTCATCTCCCGGCCCCGGTACATGCCAAAGTGCTTCTCCCCGTAAGAGGCCAGCTGAAAGTCGGGGTAACTGTCCCGGCCTTCCCGGTCCAGGGAGGTGACCACGATCTCGGTCATCTTATCCACCCGGTAGTGGCGCATCTCCCGGTGGGCGTGGTCAAAGGCCACCAGATAGTAGTTCTCGCTGCTCCAGATCAGGCCGTAGGGGGAGACGGTGTACCGCCGGCCCTCCCGACGAAAGACCTTCTGCCGGTGGATGTCGTAGTCGAAATACTTGAAGGTGATGGCCTTCTGACCGGACACGGCGGCGTGGAGCTTGTCCACGTTGTAGTAGATACTCTCGTTCATCAGCTTGATCCGGCCGCTGACATAGACCTGGCGCTGGAGCTGCCGGGCCTGGTGGACGCTGGCCAGCCCCTCCAGCTTGCGGATCAGGGCGTCGCTCTTCTTCTGGGTGATGAACCGGGAGGACTGGACGGCGTCCATGAGCAGCTTCAGCTCGGGGAGCTGAAAGTCCCGCTCCCCCACGAACCAGCCGGCGGACCGGCCCTTCCGGCACTGGATATCCAGCCCGAACTGGCGCAGGGACTCCAGGTCGTCGTAAATGCTTTTGCGCTCGGCTTTGATGTCGTATTTGGCCAGCTCCTGGATGAGCTGGGCCACGGTGATGGGGTGGTCCTCGTCGGTCTGGCGAAGGAGGATCCGATAGAGATGGAGCAGCTTGGTCTTCTGGTTGGAGCTTTTTGCCATATCGTCACTCCCTTTCCTGGAACTGTCTCCAGTGTAGCGGAGGAACTGTCCTATAAACAGGACTTTTGTTGAGATTCGGACCCAATTGACCGCCAGCGGTCACTGCCAGCTCTCCCACACCTCGGGGTGGTAGCCCACGGTGGCCTGCCGGCCGTTGCGGACGATGGGGGTGCGCAGCAGGGAGGGGTCTTCAAAGAGGTGGTCCAGCTTGGCCTGGTCGGAGGCCAGATAGGACAGCAGGGCCGCGTCGGGATGGGAGGGGTCCACCATGGCGTCCAGACCTACCGCGTTCTTTACGCTGGCCAGCTCCCCCCGGCTCATGCCGAATTTTTTCAGATCCACCGCCTGAAATTTGATCCGGCGCTCCTTAAACCACCGCTCCGCCTTTTTGGTGTCGAAGCACTTGCTTTTTCCAAAGATCTGGATGTTCATTACGTCTCTCCTATCCAGCGGAACCGGGGGCCGGAATAGCCGTCCCGCTCCACTCTCTCGTTCCACATGGCGGCGGGCCGGACCCACAGCCCGCGGTCTCCATACAGCGCCCGGTACACCACCATGGGTTCTCCGGTCTCGGAGTGGACGGCGGTGCCCAGCAGTTCATAGTCTTTCCCTTTGAAATGGCGGTAACGGCCCGGTCTGAGCTCCATGCCTTCGCCTCCTTCTTGTCGTTTGGCTGGAAAAAAGTATACCATGGTCCGGCTTTTGGGACAAGAGGTTCCGGGATGAAAGCCGGGGAAACAGCCATACTAACCGTCACAGACTACAACGGACGGAAGGACGGTTCAAAAGCGATGAAAGCTGTCATTATGGCCGGCGGAGAGGGCACCCGCCTGCGGCCCCTGTCCCTGGGCCGGCCCAAGCCCATGACCCCCTTACTGGGCCGCCCGGTGATGGAGCACATCATCTCCCTGCTGAAAAGGCACGGCGTCACCGACATCTGCGTCACCCTGTGCTACCAGCCCCAGGCGGTGACCGACTACTTCGGCAGCGGGGAGCGGCTGGGGGTCCGGCTGACCTATTTCGTGGAGGAGGAGCCTCTGGGCACCGCGGGCAGCGTGAAGAACTGCATGTCCCATCTGGGCCGGGAAGACTTTTTGGTCATCAGCGGGGACTGTGTCTGCGACCTGGATCTCAGCCGCCTGGCCGCCTTCCACCGGGAGAAGAAGGCGGCGGCTACGCTGGCCCTTTACTCCCACAGCGCTCCCCTGGAGTACGGCCTTGTGGTCACCGATCCCACGGGCAGGGTGGAGCGGTTTGTGGAGAAGCCCGCCTGGGGCCAGGTGGTCACCGACCGGATCAACACGGGGATCTATCTCCTCTCTCCCTCAGCCATGGACCGGGTGCCGGACCGGGGGAGCTTTGACTTCGGAAAGGACCTGTTCCCCGCGCTGCTCCGGGAGGGCGCCCCCCTGTACGGCTGTCCGCTGGAGGGCTACTGGTGCGACATGGGGGACTGCAGGGCCTATTTAAACTGTGTGTGCGACGCGCTGGACGGGACTATCAAGCTGGAGCCGGGACTCCCCCGGCGGGGGCCGGGGATCTGGTCCGCCGGGGCGCTGCCTCCGGGGGTGTTCCTGACGCCCCCCTGCTGGATCGGGCCGGGGGCGGTCATCGGGGCGGGAGCCAAGCTGGGTCCCTGGGCCGTGGTGGGCCGGGGAGCGGAGGTGGGGTCCAAGGCCGTCCTCCGGCGGTCGGTGCTGCTGGAGGGGGCCTCGGCAGGTCCGGGCGCCGCCCTGTCCGGCGCGATCTTGTGCCCGGGCGCCGCCGCCGGTCAGGGCGCGGTGCTGAAGGAAGGGGCGGTACTGGGGGAAAACGCCCTGGCGCAGGAGCGGGCCGTCCTGCTGGAGCGGGTCCGGCTGTGGCCGGGGCAGACCGCCCCAGCCGGGTGCCGCCTGGCCCGGTCCGTCACCAGCGGCAGTCAAAAGGGCACGCTCCGCTTTGGGGACGGAGGCGTGATCCGGGGGGTTCTGGGGGAAGATCTGGGGCCCGCGGCGCTGCGGGCGCGGGGCAGCGGCGTGGGGGCGGAGGGCCGGGTAGGGCTGGGCTGCTCCGCCACCCCGGGGGCCAAAATGCTGGCCCGGGCGGCGGCGGCAGGGGTGGCGGCCGCCGGCGGACAGACCTGGTTCCACGGCCTGGAGTGTCCCGTTCAGGGCGCCTGGGCCGCCCGGAAGGAGGAGCTTCCTGTCTCCTTGTTCGTGGAGCGGGAGGAGGGCGGCCCGGTCTATCTGCACTTTTTTGACCGCCAGGGGCTCCCGCTGGGCCGGGCCAGGGAGCGGAAGCTGGAGCACGCCCTCCTCCAGGGGGAGTTCCCCCGGGTCCGGGGAGACCGGGTGGGAGAGCTGGAGCAGCTCCGTCTGTCCGCTTTGCTCTGGGCCCAGTCGGTGGCCCGGGAGGCCGCCTTGGGCCGGAGCGTTCTGCGCCGCGTTACCGTGGCGGTGGGGAAGGACTCCCCCACGGACCGGGCCATCCGGGGCGCGCTGCTGGCCCTGGGCTGTCAGGTGGAGGACCGGTGGCGGCCCGGCATCCCCGCCTTTTCCGGCAGCCGGGGGGGCTTTCGCCTGTCCGCCCAGGACGAGCGGGGGGCGCTGCTGGACTCGGGCCAGCTGCTGGCCCTGGTGGCCCTCATTGAGATGGAAAACGGAAGCGGGACAGTGGCCGTCCCCTCCGGGGCCAGCGCCGCGGTGGATCTGGTGGCGGCGGGCTACGGCGGAACGGTGCTGCGGCTGGACCGGGACGGGGAGGAGGCCCGGGACCGCTACGCCGCGCTGCCCTGGCTGTGGTCGGCCCCCAGCGCCGCCGCCCGGATCTGCGCCCGGATGGGAACGTCGGGGCAAAAGCTGGAGACCCTGATGTCCAAAACGCCCCGCTTCAACATCTGGAAGCGGGAGGTCCCCCTGTCCTCGGACCGGGGACGGGTGATGCAGGCCCTGGCCCGGGAGCAGCCCCAGGCCGCCCAGGGAGAGGGCATCCGGGTCCGCACCGGCAGCGGCTGGGTGTATCTGGTTCCCCTGGCCCGGCGGCCCGCTCTGCGGGTGATGGCCGAGGGGCCGGATCTGGAGCTGGCCGCCGAGCTGTGCGACTTCTATGCCGACCGGGCGGCGGCCCTGGACCGGGAGGCCTGCCGACAATGTGTCCAAGACAAGGACAAAAAATAGTTCTTTTGTTCTCGGGAAACGCATAGTATACTTTTGCAGGAAAGTGTGTTATACTATGAACATCAAATCTTGATTTATGCGCGAAATGGGGCAGCGGAGAAGAACCTCCGCGCCCCCGCGTTTAAATATTGCCCGGGGACCAGAACCGTAACAACAGGCGGGGACGGCTCCGGAGCCACCAACCGGACAGGACCCAAACAAGGCGAAGAAGAGAGAGCTGCCCAACCGGCGAGGCAGGGCCGGGGCCGGACGCCTTCCTTCGTCTCATTGCTGTGCCAGGAGCATGGCTTTTTTGTCATGGGCCCTGCCGTACATCCCAAGAACAGCCCCGCGAAAGAGCGCGGCGTGACAACGTGAGATTAAGGAGTATTTATGGCAGAAAAATTGAAGATCATTTCCCTTGGCGGTCTCAACGAGATCGGCAAAAACCTGACGGTATACGAGTACGGCGGCGACATCGTGGTGGTGGACTGCGGCATGGGCTTCCCCGATGACGACATGTACGGCATCGACGTGGTCATCCCCGACGTCAGCTACCTCATCAAGAACCAGAACAAGATCCGGGGCATTTTCATCACCCACGGACACGAGGACCATATTGGCGCCCTGCCCTATGTCCTGCGGTCCATCAACGCCCCCATTTATGCCACCCGCATGAGCGCCGGCCTCATCAAGCTGAAGCTGGAGGAGCACCGCCTGCTGGATAAGACCAAGCTCATCACCTGCGAGGCGGGGGATGTGATCAAGGCGGGCAAGTTCTCCGTGGAGTTCATCCATGTGAACCACTCTATCGCCGACGCGGTGGCCTTTGCCATCAAGTGCCCGGTGGGCACCTGTGTCCACACCGGCGACTTCAAGATCGACTCCACCCCCATCCAGGGGGGCATGATGGACCTGGCCCGCCTGGGCGAGCTGGGCAAGGAGGGGGTGCTGGCCCTGCTGGCCGACTCCACCAACGTGGAGCGCCCGGGCTACACCCGCAGCGAGCGCAGCGTGGGCGCCTCCTTCGACGCCTTGTTCCGGGGCTGTGAGGAGCGGATCATCGTCACCACCTTCGCCTCCAACGTGGACCGCATCCAGCAGATCATCGACGTGGCCAACCGCTACGGCCGGAAGGTGGCCGTGACCGGCCGGTCCATGGAGAACGTGATGAAGGTGTCCACCGAGCTGGGCTATATGAACATCCCCGACGGGGTGCTCATGGATCTGAACCACATCAAGTCCCTGCCCAAGAACAAGGTCTGCATCATCACCACCGGCAGCCAGGGCGAGACCATGTCCGCCCTGACCCGGATGGCCTTCAATACCCACCGGCAGGTGGACCTGCTCCCCGGCGACCGGGTCATTATCTCCGCCAGCGCCATCCCGGGCAACGAGAACGCCATCGGCAACGTGGTCAACGAGCTGTACCGCAAGGGCGTGGAGGTCATGAACGAGCGGGATCTGGCCCTCCACGTCTCGGGCCACGCCTGCCAGGAGGAGCTGAAGATCGTCCACGCTCTGGTAAAGCCCAAATTCTTTATTCCCCTCCACGGCGAGCAGCGGATGCTCCAGATCCACGGAAAGCTGGCCCGGGGCATGGGCATGGAGCCCAACCAGATCCTCATCAGCGACATCGGCCGGGTCATGGAGTTCACCCCCAATTCTGCCAAGCTGGCGGGCACCGTCACCGCCGGCCAGGTCTTTGTGGACGGCTACGGCGTGGGCGACGTGGGCAGCGTGGTCCTGCGGGACCGGCGGCACCTGGCTCAGGACGGCATGATCGTGGTGGTCCTGTCCATGTCCGGGGAGGACGGCTCTCTGGTCTCCGGCCCGGATATCATCACCCGGGGTTTCGTCTATGTGAAGGAGTCCGAGGGCCTGCTGGAGGAGCTGCGGCAGGTGGCTCTGGAGGCCATCATGAGCGTGGACACCCGGTACGCCACCGACTGGTCCGCCATCAAGAGCGCCATCAAGGGCGATATGTCCAATTACCTCTACAAAAAGACCAAGCGCTCTCCCATGATCCTGCCGGTCATTATGGAGGTCTGAGGCGCTTGGTCTGGGGTCCCCGCCGAGAGGCGGGGCGCGCCCAGCAGGCGCGGCGGCCCGGGGAATTCAGTTTCCCGGGCCAAGACATAAAATCACAAGCGCTCTCCCATGATCCTGCCGGTGATTATGGAAGTCTGATCAAAATACAAAAACGTCCGTTTCCCGGATGGGAAACGGACATTTTTTGATGCTCTGCTTTATTTCTCCATGGCGGAGATCAGGTCCACCCGGCGCTGGTGGCGGCCACCCTCAAACTGGGTGGAGAGGAAGACGTCCACAATGCGCTCTGCCAGGTTGGGACCCACCATGCCGGCACCCATGGCCAGCATGTTGGCGTCGTTGTGGCGGCGGGTCATTTCAGCGGACAGGGAGTCGGCGCACAGGGCGCAACGGATGCCCTTTACCTTGTTGGCGGTAATGGAGATGCCGATGCCGGTGGTGCAGATGACGATGCCCTTTTCGCACTCGCCGGAAGCTACGGCCTCGGCGGCGGCTTTGCCGAAGATGGGGTAGTCACAGCTCTCGGCACTGTCGGTGCCAAAGTCTTTGCAGGTGATACCCTTGGCGGCCAGATAGGCCTTGATATGTTCCTTCAAATTATATCCGCCGTGGTCAGAAGCGATTGCAAGCATGATAAAAGCCTCCTAATAGTGATGACGATCTGCTCTGGCCGAAACGCTCCGGGCAGAGAGAATATTCTCTTCTATTGTAGATGGTTTCCTGCCGTTTGGCAAGAGGGGAGGCCAAGAAAAACGGTCAGATCGGCTTTGTCATTTGGGCGTAAAACTGGTAAAACCGGCCCAGCTGGCCCAAATAGCTCTCTTTCCAGGGCTTGTTGCGGCCGCAGTAGTGGATGATGCGGCTGTTTTCCTCCACCCAGGACAGGTCAAGCTCTCCGCGGGGGGAGAGCTTGGCAGCGGCAAAAAGCCGCTCGGTCATATTGTAGCGGTAGGGGTTCAGCCGCAGGATCTTGTCGCCGTAGAGGGCCGAGATCACGTCCTGGTCGGGGAGGAACAGGGTGCGGCGGTGGGCCTCCACATAGTCCAGCACCGGCTGGAGCTGCTGCTCCCGGCGCAGCAGGGGCAGATTCATCAGCAGGACCCCGGAGTTGATGTAGGGACCGGGGGCCTCCGATTGCAGGCGGACGGCATTGAGCCGCTCCAGACCCTTGGCCACATGGCTGGCGGCGGCAAACCAGCTGTCCCCCAGGTCCAGGGACCACAGGTCGTCCAGCGGGCCGTTGACTACCAGATCCGGGTCCAGATAGAGGACCCGGTCCAGCTCCGGAGGGAGATACCGGGCGGCAAAAATGCGGTCGTACATCTCCAGGGGATAGCGGTCAGTGGTGGGGGCGTCGGAGAGAAGGGAGTCCCCGGCGGGCAGGCTGACCAGCTCCAGCTCCGGCTCGCCCACCGCCTGCTCCAGGGCCCGGAGGTCCTCCGGCAGCAGGGAGCGGTGCAGGATGAAGACCCGCACCGGAACATGGCGGTGGTGGACGGCCAGGCTCTTCAGCATGACGGACAGGGGGCGGAGGTAATTGCGGTCAACGGTGACTAAAATATCCATAGCTGTGGCTCCTTGTGTGAGTCAGCAAATTTTGCAAAAAACAGAGGCGGCTGGACCGCCTCTGTTTTTTTGATGCGTTATACCATCAGGGAACAGACCAACTGGGTATACTCGGCGGGGTCTCTCCCACAAAAGCGGGTAGACCCGCTTTTGTGGGGGCCCGGATTTGATTTCTTGCGGGGCGAAAGTGAATTCCGCCCCGCGCCGCCGCACTCGCGGCGGTGTCGGCCCCCGCCGGATAAAAGCGTCAAAGGTCAGATAAAGGGATTCGTTACACCATCAGGGAGCAGACCAGCTGAGTATACTCGGCGGGGTCCTCCAGGGGCAGGCCGGCCAGCAGCAGGGCCTGGCCGTAGAGCAGCTTGGAGTACTTGGCCACGGTATCCTTGTCCTCGGTGTCCACCGCCTTCTTCAAAGCGGCGAAGGGAGCGGCGTCGGCGTTGAGTTCCAGCACCCGGTCGGCCTTCATGTGCTGGCCGCCCTCCAGCTTGTTCATATACTTCTCCATCTCCAGAGAGACGGGGCCATCGGTGGTGAGGCAGCAAGCTCCGGATTTCAGGATGGCGGAGACGCGCACTTCTTTGACCAGGTCGCCCAGGGCCTCCTTCACGGCCTCCAGGACGGGCTTGCCGGCCTCAGCCTTCTCCTCGGCGGCCTTCTTCTCCTCCTCAGTTTGGGGGAGGGCGTCCTCGTCGTTGACCGACTTGAACTGCTTGCCGTCGATCTCCATCAGGGCCTTCATGACAAAGTCATCCGCGTCCTCGGTGCAGTACAGAATTTCGTAGCCCTTGTCCAGGATGCGCTCCACCTGGGGCAGTTTGGCGATCTTGTCCGGGCTCTCGCCGCAGGCGTAGTAGTAATAGGGCTGGTCCTCGGGCATCCGGTCCTTGTAGGCGGCCAGAGTGGTGTAGCCGTTCTCCTTGGAGGACCAGAACAGCAGCAGGTCCTGGACCAGGTCCTTCTTGGCGCCGTAGTCGTTGACCACGCCGTACTTCAGCTGGGTGCCGAAGGCGGCCCAGAACTTCTCGTACTTCTCCCGGTCCTCCTTCTGCATCTTCAGCAGCTCGGACTTGATCTTCTTCTCCAGGGCGGTGGCGATGACCTTCAGCTGGCGGTCATGCTGGAGGATCTCACGGCTGATGTTCAGGGAGAAGTCGGGGGAGTCCACCACGCCCTTGACAAAGCGGAAGCAGTCGGGCAGCAGGTCGGCGCACTTGTCCATGATCATCACGCCGGAGGAATAGAGCTGCAGGCCTTTCTGATACTCACGGGTGTAAAAGTCATAGGGAGTCTGGGCAGGGATATAGAGCATGGCCTTGTAGGTCACCGCGCCCTCGGCGCTGGTGTGGATAACGGCCAGGGGGTCCTGCCAATCGCCGAACTTTTCCTTGTAGAAGGCGTTGTACTCCTCGGGCTTCACCTTGGACTTCTGCCGCTGCCACAGGGGGACCATGGAGTTGATGGTCTTCCACTCCTTGACGGTCTCCCACTCGGGCTTATAGTCGTCACCGGCGTCCTCGGGCTTGGGCTTCTGGCGGTAGTCCTCCACCTCCATGATAATGGGGTAGCGGATATAGTCGGAGTACTTTTTGATCAGCTCCTGTAATTTATAGGTCTCCAAATACTGGTCGTAATTCTCTTCGTCGGCGTTGGCCTTGATGTGCATGATAACATCGGTGCCGGGGGCGTCCTTCTCGCATTGGGTGACGGTGTAGCCGTCGGCCCCGTCGGACTGCCACATCCAGGCTTCGTCGCTGCCGAAGGCACGGGAGAGGACGGTGACATGGTCGGCCACCATGAAGGCGGAGTAGAAGCCCACACCGAACTGGCCGATGACGTCGATCTTGTCGGCGGCCTTGTCGTCCGCGCTGAGGTCGGCCTTGAACTGGCCGGACCCGCTCTTGGCGATGGTGCCCAGGTTGGCCTCCAGGTCCTCGCGGCTCATGCCGATGCCGTTGTCGGACACGGTGAGGGTACGCATCTCCTTGTCAGGGGTGATGGTGATCTTCAGGTCCTTGCGCTTCACGTCCACGTTTTCGTCGGTGAGGGACTTGTAGGCCAGTTTGTCCTCGGCGTCGCTGGCGTTGGAGATCAGCTCCCGGAGAAAGATCTCCTTGTGGGTGTAGATGGAGTTGACCATCAGGTCCAGCAGGCGCTTGGACTCGGCCTTAAATTGCTTCTTTGCCATGGTTGTGATTCCTCCGTATATAGAAAATTTTTTAAAAAACAAAATCGTTAGCACTCATTTATACTGAGTGCTAACGATATGATAGCGCGTCCCGGGGGAAAATGCAAGGGAGTTCATAAAATATTTACACTTTTGTGATGAGAGTGCCAGAGAGTTGGGGATTAGGCGTTATGGGGCTGCCTGCCACTCAGTCGCCCAGGTCTAAGTTCCGGTAGAAGATACACGCCCCGGCGTCCAGGTCCCAGCAGCCGAAGAAGGTCCGGTCATCCCGGACCGCCAGCAGGCCGTCCCGCAGCGTGCAGGAAAGCCAGGTGTTGCCGGAGGGATCGGGAAAGGTGTACAGCGGTTCCAAATCCGGGGTATAAAAGGTATAGCCGCTGTTATGACCGCGGACCAGGAGGTAAGGGCCGTACTCGGGCCGGGCGGGGTCGGTGACAAAACTGATCGTGCCGCATTCTGTCAGCAGCTCCCCGCTGGACAGCCGGAACAGCCAGCATTTGGACTGCTCTTCGCTGAAATCGCACAGGTAGGCAAAGGGCTCGCAGACCTCAAAGCTGAAGCTCTCACCCAAGCCGGGCACGGTCAGGGCATAGGATTCATCGCCATTGAAAAGGGTAACCTGATCGCCCTCCCGCCGGTCCTCCCAATAGCCTGTGGGCGGCCACTGCTGGCTGTTCCATTGCCCCAGACTTGTCTCCCAATCCGAACGGGACATCCAGACCACCTCCGTGGTCTCCGGGCTGAACACCCGGACCTGGTTGGCGGTCTGGACATTTCTGGTTTGGGTGCCGGTGCCCAGAAAGATGCCGGCTTCTGTCCACTGGAAGCCGTAGAGCCACATGATCTGCTCCACCACCGAGGGCAGTTCCTCCTCCGTCACCCCCAGAAACCCCCAGCTCCAGTCCTGCCGGGCACCGCTGACGGCGTCGATCCAGGTCACGCCCCCAGGGCCGTAGAGCAGTACTTCGTCCTCATGGGTGGTGTAACCCCAAAACTCAAAATCGGTGATCCAGCTCCCATCTTGGGCGGCCACGGCGTACCGGAGACCGTTGCAGAAATCATTCCACTCCTCCCGGGCCTGGGACAAGAGCAGGACGGGGAGGGCGGTGCTGTGTCCCTGCCAATAAAATTCCGCCTGTTCGGCGCTGAGATACACCGGGTCGGTGACGATCTTTCCCTCACGGGTCATCAGGCCGTACAAAGAGGTGGGCCAGGGGGAGTACCACACCTGCTCCTGGCCGCTGTCGTCCGTCCAGGTGTTAAAGCTGTAGGTCAGGGCCCCTGCGTAGGGAACCAGGGGGCCGTAGTCCTCCGAGGGGACCAGGACTCCGGTGTAGTCCGGATACCACCGTCCCCCGTCCGCGTCGGGCTGGAGGGCGGTCTTGTTCCCATCCAGCCTGGACCAGTCCATCTGGACATTGGGGCCGGTAGGAGCCTCAGGCAGAGAAAGGCTCCCGGCGGTCTGGGAGGAGCCGTTCTCGGTGGGCGCGGGGGAGGCCTGGGCGCACCCGGCCAGCAGAAGGACGGACAGAGTCAGCGCTGTCAGCTGTGTCCGATCCATATTATCCCTCCGTTTCCATGACGGGGACATAACCCTCCAAGGCGGCCAGCTTTTGGCCGTCGGGGCCCAGTACCCAGTCGTAAAGGATGCGGGTGGGGGTATCCTCCGCCTGGTCCTTGGCAATGGCCACGAAGTAGGGGTTCAGGAAGGGGTAGTCCCCCGCGCGGATGGCCTGGGCCGAGGGCTCCACCCCGTCGATGGACAGCACCTTCAGTCCCTTGGCCATCTCCATGTCGTTGGCGTAGTAGTAGACGGTGTAGCCTATGGCGGCGGGGGTGTTGTCATACTCCCGCACCGCCTCCAGCAGGCCCATCATGCTGTCGCTGGTCCACTCCTTGGGCGGCTCCATCAGATCCAGGCCATCCATGACCAGCTTTTCAAACATGGTCTGGCTGCCCGCCTCGGGGTTGCGCTGGAAGGGGATGATGTCCAGATCGTCGCCACCTACTTCTTTCCAGTTGGTGATCTCCCCGGTGTAGATCTTCTGGACCTGCTGGGTTGTCAGGTTGTCCACCGGGTTGTCCCGGTTGACCACAAAGACCAGGGCGTCGGTGGCGAAGGGGGTGAGCAGCCATCGGTTCCCCGCCTCCAGCTCGGCCAGCACCTCCGGGGCGGGCTCCGCCGCCAGCAGCAGGTCGGCGTCCCCCGCCATCAGATTCCGGTAGGACTGGGTGGTGCGGGAAAATTGGATCAGATCGGCCACCTTGTCCTGGTCCTCCCCCAGCAGCACGGCGCACATGGCCCGGGCCAGGGGAGCGGTGGAGGTGGAGCCGTCCAGCCGGGGCAGATTGTCCCGGGTGAAGACGAAGGGCTCGTCCTCCGGGGCAGACTGGGAGGCGGACACATCGGCGGAAGAACCGGCGGAATTGGCAGGCGGGTCGCCGCTGGGAGCCTTGGGGCCGCAGGCGGACAGGGCCAGAGTCAGCGCCAGGGCCAGAGCGGCCCCGAAGAAAAGGCGTTTCATCATGATATCCTCCTTACAAAATGTAGCTTATAATTTATTAGACGCAAAGCGGATGGATTTGTTTCCCATATTCCGGTACGACGTTATTGTATCGGGCCTTTGCGGAAAATTCATTACAAATATCCCGCAAAGAAAAGACGATTTCCTACAAAGCGGGAACAAAGCAGTAACAAAAACGGCCGGTTTCTTAAAATTTTATTAACATGCCAGACGAGATGGGGAGAATATCCGGGAGAAGGAGGGCGGGAGCGCGGACGCCCTGTTCCGGGAGAAGCTCCGCACCCAGCCCCTGAAAGAAGGCAAATTTTGATCGGTAGAAGCAGTGTTCCATGATCTGCACCGCTCCGCCCCCAAAATGGAACAGAGTGTCAAAAAGGAGAGGAGCCGCGGCGGCTCCTCTCCTTTGTCGTCTCAGAAATATTACTGGTTGCAGGTGTCGTACAGGTCGGTGACTTCCTTGCTGGGAGCGGGAGTGATCAGGGAGACCACCACAATGGCCACGCAGGCGCACAGGAAGGCGGGCAGCAGCTCGTAGATGGCGAACATACCGCCCAGCTTGGCGATGACGAACTTCCACACAAAGACCATCACGCCGCCCACCACCAGACCGGCCAGGATGCCCTGGCGGTTGCTGCGCTTCCAGAACAGGGCGAACAGCACGGCGGGGCCGAAGGTGGCGCCGAAGCCGGCCCAAGCGAAGGAGACGATCTTGAACACGCTGCTGCTGGGATCGGCGGCCAGGAAGACGGCCACGATGGCAATGCAGATGACGGTGAGCCGGGCCACCACCATGGTCTGCTTCTGGGTCAGCTTGATGCCGAACACGTCCTGGAGCAGATTTTCAGAGAAGGCGGAGGCGGCGGCCAGCAGCTGGGAGTCGGCGGTGGACATGGTGGCCGCCAGGATACCGGCCAGGATCAGACCGGCCACGATGGCGGGGAACACGCCGTAGCTGGACAGCAGGTTGGAGATCTGGACGATGACGGTCTCAGAGGCGCTGCCCTCCAGGACGGGGATGCGGCCGGCCTTGGACACGCTGTAGCCGATCATGCCGATGCACACGGCCACGGTCATGGAGATGACCACCCACACCGAGGCGATGCGGCGGGACAGCTTCAGTTCGTTTTCGTCCCGGATGGCCATGAACCGGACCAGAATGTGGGGCATGCCGAAGTAGCCCAGGCCCCAGGCCATCATGGAGGCGATGTTCAGGAAGGGGTAGGGCTTGGCGGCGTGAGCGGCGGCGTCATAGGTCTGGGTAAAGCTGAGATAGCCGGGCAGGGCCTTGGCGTTCTCCACCACCACGTCCAGGCCGCCGGCCTGGTAGATGCCGAAGCAGGTGATGACAACGAGGGCGCAGGTCATGATGATGGACTGGATCAGGTCCATGGTGGCCACGGCGCTGAAGCCGCCCACGGAGGTGTAGCTGATGATGACCACGGCGCCGATGATAACGGCCACCATGTAGTTCCAGCCGAACAGGCTGTTGAACAGCTTGCCGATGGCGGCCAGGCCGGAAGCCACATAGGGGATGAAGAAAATCAGGATGATGAGGGAAGCGATGCACATGATGACGGGCCGCTTCTCCTGATAGCGCTTGGAAATGAAGGCGGGGATGGTGATGGCGTCCAGCCGCACGCTGTACCGGCGGATGCGCTTGGCAACCAGCAGGAAGTTCAGGTAAGTACCCAGAGCCAGACCGATGGCGGTCCAGCTGGCGTCAGCCACGCCGGTGAGGTAGGCCACGCCGGGCAGGCCCATCAGCAGCCAGGAGGACATGTCGCTGGCCTCGGCGCTCATGGCGGTGACCAGGGGGCCGATGCCGCGGCCGCCCAGATAGAAGCCCTCGGCGCTCTTCTTGCTGCGGCGTCCGATCATGATGCCGGTGAAGATGACGAAACAGAGATAGAGGATGATAACAACGGTGATACAGATCTGTGCGCTTGTCATAAAAACTCTCCTTCTGACGGCACGGGCCGTCCCTTACACACACGGCCCCGTCCGCCGGAGCGGGACAGAACCAAGACCGCCGGCGGTCCAGGCGCGGCGGTTAGGAACATCATAACACAAAGGGAAGGAGAATAAAACAGAGAATAATGTACAGAATAAATTCTATACATTATTCTCTAAAAATTCGTATTACAACTGTGGCTCAATGGATATAAGCTGTACATTTTGTAAATAACATGTTTGTACATTTTTTACAAACTTGCCCACTCAGGCCCGAAATCCCCCGAAAAACATGGGCATCATGGCCGTGCCGTACTGAAGCAGGGAGTAGTCTCCCTCGGACAGACACCAGTCGTAGATCAGCGCCCGCTCGCACAGGGCGTAGACCCGGACCATCTCATTCACCGTCACGTCGCTTCGCAGCTCCCCCCGCTCCTGGCCCTGGAGGACGATCTGCCGCAGCAGCTTGTAGTAGGTCCGGTTGTGGTCCAGCAGGTGCTTGTCCCCCCGGGTGATGAGTTGGGAGGAGTACAGCCGGGCCAGCAGGTCCAGGGAGATGGAGTTCTCGATCATGGCGAACAGCTCCCGGTTCAGGTACATCAGCTGGTCGAACCGGTCCATGGCCGGGTCCATGGTCTCCATCAGCTCCTCGTACTTCTGGTCGAAGAGGTAGGACACCGAGGACAGCAGGGCGTCCTTCCCCTCAAAATAGTGGTAGAAGGACCCCCGGGAGGTGCCCGACTCGGCAATGATCTCCTCCACCGTGGTGTCATCGTAGCCCTGGCGGTAGAACAGCCGCCAGGCCGCTTCGATGATCTTCCCTTTAGTGTTTCGGGTGTTTTTCTTGGCCATGATGAGGGCTCCTTCCTGGCATAAATGGTATGGCCGGCGGAACAGGCGGAATACCGAACTGCCCGCGCGGAGGAAATAACAAGGCGGGGGATAAGCCTGCGCCCTGACGGTGCCGGGCGCAGAAACCGGAAAAAGATGGGAAATCAATCCCCGCAACCGCTGGTTGCTAAGACTTCCAAGGCCGGTTGGTTGCCTTTCCATCTCATTTCCCTTATAATGTGGCCCAGAAGAAAGGGGGCGGATCCATGAACCTGTCTGAAAAAATACTCAAGCTGCGCACCGCCCGGGGCATGTCCCAGGGGGACCTGGCGGAGAAACTGGAGGTATCCCGCCAGTCGGTGTCCAAATGGGAGACAGGACAATCGGTGCCCGATGTGGATAAGCTGGTCAGGTTGGCCGACCTGTTCGGGGTGACCACAGACTACCTGCTCCGGGAGACGGAGCGGGCCTCCGGGAAGGAAGCCGAACCGACGGAATTATCGGACAGCGCTGGCAGGAGAGCGCCCCGGCCCGTCCAGGTGGCGGGCATCCTGCTGACCTGTTTCGGCCTGCTCCTGACGGCCCTGGCCGCCTGGGCTGCGGGCCGGGGAGAGATTGGGCACCTGGAACTGGTCATGATCCTTCTATCGGTCCTCCCAGGCCTGGTCCTTTCTTTGGCCCCGGAACACAATCTGCTGGCCGGAGCCTGGACCTTGTGGAGCGGATCCGCCGCGGTGTTTCTGCCCGCTAGGCGAACGGCCAATCTGGTCTGGCTGAAAAAATTTTATAGTATCTTTGTGTTGAGCAAGCACGGCTCTGTGTCTGTGGGGCTCTGGCCCTGGCAGGTCAAGGTGATCTTCGCCATCCACGGGGCGATGCTGGCCCTGCTGGTCTATGCCACCTGGCGGACCCTGCGCAAACCGAAACAAGACGGCTGAGGCCGTCTTGTTTTTTGCCTCAGGTCCATTATCCGCAATTTTTTTGCCTCCGTCAACTCTTTTTCCGGCCCTCTTGCGGTTTACATCCCCTCGCCCCTGTGATAAAATATCCCAGTCTTGATTTTCCCGGAAGGAGGTCCGACGCTGTGGCTTACAATTTTTTTCCTATGATCGCCCGGATGAAGTACATCAACCGCTGGGGCCTCATGCGAAACACCCAAGAAGAGAACATCCAGGAGCACTCCCACATGGTGGCCGTCCTGGCCCACGCCCTGGCCGTCATCCAGAACCGCTATTACGGCGGGCAGGTGGACCCTGGCGCCGTGGCGGTGGCCGCGTTGTACCACGACGCCAGCGAGATCCTGACCGGGGACATGCCCACCCCCATCAAGTACGACAACCCGGACATCCAGAGGGCCTACAAGGACATCGAGGCGGTGGCGGAGCGGAAGCTGCTGTCCATGCTGCCCGAGGACCTGCGGGCGGATTACGACGAGGTGATCACCATTCCGGACCCTGAGATCCGGGCCCTGGTGAAGGCGGCGGACAAGCTGTCCGCCTATCTCAAGTGCGTGGAGGAGCTGAAGGCGGGCAACACCGAGTTCAGAAAGGCAAAGGAGCAGACCTACGCCGCCCTGTGCCAAAACCCCATCCCCGCCCTGCGGTACTTCATGGACCACTTCCTGGAGGGGTTTGAGCTGACTTTGGACGAGCTGAATTGACCGCGGGGCGGTGGCCGCCCTACCCAGAGGATGTAATTATAGAAAGGATCGTATGGAATTATGAAGGCAATCGTTACCGTTATCGGCAAGGACAAGGTGGGCATCACTGCCGCCGTCTGCTCCCTGCTGGCCCAGCACAACATCAACATCCTGGACATCACCCAGACCGTTTTGCAGGACTATTTCACCATGGTCATGCTGGTGGACACCGCCGCCTGCGCTGAATCCATCGGGGATATGTCCGACATCCTGGACCGGGCCGGCAAGGAGCAGGGCCTGTCTATCCGCATCCAGCGGGAGGATATTTTCAACGCCATGCACCGGATCTAAGCGTCCGAGCCGTCGTGAGCAGTGCGGATGGACCGGAGCGAGGGCGCGAAACCGAAGGTTCGCATAGCGAACCTGTTTCAAGCCCAAGTCGGAGGGCCGATTCCCCCTATCAGGGGGAAATGTCCCGAAGGGACAAAGAGGGTAGGGACAGCCGCGCGTCGCGAACAGGCAAGGCGTGATAACATCCAAGCGCCGAATTCCCGGGCAGGGAATGATCGGTAGGGCGGGGGCTTGCCCCCGCCGCCCGGTTTTCCGGCGACGACCCCCGGCGGGGGCAAGCCCCCGCCCTACCCTTTGTCCCAAAGCGATAAGGAGGCATCATTATGCTCAATCAACACGAAATCATGCAGACCATCCAGATGATCGACCAGCAGCATCTGGACGTGCGTACCATCACCATGGGCATCTCTCTGTTGTCCTGCGCCCATAGCGATGTGAAGGTGGCCTGCGACAAGGTATATGACAAGATCACCCGCTATGCCGAGCATCTGGTGGCCACCGGCGAGGCCATTGAGAAGGAATTCGGCATCCCCATCGTCAACAAGCGCATCTCCGTCACCCCCATCGCCCTGGTGGCCGCCGCGGCGGAGACCGACAACTATACCCCTTTCGCCGTGGCCTTGGACAAGGCCGCCAAGACCTGCGGCGTCAACTTTATCGGCGGCTTCTCCGCCCTGGTCCAGAAGGGAATGACCAACGCCGACCGCATCCTCATCAATTCCATCCCCGAGGCCCTGTCCACCACCGACATCGTCTGCGCCAGCGTCAACGTGGGCTCCACCAAGGCGGGCATCGACATGGACGCCGTGGCCCTCATGGGCCGGACCATCAAGGACTTGGCCAACCGCACCGCCGACAAGGGGGGCTTCGGCTGCGCCAAGCTGGTGGTGTTCTGCAACGCCGTGGAGGACAACCCCTTCATGGCTGGCGCCTTCCACGGCGTGGGCGAGCCGGAGAAGGTCATCAACGTGGGTGTCTCCGGCCCCGGCGTGGTCCACCACGCCCTCCAGGCCGTCAAGGGTCAGCCCTTCGACGTGGTGGCCGAGACGGTAAAGAAGACCGCCTTCCGCATCACCCGCATGGGCCAGCTGGTGGCCCAGGAGGCCTCCCGCCGTCTGGACACCCCCTTCGGCATCGTGGACCTGTCCCTGGCTCCCACCCCCGCCGTGGGCGACAGCGTGGCCCGCATCCTGGAGGAGATGGGTCTGGAGGTCTGCGGCACCCACGGCACCACCGCCGCCCTGGCCCTGCTCAACGACGCGGTGAAGAAGGGCGGCGTCATGGCCAGCTCCTCCGTGGGCGGCCTGTCCGGAGCCTTCATCCCCGTCAGCGAGGACGAGGGCATGATTGCCGCCGCTGCCTCCGGGGCCCTGACTCTGGACAAGCTGGAGGCCATGACCTGCGTGTGCTCCGTGGGCCTGGACATGATCGCCGTCCCCGGCGATACCAGCGCCGAGACTATCTCCGCCATCATCGCCGATGAGGCCGCCATCGGCATGGTCAACACCAAGACCACCGCCGTCCGCCTCATCCCCGCGCCCGGCTGCAAGGTGGGGGACACCGTGGAGTTCGGCGGCCTGTTGGGCTCCGCCCCCGTCCAGCCCGTCCACCCCTACTCCAGCGCCGACTTCATCGCCCGGGGCGGCCGCATCCCCGCTCCCATGCAGAGCCTGAAGAACTGAGCCCAGCTTCTTCCGAGAAAGAGCCGAACAGAACGTTTGGCGCAAAACCGCATTTTACTTACGGATAAAACGGTAAAACACAGCCCCGGCGGACCTTGTTCCGCCGGGGCTGTTCTAATTTACAAAAGTATCTCAGCCCTTTCCGGCCTGCCGCCGGACCAGATAGAGCAGCTCGGAGCGGTAGGGGTCGTAGTTGATCCCGGGCAGGGAAGCCAGCTGTTCGGCCACACCCTGATAGGTGGCGGTGCCGGCGTACTCAGAATCCCGCAGCAGCATCCCGAACTGGGCCACACAGGCGGCAAAGGCCGTATCCGGCGAAGGGGTATCCCGCACCTGCTCCTGGCCCACCGGGTACTCCAGCAAGCGGCTCTCGGTCCCCTCGGGCTCCTTGTACCGCACCGACACGGTGAGCCACTCGTCGCTGCCCGTGGGGACGGTCTCCTGGTATTTCAGGTCAGACTCCGGGACCTCCATGTCCGAGCCGGGCAGGGCCAGCTCGTACAGCACCGTCACCCGGTGGCCCGCCCCCACCTCGCCGCCGTCCTTGGCGTCGTCGGCAAAGTCCTCCGCGTCCATCAGCCGGTTCTCATACCCGATGAGGCGGTAGGCCTCCACCTGAGCCGGGTTGAACTCCACCTGAAACTTCACGTCCTTGGCCACAGTAAACAGGGTGCCTCCCATCTCCTCCAACAGCACCCGCTTGGCCTCCAGGACGCTGTCGATATAGGCGTAATTGCCGTCCCCGTGGTCGGCCAGGGCCTCCAGCTTGTTGTCCTTCAGGTTACCCTCGCCAAAGCCCAGGACAGACAGGAAGATCCCATCCTTCTTTTGTTCCTCAATGAGCTTGACCAGCTCCCCCTCGCTGGTGACCCCCACGTTCAGGTCCCCGTCAGTGGCCAGAATCACCCGGTTGTTGCCTCCGGGGATAAAATGCTTCCGGGCCAGCTCGTAGGCGGTGAGGATGCCACGGGAGCCGGCGGTGCTGCCCCCGGCGGTCAGGTCCTCAATGGCGGCCTGGATGGTCTCCGCCTCATCTCCGGTTGCCCCGTCCAGCACTACCCGGTCCGAGGAGGCGTAGGTGACGATGGAGATGGTGTCCCCGGGCCGCAGGTGCTCGGTGAGCAGCAGGAAGGCCTGCTTTACCAGAGGGAGTTTGTTCCACTGGTCCATGGAGCCGGATACGTCCAGGAGGAACACCAGGTTGGAGGGGGGCATGGCCTCCCAGTCGGGCTGGGGGGCCTGGAGGCCCACCCGCAGCAGCAGGGTGTCGTTGTTCCAGGGGCAGGGGGCGATCTCGGTGGACACCGAGAAGGGCGCGTCCCCCTCCGGCTCCGGGTAGTCATAGCGGAAGTAGTTGACCATCTCCTCGATCCGCACCGCGTCGGCGGGCACCTCCTGGCCGTTCAGCAGCATCCGCCGCAGGTTTGCGTAGGAGGCGGTGTCCACGTCGGCGGCAAAGGTGGACAGGGGGGACAGCGCCGCGGCGTGGAAGCCGTTTTCGTCCATGTGGCTGTACTCCTCGGTGTTCCAGTCGGGCTCCAGAGTCTCCATGGGGGCGCAGTTGGCAAAACTGTCCATGGCACCGCCGGTGGCGGCAGAAGCGGCGGGCTCCCCTGTGCTGGCGTTTGACGCGCAGGCGCAGGCGGTGAGGGACAACGCCAGGGCGGCGGCGGTCAGCAAGGCGAAAAAGCGGATTCCTTTCATATCGTTTTCCTCCTTTTCTGTCGGTGGGAGTTCCTCCAAAGCTCCCTTTGCCTATATAGACGGGAAAAAAGACACCGGGTCGCGAAAACCGGGAAAATTTTGAGCGGCCGGAAAGGGGCTGGCGTTTGGAGGGCGAATGTGGTATCCTGAAAAAAAGGAGGGACCGTCCATGAAATTGCTGGTGGTCGTGGATATGCAGAACGATTTTGTCTCCGGCGCCCTGGGCACCCGGGAGGCTGCCGATATTGTGCCCCATGTGGTGGGCAAGGTGGTGGAGGCGGTCAACGCCGGAACGGACATTATCTTTACCCAGGACACCCACGGAGCGGACTATCTGAACACCCAGGAGGGGAAGAACCTGCCCGTCCCCCACTGTATCAAGGGCAGCGAAGGCTGGGAGATCATCCCTCAGCTTCAGGAGTACGCCCGGGGCCGGGTCTGTCTGGAGAAGTCCGGCTTCGGCAGCACCGCGCTGGCCCACATGGCCGCCCGGGGCAAGTATGAGGAGATCGAGCTGGCGGGTCTGTGCACCGACATCTGCGTCATTTCCAACGCCATGCTACTCAAGGCCGCTCTGCCTGAAGTGCCCATCTCGGTGGACGCCTCCTGCTGCGCCGGCGTGACCCCCGCCAGCCATCAGAATGCCCTGGAGGCCATGAAAATGTGCCAGATCTCGATCCATTGAAACAGCCGAACAAAGGAGACTTACCCATGTATATCGATCCGCAGCGCTATACCACCCGGCCCACCGACGACCGGCTTCCCCAGGAGTTTGCTATCTACGACAAGCTGGAGGAGCTGGATATCCCCTATGTCCGGGTGGACCACGACCACGCCGACACCATTGAATTCTGCCAGGAGGTGGAGGCGGTGCTGGGCGGCAAGATCTGCAAGAACCTGTTTCTGTGCAACCGCCAGGGCACCCAGTTCTATCTGCTGATGATGCCGGGGGAGAAACCCTTCAAGACCAAGTTCCTCTCCGCCCAGCTGGGGTGCGCCCGGCTGTCCTTTGCCGACGCGGGCCACATGGAGCAGTATCTCCGGACCATCCCCGGCTCCGTGTCCGCGCTGGAGCTGCTTTTTGACGCGGAACACCGGGTCCAGCTCGTCATCGACCAGGACCTGATGCAGGACGAGTTTATCAGTGGCCACCCCGGTATCTCCACCTCCACCCTCCGCCTGAAGCGGGAGGATATGCTCAAGTTTGTGTCGGCTGTCGGCCATGAGCCGGTGTATGTGCAGCTGCCTGACCCCAGAACCCTGGAGGAGTAAAAACACCCCCGGCTTTCCATCGGAAAGCCGGGGGTGTTCTTGATCTGTCTGGAGATTCAGGCCTTGCGGAGGATGCCCATGGGGGTGCACTCCTCGCCCTGGCCCAGGGGGTTGTCCCCCAGCGCCTTGGCCAGCCAGTCCATGGAGGGCTCCTTCTCGGAGAAGCCGAGAATGTTGGCGCCCAGGTCGTTGATGTCCACGATGGCCACGGGGTAGCCCAGGGCCTGGGCCAGCTTTTTGGAGGTGCCCATGGGGTCGGCGGGGGTCAGCACCACATAGTGGTCATAGGGGGGGATGGTGCCCTCGGTGGGGCCGTCGATGCCCCGGGCCTTGGGGCCGGCCACCATGTAGAACCAGCCCTTCTTGCCAAGCAGCTTGCCGATGACGCTGCAGAAGGCGGCGAACAGGATACGGAGAGTGCCGCACTCCTGAAGGGCCATCTCCATGGTCTCGGGGATGCCCAGGCCGATGCCGGCGGGGGTCTTGGTGACGTAGCGGCTCAGAGTGACGGCCAGCTTCCGGGGCTTGATGTCCTCCATGGGGATGGCGCGGCTCTGGGTGCAGGCCACCGCCTTTTCGGAGATGAACAGGATGTCACCGGGCTGCATTTTGTCCCGGGGGTACTTCTTCACCACGTCGGCCATGTCGTCGTCCTTGGTGATCAGGTGGGTCTTGACAGGGATCCGCAGGTAGTCCACGCCGTCCACGGTACGGACCAGGTTTTTTCCCGGGTTGGCGCTGTAAGTCATTTCTTCGCTCATTGGTAAAAGGCTCCTCTCAAAACGGGACGGCGGGCCGCCCCTGTTGTGGTTGTCGAATCGCGGTCCCCATTATAACACCGCTGCGCCCCTTTTTCCACGGGTGGAGCAAATTTAATCCTTAAAAAATGGGCGGGATCAGACCAGGACGCCCCGGAGGGAGCCGCCCTCCACGCCCTCCACACGGACGGAGCGCAGGCGGTTGTGGAGGTTTTCCCCGTTGGGGGCCATGACCTCGGTGTACCGGGTGGTGTAGCCGCGCCACAGGCCCTCCCGCTCCTCCTCAAAGAGGACGGGGACCGTCTCGCCCACAAACTGCTCCAAATAGGCCCGCTCCATCTCAGCGGCCAGGTTGGCGGCCCGGTGGGCCCGCTCCTCCTTCACTGCCTTGAGGATCTGGTCGGGCATTTTGGCCGCCGGAGTGTCAGGGCGCTTGGAGTAGGGGAAGATGTGCATGGCGGAGAAGGCGCACTTCCGGATAAAGGCCAGCGTTTCCTCGAATTCCGCCTCCGTCTCCCCAGGAAAGCCCACGATCAGGTCGGTGGTGATCCCAGGGCGGTCGAAGGTCTCGCGGAGTAATTTTACGCTCTCATAATACCGGGCGGAATCATATTTTCGGTTCATCCGCTTCAAAACGGCGTCGCAGCCGCTCTGCATGGACAGGTGGAAGTGGGGACACAGGTTGTCCAGTTTCGCCGCCCGGCGGCAGAAGTCCCCGGTAATGGTCCGGGGCTCCAGGGAACCCAGGCGGATGCGGCAGCCGGGAGCGGCGGCGCACACCGCCTCCACCAGGTCGATGAGGGAGGAGCCGTCCCGGAACTCGTGCCCCCAGGAGGAGATCTCGATGCCGGTGAGGACCAGCTCCTGATAGCCCTCCGCCGCCAGATGGGCGGCCTGGTCCTTGGCCTGCTCCAGGGGGAGGGAGCGGATAGGACCCCGGGCGTAGGGGATGATGCAGTAGGTGCAGAAGTTGACGCAGCCGTCCTCCACCTTCAGCATGGCCCGGGTCCGGCCCTCCAGTCCGCCGGCGGGCAGCACTTCAAAGATCCGGCGCTTCATGGCGTCATCCAGAGCAGTGACGCTCTGGCGCTCCGCCCAGGTCTGTTCCAGCAGGTCCACGAAGCCTGTCCGGTCCCCGGTGCCGGCCACCAGATCCACGGACAGCCCTTCCATATCCTTGGGGTGGGTCTGGGGGTAGCAGCCGCACACGGCAATGAGGGCGTCGGGGGCCGTTTTGCGGGTCCGGCGGATGATCTGGCGGGACTTTTTGTCGCTGACCGCCGTGACAGTGCAGGTGTTGATGATATAGGCGTCGGCCTCCCCCTCGAAGGGGACCAGAGTGTGGCCCCGCCGGGTCAGCAGCTGTTCCAGGGCCTGGGTCTCGTACTGGTTGACCTTGCAGCCCAAGGTGTAAAAGGCAATGTTCATAGTGGCTTCCTTTTCCATTGGAAATTGCGGCACCGCGTCTAAAGGCCGCCGGAGGCGGCCCACCAAACCAAAGCCCAGCGAAGCGGGTTTGGTTTGGAAAGGCGGAGCAACGGAACGACTGAGTTTTCCCGTTTACGGGGAAACGAAGGATGTGGAGTTTGCGACGCCGTGTTCGGGCACCACGGCGAAGAAGACCAGATCACCGTTGCTGTCGTTGATGAGGCTGTGGGCGTGGCCCATGGGACAGTAGTGGCAGTCGCCGGGGGCCAGGGGCTCGTACTCCCCGTCGTAGAGCACCTTGCCGGTGCCGGACAGGATGTAGATCATCTCGCTGTTCCCCTCATGGGTGTGCAGGCCGATGGAGCTGCCGGGAGCCAGCAGGCCCCGCATGATCTTGGTCTTGGGGTCGGTGTACATCTTGGCCCGCAGCTCGCCCTCGCCGCCCTTGAAATTCTTCAGAACGGTGTCCTCCATCTGGTCAAACAAGATCTTCATAATACGTCGTTCTCCTTATGTCATATTGTGTGTTCCGGGGCGGGCTCCTCCGCCTCCGGTTCCTTCAGATCCTCGGGCAGCAGCTCCATGAGCTGATCCTTGGTGGGGGCCTCCAGCCGGGCCACCCGGTCGGACTGGCGGGCCACCGCCTTTTCAAACAGGTTGCGCACGTCCCGGGCGTTGCCGAAATTTTCGTCCCGGTTTTCGTACAGGTCCTTGAAATCCTGCTCCGCCCACGCCTCCGCCTCCTGGGACAGGGCGTAGCCGTTCTTTTTGCACATGGAGCGGAAGATCTCCATCAGCTGTCCGGCTTCATAGTCCTCGAAGAAGAAGTATTTGTTGAACCGGGATTCCAGACCGGGGTTGGAGTGGATGAATTTTTCCATCAGGCCGGTGTATCCGGCCACGATGACGATGAGGTCGTCCCGGTGGTCCTCCATGTTCTTCAGCAGCACCTCGATGGCCTCGTGGCCGAAGTCGTTGCCGTTCTCCTGGTTGACCAGAGCGTAGGCCTCGTCGATGAACAGCACGCCGCCGATGGCCTTCTGGACCACCTCCTGGGTCTTGATGGCGGTCTGGCCCACGAAGCCGGCCACCAGACCGGACCGGTCCACCTCCACCAGCTGGCCCTTGGACAGCACGCCGATGGCGTGGTAGATCTTGGCCAGCAGCCGGGCCACGGTGGTCTTGCCGGTGCCCGGGTTGCCCATGAACACCAGATGGAGGGACATGGGGGGGACGGGGAGCCCCGCCTCCTGGCGCAGCTTGCGCACCTTTACCAGGTTGATGAGGCTCTTCACATCCTTTTTCACCTGATCCAGGCCGCACAGGCTGTCCAGCTCCGCCAGCACGTCCTCCAGCTTGGGGGGCTCGGGGGCTTGCTCCGTCTCCTGCTTGGCCTCCTGGGCCGCTGCCTGCTCCTGGCGGACGGGAGCTTGGGGGGCGTCGGGCCGCGGGGCGATAAACTCGTCCGCCTTCAGCGCGGGGCGGTCGGCGCGCAGGCCGTCCTTGTCGCACAGCCGGATCAGCGCGTCGTTGCAGGCGTTGACAAAGCCGGCCTCGCTCTCGCTGACCACGTCGTCCACCGCGGCAAAGAGCAGCAGGATCAGGGTGAGCTGGTCGGCGAACCGCCGGGCCAGCGTGGTGCCCTTCCGGCGGTCGTACTGCCGCAGGTCCTCAAAGAAGACCGGGGGCTGGAACAGGTCGAAGTTCGCCACTCCGGCGGCCACCTCCCAGTACAGGGCGGAGGGCACCGGATTGCCCGCGGACCAGACGGCGTTGTAAAATTCCACATGCCGGGGGGTGATGGAGCTGGCGTTGTCCGCCTGCCACACCCCCAAGATGTACTGGCGCATGCAGCTGTCTACCTGGCGGCTGAAGCTCATCCGCAGGCCGGGGTCCGGGATCAGCTTGCGGAAGGCGGTCACGGCCTCGCTGTACTGCTTGTGGACTTCGCTGGCAGTCATGGTGCCTCTCATGTCGGTCACGCTCCCATCTTCAGATCTGACCATACGTTATTATGCGCACGAAACAAAGCCTTTGACCTTCACAGCCAAGGCGTTTCAATAGAGGGCCGCGCAAGAAACCGCGCCGCGGATTCTTCAGCAGACCTTATTATAAGGGAAAGCGGGGCGCAGGTCAAGGTGGCGGGGCACGCCTTCATGGCCCGGTAAATTCCGGTTTTTCGGACCGCCGGACGACGCTGTCCCGGTCCGGCGGGGCGGATAGCCGGACAAAAGTGGACATAAAAATGTTAATATTTTGTTATTTCGACTTTCCCCGTTGACGAGGCGGTTTTTTCCTTGTACAATAGATTTGAACCGTTTTTGGCGGAAAAAAGGTTGAGCGGAGGAATCAATATGGCAGAGAGACAAAATCCCTCCCGTCGTACTGCAGAAAAGCGCGTCGCGGCCGGAAAGCAGACGGCCCCCCGGCGCGATACGATAGAGAAACAGACGCCCTCCCGCCGCAGCGACGTGATCCGCTGCGAGAACTGCGGAGAGGACTATTCCATCACCTATAAGCGCTGTCCCTTCTGTGACGAGCGGCCCGGCCGAAGCGGCATCGGCGGCCGTCGGGCGGCCGGCGGACGGGGGACGGTCCATCCCGTGCAGGTGATCGGCCTGGTGATCTCCATGATCGTGATCATCGTGGCGCTGTTCATAGTATTCAAGTATGTGGGGCCGCTGATCTTTGGAGACAAATCCGGCGGCCAGGGCTCCTCGGTGAGTACCAGCCAGTCCGCTCCCGGCAGTTCTGCCTCCACCAGCCAGCCCGGGGGTGACGCAAGCTCCGGCGGCGATGTATCCTTGGAGGTCCCCCAGGTCCCTGTGACCTCCCTGACGCTGAACAAGTCGGACATCACCCTGACGGCCAATGAAGTATTCCCCTTTGTAGCCACGGTCAGTCCCGCCGACGCTGTGGTCACCTGGAGCAGCAGCGACGACTCCATCCTGAAGGTGGAGCAGGACGGCACCGCCACCAACGTGAACACCACCGGCAGCAAGGTGAAGGTCACCGTCACCGCCACGGCCGGGGACAAGAGCGCCCAGTGTACCGTCTACTGCAACAGCGCTGCCGGTTCCGGCACCGGCACGACGACGCCCTCGGGCGGGAGCGGCACCTCCACCAAGCCCAGCGGCGGCACCGTGGCCCCCAACACCCCGGGTACCATCGTCAACGCGGGCAGCGGTCTGAATATCCGCTCCGGTCCGGGCTCCAGCTATGAAAAACTGGCCAGCGCCGCCAACGGGTCCAAAATCATTATCCTGGAGGACACCGGAAACGGCTGGTACAAGATCGACTACGGCAACGGCAAGGTGGGCTATGTCTCCAGCGACTATGTCTCCGTGGGCAACTAAAGAAACATGATAAAAGGGCGTCCCCACTGGGGACGCCCTTTTCATTTTAGAACTGTCAGTTACTCTGCGTGACCTGTCCTGCTTCGCAGGGGAAATGCGCCAGCAGTTCCGAGAGTCCTTTGGTCCTTTCTTTCAGGAAAGGACAGCTCCCTTGTCGGCAGAGGAGACCAGCTTGGCGTACCGGGCCAGGTAGCCGGTCTTGATCTTGGGCTCGGGGCAGACCCAGGCGGCCTTCCGGGCGGCCAGCACCTCGTCGGACACCTTCAGGGTAATGGTGTGGGCGGGGATGTCGATGGCGATGCGGTCGCCCTCCTCCACCAGACCAATGGTGCCGCCGCTGGCGGCCTCGGGGGAGACGTGACCGATGGAGGCGCCACGGGTGGCGCCGGAGAAGCGGCCGTCGGTGATGAGGGCCACGTCCTTGTCCAGGCCCATGCCCGCGATGGCGGAGGTGGGGTTGAGCATCTCCCGCATGCCGGGGCCGCCCTTGGGGCCCTCGTACCGGATGACCACCACGTCGCCGGCTACGATCTTGCCGGCGTAGATGGCCTCGATAGCCTCCTCCTCGGAGTTGAAGACCCGGGCGGGGCCCTCATGGACCATCATCTCGGGGGCCACGGCGGACTGCTTGACCACGCAGCCGTCGGGGGCCAGGTTGCCCTTCAGAACGGCGATGCCGCCGGTCTTGGTGTAGGGATTCTCAATGGGCCGGATGATGTCGGGGTTGCGGTTTACCACGCCCTCGAGGTTTTCCGCAACGGTCTTTCCGGTGCAGGTCATCAGGCTGGTGTCGAGAAGGCCCTTCTTGGCCAGCTCGGCCATGACGGCATAGACGCCGCCCGCCCGGTCCAGATCCTCCATGTAGGTGTCGCCGGCGGGGGCCAGGTGGCACAGGTTGGGAGTCTTGTCGCTGATCTCGTTGGCCATGTCGAAGCTGAGCTCGATGCCGCACTCATGGGCGATGGCGGGCAGGTGGAGCATGGTGTTGGTGGAGCAGCCCAGAGCCATGTCAATGGTCTCGGCGTTGTGGAAGGCGGCCTCGGTCATGATGTCCCGGGGGCGGATGTCCTTTTCCACCAGCTCCATGATCTTCATGCCAGCGTGCTTGGCCAGACGCAGGCGGGCGGAGTAGACGGCGGGGATGGTGCCGTTGCCGGCCAGAGCCATGCCGATGGCCTCGGTGAGGCAGTTCATGGAGTTGGCGGTGTACATGCCGGAGCAGGAGCCGCAGGTGGGGCAGGCATTGTTCTCGTACTCCTCCACGCCTGCCTGGTCCAACTTGTCGGCGTAGTAAGCGCCCACCGCCTCAAACATGTGGGACAGGCAGGTGCGGCGGCCGTTGTTCAGGGTGCCGGCCAGCATGGGACCGCCGGAGACGAAAATGGTGGGGACGTTCACCCGGGCGGCGGCCATGAGCAGACCGGGGACGTTCTTGTCACAGTTGGGGATCATGACCAGGCCGTCGAACTGGTGGGCCATGGCCATGGCCTCGGTGGAATCGGCGATGAGATCACGGGTGACCAGGGAGTACTTCATACCCACATGGCCCATGGCGATGCCGTCGCAGACGGCGATGGCGGGGAATTCCACGGGGGTGCCTCCGGCGGCCCGGATGCCGGCCTTGACGGCCTCGGCGATCTTGTCCAGGTTCATGTGGCCGGGGACGATCTCGTTATAGGAGCAGACCACACCGATAAGGGGGCGCTCCAGCTCCTCCTTGGTGTAGCCCAGAGCATAGAGCAAAGAGCGGTTGGGGGCGGCGGGGATGCCTTTTTTCACAACGTCGGAACGCATATGGATTGACCTCCTGAATTTTTTAACAGAGTTGTCTGATAACTCTTGCATTGTCTGACTACATGCTATATCATGAAAGCATAGATGTCAAGAGGCGGGAGAGATTTTTACAGTCTGGAATTTGAACGGGTGTTTTTTGGCTGACATCTCTCGGGACGGGGCAGGCGCCGTCCTGAGGCGCAGCCGGAATGCCCCGTAACGTTTGGTTCACCGTCTGAAAAAGGAGCGACGATCATGGAAAAACAGAGCCTTTCCCACCAGACCGCCCAGCGGCTTTACAATCAGATCGTGGTGGAGCGGCGGCTCCATCCCGGGGACAAGCTGCCCAACGAACTGGACCTGTCCCGGGAACTGGGGGTGGGCCGGACCACCCTGCGGGAGGCCATCCGGGATCTGACGGTCCAGGGGGTGCTGGAGGTGCGCCGGGGGAAGGGCACCTTTGTGTCCCGGCAGGCCGGGCAGGTGGAGGACTTCGGCTTCTCCGCTCTGGACCGGGTGCGGGGCCAGCTGCGGGATTTGTTTGAGCTGCGGTCCATCTTTGAACCCCGGGCCGCCCGGCTGGCCTGCCAGCGGGCCAGCGAGGGGGAAATGGCGGAGATCTTGCGCCAAGGCGAGTTGGTGGCCTGCTGTATCCGGGAGGGCCGGGACCGCACCGCTGCCGACCGGGCCTTCCACGCGGCCATCGTCCGGGCCACCCACAACGAATTCATGGTGCGCTTGCTGCCCATGATCAACCAGGCGGTGGAGACCGCCATCGGCGCCGGCGAGGACCAGGAGACTCTGGCCCAGATCACCCTCCGGGACCATGCGCTGCTGCTGGAGTTTTTGCAGAAGCGGGATGCCTCCGGGGCCGAGCACGCCATGGCTATCCACATGCATCACGCCATGGATGAGATGGGTCTGGAGGAGTAGACCGGACCGTGGCTGGCGGTGCCGTAACGGAGGAAACGGGGATACCCGATGACAAAGGCCTCCGGCAGCGTGCGAGCACACAAGACGATGGCCCGGATGACTGGGATTACCGGCGCATCGGGACAAAATGAAAGGGCTTGCCGCCTGTGCTTCTCAGACGGCAAGCCCTTTTGGCTGCTTCAGAACATTTGATGAATCGTTATCGGATTGTTTGAAACGCTTCGCGGTGGGGCCTGAGTGGTTTCTCCGTTCTTCAGCTCAAACCGTGGGGCGTGACCGCAGGGGCGACTTCCTGAAGAGGCGGAGGCTCATTCCTGAGCCTGTGCCTCCTCGGCCTTGGCCGCGTCCATTTTCTGGCACTGGGCCACCGCCTGGTTGAAGACCTCGCGGTCCCCGGCGCGGTAGGCCTGGGTCAGATCAGCGTAGTGGCGGCCCAGGAAAAGGCGCAGCTGCTCCTGGCCCTGCTCCAGGGCGGGGTAGTCCCGGTGAAGGGCTTCATAGTCCAGACCGTCGGGGCCGTACTGCTGTCTGCCCTCCCGGGCGTCGGACAGAAACATGGCCAGAGCGATGGTCAGGTCGGCACAGCCGTTCTTGCCGGAAGTCTGAAAAATGTCGTAGAGGTATTGTTCCATTCTTTTGTCTCCTTTCAATCCTTCTCGTTCAGTTGTTTTTTGGCCTGATTGGCGCCGGTGGCGGCCAGTCCGGAGGCGATACCCACCGCCAAGGCGGTCAGCGGGTCGTGGGCCGGGAAGCAGGCCACAGGGATATAGAGGGCCACCAGACCCAAAACTCCGCCAGTCAGACCGCACAGCATGGGAATGTAGCGGTCGCTGATCCAGGGGACCGCTTTGACCACCAGACCGATCAGATAGCAGATGACGGTGATGGCCGCCACGGACGCGGTGCCGAAATCCATATGATCACCTCCTTTTTACAAAGCGTTGTCCGGGTCACTTGTCCCGGACCTCCAGTTCACGCAGAGCCTCCACCAGCTTGGTCACGGTGCCGTTGCCCCCCAGGGCGTGGTACTCCCGGTAGAGAGCCTCCACGTTTTCCAGTCCGTGGAGGGTGATCCAGTTCCGCTCGGAATAGTGGTAGTAGGCTTGTACGATGCGGTCCCGGAGCAGCGCCTGGATGCCGCGCTCCGTGGCCTGCTGGCGCAGGTCCGACTGCTTCTGCCGCCGGTATAAAAGGCGCATTCCGGCGCTGAGAGCGGCGGCGCCCAGCCCGCAGGCCCATTGGACCCAATATTTTAGGATCGTGTCCAGCATGGAAGATCCCTCCTCGTATATATTCCGCCAGAGGTAAAAAGGTGCCCGGCAGGATACATCGAAGAAAAAAGAAATGAGCCCAAAGCTTGGAATGGGGAGCTGATCGGGCCTGTTCTGGCTACCCCTCGCTTCGGGGCTTGCGGCGCAGTCCTATTTTTACTATAATAGAGAAAGCCTTTCAAAGGAGGTTTTACGTATGGTGACTATGGCACAGCGAATTGAAGAACTGCGGACGGAGCGGGGACTGAGCCGGCCGGCCCTGTCCGCCGCCCTGGGTTTCCCCAAAAACGCGGCGGAGAAGTTTGAGACCGGCAGGGCTACCCCCTCCCGGGAGCAGCAGGAGAAAATGGCGTCCTATTTCGGCGTATCCATGTTCTACCTGCGGGGAGAGAGCAACGACCGGACCCGCCAGGAGACCTGGATGGACGCGGCTTACGCGGAAGACGAGGAGCCGGCTCCCGCACCTGCGCCCCGGCGGGCGGCCAGACCCGCAACCCAGGCTGCCCGGCCCGGACAGGAGCAGAACACTGTTTTTGACGCCTTGCTGAACAACAAAGCCTTCCAGGAGATGGTGCGTGCCACCGTGCTGGAGGTGCTGCGGTCCCAGGAGGGACAGGAACTGCTGGCCCGGACAGTCCGGAAGGAACTGGACCGCCAGCGGTGAGAGGACGGAATAGCTGACAGACAAGCGGCGGAAGACCGTTTGGGTTCCGGCCGGCTTGGCTGCGATTGCTTCTGCCGGCCAACATGTCCGCGGAGAAGAGAGGCTTACAAAGAGGACCGTCAGGGTCCTCTTTTTTTGCCTTGCGGCGTTTTGCTTTGCGCGAAAAACCGTGCCTCGCCATATGCCTCCAGATAAATTTGCGAAATATCGCCCGGATTTTCGCCCTTTTGCCAATATTGTCTTGAAATCAGGACCTAGGAACGTTAAAACGACAAATTTCACAATAATATTGAATCCCATTTTTTGCCTGTTGGAAGGAATGACAAAAAGTGGGAGATTTTTTTGAGGATTTAGGATTGCTAATTTAGCCTGATTATGGTGAAATGAAAAAATCCCGAAGAGGTTGCCGCTTTTTTGTGCAATTCGACTTGTGGCCGAAAAGCCTTACAGCGTACGGCCTTCACGCTGTTTGTGACAGAAAAAGCAAACGCGAATTGGGTATTTCGATACAGCCGGCATGCCGCTGTATCAACACAGAAAAAGGAGCGATGTTTATGAAGAAGAAATTGTCTCTCGCGCTTGCGATGCTGCTGTCTGTCTCCATGCTGGCTGTTATGCTGGCCGGCTGCGGCGGCGGCAGAAACAGCCTGCTGACAGCGGCGCCTCTTCCGGAAGCGCAAGCCAGTCCGCTGGTGCCAGCCAGCCTGCCGCCGGCGGAGCGCTGAAGCTGGTGCTTTCCACCAACGATGGCTCCACCAAGGATGACCGGGTCCCCACCCCCTGGCTCAACCACAACATGGCCACCAACCTGATGTGGCGCTGCCTGCTGATGGCTGACAGCAGCCTGACCAAGACTGAGCCCGACCTGGCCGAGAAGGTCGAGATCAGCGAAGACGGTCTTACTTACACCATCACCCTGAAGGACGGCCTGAAGTGGTCCGACGGCGAGGCCCTCACCGCTGACGACGTGCTGTGGTCCATCGACGGTGTTCTGGCCGCCACCAACAAGAACTCCATCTACTCCGCGGCGTTCGGCAAGATCACCGAGAAGAGCGCCGAGGGCAATGTCATCACCCTGAAGCTGGACGCTCCCTATGCCTCCATGCTGGACATCCTGGCTCAGTTCTCCATTCTGCCCAAGCACTGCCTGGAGAGCGCCGATCCCGCCACCATCGACACCGCCGACTTCAGGAAGAATCCCGTCACCTCCGGCTACTACATGATGGACCAGATGAACGCTGGCAACTACTTCACTCTGAAGCTGAACCCCAACTATGAGGGCACCGCCCCCAAGATCGAGAAGGTCACCGTTTCCTTCGTCACCGACTTCCTGACCGCCGCCCAGTCCGGCAGCGCCGACTTCCTGTACGGCAACGCCTCTGACCTGGTCAGCGGCATGGAGGCTCTGAGCAACTACCAGTCCATCCCCGTGGACGTGCTGTTCTACAAGTACTTCATCTTCAACATGAAGGGTGTTGACGGCAAGGAGAACGAGGCCATGCAGCCCATCGCGGTCCGCCAGGCTCTGATCAAGGCCATCGACCGCGCTACTCTGGCCGCTCTGTACCCCTCCGCCCTGGTGCTGAACTCCGGCGTGCCCAATGCCAACGAGGCTTACAACGGCTTTGAGTACAAGTACGATCCCGAGGCCGCCAAGGCTGAGATCGCCGCTTCCGGCTATGATATGAGCCGTACCCTGCGCATCTGCTACTACAACAACGATCAGACCTCCATCGACCTGATCAACATGGTGGTCTTCTATCTGGAGCAGGCCGGTCTGAAGGTCGAGGCCACCCTGTCCAACGACGGCACCACCGACCTGTTCACCACCCGCGAGTACGACATCGGCTTCAAGGGCAAGAGCTCCTTCTCCATGGAGGAGTGGTACTCCGAGTACATGAGCACCGACGCCCTGTTCGCCAACATCTTCGGCGGCGACACCGCTTTTGACGCCGCCATCGCCGCTCTGTCCGCCTCCACCACTTAGGAGGCCAAGAACGCCGCTCTGAAGGACCTGCAGGCCCTGGAGCAGGAGAAGATGTACAAGGTGCCTGTGTTCACCGTGGGCAACTATGTCTTCGTCAGCAACAACGTGAAGGTCCCCTCCGGCGTGGAGTTCTGCAACCCCCTGTATGCCTGTGACATTGACTATGCCAACTGGGAGCTGGCCTGAGCTGAACCGGCTGGTTCTCTGATAACAGTCCATCATTCCCCCAGATGATCTGAAGGAGGGAGAGACGCAAGCCTTGCCCTGCGTCTCTCCCTTGTCATTCCACCGGAGATATTTGAGGTCCGTTTCCCTGCGAACAAAAGGAGTGAAATCATGCTCAAATTCATTCTGAAAAAACTGGCGATGATGATCCCCATGCTTCTGGTCATCAGCCTTATCGTATTTGTGGGCCTGCGGTCCACCGGCATCGACCCGATCACCTTTATGGTCCCGCCGGAAGTCCAGTCCCAGTCCCCCGAGATCGTGGATCAGCTGCGTGAGGAACTGGGTCTGAACGATCCGCTGATCGTGCAGTATGTCAGATGGCTGGGCGATATCCTGCACGGCGACCTGGGCCTGACCAACAAGGGCGAGAGCGTGGCCGACATCATTGCCACTCGATTGCCCTATACGCTGGAGCTTTCGGCCTATGCCATGCTCTTCAGTGCCGTCATCGGCATCGGCATCGGCATTATCAGCGCCATCCGGCAAAACGGCATCGTGGACTATATCGGCCGTGTGCTGGCGGTGCTGGGCCAGGCGGTGCCCCAGTTCCTGGTGGGTATCGTGCTGATCTGGATCTTCTCCATCAAGCTGGGTATCTTCCCTGCGGCGAACCGCGTCAGTCCTGACGCCACCAACGCCTTTGTGGACGCCTTCATGCATCTGTTCCTGCCGGTACTCACCCTGACCATCGGCATGGTGGCCGTGCTGATGCGCTATGCCCGCAACACCATGCTGGACGTGCTCAACAGCGATTACATCAAGACCGCCCGCTCCAAGGGCATCCCCGAGTGGAAGGTCTACATGAAGCATGGCTTCCGCAACGCCATGAAGCCCGTGCTGGTCATCCTGATGTACCGCATCCCCGCCCTCATCGGCGGCTCCGTGGTCATTGAGTCGGTGTTCTCCTATCCCGGTATCGGGACCACCATGGCCAACGCCGTCACCTCCATGGACTATAACCTGGTGCTGGTCATTACCCTGATCATTGCCGCCGTGATGCTGATCTGCTCCTTCATGGTGGATGTGTTCAATGCGCTGCTGGATCCCCGTGTCCGGCTGGGCGAGTAAGAAAGGAGGAACGGCTATGAGCGAAACCAAGACACTGAGTATCAAGGAACAAAATAAGAGCGCGGCCTCCTCTCTGATGAAGAAGAATATCCGCAAGTTCCTGCGCAACAAGCTGGCCGTATTCGGCCTTGTGGTCATCGTGATCATGACCGTGGCCTGTGTCGCCGGCATGATCCTTGGGGTCGATTACAGCACCCCCAACCCCACCATCATGAGAGCCGCACCTGACGCGGCCCACATCTTCGGCACGGACACCATCGGCCGTGACCTGTTCGCCCGTGTCCTGTACGGCGGCTGCTACTCCATCTTTATCGGCGTATTCTGCGCCGTGCTGTCCAGCGTGGTGGGCGCCATCCTGGGCGCCATCGCCGGCTATTTCGGCCGCTGGGTGGATGCGGTCATTGTCCGTATCTCCGAGATCTTCCTGGCGTTCCCCCAGCTGGTGCTGGTCATGATGCTGGTGGCCATCCTCAACAAGCGCAGCATGGGCAACATGCTCTTCGTGTTCGTCGTCACCGGCTGGATGACCACCTTCCGTATGGTGCGAAACGAGTTCATGAGCCTGAAGGGCGAGACCTACGTCAAGGTCTGCGAGGCCTTTGGCATGTCCCGGGCCAACGTGATGTTCAAGCAGATCCTGCCCAACGTCATGACCCCCATCATCGTCTCCACCACCACCAACGTGGCCTACTTTATCCTGCAGGAGGCCGCCCTGAGCTTCATCGGCCTGGGCGTGGCCGACTCCACCCCCACCTGGGGCAACATCCTCAACGCCGCCAAGAGCATCCAGGTGGTGCAGAACCAGTGGTGGATCTGGGTGTTCCCCGGTCTGGCGATCAGTCTGTTCGTGCTGGCTATCAACTTCTTTGGCGACGGCCTGCGCGATGTGCTGGACGCCAAGCAGCAGTAAGGAGGCGGCAGTATGGATAACAAAGAGATCATTCTGGACGTAGAAAATCTGAATACCACCTTTATCTCCGATCGGAAGAAAATCCGTATCGTAAAAAATGTCTCCTTCCAGCTCAAGCGGGGCACCGCCCTGGCTGTGGTGGGCGAGTCCGGCTGCGGTAAGAGCGTGACCATGAACTCCATCATGCGGTTCTTGGGCAAGAACGCCATTGTGGAGGCGGACAAGATCCAGTATAACGCTCTGCGGGACGGCAAAGTCACCGAGTACCGGCTGGAAAATATCGAGAAGCCCCACGGTCCTGAAATGCGCGCCCTGCGCGGCCCCGAGATGTCCATGGTGTTCCAGGACCCCATGTCCAGCCTGAACCCCGTGTATAAAGTGGGCGACCAGGTGGCCGAGGGCCTTTTGCAGCACAACAAGGGCATGACCAAGGCCCAGGCCCGGGAAAAGGTGCTGGAGATGTTCCGCAAGCTGGGCATCCCCGATCCCGAGGAGCGCATCGACTGCTACCCCCACCAGTTCTCCGGCGGCATGAAGCAGCGCGTGGTCATCGCCATCGCCATGATCTGTAACCCCGAGCTCATCATCTGCGACGAGCCCACCACCGCTCTGGACGTGACCATCCAGGCCCAGATCATGGAACTGCTGAAAGAGATGCAGCTCAAGGACGGCAAGAGCATCATCCTCATCACCCACAACATGGGTCTGGTGGCTGAGATGGCCGACGAGGTGTGCGTCATGTACATGGGCCGGGTGGTAGAATTCGGTTCCCTGGAGGACGTGTTCGACCACACCAGCCACCCCTACACCCAGGCGCTGCTGCGCAGCGTGCCTGTGCTGGGTCTGGCCGACGGCCAGAAGCTGGAGACCATCCCCGGCGCCACGCCCAACCCCGCCGACCTGAAGGGCGGCTGCGAGTTTGCTGACCGCTGCCCCTATGCCACCGACGCCTGCCGGGAGAAGGACATCCCCATGTTCCAGCTGTCTCCGGGCCACCGTGTGCGCTGCCTGAGATACAGCGAGTATCCCGTCGTCGGGAGCGGCGAAGCCGAAGTTGCGGAGGTGCAGTAAGATGAGTGAAAACAAGGAAATTATCTTTAAGGTGCAAAACCTTCGCACCTGGTTCCCCATTACCAAAGGCGCCTTTAAGAAGGTAGTGGGCCATGTCAAGGCCGTGGACGACGTCAGTCTGGAGGTCTACAAGGGAGAGACTTTGGGCATCGTGGGCGAGTCCGGCTGCGGAAAGTCCACCTTCGGAAAAACGCTGATGATGCTGGAACGTGCCACCGGCGGTCAGGTGCTGTTCAATTACGACGGCGAGTTCCGGGACATCACCAAGTTCAATAAGGACGAGATGTTCGACTTCCGCAAGAAGGTGCAGATGGTTTTCCAGGACCCCTACTCCGCCCTGAACCCCCAGAAGAAGATCTATACCTCCTTTGAGGAGCCTCTGGTGGTCCACGGCATGAAGGACCAGGCCCAGCGGGAGGCGCGGATGCAGGAAGTGCTGAAGATGGTCAACATCCAGCCTGACTACCTGATGCGCTACCCCCACGAGTTTTCCGGCGGTCAGCGCCAGCGTCTGTGTATCGCCCGGGCGCTGGAGGTCATGCCCGAGGTGCTGATCTGTGACGAGCCCGTGTCCGCGCTGGACGTGTCCATCCAGGCCCAGGTGCTGAACCTGATGAAGGACATTCAGAAGGAACTGAATCTGACCTACCTCTTCATCGCCCACGACCTGAGCGTGGTGCAGTACATGTCTGACCGCATCGTGGTCATGTATCTGGGCAAGATCGTGGAGGTGGCCGATTCCCGGGCCCTGTATGACGAGCCTCTGCACCCCTATACCCGGGCTCTGCTGTCCGCCATCCCCGTACCCGACATCCACAACACCAAAAAGCGCCAGGTTCTGGAGGGCGAGGTGCCCAGTCCCATCCACAAGCCCTCCGGCTGTGCCTTCCATAACCGCTGTCCCCACTGTATGGAGATCTGCAAGCAGGTGGACCCCACTCTGGCTGTGCAGAATCCCGAGAACGGCCACATGGTGGCCTGCCACCTGTATGCGGAGCAGCAGAAGAAGCTCCAGGAGGAGCAGGCTGCCGCGTCCCAGGCATAAGAAAGGAAGAACACTGTGTTTCTGCCGATCAATTGGCACTGTGATGTGCTGGTAGTTGGCAGCGGCATTGCCGGCCTTATGGCCGCCATTGAGGCGGCCGAGGCCGGTTGTGCTGCTACCCTCATGACCAGCGTCAAGCTCTTCTACGGCTCCAGCTTTTACCCCGGCACTTGGGGGTTGGGGCTGATCGGTCCGGAGGATCGGGCGGACCAGGCAGACCTGGTCAGCACCATTCAGGAAGTAGGCTGCGGCATGGCCAGCCAGGAAATGGCGGAGACTTTTGTGGACGGCATTCAACCGGCTATTGAAAAGGTGCGGGCCATGGGCGTGCGGCTGCGCCAGGCGGTCCAGAAGGACCAGCGGGAATTTATTCCCTGTTTTGACCACAAAGGCCGGGACTGGAACGGCATCGAGTTTGACAGCGCCCGACAGGTCTTCGGAAAACGTCTGGAGGAGCTGGGCGTTCAGATCCTGGAGCGCTGCGAGGTCCTGCAGTTGGTCCGCTCCGAAGGGCGGGTATGCGGCGCCGTGGTGTGCCGCCAAAATGAGCTGCATTATTTGGGTTGCCGCGCCCTGGTGCTGGCCACCGGCGGCTACGGGAGCCTGTTCCGCTATCATCTGTGTACGGAAGATGTGGCGGGGATGGGACAGGCCCTGGCGCTGGAGGCCGGCTGTTCCCTGGTCAACATGGAGTTTATGCAGATGATGCCCGGCTACATCTCCCCGGCCCCCAAGACCATTTTCAATGAGAAGACCTTCCGCTTTGTCCACATACGCCGGAATGACGGCGGAGAGCTCCTGCCTCCGGGAGCGGAGACAGACCGGCTTTTGGATCTGCGCTCCGGGCACGGCCCCTTTACGTCACGGTTGGATTCCCGAGAGGTGGACCTGGCGCTGTTCCGGGCCTTTTTGGAGGACGAGCGGGGAGTGGAGGTGACCTACTCCGACGCGCTGCGCAAGGCCCCTCCGGAGTTTATTACCACCTACTTCGACTGGCTGCGGGAGGCCAAGGGGCTGACCATGGATGACCCCATCCACATCGGCGTCTTCGCCCACGCCGCCAACGGCGGGGTGCGCATCGACCCGGAGGCCTTTACCGGAGTGCCCGGACTGTTTGCCTGCGGCGAGGTCACCGGCGGCATGCACGGAGCTGACCGGATCGGTGGCCTGTCCACGGCCAACGGACTGGTATTTGGCGGAAAGGCCGGACGGAGCGCCGCCGCGTCCTGCTTGGGTACGCCCCAGCCGCCGGAACAGTGCGCCTTTGAGGGCCATTCCTGTACCGACCCGGCGGGGACCCTGCGGGCGTTGCAGCAGCTGATGTTCCAAAATGCCATGATCGCCCGCAGCGAGACGGGCTTGAACGGCGCGCTGGAGCGGCTGGATGCCCTGGAGGCGGGGCTTAACCGTCGGCCCAGCGCGGACCCCCGGGCCATCGCCGGGGAGCGGGAGATCACGGCCCGGCTGACCACCGCCCGCTGCGTCCTTCAGGCGGCCCTGCTGCGGAGAGAGAGCCGTGGCTCCCATTATCGGGAGGATTTTCCCCATCAGGATCCCGCGTTGGAGCGGCAGATCATCCTTCGAAAGGAAAACGGCATAACAGCGCGCTTTTCTGACGCATTACCATAAGGAGGAATTTTTGTGATTTATACAAAACGTGATCGGCTGGGACGCTATAAAGGGATCAGCGCCCCTCTGGATACTGCCATCGACTTTTTGGTTTCTGCCGACCTGACCAAGCTGGCGATGGGCCGCAACGAGGTAGACGGCGACAACGTGTTCATCAACCGCTTTGATTACACCACCATGCCCGAGGAGCAGGCATCCTGGGAGGGCCACAAGTATTACGCCGACATCCATGTGGTGCTGGAGGGTGAGGAGCGCATCGGCGTCACCGACGCTGCGTCCCTCACCGCCGGGGCCTACGACGAGGCGGGGGATTTTATCCCCTATGAGGGGCCCGTAGACGCCTGGGTCACCATGCGCCCCGGCGACATTCTCATTGTCTACCCCGAGGATGTGCACATGGTGAAGGTGCAGCTCGACGGAGCGTGCCAGGTCAAGAAGGCCGTCTTTAAAGTCAAAGTGTGACCGCCATATTGTGAAAACAAGACCCGTCTGGAATTCCAGACGGGTCTTGTTTTTGTGTGTCAGGGATAGCGGCGGTTACGTTCCGGCCGGGGGATACTCGGTACACAGAAGACGGTAAACGGGTTCGTCCTCGTCAATCTGCGGGAAGCGGCCCACGGGGGCGTAAAAACGGTTGTCGTTCTGGTCGTCGTTGCACATGGAGACCTCACCCAGCAGGACGGGGCCAGTGCCGGGGACCACCTCAAAGTCGTGGTACAAATAGGGGTAGATGGTGATGCTCTCGCCGGGATCCAGGCGGACCTGGGCACCGGCCTTTACATAGTAGGAGCGGCCGTCCTTACATACGTTTACATCGGTATCCGCAAAGGTCTCCTCCGGGGTGGAATTATATACCCGGATGAGAATGGAACCGCCGCCCCGGTTGATGATGTCCTCCATCTTGTGCCAATGGAAGTGCATGGGAGAATATTGGCCTTCCTCCAGCATCAGCAGCTTTTCCGCGTAGGGCTTGGGGTAGCGGTCTGCCCGGCTCACGTTTCCGTTTCGCAGGGTGATGAGGGTGAAACCGGTCTTGTCAAATTCCCCCAGGCCGTAGTCGGTCACATCCCAGCCCAGCATGTTGTCCCGGATCTCGTCATACGCGTGGCCCTTCCCGGCCCAGTCGGCGGGAGTCCAGCGGCAGAAGGGGGGCAGGGCGAAGCCATTTTCCTCCGCAAGGCGTTCCATGCGCCGGATGGCATTGTTGATCTCTGAGCGCTTCAACACAAATCAGCTCCTTGTGATACATCGGCAGCGGCAGGACGGAAAAGGGCGGCATCAGCGGACGATAAACTCAAAATTCTCGCCGTAGCCGATTTGATAGCTGGTATGAACTGTTTGACCATCTGCCCGAACCACACGGCCCCGCATCTCCAGTTGAGGGGCGTTTCTGGGGACCTGCAGCAATTTGGATAGCTTTGCATCTGCCCGTACGATGCGAAGATGCATCGCGGTACGGCGTAGTTCTATCCCTTTTTCTTCCTGCAGGTAGCGGTATATCGAGTCGTTTTCCAGATCAATGGACAGCAAATACGCATACTCCAACGGATAGAAATTGTCTTCCAGCACCAAGGGCTTGTCACCCGCATAGCGCAGGCGGCGAATGCGCACCACCGGCTCGTTGGATTCCACGGAAAGCGCTTTCCGGATATCAGTCGAGTCTGCGGTACAGATCTTCGCGTCCAGAATCTTCGCGGAAACTGTGAGCCCATTGGCGCGGCACATTTCCGTAAAGCTCATGGGACCATCCAGCTGGCGGGTCAGCTTGGGCGCACAGACAAAGGTTCCTTTGCCCTGCTTTTTTTCCACAAGACCCTGGCTGACCAGCTCGTCCACAGCGCGGCGGACTGTGATCCGGCTGACACCATACTGCTGAGACAACTCCGTCTCTGTGGGGAGGCGCCCACTTTTGCTGAATATTCCATTGTTGATATCGCGCTGCAGCTGCTCTACGATTTGAGCATACAGGGGAACGATGCTGTTCGGGTTCATGGTCATTTCCATGGACATCTCACCAATCCATTCCATTTATAACGATACGAAATCTTTGCGCAAAATGATCCTATGACATTTGGTATCATATGGTTATAATTATAGCAGTTTTCCTGAAAATTACAACTGAATTTCCAACTTTTCTTGGATCTATTTTGACAAAGTTTCAAGGCCCGCCCCCGTTTTATACACGATGAAGCGGCGGACTCTAAAAAGGGACAAGCGTCCGCCGTAACTGCGGCAGACGCTTGTCCACGATTGGAGCGGATGATGAAGATCAATAATCAAATTTCCACATATAACGGCGGTAGGACATGGGATGCATCCGGACGTCGCCCATGGCGGCGATCAGCTGCTTGGAGACGGGGTGCAGCAGCAGGGCGTTGAAATATTCCGCAACGCTCTCGTCCAGCTCGCCCAGGCCCAGCTTTTCCGCGTCAATGACCCAGTGGTGGCCGCCGAACTTCTCCAGAAAGCGCTCAGCCCGCTCGTCCAGGGGACGGGTGCGGCCGACACTCTTGAACAGGAGAATGGCCAGGTCCTTGTCGCAGGTCTCAAAGGCACCATGGAAATACTCGCCGGAGTGGATGGGGACACAGTGGACGGTCTGCATCTCCTGGAAGAAGCAGAAAGCGTCGGAATAGGCCACTTCCCAGGCAGCTCCGCTGCTCATCACGTTCCAGACCGTGTCGTCTTTATAGGTCATGGCGAACCGGGCGGCCTCCTCTTTCAGGTCCTGATAGGCCCGGCCATAAATCGCGGGCATCTTCTCAAAGGCCTCCATAGCCTTGTCATAGGACGGATAGTTGTCATACTCCTTCAGCAGCCAGAAGGCGATCTTCAGGGCAGTACCCTGGCTGTTGCAGTGGATCAGGGTAGGATCCTGGTACCACTCGTCGGCGTGGTAGTAGGTAATGTAATATTTGGCGGTCTGCGCGGTGAGAGAGTCGGCATAGCCGGACAGGCCGATGGTAACAGCGCCCTTGGCATTGGCCACCTTCAGAGCCTCCACTGTCTCCGGAGTAGCTTTGGTGGAAGTGGCGATCACCAGGGTGTTCTTGTCCACTGACTTGGGCGTGGCATTGACGAACTCGCTGCTATTGTAGCCCTGCACCCGCAGGGAGCTCTCCTGGTTCAGCAGATAGCGGGCGGGGTAGGAGGAGGCAAAGGAACCGCCACAGGCCACGAAAATAACCTGCTTCAGACCGCCGTTTGCCTCCAGGTCGGCCTTGGCCTTGCCCATGACCTCTATAACTTCCTGCATGCCTTTAATCATTGATCGAATCCTTCCTTTCTTCTTTCAGCGGAGCGAGGCAGTGGCCTGCTCATCAATCTGATAGTGAATGCCGTCGCTGACAATGGCCACGCCGTACTGCTCCCGGGCGGCCTGAACAGACACCTTGCCTTCGATCACGTCCTTCAGGACCTTCTCCGCGGGGCGCTTCTTGGGATCGCCGTAGCCGCCGGCGCCGGGGGTGACCACCCGGATCACGTCGCCCTTCCGCAGGGGCAGACTGGTGGTCTTGTGGCCCATCCGGGTGACGCTGCCGTCCTTCACGGATACCCGGTAAAAGGCACCGGCACCGCCCTCCCGGCCGCCCATCAGGCCCCAGGGGTGGAACTTGTGGCGGTCGCCCAGGCCGGTGTACAGCACGTCGTCCTGAAGGATCTCCAGTTCGCGCTCGATGCCCAGACCGCCGCGCATCTCACCGGCTCCGCCGGTATCCGCTTTCAGCTCGTACTTTCGTGCCAGGATCTTGGTAAACTCCATTTCGGTGGCCTCGATGGGCATGTTGGAGGTATTGGTCATGTTGACCTGGACGCCGGACAGGCCGTCAAACTTGCGGGACGCTCCGCCGCCTCCGGCAATGACCTCGTGGAAGATAAACACACTGTCAGTACCGATGGCACCGTCGCCCGCCAGAATGGTGGTGGTGCAGGCGCCATTGCCGGCGGTAGTGGCGGTATCGGGAAACACGGGAGCTAAAGCGCCAAAGATGGCATCGGGGATACGCTGCTGGCAGTCGATTTGAGCGCCGATGGGGCTGGGCTCGGTGGGGTTGACGATACAGCCCGTGGGGGCGATGATCTTGATGGCCCGGTTGATCCCCTCGTTGGCAGGAATATCGTCGCCCATCAGCGCTTTGACGGAGAAGAACACCGCCGCCTTGGTGCAGGGGTAGGGCACATTGATGGGGGCTTTGATCTGGGCGGCGGTGCCGGTAAAGTCGAAGGTCAGGTCGTCCCCGGCCACGGTCACCTTTACCTTGATGGGCAGGGGATCGGGGTACTTGTCGCCGCAACCGTCCACATAGTCGGTGTAGCTGTATTCGCCGTCGGGCAGAGTGGCCACCACGGCGCGGACACGGCGCTCAGAGTAGGTGACCAGCTCGCTCATACAGTCGATCAGCACGTCGCCGTAGCGGGCATAGGCTTCCCGAATGCGCTGGACACCAATGAGGTTGGCGGACATCTGGGCGGTCAGGTCGCCCTCACGCTCCTGGGGCACGCGGGTGTTGTCCAGCAGCAGGTCCATTACGCTGGGCAGAAGCTGGTCGTTTTCCCGGATGCGAAATATGGCTCTACCGACGTTTGCGACGTGAGCTGGTTCACTCCCACCATGCAGGTGACCACCGCCTGTTACGCCAAGGATACGCCGGGACACTCTTGGCAGCAGGTTGCCCAGGGCAAGCGGCCGCTGTGTTATAACGGCATGATGACCGCGGCCAAGGTCATGGCCCTCACCGGCGCCCAGCTGCTTGTGGACCCCCAGGCGGTGGCTGATATGCGTGCGGAGTTTGACGCGGCCATGGAGGGGCGCACCTATGAATGTCCCCTGCCGGAGAGCATGCGCCCCAGTGCGGACAACGGCAATCTCTGATACCATAACCCCCCTTTCCTGACTGAGACTGGGGGACTGTACTCCCGCTGAATGGAACATAAGCCGCAGAACTGTGGCCCGCGGCGTGTGGGGATGCCGAGCTGCCTGCCGCGTCCAAAGGATTCGCGGGTAAGAATAGATTGAAAGGGGACCGTCACGGTCCCCTTTCATTTTTATGTTCCAGTATGACGGACGCTGAGTCAGCATGAAGCCATGGAAAATGAACGGGGCAAGTGATTTTCTGGTTGGTCCGTCTTACTGATTCAAGGGCACGTGCATGCAAAAACTGCGGCAAAGAAATCTGTTGGGAAAAGACCTCTATTCTCATAAGCGGGCAGCCGGGTGGGAACATGCCACAACGGAGACCCAATGGGGTCGGGAAGATAGATGGATCATCCTTTGAAAAAATATGCCGGCGGCATAAAAATGGGGTTGACATTTTTTCGGATAAGATTATAATACAAACATGCTTTATCGCCAAAAAGCGTTAAAGTGACAAAGCTCATGAGGAAAGAAGTAATGAAAATGAAACTGTCTAAACTTGCCGCACTGGTTCTGGCCGGTGCTATGATGCTCTCTCTGGCTGCCTGCGGCGGCAGTTCGGGATCTGCCCCTTCCGCCAGCTCCGCGGCTTCCTCCGGTGCAGCCTCTTCCGGTGCTGCTTCCTCCGAGCCCAGCGAGGGTACGGCGACTTATACGGTTGGCATCTGCCAGCTGGTCCCCCACGACGCGTTGGACGCCGCCACCCAGGGCTTCAAGGACGCTTTGAATGAGGCGCTGCCCGGCCAGGTGGAGTTCAAGGAAGGCGTCGGCGCCGGCGACTCCGCCACCTGTACCCCCATCGTCACGGACCTGGTTTCCTCCAATGTGGATCTGATCATGGCCAACGCCACCGGCGCGCTGCAGGCCGCAGCCGCCGCCACCGAGGATATCCCCATTCTGGGCACCTCCGTCACCGAGTATGGCGTGGCTCTGAACATCGCCGACTTCACCGGCACTGTGGGCAACAACATCTCCGGCACCAGCGATCTGGCGCCTCTGTCTGAGCAGGCCGATATGGTCACCGAGTGGTTCCCCGAGGCCAAGACCGTGGGGCTGCTCTACTGCTCCGCCGAGCCCAACAGCCAGTATCAGGTGGATGAGGTCCAGAAGTTCCTGGAAGCCAAGAACCTGACCTGCACCCAGTATCCCTTTGCCGACTCCAATGATATGGCCGCCGTGACCCAGACTGCCGCCGCGGAATGTGACGTCATCTATGTCCCCACCGACAACACCGTGGCTTCCAACACCGGTATCATCGACAATATCTGCCGTCCCGCCGGCGTCCCCGTTATCGCCGGGGAAGAAGGTATCTGCAAGGGCTGCGGCGTAGCTACCCTGTCCATCAGCTACTATGATCTGGGCGTCGCCACCGGCAAGATGGCCGCCAAGATCCTGACCGGCGAGGCCGATGTGTCCGAGATGGCCATCGGTTATGCCGAGAACGTCACGCCCAAGTACAACCCGGTGATCTGCGAGGAGCTGGGACTGACGCCTCCGGACGGGTATGTCGCCATCGAGATGAACTGATATTCCATAAAATTAAAAAACTGGGAAAGGGGACTTCCCTTTTCCCAGTTTTTCTTATAAAATACTAGACGCTCGAATTTCAGCACCAATCTGACAGGGGGAACAAGTTATGACCAACCTCGCCAACTTTATTGGCGCTTTGCCCGGAGCCATATCCCAGGGCCTCATATGGGGCATTATGGCTATTGGTGTGTACATCACCTACCGTATCCTCGACATAGCCGACCTGACCGTGGACGGCTCCTTCTGTACCGGAGGCGTTGCCTTTGTGGTCCTCTTCTCCGGCGGGATGAACCTCTGGCTGGCGTTGGCCCTGGCGTTTTTGGTGGGGACCCTCACCGGATTTGCCACCGGGCTGCTCCATACACTGTGCGGAATTCCCGCCATCCTGGCCGGCATTTTGACCCAGTTGGGTCTGTGGTCGGTAAACCTGGCCATCATGTCCATGAAGGCGAATGTGTCCATCAATGTCATCGACAAAGCGTCTTTGAACCGTTTGCTGGTCTCTCTGCGCTTTGTACAGGATGTGGCCAAGGGCGAGCGGCCGGTCTGGCAGCATCCGATCTTTGTGGTGGGCCTGTTCACTATTGTGATCATTGCCGTCCTCTACTGGTTCTTCGGCACCGAGCTGGGCTGCTCTCTCCGGGCTACCGGCTCCAACCCCAATATGGCCCGCGCCCAGGGCATCAACACCGACTTCAATAAGGTCCTGGGTCTGATGATCTCCAACGGTCTGGTGGCCGTGTCCGGCGCTCTGCTGGCCCAGTACCAGAGCTACGGCGATATCAATATGGGCCGCGGCGCCATCGTGATCGGTCTGGCGGCCGTCATCATCGGCGAAGTGGTATTCAGCCGTATCTTCCACAACTTTGCGCTGAAGCTGCTGGCGGTTTCGTTTGGTTCCATTATCTACTATGTGGTCATCCAGGCGGTGCTTTCCTTCACCGAAATCAATTCCAACTATCTGAAGCTGATCTCCGCGGGCATCGTGGCCCTTTTTCTGTCCGTCCCGTACTGGAAGGACAAATACTTCTCCAAGCCCGTCAAGAGGGGAGGCACCCAGAATGCTTGACATCAAAAATATCTATAAGACCTTCAACGCGGGAACGGTCAACGAAAAGACCGCGTTGAACGGGGTCTCGCTCCACCTGAATGAAGGCGATTTTGTTACCGTGATCGGCGGAAATGGCGCCGGAAAATCAACCCTGCTGAACGCCGTGGCCGGTACTTGGCTGGTGGACGAGGGGTCCATCACCATCGGCGGAGTGGATGTTACCCATCTGCCCGAACACAAGCGGGCCAAGTACATCGGCCGCGTCTTTCAGGACCCTATGATGGGCACGGCGGCAACCATGCAGATCGAGGAAAACCTTGCACTGGCCTTCCGCCGCGGAAAGCCGCGTACCCTCCGCACCGGCATTAACAAGGCGGAGCGGGAACAGTACAGGGAGATGCTGAAGATTCTGGATCTGGGGCTGGAGGACCGTATGACCTCAAAAGTGGGACTTCTTTCCGGCGGTCAGCGGCAGGCGCTCACCCTCCTCATGGCCAGTCTGGTCAAACCAAAGCTCCTGCTCCTGGACGAACATACCGCTGCGCTGGACCCCAAGACTGCCGCAAAGGTTTTGGACGCCACCGAAAAAATCGTGACGCGGGACAACCTGACCACCCTGATGATCACCCACAACATGCGAGACGCGATCATGCACGGCAACCGGCTCATTATGATGTACGAGGGCAGGGTCGCGCTGGACATCTCGGGCGAAGCAAAAAAGAACCTTACCGTTGAGGACCTGCTTGCCAGGTTTGGACAGGCGACCGGCTCCACTGAGGCCGACGACAAAATGCTCTTGGCGTGATCGGCGATAAATTTCATGATTCATGAAAAACCACCTGGCTGATGAAAAGTCAGGTGGTTTTTGCGTGGTTCCATTCGGTTTGGATCAATTTGCCGGACATTGCCGCCCGGTATGGTCGATGGTATAGGGCTGGGGAAGAATAATCTGGGAGATGGGGACAAAGGTATAGCCGTCCTGAAGGAGACATTCCAGAATGGTGGGGAGAGCCTCGGGGGTGTGCTTGGCGGCGTTATGGAACAGGACGATGGAACCGGGGCAGACCTTGGAGGTGACCCGCTTGGTGATCTCGTCGGCGGAGATGTCCTTCCAGTCCAGACTGTCCACGTCCCACTGAATGGGCTCCATGCCGATGGAGCGGACGGCGTTGATGGAATGGTCGTCGTAGTCGCCGTAGGGCAGGCGGACCAGAGTGGGGCGGACGCCGGTGACCGCTTCGATCTTATCGTTGCAGGCGTTCAGATCGGCTACCACCTGGTCGGTGGACAACTGGGGGTAGTGGGCGTGGGTATTGGAGTGGTTCATCACCTCATGGCCCGCATCGTGGAGGGCCTTGACGGATTCGGGGTATTTCTCCACCCACTCGCCTACTACGAAGAAGGTTGCTTTGATCTGGTATCGGCCCAGAATGTCGATCAGCTGCTGAGTGTCTTCATTGCCCCAGGGCGATATTATATTGCGGACGTTGGGCCCCAAGGTTTTCAGGGATCAGCGCCCGCATTTTTCTGAAAATCAGTACAGCACAGCACAAATTAGCTATAAAGGCAGGAGCTTTCTCCCCAAAAAGAGCGGAGGAAGCCAGGCTCTCCTCTGCCCTACCGTTCCAGGACCCCCAGGTCATCGGAAAACGTGTATGTAATTTCCACCCGGTTATCCTCAAAGACCAGGATCTGCTTGATGGTCTCGGCCACGGTGGTCCGGTCAAGGGCGGTCAGCTTTCCCTGCCGCAAAAGCTCCGTGGTCCACGGACTGTCCACTTTGTTCCGGGGCTTGTTCAGCTGCTCCAACTGGCCGGAAAGCAGTCTCTCCTGGCGTTTGTAGTCCTCCTGATAGCGCAGGAAATCTTCTTTTGGGATAAGACCGTCTTTGTAGTCCTCATAGGCCGACTTCTTCAGCCTGCGGACCCGCTCCAGACTGCCCCGCAGGCGGTCCCGCTCCCCTTTGCGGTCGTAGGTCTTTGCCTCGGGCCGGGCCTCCTCCGCCAGTTTCTTCAGGTCGCCCACCGCCGAGATGATCTTGTTCAGGTCCTCCAGCACGATCTGCTCCAGCATCCGGTACGAGATGCCGTGGCGGCTGCACACCGTTGGTCCGTACCGCTTGTAGGAGCCGCAGCAGTAGTACGCGCCGCCAGGACCGTTGGTCTTGCTCATGGCCCGTCCGCAATCGCCGCAGCGCAAAAAACCGGCGAAAGGGCTGACATTTTCCTTGAAATTCAGCGTCCGGGTGTCCCGCTGCAGCAGGGACTGGACCCGCTCCCACTGCTCCACATTAATAATGGCCTCGTGGGTATTTTCCACTACCGCCCATTGCTCTTTTGCCAAAAGTTTGGCCCTGCCGTGCATGGTCTGGCGCGGAGCCCTCCCCTGTTCCATGTTGCCCGCGTACATCTGGTTTTTCAGGATGCGGTGGATGGTGGCGTAGGTCCAGTAGGTCGTCCCGCCCAGCTTTTGTCCGTTGTGGTACTTTTCGCCGTTGAGCTTTTTGTACTCGCTGGGACAGGGCACCCCCTCGGCGTTTAACAGCTTGGCGATCTTGACCTTTCCGTTCCCCTGCTCAAACAAGGTGAAGATCCGCCGCACCACAGCCGCCGCGGGCGGATCAATGACCAGGCGGTTATGGTCCTGGGGGTCCTTCCGGTAGCCGTAGGAGGCGAACGCCCCAATAAACTCGCCGCTGCGCTGCTTGGCCCGGAAGGAGCTTCGCACCTTTTGTGAAATATCCCGGGCGTACTGCTCGTTGATGATGTTTTTCACTGGCAGCAGCATGTCATAGGGCCCCTTCTCACTGTCGATGTTGTCCCCGATGGCGACAAAGCGCACGCCGCGCTCCGGAAACCACCGCTCCAGATAGCGCCCCACGTCGATGTAGTCCCGGCCAAAGCGGGACAGGTCCTTCACCACCACGCAGTTGATCCGTCCCGCCTCAATGTCGCCGATCAGCCGCTGAAAATCCGGGCGGTCAAAGTTGGTGCCTGTGTAGCCGTCATCCACATAGAGCTGGGCATACTGCATGTCCGGCTGCCGGGACAGGTAGTCCTCCAGCAGCTTCTTTTGATTGGAGATGCTGTCGCTCTCCGGCTTGTCCCCGTCCTCCCGGGACAGGCGTGTGTAGAGGGCGGCGCGCCACATGGCTCCGCCGGCGTGATCCGTGTTTGGAATGTGCCGTGTGCGGGCCATGGGCGCGCCTCCCTTCTGACGCACGTTTTGTTTGCCGGTTTATACAGGCTCTGTATGGGCGCAGATCAGCCGTCTCAGCATCTCCCGGCTCTGGCGTTCACAGGAGAAGCGGCGCTCCACTCGGATTTTACGAGCAGCCTGCGCTTTCTCCGGGGGCGTATGTACCGTCTCAGACTTTGGCATATGGCGCGTCCTTTCCTACTGTATTGTGGGCAATGTAAAATTATTCGCAGGAACCGCCGGATAGAAGCGAGTCGATGCAATAAGCCGAAATTATAAAATATGCGGCAAGGGGATGGGACGAAACAATATGGCAAAAGCGTGCGTATCTGTGTCCGCACCGGACCCTAAGTTAAACCATTTTGCCCAGGGGAAGGTTATACCTTTTGGCCGAAAATGGAGGCTTTATAGGGTTGAAATACGAACTTGCTTGCTATATAATGAACTCACTAAAATGGGGTGATATAAGCCCCAATGCAATTGGAGGAACTCACTGTGAGCGGAAAGAAACCCAGTATCCGAATGGGGAAGCAGCCGGCAGTGCAGGCTGTGCCGGACACGCCCACCCCTGTTTCGGAACCGATCACAAAAAAAGATCAGATTTGGATCGCGGCCTACGCGGTCCTGTTATTCCTGGCCATGACTGTTCAGACCGGCGCCATGACGCTGTTTCTGACGGTCCTGGCTTTGGTATTGTCCGTTGGAAAGGGGCCTTTGAAGCGCTTCAGGGCTCGCTTTTGTATCCCGGTGATCGGGCTGCTGGCTTTTGCCCTGATGAACGGGCTGGCAGCCATCTACTCCGACTTCGGCAGCTACGCCGTGGGCGAATATTACAAGTTCTTGGCCGCCTTTTCCATGGCGGTGATCCTGCTGGCCCGGTTTGAGAAAAAGCATGTGCGGGGCCTGCTGTGGGGCTTTGCCGGAGTCGCGGCTGTAATTTCGCTGCTGTGCATTGATATGGGCAGCTTTGGAAAGCTGTTTGACCTGTTTGCCGGGGTGATGGGCTCACTGGGCGCTGATTATTCCAGCGTCCTGGAGAATAGCCAAGGCATCCGTGTCAACGGTATCTATAATGACGCGAACGTTACCGGCGCACTTCTGGGGACCGCAGTCCTTCTGGGGCTCCATCTGGTCCATACGGAGCGCGATACCAGACGGAGGGTGCTGGCTTCCCTGCTCATGGGCGTTTCCGCCGTTGGCTTTCTCATTGCCATGAGCCGTGGCGCGATCTTGTGCTTCGGAGTGGCGGCGTTGGTCTATCTGGCTGCTGTAGACGCCAAGGACCGGTTTTCCCTCTTTGCCCTGATGCTGGCGCTGGGTGTGTCACTGGCCGCTACCGGGGCGGTCGCTATGACGCATATGGCGGAGGGGGCCTTCCTGCCTGTCCTCATGGCCCTCCTCTGCGGTGGGATCGCTTTCCTGCTGGATTGGGGCGTGGGTCAACGGGTGGCCCGCAAGCTGTCCGGCCACGGAAAGGCGGTGGCCGCGGTCTGCATAGGATTGATCCTTGTGGTATGCGGACTGGGTTTCGCGGCCATGCAGGTGACGGAGCCCTATGTCTTTGAGGATGGCTCTCACCTCTACCGATCTTTGGCGCTGGAACCGGGGGAGTACACGGTTTCTGGTGACTGGGACGGCGAGGATACCACCAATGTGCTGATTTACAGCCGGAGCGATGAGGAAGCTCTGATGAATCAGACGACCACGCTATACCGGGGAACGCTGGCGGACGCCCGCTTTACCGTTCCGGAAGATTCTGTACTTGTATTTTTCTGGTTTACAGGGGCACCGGGTGATACACTGCGGTCGGTTTCCCTGTCAGATGGGCACAATGTTCCCTTGTCTTACCGGTGGGTGCCGGAGATGATCGCCTACCGCCTGCAGGAAGGGTTCCTTCATGGACACAGCTACCTGCTGCGCGTGCAGTTTATGAAAGATGCCTGGACCCTCTTTACCAAGAGTCCTCTGATCGGTCACGGTCTGGGCTCCACGGAGGGCCTGTATACGGCGGTCCAGCCCTTCTATTACGAGTCTCTCTATGTGCATAACCACATCCTGCAGGTCATGTCTGACATGGGCCTGTTGGGCCTGCTGTCGTTCCTTGCTCTGCTGGCAGGCGCGCTGTGGCTGATCGTCTGCCAGCTCCGGAGTGAGCAGCGTGCGTTACCCGCAATGCTCCTCGCCTGTTGGGTCATGATCAATACCCACAGTATTATGGAGATCAATTTTTCTATCCGCGCGTTTCAGTGCTTTGCCTATCCGCTGCTGCTCCTGCCTGTGGTGCTCTACGGAAAGCCCATGGCTCAGAAGGCTGTGAAGCGGTGTGGTTTGGCGGCAGCGGGCTTTGTTTGGGCTTATTTGGCGGTGTTTGGCGGACTTCTGGCCAGCCATCGCATGGTCCAGCAGGCGGCGGCCGATTTCACGCCCAGCAGCGCCTATCAGCTGATGCACACTATGGAGACCTATACCCAGCGGGATGTGTTTGACCATGAGCAGTACCAGCTCAACTATGTGGGCAATGCTGTTCTGCTGAACGACAGCAGCTACGCGGCAAACGCGGATAAGTATGTGAAGGCTTTGAGATCCTCCGGTACCTATACCGCCTGCTCGGGTCTGGCGAGATATTATTACCTGCCGCTGGGTGAGTTTGAGGGGCTGTTTGCCTGTTCTCGGGAGGGGATCGCCCAGGAGGCGTCCGCCAAGGAGTCCTGGAATCTGCAGTTGGATTTCTATCGCAATGAGGTGCTGCCCGCCGCCGGTACGGAACATATTGGCGAGTTTATGGATGGTGTGCTGGCGCTGCGGGACTATTTGACCGAGTACAGCCAGGGCCGTCTGGAGGAGATCCAGTTGACGGAGGAAAATCAGAGCTTCCTCTCGATGGTGTCTTCCGCGGAGGAGAACGGTATTTCCGGAGAGGCGGCTTATGTGCTGCTGACCACTCTGGCCGCTGGGGCATCTGAGAGCACGACTCCCTGATTTCATATGAGCCCCCTGGCAATTTTATCGCACCCTGGCATGGGGCGCCGGTGAAATTTCCGGGGCCGCTTTTTATGCGGTTGAGATTTTTTGAGTTAGACCGTATGGTTTGACCATGCCTGTGGTTCAAGGAACCTCAACAGTAGCGTTCTGGGATAGCCTATTATTTAGGAGGCCCTTTATGTATGCTAAACATTTTAAACGATTGATAGACCTTCTTTTGTCCGCTGTGGGACTGATAGTGCTGTCCCCGCTTTTTCTGGTCTTAGCCATCGCCATCAAGTTGGATGACCCCGGCCCGGTGTTTTTCCGGCAGAAGCGGGTGGGCATCCACAGGAGCTACTTTGAAATATTGAAGTTCCGCACCATGAAGATGGACACCCCCCACGACATGCCCACCCATCTGCTGGAGAACCCGGACCAATACATCACCCGGGTGGGGCGGTTCCTGCGCAAGACCTCCCTGGACGAGCTGCCCCAGATCGCCCAGATCTTTACCGGGAAAATGTCTATCATCGGCCCCCGGCCTGCCCTCTGGAACCAGTATGACCTGATCGACGAGCGGGACAAATACGGCGCCAACGACGTGCGCCCCGGCCTGTCCGGCTGGGCCCAGATCAACGGTCGCGACGAGCTGCCCATTGCGGTGAAGGCCCGGTATGACGGCGAGTACGTGGAGCGCATGAGCTTCCTGTTTGACTGCAAATGCTTCTTTGGAACCATCGGCAAGGTCCTCAAGCGCGAGGGCGTGGTGGAAGGCGGCACCGGGGAGCTGGAGAAGCGGGAAAAGGAGACAGCCGCGAAATGAAACGGATTTTGGTGGCGGGCGCCTGCAGCTATCTGGGCAGAGCTTTTGCCCGGTATATGAACCAGTGGCCGGAGGCCTACCGGGTGGACCGGGTGAGGACCTCCGACGGCAGCTGGCGGGAGAAGGATTTTTCCGGCTATGACGTGGTGTACTGCGTGGCAGGCATCGCCCATATCAAGGAAACCCCGGAAAACGCCCATCTGTATCAGGAGGTCAACTGCGATCTGGCCGCGGCCCTGGCGGAGAAGAGCAAGGCCGCCGGTGTGCGGCAGTTCCTGTACCTCAGCTCCATGAGCGTCTATGGTCTGACCACCGGCGTCATCACGCCGGAGACCCGGCCCAGTCCCAATACGGCCTACGGCCGCTCCAAGCTGGCCGCCGAGGAGCGGCTGGCGGCGCTGGCCGACGGGACCTTCACCGTGGCCATCCTGCGGCCGCCCATGGTGTACGGCAAGGACTGTAAGGGCAACTTCCAGACGGTTTTGAAGCTGGTCAAAAAACTGCCGTTTTTTCCCCTGTGTGAAAACGCCCGGAGCATGCTCTATGTGGACCATCTCAGCGCCTTCGTAAAGCTCCTGGTGGACTGGGAGCTGGGGGGCCTGTTTTTCCCGCAGAACCGGGACTATGTGCAGACCTCCCACATGGCGTCGCTGATGGCGGATGCTCTGGGGAAGCCCCTGCGGCTCAGCCGCCTGGCGGGCTTGGGGGTCCGGGTACTGTGCCCGCTGGTGCCCATGGCCCGGAAGGCCTTCGGCAGTCTGGTTTACCGGGACACCGAGGCGTTTGATTTCTGCTACTGCGAGACCCCCTTTGACGAGACCATCCGAAGGAGTGTGTGAGGTGCGCCCATGCCATTGGTAAGTGTTGTGATGCCCGCCTATAACGCGGAAAAGTATGTGGAGGCCGCCATCCGCTCCGTGCTGGCCCAGACCTTCCCGGAGTTCGAGCTGCTGGTGGTGGACGACTGCTCCAGGGACCGGACAGCGGAGATCATCCAAAGGCTTGCCCGTCAGGACAGCCGGGTGGTGTTCCTGCAAAATCCGAAAAATTCCGGCGTCGCCGCCACCCGGAATTACGCCATCTCCCAGGCGAAAGGGGAGTGGGTGGCCTTTTTGGACAGCGACGACCTGTGGCGGGCGGACAAACTGGAAAAGCAGCTGGCCCTGCTCCGCGGCCATCCCGACGGGGTGCTGGCCTACACGGCCTCCGCCTTCATTGACCAGGACGGAAAGCCCTATTCCTACATCATGGAGGCCCAGCCGGAGGTCAGCTACCAGACGCTGCTGCGCCGGAATCTGCTGTCCTGTTCGTCGGTGATGGTGAAAACGGAGGTTATCCGCCGCTATCCCATGGGCCACGACGGGATGCACGAGGATTATACCACCTGGCTCCAGATCTTGCGGGAGACCCGCTGCGCCTATGGCGTGAACGAGCCCCTGCTGATCTACCGCCTGTCCCCCAACTCCAAGTCCAGCGGCCGGGTCAAATCGGCCAAGATGCTCTACCGGTCCTACCGCTATGTGGGATACGGCTGTATGACGGCGGCCTGCCTGGTGTTCCGGTATTTCTTTTACAGTGTGCGCAAGCGGCGAAAGATCGCCGTGTCGAAGCAGGATATGCCGTCAGGGGCCGAGGCTCCAACAAGGGAAGAAGGTTAAATTATGCAATTCATCGACCTGAAGGCCCAGTACCGGGCCTTGAAAGCGGAGATCGACGCCAATATCCAGGCCGTCCTGGACTCCGCCCAGTTCATCGGCGGGCCCTTTGTGAAGGAGCTGGAAGAACAGCTGGCCGCTTTCGTGGGCCGCAAACACTGCGTCACCTGCGCCAACGGCACCGACGCCCTGCAGATCGCCTACATGGTGGCGGGGGTAGGGGAGGGGGACGCCGTGTTCTGTCCGGACATGACCTTCATCTCCTCCACGGAGCCTGCCAAGATGTTCGGCGCGGCCTCCGTGTTCTGCGACATCACCCCGGACACCTACACCCTGTGTCCGGAGAGTTTGGAACGGCAAATTCAGGCCGTTCTCGCCGAGGGACGCCTGACCCCGAAAGCCGTGGTCAGCGTGGACATTCTGGGCAATCCCTGCGACTATGACGCCATCGTCCCCATCTGTGAGAAGTACGGCCTGTTCCTCATCGAGGACGCCGCCCAGAGCTTTGGCGCCTCCTACAAGGGCAAACGGGCCTGCGCCTTCGGGTACATCGCCACCACCTCCTTCTTCCCGGCCAAGCCCCTGGGCTGCTACGGCGACGGCGGCGCTATCTTCACCGACGACGATGAGATGGACGCTCTCATCCGCTCCCTCTGCGTCCACGGCAAAGGCCCCGGCGGTAAGTACGACAACATTCGCGTTGGTATGAACTCCCGGCTGGACGCCATCCAGGCGGCTGTTTTGCTGCCCAAGCTGAAGGCCCTGGGGGACTACGAGCTGGACGCGCGGCAGACCGTGGCCGGGCGCTATAACGAGGCCTTCGCCGGAAAGCTGCAAACGCCCTTCGTGGCAGACGGCAGCGTCTCCGCCTGGGCCCAGTACGCGGTGCTGGCCAAGGACACCGCCCAGCGGGACAAGATCATCGCCCACCTGAAAGAGAAGAACATCCCCAACATGGTCTACTATCCCACGCCCCAGCACGGCCTGCCGGTGTTCCGGGAGGAGCCCCACTACGGAGAGACGTTCCAAAACGCCGATGACTACTGCGCCCGGACCTTTTCCCTGCCCATGCACCCCTATCTGGAGGAAGGGTCGCAGCAGGCGGTCATCGGCGCGGTTCTGGAGGCGCTGTGATGGAAAAGGACTACTTTGTACATGAGTCCAGCTACGTGGACGAGGACGTGGAGATTGGCGAGGGCACCAGGATCTGGCACTTCTGCCACATCCAGAAGGGCGCCCGCATCGGCAGACGCTGTTCTCTGGGGCAAAATGTGAACATCAGCAATCATGTGAAGATCGGCGACGGCTGCAAGCTCCAGAACAACGTCTCTCTTTATGAGGGCGTGGAGCTGGAGGACTACGTCTTCTGCGGCCCCAGCTGCGTGTTCACCAACGACCTGACGCCCCGTTCCAAGTATCCAAAGGGGAGCGCGGGTTACAAAAAAACCCTCATTCGTGAGGGGGCTTCCATTGGCGCCAACGCCACCATTGTCTGCGGCCACACCGTGGGGCGCTGGGCGCTGATCGGCGCCGGCGCTGTGGTGGCGGACAATGTCCCCGACCATGCGCTGATGCTGGGCGTACCGGCCAGGCTCGTTGGCTATGTCTGTGCGTGCGGCGCGCGCATGAAGTTTGAAAACGGCCGGGCGGTCTGTGCCGCCTGCGGCAGAACCTATCTGAAATCTCCCGACGGGAATGTGGAGGAAGCATAAATGGGCATCAAGGAAGAACTGATTGAAAAAATTGAAAACAAGACCCTGACCATGGGCGTCTGCGGCCTGGGCTATGTGGGTCTGCCCCTGGCGGTGGACAAGGCCAAGCACGGCTTCAGGACCATCGGCTTCGACGTCCAGAAGGAAAAGGTGGACATGGTCAACGCCGGCAGGAACTACATCGGCGATGTGGTGCAGGCCGACCTGGAGGAGCTGGTGTCCAGCGGGATGCTGTCCGCCACCTCGGATTTCAGCTTTGTCAGGGACGTGGACTTCATCGCCATCTGCGTGCCCACGCCCCTGGACAAGCACCAGCAGCCGGACATCAGCTACGTCCGGGACTCCACCATCGCCATCTCCAAGTACCTGACCCGGGGCTCCATCGTGGTGCTGGAATCCACCACCTACCCCGGCACCACCGAGGAGCTGCTGAAGCCCCTGCTGGAGGAGGGCAGCGGCCTCAAGTGCGGCACCGACTTCTATCTGGGCTTCTCTCCCGAGCGCATCGATCCGGGCAACCTCATCTATAAGACCAGCAACACCCCCAAGACCGTGGGCGCCATCGGCGCCGACGCCACGGAAGTGATTGCCATGGTCTACCGGGCCATTCTGGAGGGCGAGGTCCACACCGTGTCCTCTCCCGCCGTGGCGGAGATGGAGAAGATCTTGGAGAACACCTACCGCAACGTGAACATTGGATTGGTCAATGAACTGGCCATTTTGTGCAATAAAATGGGCATTGACATCTGGGAAGTGGTGGACGCCGCCAAGACGAAGCCCTACGGCTTCCAGGCGTTCTATCCCGGCCCCGGCCTGGGCGGCCACTGCATCCCCCTGGACCCCTACTACCTGAGCTGGAAGGCGAGGGAGTTCGGCTTCCACACCAGCATGATTGAGGCCTCCATGATGGTCAACGACCGGATGCCGGAGTACACCGTGGAGCGGGCGGGGAAGATTTTGAACCGCCACAAGAAGGCGCTGAATGGCTCCAAGGTTCTGGTGCTGGGCGTGGCCTACAAGCAGGACATCGACGACTACCGGGAGAGCCCCGCCATCCGGGTCATCGGGGAGTTCCACAAGACCGGCGCCGAGGTGGACTTCTACGACCCCTACATTCCCAAATACCGGGAGGAGGGCAAGTGGTATGAGGGCCTCCCCGCCCTGACCGCTGAGACTGTGAAGCAGTACGACCTGGTCTGCATCACCACCGCCCACACCAAGGTAGACTACGCCATGGTGGCGTCCTGCGGCGTGCCGGTGTTCGACTGCAAGAACGTCTGCAAGCATATCGAAAACAGAGAGAATATCGAGGTACTGTAAATGAAGAAGATCTGTACGGTCGTCGGGGCCCGTCCCCAGTTCATCAAGCTGGCGGTGGTGTCCCGGGTGCTGCGGAAGGAGTTCCGGGAGGTGCTGATCCACACAGGGCAGCACTATGACTACAATATGTCCGACGTGTTCTTCGAGGAAATGGACATCCCCCGCCCGGACTACAACCTGGGGATCTCCGGCGGCACCCACGGCCAGATGACCGGCCAGATGCTTATAAAAATTGAGGAAGTCCTGATGAAGGAGCAGCCGGATATGGTGCTGCTCTTCGGCGACACCAACTCCACCATGGCGGCGGCCATGGCGGCGGTGAAGCTGCACATTCCCGTGTGCCATGTGGAGGCGGGGAACCGCTTCGGTACCCTGGACAGCCCAGAGGAAGTCAACCGCACGGTGACGGACCATGTTTCCGCCATCAACCTGCCCTGCACGGAGTCCAGTCTCCGCTTCCTGGAGCGGGAGGGCCTGGGCCACACCGCCACGGTGGTAGGCGATCCCATGTACGACGCCTTCCGGTATTACACGGAGCGGCTGGACGGCGGCGAGCTGACGGAGCTCACGGACTTTGCCGGGAGCCCTGTCACACTGCCGGAAACCTTCTATTACATGACCTGCCACCGGCAGGAAAATACAGATACGGATGAAAAGCTCCGGGGCATTTTCGACGCCATGGAGGCGCTGGACGCCCCCACCATCTACCCGGTGCATCCCCGGAATCACCAGCGTGCTGAGCGGTTACAGCGGGAGCACGGCTACCGGAACCTCATTCTGACCGCTCCCGTTGGCTACAAAACCTCCATTTCGCTGGTGAACCACGCGAAGAAGGTGGTTACGGATTCCGGCGGCGTCCAGCGGGAGGCCTTCTTCGCAGGGAAGTCCTGTGTCACCGTGCTGGACTTCGTGGTCTGGCCGGAGACGATGAAGGACCATTGCAACCAGCTGGCCAAGCCGGACAAGGCGGACATTCTGGAAAAGCTGTCCGCCTCCGTGACCTTTGACCCGGCGTATCAGCCCTTCGGCGACGGACACTCCGCCGAAAAAATCGTAGAGAAGATCAAGGAGTTTCTGGCATGACAAAGGTTTGCCACCTCACAAGCGTCCATCCCACGGAGGATGTCCGCATTTTTCAAAAGGAATGTGTCTCCCTGGCAAAAGCGGGGTATGACGTGACACTGGTCCAGCAGGGGAGCAGCTATGAAAAGGACGGCGTCCATATCATTGGCTTCGGAGAGATCGCCCCCAGCCGCCTTCAGCGGATGCTCCGCACCTCCCGCGCTGCCTACGAGGCCGCTTTGGCGGTGGACGCCGACGTATACCACCTCCACGACCCGGAGCTGCTGCCTTACGGCCTGAAGCTGAAGCGGAAAGGGAAGAAGGTCATCTTCGACAGCCATGAGGACGTCCCGGCGGATATTCTGGAAAAGTATTGGATCCCGGCGCCCCTGCGCAGGCTGATCTCCCGGGTGTACGCCCGGTATGAGGCCCACTGCTTTTCCCGACTGGACGGCGTGATCGGCGTGACGCCGACGCTGTGTGACCGTCTGGAAAAAAGCAGCCGCCGGTCAGTGATGGTCACCAATTATCCCATTTTGGAGGAAGGCCTTCCCGTCCCCGCGTTCCGGGAACGGAAAATTGTATTTCCGGGGCTGGTCAGTCCCCTCTGGTGCATCGACACGCTGCTTCGGGCGGTGGAGCCCATTGAGGACGTTACCGTGGAGCTGCGCTCCCGGAATGTGGAGGAGCCTTACGGTTCCGAACTGCGGAGTCTCCCAGGATGGCAGAAGGTGAATTTCCCCGGCCGGGTTCCCCACCGGGAGGTCCTCCAGCTCATGGCGGATTGTATGTGCGGTGTGGCCCTGCTGCATGAATGCCCCAATTCCGGCGGAAAAATGGGCACCCTGGGCAACACGAAAATATTTGAATATATGATGGTGGGCATCCCGGTGGTCTGCACGGATTTCATCCTGTGGAAGGAAATTATAGACCAATGGAACTGCGGCATCTGCGTGAACCCGGAGGATGAAAAGGAAGTGGAGGCCGCCATCCGCTACCTGCTGGACCATCCGGAGGAGGCCCGGCGGATGGGAGAGAACGGCCGCAGGGCCGTGGAGACGGAATTCAACTGGGACACGGAGGCAGGAAAGCTGCTGGCCCTGTACGAGGAGATTCTGAACGACTGAGAACGGAGGAACCGAACCATGAAATACGCGCTCATCGGCTGCGGCCGCATTGCCGTCAACCACATCAAGGCGGCGCTGAACAACCATCTGGAGATCGTTGCCGTCTGCGACGTGCTGCCGGAGGCCATGGAGACGCTCCTGGCCAAGCACGGGCTGGAGAAGGACACCTCCATCAGGCGCTATACGGACTACAAAACCATGCTGGCGGAAAACCCGGACCTTCAGCTTATCAGCATCGCCACGGAGAGCGGCATCCACGCCCAGATCGCCCTGGACTGCATCGACGCCGGGGTGAACGTCATCATTGAAAAGCCCATGGCTATGAGCATGGCGGATGCCGAGGAGATCATCCGCCGCGGCGAGGAAAAGGGCGTGAAGGTCTCCGCCTGCCATCAGAACCGGTTCAACGTGGCGGTGCAGGAGACCCGCCGGGCCCTGGAGGCGGGCCGGTTCGGCAGGCTGTCCCACGGCTCTGTCCATGTGCGGTGGAACCGGAACAAGGGCTACTACGACCAGGCCCCCTGGCGGGGCACCTGGGCCCAGGACGGCGGCTGCCTGATGAACCAGTGCATCCACGGCATCGACCTGCTGCGCTGGATGATGGGAGACGAGGTGGAGGAGGTCTACGGCGTCACCAAGCGGCAGTTCCACGACTACCTGGAGTGCGAGGACATCGGCATGGCGGTGGTGAAGTTCAAAAACGGCGCCGTGGGCACCATTGAGGGCACCACCAACGTCTACCCCAAGAACCTGGAGGAGACGCTGTACCTGTTCGGCGAGACCGGCACGGTGAAGATCGGCGGCACCTCCACCAACAACATCGACGTGTGGGACTTCGCCGACGAGGGGGAGGCCGACGAGAAGAACAAGGGTCTCCAGGAGGCCACCTCCAACGTCTACGGCAACGGCCACACTAGCCTGTTCGCCGACATCATCGACGCCATTGAGCACGACCGCAAGCCCTACGTGGACGCGGTGGCAGGCCGGAACGCCCTGGAGATGGTCCTGGCCATCTACCAGTCCGCCGCCACGGGCAAGCCGGTGAAGCTGCCGCTGAAGGACGTGGCCTCCACGGACTTTGCCGGGAGATTTTCCTGAAATATCACCGTCAGGCAGGAGGTTTCCATGAAGCTGGTGCTGTTCACAGCGAACTACCCATTTGGCAGGGGCGAAGAATTTTTGGAAAACGAGGTCCGGGTCGCGGAACCCCGCTTTGATGAGATCGTATTCGTGTCCCTGGCCAAATCGGGAAGCCCTGTTACAAAATATGTGCCGCGAAACGGGCGTGTTGTCTGTGTCCGGGATTATAACAGCGAATGGCTGCGCCGCGTGACCGCCCTCCGGGGGATATTCCGTCCAAGGGTCTGGCGGGAGGTTTTCCGGCTCCACAGGGAGCGGAAAGAAGCCCGTATCCTGAATGTGCTGAGCAGTGTCCTGCTGGCGGAAGACGCGATGTACTATCTGCATAAAAAGCGAGCGGCCTGGGAAAGCCCCCCGGACGCCCCGGCTCTTTATGTGTCCTACTGGCTGGACGCAAGCGCGACCTATCTGGCCATGCACCGGCAGGACCTCCATGGCCTCTGTGTCTCCCGCGCCCACGGCTGGGACTGCTTTTATGACAGAGGGATCGTGCCTTACCGGGAGATCCAGCTGACCGCCCTGGACGGGATCTATCCGATCAGCGACGCGGGGAGACAGGACCTGCTGGCCCATTACGGGCGGCAGATCCCGGGCCTTTCGGAAAAAGTCCGGGTGCATCATCTGGGCGTCCGCCGGGAAGGCGGCGCGGAAGGGGAGCGGTATCCCAGACAGATGCGCACCATCGTGTCCTGTTCCTCCATCATCCCGCTCAAACGGCTGGATCTGCTGATCGGTGCGCTGTCCCAGTGCGCCACACCTATCCACTGGGTCCACTACGGCGATGGCCCTCTAAAGGAGCAGGTCCTGGACGAGGCACGGGAGAAGCTGGACCCGCTGCCCCATATCACCTATGAGTTCCGGGGGAACGTGCCCAACAGCGAAGTTCTGCGGTTTTATGCGGTCGCCCCGGTGGATCTCTTTGTCAACTGCAGTGATTCAGAGGGCATCCCCGTTTCGATCATGGAGGCCATGGCCCGGGGCATTCCGGTGGTTGCCCGGGACGTCGGGGGCAACGGGGAGATCGTGGACTCCGCCTGCGGCCGGCTGCTGCCCGCGCAGACCGGTCCCACAGACCTGGCCCGGGCCATCGACGGGCTTCTGGCACTGCCCGCGGAGCAGTTCGCCGGAATCCGGCGGGCAGCCGCGGAAAAGATCGCGGCGCAGTATGACGCGGAGTCCAATTATAAGCACTTTTACGAACAATTGGAGGCGCAGCTGTTTTCCATTTCGCGGATGCGGGAGGATGCTCCCAAACCGCAGGTAAATGAGAGGAAAGAGAGAGAATGAATACCTTTGTCAATGCACTGTCGGCCCAATGGAAAACGGATAAGCTTCAAGCAAGCCTGTGGGCAGCATGGCTTGCCACTGTGTTCTTTTCCTTTTGGGGCTCCAACCTTTTTTCAATCGAAGTATCCGGCGTGGGACAGCTGTTCCCGTTCCGGATTCTGCTTCCGATCACTGCCCTGCTGTATCTGATATGGGCGGTTCGGGAGAAGGATTGCTTCTGGAAAGACTCTTCCGCGCTGGAAAAGTGGGTATATGTGCTGATCCTCATTATGGTGGTGTACGGCGCGTTGTCGCTGCCCCGGGCGCTGAACGTTACGCATACTTTCCGGAAGCTGTTCAACCTCTGCTTTGACATGTGCTTTTTCTTCCTGATGCTGCGGCTGTGCCGCAACCGGAAGCTGCTTCGCTATACGCTGTTCGTCTGCGGCTTTGCCGCGCTGCTCCTGGCGGCCGCGGGAATCTTTGAAATTTTTAACGGCGGCATTTTTGACGGTAAATATGATGGAAAAACCTTCTTTTTCCTGTTTAATACATATTTTCAGTATCCTTTGGTGGGTTTCTGCTGCTGCAACGGTTTTTCAGCGACTCTCCTGTTTGCGGTCACCGCGCTGGCGCTGTTCTGGAGCGGAAGAGAAACGCCGCCCACTCGTCCGCAGCTGTGGCTGATCGCGCTGGGACTCCCTCTTATCTGGTTTCTGCTCATTGCCTCTTCCTCCAGATTGTGCATGATGGCTTTTGCCATTCTGATGGCGGGCATTCTTCTTTATTTGTTTTTCAGCAACCGCAAGCTGATGAAGTTCCCGATCATTGCGCTGCTTTTGATCTGCTGCGTACAGTTTGCCCATGAATATCGCAATATCGTCCCGCCTATCCAGCAATATCTGGCGGAAATGAGCGCGTATAAGGAGCAAGTTGCCCAGCCAAATCCCCCTACGCCTGAGACCCCCGACACCACTGAGACTCCCGGTACGCCTGAACTCCCGGCGAAACCCGTCCTGGAGCTTGGGGATCCCAGTGCTGTAAGCTTGGGTGATGAGTTCTTTGAAACGGACGAAGAAACCGGCGAGACAGTATTGAACACACATCTGAGCGGCGGAATCCGGGCCAGCCTGCTTCTCCACGCGATAAACTGTTTCAAAAGTTCCCACGGCCTTGGTGTCGGACTTGGCAACACGGAAGTATTGGCCCCTCAGCAGGTACCGGTTTTAAGGTGGGCGGAGGATGGCTTTGACTATTACAGCATCCATTGTTTTGTCGCACGCATCATTGCCGATTACGGGCTCTTTGTGCTGCTCCCCCTGTGTGTCATTGCGTTCCTGCTTTTGAAGCGGGTGTGGGACATGCTCCGCAGCAGCCTGAAAAACCGGGATAGCCGCATGCTGGGACATACATGCATGCTCCTCTTCGCTCTGCTGGTTTTCCCGATCGCTTCCACCGCAGATGGCGACACCCAGGATCTGCTGGCGATGTGGCTCTATCTGTCCACCGTCGTGCTGTACGCGGAGGAGGATTCCGTCTCCCGCGGCACGGCCCCCCAGCCGGAGCCGCTTCCCCGGGAAGCATCGTGAGAAAGGTTGGTCGTTTTGTCTGAATCCCGTATCCGCAACAGCACATGGAACCTGCTGTCCACCTTCGGCAGCACCATCGTCTACGACCTGGGTTACTTTCTGCTGCGGGCCGTTTTTGTCAGGACCCTCTCCGAGGAATATCTGGGCCTTGAGGGCCTGTTCAGCAATATTTTGAGCCTGTTTTCCCTGATGGAGCTTGGGGTCGGTCCGGCGTTGGTCGTCAGTCTGTACCAGCCCGTGGCAGAGGGGAACCGGGAAAAAATCAAAAGTCTCATGCGCCTGTACCGCAAGGCCTATCAGATCGTGGGCTGCTGCGTGGCCGTTGTGGGGCTGTGCCTGACGCCGTTTCTCCAATACCTCATCAAAGACCCGCCGGAAAACATTCCCCATCTGCGGCTGATCTTTCTTCTGTATGTGCTGAACACCGCTCTGTCTTATTTCTGTATCTATAAGCAGTCCCTGTTCATCGCCCACCAGAAGAACTACCTGGTCACGCTGTGGTACAATGGCGCCCGGCTGATGATGCTGCTGGTTCAGGGCATCGTGCTGCTGTGGACCCGGAACTTTATCCTGTTCCTGGTGGTGCAAATTTGCTTCACCCGGGGCGCAAACCTTTTCATTTCCAAAAAAGCGGACCAGTATTACCCCCATCTGAAGGAGGGGGACGTGGCGCCCCTGGATGCGGAGAGCCGGCAATCCATCTGGAAATACGCCTACGCCTCCACCTTGCACGGGGTGGGATCCAACCTGGTAAACAGCACGGACCAGATCATCATCTCCGCCTTCGTGGGGCTGGTGCCCGGCGGCCTGTACTCCAACTACACCATGGTCACCCAGGCGCTGCGCTCCATCATGCTGAAAGCCTTCGACTCTCTGACGGCCAGTGTGGGGAATCTGAACGCGTCCGCTGACCGGGCGCATCTGCACACGGTGTTTTACCGTCTGCTGTTCTTGGACCTTTGGCTCAGCGGTTTCATCTCCATCGGCCTGTTCTGTATGTTCCAGGACCTGATTTCCCTGTGGGTGGGGCCGTCGTTCCTGTTGGGCTGGGACGTCGTGCTGTGTCTTTCGGTCATTTTCTATCTCAGCAGCGTCCGCCGCACGGTGCTGACCTTCAACTCCGCCACCGGGAACTACTACCACGACCGCTACAAGCCTCTGGCGGAAGCGGCCGTGAATCTGGTTACCTCGGTTCTTCTGGCGCGGCCCCTGGGGGTGACCGGCGTGGCCCTGGGCACCATCATCAGCACGGTGACGGTCAGCTTCTGGGTGGAGCCATATATTCTTTACAAAAATATACTGCGCGACTCCTGGCGGCCCTACTTCGGGCTGGTTCTGCGTGGCACGGCGCTGACGATTTTGGCGGGCGTCGTCACCTTCCATCTGTGCTGTCTGGTGCGGGGCAGCGGGCTGCTCTCCTTCGCGGGGAAATTCCTGATTTGCTGCTTGGTACCCAACCTGCTGTTCCTGCTGGCTTACCATCGAAGCGAGCATCTGCACTATTACCTGCATCTGGTCCAGTCGGTATTCAAACGGCTGCGGAAGCGCCCCTGATACAAGCCATATAAAGAGGACGGGCAGCCAAAGCTGCCCGTCCTTTCTATATGCTCTTCTCACGCGCCCAGCGCCGCCCGGACCTGGACCTTTTCCGCCTCCGTCAGCCGGGAATAGTCCGCCAGGACCGTCTCCAGGTCCTCGCCCCGCGCCACTCTGCGCCGGACCACCCGGCACAGCAGACTCAGTGCCATTGTCATTCGCCGTCACCTCCATACAGCAGGTTCGCCATCAGGTCCTCCAGGTCCTCGATGCGCTGCTCCTGGGAGGGGTGGTCCGCCCGCCAGTCCGCCCGGAGGGTGCCGGCGCAGTCCGCCGTCTCGGACAGCTCCCAGCCCTCCGCGAAGGGCCCGTAAACGGTGCCGTCGTCGGCAATTGCCTGATCGGCGGTGTAGGAGGCCACCTGCTCCAGGGTCTGTTCCGGCGTCTCCGCGCCGGTTTTGTAGAGATACAGTGTCATATGTTCCTCCTTTACAGCAGCGTGCCGTCAGCCTTGACGATCATGCCGCCCTGCTTTTTGTTGTAGCTGCCGCCTAACTGGTTTGGCGTACTGCCGCCCAGCAGCACGATGCCGCCGTGCGAGACCCAGGCGCCCACCTGGTTGTCGTGGCAGTCGTCGGCGCTGTCGCAGTTGATCCAGACCATACCGTTGTTCCGGACGATCATCACGTTGTTCAGCTGGGAAAACTGGCAGGAATTCGCGCTGATTTGGTTGTGCCGGTCGGTGAAGATGCCGGTGTCCTGTCCGCTGCCGGTGACGGTGCAGGTGTCCAGGTAGACCGCCCCGCAGTCCGCGAAATACAGCACATCGCCGGTATTTCCTTCCGCGGATGTAAAGGTAAGCCCCCGCAGGATCATGGAGACGGCGCAGTTGCTGCCCTTCAGACCCTTGGTCAGCGTGAAGGTTTCATTCTCCGCGGCCTGAACGGTCAGGAAGCCCGGGCCGTAAAAATTGTGGAGGCTCAGCGCCTCCGTCAGAGTACCGCTGACGTTGACGGTCACGTTGCCGGTCAGCAGCCGGGGCAGGCTGTCCAGAAAGGCCTGCAGTTCTCCGGCGGCCAGGGTGCGGGTGACGGCAGTCATCCGGTTGGTGGCCATCACCTTATCCCGCACGTGGGAAAATTTTTCCTCGGTGATCAGTCCGGCGGGGGAGCAGGACACAGCCACGTTCAGGTCCTCGGAGACCGTCTCCTCCAGATAGAACCGCAGCACCGTCTGGCTTCCGGCCGTAATGATCACCGGGTTGGACAGCTTGTAGATCTTGTAAAGGATCTCTCCTTCATCCGGGTCATTGGCATAAACGCCCAGTTCTGTCAGGGTGTAGCTTCCCGAGGCGCTTGCCGCCGCCAGCGTGGCGGGGATGGTTGCCGTGTTCCCGCTTTGGGTGGGGGAATTCACCGCCAATGTCTGGCATGGGCCGGGCAGGGCGGCCGCCGTTGTCTGCGTTTTTCCGCTGCCGGCCACCACCCGGGAGATGGTCAGCACCGACCCAGCCGCCAGCTTGGCGGAAAGCGCCAGGCTCTTGGTGGTAAAATATCCTTGCATGTCCAAATCTGCTTCAGCTCCTTTGTATGTTCAGTTGGCCGCCTCCCTGGCCGGAAGGTCGGCTTTTCTTCATCCTAACGAACCCGTCTGTCTCCGGCACTGGAAACGGTTCACAAAACGCCTGCGGAAACCGTTTCCCTGTTTTCCTTGATCATAGCCCGGAAAATCCACTATATTGATGACTTTTATATCAGATGTTTTTCGTTCGGAATCATGTCGCAGGGCGGTTTTAAAATCATGGCGGGGAACTGTTTTCCAGCAGATAAATTTGTCGAAATGCCTTTCCAACCTCAAATGATTGTGCTATATTGTTATAGATAAAGTAACAATCCGTTGCTTTTGCATGTATTTCGCCGGGACCTCAGGGCCCGATCGTAATCGGAAAGGCAGAAACAACCATGAGCCGTTTTCGCAAGCCCCTTCTTTTTTTCTGTGATAGTCTGATCCTGCTGGGTGTCACACTGACCCTCAGTAAGTTTTCCCTCCGATATGGCCTCCCCGATGCCGTAGGCCGGGGCCTGCTGCTGAAGCACCTGTTGGTGCTGTATGCCTGTACAGCGGTCTTTCAGCTGCTGTTCCACACATATGACAGTCTCTGGCGCTACGCGGAGAGCAGGGAATACCTGTCCTTGCTGACAGCCGCCTTCTGCGGCTTTCTGGCCTATGAGGTCATCAGCCGCGCTCTGATGGACAGCGTCATCTCCTTCATCCTGCTGGTGGCCATCGCCTGCCTGTGGGTACTGGGGATGCTGCTGGTCCGGTTTTCCTACCGGGTCTACCGCAGCCGGGTCCTGTTCCGGCGGGGAGGCCCCCGGGTCCCCGTGGCCATCATCGGCGCCGGGGCCGCGGGCGTGCAGCTGCTGGAGGAGCTGCAAAGCAATCCCGACAGCCATTACACCGTTCAGTGCTTTTTCGACGACGACCCCGCCAAGGTCCACAACCGGATTCACGGAGTGGAGGTCAAAGGGCGTATCGCGGACATTCCCGACCGCCTGCGGGCCATGGACATCCGGGAGTTGCTGGTGGCGATCCCCTCCATTTCGGAAGACCGCCGCCATGAGATCTTGCAGGAGCTGTCCGGCCTGGAGCGGGTGCGGGTGACCATCCTGCCCAGCACTTTGGACCTGATCGCCCAGAAGCCCATCCGCAGCCAGCTGCGGGAAATCCGGATCGAGGACCTGCTGGGCCGGGAGCCGGTGCGGCTGGACCCTGCCCCGGTGGACGATTTCCTGGGCGGAAAGACAGTCCTGGTGACAGGCGGAGGCGGCTCTATCGGCTCCGAGCTGTGCCGCCAGATCGCCAAGCACCATCCCAAGCGGCTCATCATCGTGGATATTTACGAAAACAACGCCTACGACATCCAGCAGGAGTTGCTGTACCACTTCGGCAAACGGCTGAATCTGGTGGTGGAGATCGCCTCTGTCCGGGACGGGGAGCGGCTGCGGCAGCTCTTCGCCATGTACCGGCCCGACGTGGTGTTCCACGCCGCCGCCCACAAGCACGTGCCGCTCATGGAGCAGAGCCCCCAGGAGGCGGTGCGGAACAACGTATTCGGAACGCTGAACCTAGTGCGGACGGCGGATGAGTACGGCGTGGAAAAGTTCATCCAAATCTCCACAGACAAGGCCGTGAATCCTACCTCCGTCATGGGCGCTACCAAGCGGCTGTGCGAGATGATCTTGCAGTCCATGAAGGGGCAGAGCGGGACCACCTTTGCCGCGGTGCGTTTCGGCAACGTACTTGGGTCCAACGGCAGTGTGGTCCCCCTGTTCAAGCGGCAGATCGCCGCTGGAGGCCCCATTACCGTCACGGACAAGCGGATCATCCGCTACTTCATGACCATCCCCGAGGCGGCCCAGCTGGTGCTCCAGGCGGGGGCCATGGCCCGGCAGAACGAGCTGTACGTGCTGGACATGGGCCAGCCGGTGAAAATCCTGGACCTGGCGGAGAATCTGATCCGCCTGTCCGGCTACGTGCCCTACCGGGACATTGACATCGTGGAGACCGGCCTGCGGCCCGGCGAGAAGCTGTACGAGGAGCTGCTGATCGCCAGCCGGGACATTGAAAAGACGGAAAACGACCAGATCTTCGTGGAGCGTCAGCCCGGTATCACCCCGGAGGAACTGCGGGGCAAGCTGGCGGTGCTGTCGGCGGCCCTGGAGAAAAACGACCCCACTGTTATTCGGGACGCATTGCACCAGGTGGTGCCCACCTTCCACGAGCCGGAAGACCTGAACCGGGATCAGGGAGACGAGGTCCGAATACCGGAACCGAACGTGGAAGAAAAGGAGAACAGCGTGGTCTGCGGCAGCGCCACGCGGTAAAGCGGCCGCTTAGCGGAAAAGGAAAAATGACAGCGCCTGTGGTTGGAGCCGTAGGCGCTGTTTGAATATACCGTCCTTTTACCTGGGACTGGGAGCGCGGTACTATAATGAAACGCTTTAACGATGTAAAGAGGTACTGTGAGATTCAGAGGCTTTGTATAGGTTCGGGAAAAAGTCTGCGCGCCGCCCTTGGCTCAAAAAATCTGGTTGCGGATTTACCGGAGACGTGCCATACTGATCTTGATAGATGACAATATAAGGTGGTGGGAGTCATGCGCGCAGCCATGATCCAGATGAAGGTAGTACATGACAAACAGCAGAATCTGATCCATGCGAGGGAACTGTTGTACCAGGCGGCCCAGGATGGAATTGATCTGGCCGTGCTGCCGGAAATGTTCTGCTGTCCCTATTCCAACCGCTTCTTCCGCGCATATGGCGAGGAAGAGGGCGGCGTGGCTTGGACCGCTCTGTCCCAGACCGCCCGGGAGCTGCAAATCTATTTGGTGGGAGGCTCCATGCCGGAGCTTTCTGACGGGAAGGTGTACAACACCTCTTATGTCTTTGACCGGGGAGGACGGCAGATCGCGAAGCACCGGAAGGCGCACCTGTTCGACATAGACGTGGAGGGTGGACAGCGGTTTCGGGAATCGGAAGTGCTCAGCCCGGGCAGCCAGATCACCGTGTTTGACACGGAATTCGGTAAAATCGGCCTGTGCATCTGCTTTGATTTTCGCTTTCAGGAGCTGGCGAAGACCATGGCCGACCGGGGCGCCCAGTTGATCGTGGTCCCCGCGGCCTTCAATATGACCACTGGCCCGGCCCATTGGGAATTGCTGTTCCGGCAGCGGGCAGTGGATAATCAGATTTTTACCTTGGGGACCGCGCCGGCCCGGGACGAGACAGAGGAGTATGTCTCCTATGCGAACTCCATTCTGGCGGACCCCTGGGGTACGGTTGTGGCCCGGGCCGGCACAGGGGAGGAAGTGCTTCTGGCCGAGATCGACTTTGCCCAAAATGAAGCCATCCGCCGGCAGCTCCCCATTCGCTCCGCCCGGCGCGGCGACCTGTATTGACCCGCCGACACTCCTGACCGAAGGGGGCCGCTCCGCCGGATGGCTGGAAATTGGGAACTTGTGCGGAGCGGCGGACAAAAGAAAATATTGAATGGAAAGGGGGACGCGGCTTGACCAACCGCGTCCCCTTAAAGTTATCTGTTACGCTCCACAGGGCCTGACTCAATACTCAAACACATAATATCCGCTGGCGTTGATCGTTGTGGTATCACCATGGCTGGACCGCTGGGGAATATTGGGGCCGTAGCTGCGGTGGATATGACCGTGGACAAAGTATTTCGGACGGTACTGCTCCAGCAGGTCCGTGAAACACACGAAGCCCCGGTGAGGCAGCGAGTCAAAATCGTTGATGTGCCGAGCCGGGGCGTGGGTCATCAGGATATCGAAACCGCCGCTCCGCCAAAGGCGGAACTTCAGCTTTCGGATACGGCGCGCCATCTGGGACTCGGTGTACATATGCGTTCCGTCCCGGTAGCGGTAAGAGCCGCCCAGTCCCAGGATCCGGACGCCCCGGTAGGTGTAGATCTGGTCTTCCACGCAGATGCAGCCGCCGGGCGGTGCGGCGTCAAAAGAATCGTCGTGGTTGCCATGGACATACAGCACCGGACAGTGGGCCAGGGTGGCCAGAAATTCCAGATATTCCTTCCGCAGATCTCCGCAGGCCAGGATCAGGTCAAATTCATCCAGCTTCCCGGGGGAGTAATGATCATAAAAATATTTGGATTCCTCATCCGCAACGGCTAAAATTCTCATTTCTGTCCTCCGGCCTTACTGGGAGGTGTCGTCTGTTCCTTCGCCTGTGCCATCGGCTCCTTAGAAGACTGCCGTTCCTCGGTGAACAGATCGATGCCCACAATGCCCACGGTGGCCTTTCCGGTATCATTCAATTCCTCGTAGACCGGGATGGAACCCTCAATGTTTTCCACCAGCCAGTCCATATTGATGATCTGTTCCAAACTCAGGGATTGTCCCTTTTTTGCCATCAGTCTGCCGCCTTGGGCGTACAGCGGACCCTGGAAGGGACCGTACAGTCCGGCGCAAATCCCTTCCCGGAGCAGGGACGCCAGCTTCTTCGATCCGTCCGGCACTCTGTCTGAGCAGCGAAGATCCACTACCCCGGCGGACATTCCCCAGTAGTAATTCAGGGCCTTGCTGCTCTCCTCATATTCCAACTGGAAGGACTTGCTCTGGATCCGGCGGAGCATGGATTCGTAATAGACGCCCCACTGCCAGACCGGCATGGCCAGGGGGACCTGGCCATCTTCATTGATCAGGGACAGACCGAAGCTGCTGTGCCTTCCGTCCTCCCGCTTTGCCAGATCCTGGGAGGAAATCAGCCGAATCCCACGGTCGGTCAGCCGCTTTGCGGCGGCGGCCACGCCGTCTACAGCGGACCACTCCAGATAGACCTTTACTCTGGGATTTACCAGCTGTACTCCCAGCGCAAAGGCGTTGATCCCGGCCATCTGGCCGAAAATAGGATAATCGCAGATATATCCCACAGGATTGCTGCCTGCCAGAGAACCGGCGATGGCCCCGATGATAAACTTTACCTCGTACATTCTGGCATAGTAGGTACGGATATAGCGGTGGGATTTATTCAGGGAGCAGTTCAGGATCACACACTCCGGATGGTCCACCGCCGCGCGCAGGCTGGCGGGAAGCAGCCGGGGCGAGGTGGTAAAGATGGTGGTATTGCCGTCGGCGATGGCCCGCTCGATCACTTGCAGCGGATCGCCGTCCAGGGCGTTAAAATAGGCGGTGGTCTCCAGTTCTCCCTGGAACACCCGCTGTACATGTTGGCGTCCCAGCTCGTGGCCAAAGGTCCAGCCGGACGTGTCCTGGTTCTTGTCGTGGATAAAGGCGGCCTTCCGCACTTCGGTTTTGCTCTTGAACACCTTGGAGAGAAGCCCGCCGCCCGTCTCCTCCTCCGGGATCAGCTTGACGTCGATGGGCGTCTCTTCCTGCTGGAGGGTGATGTCCTCCCAGACCCGGGCCACGGCCTTCTTGATCTCCGCTGCGCTCCGGCTTCGGAGGGACGGATAGCCGTAGATCTTGATATAAGCCAGCATGGCGTCCCCCACCGTGGAGCTCAGACGCTTTCCGCCGTTGGCCTCGTAGGCCTGACGGAAATAGTAGTACGCCGTGGAAAAGCCGCTGCGGTCCTCATCTGTCCAGGGCTCTTCCGGGCCCTTGCCCAGCAGCCGCTGCAGTTGGGAAAAACTGCCCAGCTTTGAGAATTCAATAAAATTGACTTTGCTGAGCCGGTAGAACTCCAAGAATTCGTAGTAGAGCTCCACATCCTTCTGCCCGTTCCGTTCCGGCAGAATACGGGTCACCTGGGCATATACCGTGTCCGCGCCGAAGAATTTCAACACGCTGACCCGCTTGTTGCCCTCCTCCACATAGAAGCGGTTCATATATTCATAGGCCTTGATGGGGTCCCGGATTCCTTTCTCCAGGTGGGACTGGCAGAGGTTCTGCCACTTTTTCGCAAACTCGCTCTCCTCGGGAAGCAGCGGCATAAAGTTCCGGGCAAAGGCCTCAGTCCGCTGTCTGCTCCTGGTACCCACAAGGAACTCCATGGGCACCTGAACAACACCCAGATCCATTCCCTGAAACATGCGCTCGGCAGGGACCAGGTCATCCAGCACCGGGAGATAGGGGGACAGCCCCTTGGCGGTACAAGCGCGAAATTCTTTCTGGCCCAGCTTCTGCGCATCTTTGTAATAGAGGGTGGGCATCAATCACCATCTCCTTGTTTATTCCGGTCATTCTCACAATCTTTCCGGACATATTTTACCCCGAAAGGGTACCTTTGGGCAACTGTTTTATGGCCTGCGGAGGTCTTTAACGGCTATGATCGACGTGTTAAAAGAGGACCCCAGTCTGCCGGGCTGCATCGGGAGTAGCTTGCGGCATCCTTCCCCCACGCTGCTTCCGGTATGAGCATGATTCGCCGGATTTTGCCAATCTCAGAAAGCCGTGCTATAATGGCGGCAGACGGCCCGGCGGGCCCCGAGCCTTTGACGCGCCCGAGAGGCGGACGGGTGCTTGGCCGTTGACCGACGATTTTTTACACAGGAGCCGAACTATGAACCAAATTCGCTGTTTTGACGTCCTGCGCGCTGCCGTCTGGCTGCCCGTCCTGCTCTGGTACAGAGTCATATGGAACTTTTCCGCTCAGACCGCGGCGGTCTCCGGGGACTTGTCTGACCGGCTGCTGTGGCGGCTGCTCCACAGCCTGTCCCCGGTGTTCGCCGGGGCGGACGCCGCGGCCCAGAACGCCGCCGTGGAGGTGCTGTCCTTTTTTGAGCGGAAGGCGGCGCACATGTTTTTGTACTTTGTGCTGGCTCTACTGGTTTTGTTTGCCCTCTCTTTCCTGTTGCGGCAAAAGGCTGCTAGGGGCGCTGCGACGGCCCTGCTGTGCGCGGCGCTGGCGGGGTTGGATGAGTTTCACCAGACCTTTGTGCCCGGACGCAGCGGGCAACTCCGGGACGTTTGCATTGACCTGGCTGGCGGAGCGCTGGCATTGGGCCTGGTGGCCCTGCTGCTGTGGACGGGCCATGTCCGCCGTGGAAGGACGAGGCCTGGGCTGACGGTGCGCGCCCTGCTGCCGGTCCTGCTGTGCGCGGGAGCGCTGGCGGCGGCCCCGGCGCTGGCGGCTTCACAGTCGGCGCTTCCCGTTTTGAGCGGGCTGGCCGCCCGCTTCGTGCCGGGTTTTTCCGCCATGGACACCTCCGCCCAGGCAGAGCTGCTGCGTGCCCTCCAGCCCATTGCAGGCGACACGCTTCGGCTGGGCCTGTGCGGGCTGCTGGGATGCAGTGCGGTACTGTCCGCGGCCCTGTGCGGATTGCCGCTGCCAGGAGCGCTGCTGGTGTCCATTCCCGCGTTGCTGCTGGGGAGCGGCGTTTTTGGATGGCTGGAAGGGTCTGACATCTCCTCTTGCATAGGGCTGACCGGGGCAGGTGTACTGCTGGCCGCCGTCATCTGGCTGGCAGCTCTGGGGCGCAAAGATTGCAGGAAGCTCCCTTGACCGGACAGCCCGGGAGGAGCGCCTTTGCCCAGGCCAGCGGCTGGCCGGGACCCGAGAAGCCTTGAGGATGGGGAAGCGCTAAATAGCATTACCCCAGGCCGCGTCGAAACTGATGGATACCAGTTTCTGATCCCGCTGGACGCAGTAGATGGGCAGCTGCCGCGTGGCTGCGGACACCCCCACCGCCGTTGGGAAGTTTACCATAGAGAAGATCCCCAGTGCCGCCAGCAGGCAGCCCCCAAGGGACAAAAGCCTGCGCCTGAGCAAAATGACCTTGACTTTCATAGTTCTCCTCCTTAATTTACCGTGTTTTGGTTTGCGGTCTCTGCCGCTCTACTATATGAACTGAACGCCCGCTCCATTCAAATAGACTTGCCCGCCCGGGTTCGAGAGCCCGGAATTTGCGGAAAGCGCCAATTGAATTTGGGAGGTTGCTGTGCTAAACTAATACCTATTCAATCCTTGGTAATACAACGAAAAGAGACTCTGCCATGATCGAAACCTGGAATCTTACCATCCCGGAATTGACCGGGGATGAGCCGCGGCGCGCCTATGTCTATCTTCCCGACGCCCTGAACCAGGACCCTGACGCGCGCTATCCGGTTTTATACATGTTCGACGGCCACAACCTGTTTTTTGACGGGGACGCCACCTATGGGAAGAGCTGGGGGATGCTGGAGTACATGGACGCCACCCAGACGCCCCTCATCATTGCGGCCGTAGAGTGCAACCATGACCCCAACAACGGCCGGCTCAACGAGTATTCCCCCTTCTCCTGCCGGGACCCGGAGATGGGCCGGATCAAGGGGCTGGGCAAGGTCACCATGGACTGGATGGTGAAGACCTTCAAGCCGGAGATCGACTCGAACTTCCCCACTCTGCCCGACCGGAGCCACACCTTTATTGCAGGCAGCTCCATGGGCGGACTGATGAGCCTGTATGCCGTGGCCAAGTACAACAAATATTTTTCCCGGTGCGCCGCCCTGTCGCCCTCCATCTGGCTGGCGCCGGACAAGCTGGAAAAGCTGCTGCGTACCGCCCGGCTTCGGCCGGACACCGTGGTCTACATGGACTACGGCTCCAGAGAACTGGCCAACCACGACGACATGTCCCGGGGATTTGCCGCCGTTGCCGGCCTGCTGCTGGAGCGGGGAGTTCTCCTGAATTGCCGCATCGTACCCGGAGGGGAGCACTGCGAGGCGAGCTGGGAGCGGCAGATCCCCTTCTTTCTCAATACCCTGCTCTATGAGCTGGAATAATGGAGGTATCCCCCATGCAGACTCAGTATTTTAAGCAGTACAGCCCCGCGCTGGGCCGGGATATGGAGTGCAAGGTATACGGCCACGCCGGCCGGCCGGTGCTGTTCATCCCCTGCCAGGACGGCCGCTTTTTTGACTTTGAAAGCTTCCACATGACCGATACCTGGGCGCCCTGGATCGAATCGGGCCAGGTCATGGTCTTTTCCATCGACACCATGGACGCCGAGACCTGGTCCAACAAGGCGGGCGATCCCTACTGGCGGGCACGGCGGCACGAGCAGTGGATCCAGTACATCACCGACGAGATGGTCCCCTTTATGCGGGACATGGCTAATTCCTGCAACGGCTGGACGGGGTTCCCAGGGGTCATGGCCTTTGGGTGCAGCCTGGGTGCCACCCACGCCGCTAACCTGTATTTCCGCCGCCCCGACCTGTTCGACGGTCTGCTGGCGCTGAGCGGGATCTATACCGCCAGCTACGGCTTTGACGGGTACATGGACGATGTGGTCTATCTCAATTCCCCTGTGGACTATCTGGCCAATATGCCGGTGGACCACCCCTTTATCCAGCAGTACAACCAGCACAAGGGCGTCATCTGCGTGGGCCAGGGGGCCTGGGAACTGCCCGAAACCACCCACCGTATTCAGGAGATCTGCCAGGAAAAGGGAATCCAACTGTGGGTGGATTTCTGGGGCTGGGACGTCAATCACGATTGGCCCTGGTGGCACAAGCAGGTGGCTTATTTCCTTCCCTATTTGCTGGAGTGACCGAGTTCTTCCCTACATAAAAAGAGAAAGCAGGAGTGAACGTGAAAAACATCATCTTTATTTCCCCGAACTTTCCCACCAATTACTGGCAGTTCTGCCAGGAGCTGAAGAAGAACGGCATGAACGTGCTGGGCATCGGCGATCAGCCCTACGATGAGCTCAGCGGCGAGCTGAAGGCCAGTCTGAACGAATATTACAAAGTGGGTACCCTGGAGGACTACGACCAGGTATACCGCGCGGTGGCCTTCTTCATCTTCAAATACGGCCGTATTGATTGGCTGGAGTCCAACAACGAGTACTGGCTGGAGCGGGATGCCCGGCTGCGTACCGACTTCCACATCACCTCCGGGTTCCAGACGGAGGATATGCCCCGGGTCAAATACAAGTCCAAGATGAAGGAGTTCTATGCCAAGGCCGGTATCCCCACCGCCCGGTATTACCTGGTGGAGGACCTGAAGGGCTGCCGGGACTTCATTAAAAAGGTGGGCTATCCGGTGGTGGTCAAGCCGGATAACGGCGTAGGCGCCTCCCACACCTACAAGCTTACCAGTGACCAGGAACTGGAGAGCTTTATGGCCGAGAAGGAAGCGGATGTGCCTTACATCATGGAGGAGTTTGTCCACGCCGAGGTCAACTCCTACGACGCGATCATCGACGACCGGGGCGAGCCCCTGTTTGAGACGGGCAACGTCACCCCCATGTCCATCATGGATATCGTCAACGAGAACGACAACTCCGTCTACTACATCCTCCGGGACCTGCCCGAGGACACCCGGAAGGCCGGCCGGGATACGGTAAAAGCCTTCGGCGTCAAGAGCCGGTTCGTCCACTTTGAGTTTTTCCGCCTCACCCAGGACCAGAAGGGGCTGGGCAAGGCGGGCCAGGTGGTGGGGCTGGAGGTCAACATGCGCCCCTGCGGCGGCTTTACCCCCGACATGATCAATTTTGCCCACAGTACCAACGTGTACAAGATCTGGGCCGACATGATCGCCTTTGGACGCTCCGATATGCCGGTGGGAGAACACGCCTACTGCGCTTTTGTGGGCCGCCGGGACGGCAAGGATTTTGTACTCAGCCACCAGGAGGTCATGGAGAAATACGCCGCCCAGATGCGGATGGTGGAGCGCATCCCCGACGCGCTGTCCGGCGCCATGGGTAACCAGATGTATGTAGCGGTGTTCCCCACCAAGGAGGAACTGGACCAGTTTTATGCCGATACGCTGAAATGCCGCTGAGTCCCTATTGATGATACCGCGTGAGCCGCTGGGTGTAAGTCCCGGCGGCTCACATTTTTTTGCGCGGCGCCTTTTGTGCCCATTGCGGCGCGGACAAAGAAGCCCCCATGTTCCGGTGGGACCGGATCATGGGGGCTTCTTGCATGATGGGCAATGTGTTTTAGCGGGTGGGGACGTGCCAGATATTCTTGGCGTACTCGGCGATGGAGCGGTCGGCGGCGAAGATGCCGGACCGGGCGATGTTGATCAGAGACATCTGGTTCCAGCGCTGCTGGTCGGCATAGGTCTCCAGAGCGCGCTGGTGGGCGGCGCAGTAGCTGTCGAAGTCGGCCAGGAGCATGTATTCGTCGGCCATGCTGCCGCCGGCGCCGAAGAGGAGCCTGTTGGTCAGGTCGCTGTAGGACACATGGTCGCTGAAGCCGGCGGAGATCTGGTCGATGACCCGCTTCAGGGCCTGGTTCTGCTGGTAGTAGTCCAGGGAGCGGTAGCCCTGGCGCTTGCGCTCGGCCACCTGGTCGGCGGTGAGGCCGAAGAGGAAGATATTCTCGTCGCCCACCTGCTGGTGCATCTCCACATTAGCGCCGTCCAGCGTACCGATGGTCAGCGCACCGTTCATCATGAACTTCATGTTGCCGGTGCCGCTGGCCTCCTTGCCGGCGGTGGAGATCTGCTCGGACAGCTCGGAGGCGGGCATCAGCTTTTCGGCCAGGGAGACACGGTAGTTCTCCAGGAACACCACCTGGAGCTTGTCCTTGCACACGGGATCGTTGTTGATCTGGGTGGACAGGGAGTTAATGAGCTGGATGATCTCCTTGGCCACATGGTAGCCGGGGGCCGCCTTGGCACCGAAGAGGAAGGTCTGGGGGGTGAAGTCCATGTTGGGATTATCCCGCAGCTGGTTGTACAGGTGGATGATGTGCAGCACGTTGAGCAGCTGGCGCTTGTACTCGTGCAGACGCTTCACCTGGACGTCGAAGATGGCGTCAGTGTTCAGAATGACACCGGACTCCCGGGCGATATAGCTGGCAAAACGGCGCTTATTCTCGTCCTTGATCTTAGCCAGCTGGAGCAGGACGGACTTGTCGTCCTTGTACTTTTCCAGACCCTGGATGGCCTCGGGATGGAGGAGGTACTGGTCGCCGCCGGTGCACTCCCGGATCAGGGCGTCCAGCTTGGGGTTGATCTGGGACAGCCAGCGGCGGTGGTCGATGCCGTTGGTCACGTTCTGGAATTTGTCGGGGTGAGCCAGATAGGCGTCGTGGAACACGTCACGCTTCAGAATGTCGGAGTGGAGGGCGGACACGCCGTTGATGGCCTGGCAGGCGCAGACGCACAGGTTGGCCATGCGGACCTCACCGCCCCAAATAATGGCCATCTGGCCCACCTTGTTCATGTCGCCGCCGTAGCGGTACTGGAGCTGCTGCTGGTAGCGGCCGGAGATCTCCTTCAGGATCTGCCAGATCCGGGGCAGCAGGGTCTCAATCAAGGTCTGGGGCCAGCGCTCCAGCGCCTCGGCCAGAATGGTGTGGTTGGTATAGCAGACGCTGCGGGTGACGATATGCCAGGCCTCATCCCAGGAGTAGCCCTCTACATCCAGCAGGATCCGCATCAGCTCCGGGATGACCAGAGTGGGATGGGTGTCGTTGATCTGGATGACGTGCTTCTCATGGAAGTTACGCAGGGTGCCGTACTGGGAGCGGTGCTTGCGGACAATGGACTGGACGGTGGCGGAGACGAAGAAGTACTGCTGCTTCAGACGCAGGGACTTGCCCTCGTAGTGGTTGTCATCGGGGTAGAGGACCTTGGCGATGACCTCAGCCATGGCCTGCTGCTCCACCGCCTTCAGATACTCGCCCCGGGAATACAGGGACATGTCCACAGGGACAGGGCTCTTGGCGTCCCAGAGGCGCAGAATGTTGGTGTGCCGGGTCTTGTAGCCGGCGATCTCCATGTCACGGGGGATGGCCAGGACCGTGGTATAGCCCACATGCTCGGGATGGTTGTGGCCGTTCTCATCCCAGTGGTCCACGATCTTGCCGCCGAAACGGACCTCCTCAGCCTCGTCCAGCTTGGGGATGAGCCAGGCGTCGCCCAGACCCAGCCAGTTGTCGGCCAGCTCCACCTGCTTGCCGTCGATGATCTTCTGCTTGAAGATGCCCAGCTCATAGCAGATGGAGTAGCCCGTGGCGGGGATCTCCAGGGTAGTCATGGAGTCCAGATAGCAGGCGGCCAGACGGCCCAGGCCGCCATTGCCCAGACCGGCGTCGGGCTCCTTCTCGAACAGATCGGAGGCGGAGAAGCCAAGGCCCTCCAGCGCATCCTTCAGGGTGTCCAGCAGGCCCAGATTGTAGGCGTTCTTCTCCAGAGAACGGCCCATGAGGAACTCCAGGGACAGGTAGTGGACCTGGCGCTGCTGGCCCTCCCACACACGGTTGTCCGTCTCCATCTGGCGGCGGGACATGATGTCCCGGAGCACCAGGGCGCAGGCCTTGAACATGTGGTCCTTGGTGGCCTCCTCCACAGTGCGGCCAAAGTTGCGCTGAAGTTTTCCTATGATCATATCGGTAAGCTGGGCCTTGGTATATTCAGCCATAACGCTGCCTCCCGTTTTACAGTAATATTGAAAGAAATCGGTGGAAAATCTTGATTCCTACGGCGATACATTTTATCAGATTTTCCCAAGAGCGTCAATCGGCAGAAAGGAACAAAACGGGAGCACAAGAAGAGTTTTCTATCCGTTTTGTACAATTATGTAATAAAAATAGGGAAAATAAACATAAAACCGGCCCCCGTTGGGAAACGGGGGCCGGTGAGACGCGGGAAGAACGGATCAGCCCTGGATACGCTGGTAGATGTCCAGGTACTGCTTGGCGGAGTTGGTCCAGGAGAAGTCGGCGGTCATGCCGGCGCGCTGAAGGCCGCGCCAGGCTTCCTTGTTGGAGTGGTACAGGTCCACGGCCTCCCGCAGGACCCACACCATGTCGCCGGCATTGATGTTGGAGAAGGTAAAGCCACGGCCCTCGCCGGTGAACTTGTTATACGGGGTGACAGTGTCCTTCAGACCGCCGGTCTCCCGCACCACGGGGACGGTGCCGAAACGCATGGCGATGATCTGGCTCAGGCCGCAGGGCTCGGAGATGGAGGGCATGAGGAACAGGTCGGCGCCGGCGTAGATCATGGTGGAAAGGGGAGCGGAGTAGGTCAGCTGGGCGGCGAAACGGCCGGGATACTGGCTCTGGGCGTGGCGGAAGGCCTCCTCATACTGCCAGTCGCCGGTGCCCAGCACCACCATCTGCACGTTCATGCCCATGATCTCGTGGAGAACGTCGGTGACCAGAGAGAAGCCCTTGTGGCCCACCAGACGGGAGATGCAGGCGATGATGGGCACGTCCGGGTTCTCCTGGAGCCCCACCGCCTTCTGAAGAGCCAGCTTGCACTGCTTTTTGCCCTTGACCAGGGACTTGGTGGTGAAGTTGGCGGCCAGACCGGGGTTGGTGGCGGGATCATAGAGTTCCATGTCGATGCCGTTGAGGATGCCCTCGATCTTGCCAGCCTGCTGGTTGATGACGCCGTCCAGGCCCTTGGCGTAGAAGGGAGTGCGCAGCTCCTGCGCGTAGGTGGGGGAGACGGTGGTGACGAAGTTGGAGGCCATAATGGCGCCCTTCATCAGGTTCACGTCCCCGAAGTAGGCCAGCATTCCCTCGTTGAAGTAGCCGGCGTCCAGACCGATGACGTCCTTCAGCACCTGCTCGCCGTAGCGGCCCTGATACTCGATGTTGTGGATGGTGAAGACGGACTTGGCGTTAGCCAGCTGCGGGATGCGGTATTTCTCCTCCAGCAGATAGACGGGGACCAGAGCGGTCTGCCAGTCGTTGCAGTGGATAATGTCAGGGGCCCAGTCCAGCTGGCCCGGGGTCTCGATGACGGCGCGGGAGAAGTAGGCGAACCGCTCGCAGTCGTCGAAGTGGCCGTAGATCTGCCAGCGCTTGAAGTAATACTCGTTGTCCACGAACCAGTAGGTGACGCCGTCACGCTCCAGCTGGAAGACGCCGCAGTAGACCTGACGCCAGGACAAAGTGACGTTGAAATACTTCAGGAAGGTCATCTGGCTGCGCCATTCCTGGCCGATCCCCTCGTACAGGGGGAGGATGACCTTGACCTCGTGGCCTTCCTTGGCCAGAGCCTGGGGCAGAGAGCCGGCCACATCGGCCAGACCGCCGGTCTTGATAAAGGGAGCGACCTCGGGAGAAGCAAATAAAATTTTCATAATAATCCCCTTTCTTGAAAAGTGCCGGAGAGATGGGATATTAAGGGGCTCCATCGCCGGAGAGAGGGGTTGCCTCCTGCCTCCGCGCGATGGAGCCGCTGTTGACGTTGGATATTACACCACGGAGCCCTTGGCAATGGCAAGAGGATAGGTGGAATGGCCCATGAGCATACGGTCAGCGTTGATGGTGACATTCTTGTCCGCGATGACATAGGCCAGGGAAGCGCCGGCCTTGACCACGGTGCCCTGCATCAGAACGCTGTTGACCACCTTGGCACCCTTCTCCACAATGACGCCGCGGGAGAGGATGGAGTTCTCCACCTCGCCCTCGATGTAGCAGCCGTCGGCCACCAGGGAGCGCTTGGAGACAGAGTTGGGGCCGTAGTAGCTGGAGGGGTTGGACATGTCCTTGGTGCGGATGGGGCGGGCGGGGTTGAACAGGTCGTCCCGGACGGCGGGCTCCAGCAGATCCATGGAGCGCTGGAAATAGTCGCCCACGGACTGGAAACGGCCCGCATAGCCCTGGTGGACATAGGGCATCAGCTTCAGGGATTTCAGTCTGGGCTGGAGGACGCCCCGGCTGAAGCTATGTACGTCGTGGGCGGCGCAGTACTCCACCATGTCCATCAGCAGCTGCTTGGACATGATATAGATCTCCAGAGACTCCAGAGCCTTGTCCGCGGAAGTGGGGTGGACGGACAGGTCGGTGACCCGGCCGTCGGCGCTGACCTCCACATACTCGGAGAACCGGGGAGCGCCGTTCAGTGTGGGGGTGCACACCACGGTGATATCGGCGCCGGAAGCGATGTGCTGGTCATAGACAGCCTCCACGTCCAGGTTGAGGGCCGCGTCGCCCCAGCCCATGATGACATAGTCCTGACGGATGTTCTTCAGATACCCGGCCACACCGGCCAGGGCCTCCATGTTGCCGCGGTACTCGCCGTGGCCCTGCTCACCGTAGCCGAAGGGGGGCAGAATCCGCAGACCGCCGTGCTTGCGGCTCAGATCCCAGTCCTTGCCGGAGCCCAGGTGGTCCAGAAGGGACTGGTAGCTCTCATGGACGATGACGCCCACGTCGGTGATGCCGGCGTTGACATAGTTGGACAGCATGAAGTCGATCAGACGATACCGGCCGCCGAAGGCCAGAGAACAGGTGTTGCGCGGGCGAGTCAACTCGCCCAGATTAGCGTCGGAGCGGTAGGCAAAGAGAATACCGTGGAGATTATTCATGCCCGCTCACCTCCCTTCACATCTTCCCGGATCATGGCGCTGGGGGAAATCACAGCCTTTTCGCCCACGGTGACACCGCTGGCCACCACGGCGATGCCCCACTCGGGGCTGTCATCGGGGGCGGAGCCCACAACGGCCTCCGACTCGACCACAGCGTTCTCCGCCACGATGGCGTAGGACACCTTGGCGCCGGCCTTGACCACGGCGCCGGGCATCAGGATGGAATACTGGACGTCGGCGCCCTGCTCCACCGTGACCGAGTGGAACAGCACCGAGTTTTCCACCGTGCCGTCCACCTGGCAGCCGCCGGTGACCAGGGAGTGGGAGATCTTGGCGTTGGGGCCGGTGACATGGGGAGGCTTGATGGGAGTGCGGGCGTAGATGGGCCAGCTGGGATCGTACAGGTCGATGCTGCTCCGGGGGGCCAGCATGTCCATGTTGGCGTCCCACAGGGAGTTGATGGTGCCCACGTCCTTCCAGTAGCCCTGGAACCGGTAGGCCATCATCTTCTCACCGGCGGCCAGCATGTTGGGAATGATGTTCTTGCCGAAGTCGTTGGAGGAATTGGGGTCGGCCTCGTCGTCGATGAGGTACTGGCGCAGCTTGGACCAGGTGAACACATAGATACCCATGGAGGCCAGGTTGCTCTTGGGATGGGCGGGCTTCTCCTCAAACTCGAAGATCCGGTCCTCGGCGTCCACGTTCATGATGCCGAAGCGGGTGGCCTCCTCCATGGTGACCTCCAGAACGGAGATGGTGCAGGCGGCGCCGGTCTTCTTGTGCAGGTCCACCATGTCGGCGTAGTCCATCTTATAGATGTGGTCGCCGGACAGAATGACCACATACTCGGGGTCGTACAGGTCCAGGAAGCCGATGTTCTGGTAGATGGCGTTGGCGGTGCCCTTGTACCAGGTGCCCTGGTCACCCTCCCGCATGTAGGGGGGCAGGATGTGGACGCCGCCGTCGGAGCGGTCCAGGTCCCAGGGCTGGCCGTTGCCCAGGTAGCTGTTCAGCTCCAGGGGACGGTACTGGGTCAGGACGCCCACGGTGTCGATGCCGGAGTTGACGCAGTTGGACAGGGGGAAGTCAATGATGCGGTACTTTCCGCCGAAGGGAACGGCGGGCTTTGCCACGTGGCTGGTCAGGGCGTAGAGGCGGCTGCCCTGTCCGCCGGCCAGCAACATGGCCACAACTTCTTTTTTCATACTGTCACCTCTTGTATGTTTCAGGGAAGCTATATGGAAACAGGCGCTCGTCTGGGGCGCGCCCTGTTATTCCCGGGATCACTCCTGGGCGGCCTTTTTGGTCTTGGCGCTCTTCTTGGCAGGCGCTTTTTCCGCCTTCGCCTTGGGCGCGGCAGCCTTTTTCGCCTTGGGCGCGGCGGCTTTCTTGGCCTTTGCGGGAGCCTTGGCCGGCGCGGCGGCGGCCTTGTCCGCCTTGGGCTTGCGGATAGGGTTCTTCCGGATGCAGCGGTAGATCATGGCCGACATGGGAGGCAGGTCGATGACCATAGACTGCTGCTGGTCGTGGCAGGGGACCTTTTCCGTCTTGATGGGGGCGGTGTCGCCCAGGCCCTGGCCGCCGAACTCGGCGGAGTCGGTGTTCAGGATGGGGGCCCAGGTGCCGCCGAAGGGGGCGCCCACCCGGTAGCCCTTCCGGTGCTCGGGGGAGAAGTTGCAGACCACGATCAGAGGCTTGCCAGCCTTGTCCCAGCGCAGGAAGGCCACGGTGTTGGCGTTGTTGTCGTCGGCGCACAGCCACTGGAAGCCCTGCCAGGAGTTGTCCTGCTCCCAGAGGGCGGGCTGCTCCAGATAGAGGGCGTTCATGGTCTTGAAGAAGGTCTGGGTCTGGCGGTGGGGCTCGTACTGGAGCAGGTGCCAGTCCAGAGAATATTCAAAGTGCCACTCGTTCCACTGGCCCAGCTCGGCGCCCATAAAGGTGAGCTTTTTGCCAGGGTGGGTCATCATATAAGTATAGAAGGCGCGCACGCCGGCAAACTTCATGGGGTTGTCACCGGGCATTTTGCCGAAGAAGGAGCCCTTCATGTGGACGACCTCGTCGTGGGACAGAGGCAGGATGTAGTTCTCCGAGAAGGCGTACATCAGGGAGAAGGTGATGTCCCGGTGGTTGAACTGGCGGAAGTAGGGGTCCATCTTGATGTAGTGGCAGATGTCGTTCATCCAGCCCATGTTCCACTTGAAGTTGAAGCCCAGACCGCCGTCGCTCACCGGGTAGGTGACCTTGGGCCAAGCGGTGGATTCCTCGGCGATCATCAGTACGTCGGGGTGGCGGGAGAAGATGGCGGTATTCAGCTTCTGGAGGAACTCGATGGCCTCCAGATTCTCGTGGCCGCCGTTCACGTTGGGCATCCAGGCCCCGTCCTGCCGGCCATAGTCCAGATACAGCATGGAGGACACGGCGTCCACCCGCAGGCCGTCCATATGGTATTCCTCCAGCCAGAACATGGCGGAAGAGAACAGGAAGGAACGGACCTCGTTGCGTCCGTAATCAAAGACGTTGGTGCCCCAGTCGGCGTGCTCGCCCTTCCGGGGATCGGCGTACTCATAGGTGGGGGTGCCGTCGAAGTTGTACAGGCCGAAGGCGTCCCGGGGGAAGTGGGCGGGGACCCAGTCCATAATGACGCCGATACCGGCCTGGTGGAGCTGGTCGATGAGGTACTTCAAGTCATCGGGGGTGCCGAAACGGCTGGTGGCGGCGAAGTAGCCGGTACACTGATACCCCCAGGAGGCGTCCAGAGGATGCTCGGTGACGGGGAGCAGCTCCACATGGGTGAAGCCCATCTCCTTCACATAGGGAACTAAGTAGGAGGCGGTGTCCCGGTAGCTGAGGAACTCACCCTCGCCGGTGCGCCGCCAGGAGCCCAGGTGGCACTCGTAGATGTTCATGGGGTTGGTGTAGGGGACCTGCTTGGAGCGGTACTCCATCCAGCTCTGGTCGCCCCACTGGTAGCCGGTATCCAGATCGTAGATCTTGCTGGATACGTTGGGACGGGTGGCGGCGTGGAACGCGTAGGGGTCGGCTTTGCCCACGAAAGATCCGTCCGCTTTGTGGACGGCGTACTGGTAGGCGTCATAGCGCTCCAGACCGGGGACAAAGGCCTCCCAGATCCCGCCTTCCAGCTTGTTCATGGGGGTGGCGTTGGCGTCCCAGTTGTTGAAATCGCCGATGATGGAAACTAAGGGGGCGTTAGGCGCCCATACCCGGAAGAGATACCCCTCGGTCCCGTTTTCATCCTTGGCGGGATGGGCGCCGAAACAGCGCCAGGCATGGGTGGAACGGCCTTCGGAGAAGGCTTCCAGCTCAAAAAACAGGTCGTGAGAGGAGAGATTTTCCTGAAATTTGGACAAAGTGATCACCTCTGCTATGAGATAATACCAGGAATTGGGATAAAAAGCACAATTGACCATCAAAACAATCCCTGGATATTTATATAAATTATACAACAAGCCTTTTGCGCAGTCAAGTTAAATAGAGGGAAACATCCTTTTTACGAGAATAAACAGGGAAATTGAGTAAATATGTACCCGCCGGAAAACGGCGGGATCAGTCTGCCATGAGCAGCTGCCGGAGCATCCGGCCGAAAATACCGGGGACGGTGAGCCGGTCCACCTGCTGGGCAGAGACGATGGGGACGGTATCTCGAAGCTCTCCGTCCACATAGACCTCCAGTTGTCCCAGAGTCTGGCCCTGGTCCACCGGGGCCTCCACGTCCTCCGCGATGGTCAGGTTGGTGGTCACCGTGCCTTCTTCCCCGCGGCGAACCAGTAGGCGGCAGTCCCGCTGGAGATGGGGCTGGACCTGGGAGACGGAACCCAGCAGGACCTCCACCGGGGCCAGAGGGGCCTCAGGGTAGACGTTGACCAGAGCGTAGTTGGCAAAGCCATAGTCCAGAAGGGCTTTGGCGTCCTCAAACCGCTCCGGACTGGTAGGAGATTTCATGACGACAGCGATGAGCTCCATGCCGTCCCGCTCGGCAGTGGCCGAGATACAGAAGCCGGCGCCGTCGGTGGAGCCAGTCTTCAGACCGGTGGTCCCCTGGTAGAACCGGACCAGACGGTTGGTGTTGGTCAGGCCGAAGGCCCCGTCCCGAATGGAGTCCATCCAGATGGTGGTGTACTGGCGGATGTCAGGATGGTTCAGAATCAGTTCCCGGGACATCAGGGCGATGTCGTAGGCGGAGGTCATATGGCCCTGAGCGGGCAGGCCAGTGCAGTTGAGGAACGTGGTGTCCGCCATGCCCAGTTCCTGGGCCCGCTGGTTCATCTGGGTGACAAAGGCGGTCTCGCTGCCTGCCAGGTGCTCTGCCAGGGCCACGGCGCAGTCGTTGCCCGACACCACGGTGACACATTTTATCATCTCAGAGACGGGCAGTTGCTCCCCCTCCTTCAGATAGACCTGGGAACCGCCCGTTCCGGCGGCGTGGGTGGAGACGGTGACCATGTCATCCAGGGAGATCCGCCCGCTGTCCACCGCCTCCATCACCAGCAGCAGGGTCATGACCTTGGTGACGCTGGCGGGCTCCAGCTTGGCGTGGGCGTCCTGCTCGTACAGGACGGTCCCCGTCTCCTTTTCCATCAGAATGGAGGAGGCGCAGGATAGGGACAGATCGCCGTTCTCCCCCGCGGCGAACGAGGACGGCATGGCGGCGGCCAGCATCAGAACCGCCAGAAACACAGCGGAAAGTCGCTTCATAAAGGGTTCCTCCTGATCCATCATTTGTCGGTATGGTCAGGATGTGGAGCGGGACGGCGTTCTATGCGGAACAAAAAACGGTATTTTTTTCTGGACACGCTCTCCCATACCATAATCCATCTGCGCCGTGAGATATGCCGAAAGCGGGCGAATGAGGGACGATAAATTTTCGTTTATGGATGTATTATGGGGCGTCGGGGACGCCGCCCCCTACGCACGGTTTACAATATGGCTTCGTAGGGGG
>NZ_JADYTU010000040.1 GCF_021531375.1 Pseudoflavonifractor phocaeensis
GCCAAAAGGGGGAGGGATAAGCCCCCGCCCTACCAAGCCCTCACCCTACATGAAACGATAAACTAAAATTTATTGTCCTCAAAGCTGTATGAAAGCATATCATACGGCCCAGGCGATTGCTCTAAAGGAATTCTGAGGATTTCATTAAGTTTCCCTTAAAGCCCTCCGTCCGCGCAAAAAGCGCCCCGGCGGAGACCGCCGGAGCGCCAGATAAGGAGGAATGGAAAATATCAAATTGACAAACGAAACTCCCGCATCCGGTCACTGCACCGGCCCGGATGTTCCCTTTCCCTATTCTATGCTCCCGCTTGGAGCAGGTTACAGCAAAAAAAGCCAGACAGCCCAGCACAACGAGGCCGCCACAGCCCCCGCCGCCCCCCACAGGGGGCCGGGCAGCCGCTCCAGCCGCCGGTTCCAGGCCTTGCCCTGCTTCAGGTAGCCGTCGGCAGCCTGGCGGGCCTCCTTCAGCACACGGTCAGCACTGACCCCCTCCCGGGCCAGCGCCTCTTCCTTGACGATAAAAATGGCCTCCTCAAACAGCTTGGGGTCGGGGGATTTGACCAGAATCACCTGGCGGGTGATACCCTTCACCATTTATGTCACATCCTTTCAGGCACGTTGCCGTTCCCAGTATTTACCCCTAGTCTGTCCCCATTTTCCCTGGTATATTCCCCCTTGTCACGCCCGTACACTATTTTCACGCGGACAAAAGGAGGGGCGGGCATGGACGAGGAGCGGCGGAGGTTGGTCGAACTGGCAGTGCTGTATTTGGTCAATGTTGTGGTCATTCTTGCGGTGCAGTGGATCAAGGGATAACTTTTAGTTTATCGTTTCATGTAGGGTGAGGGCTTGGTAGGGCGGGGCTTATCCCTCCCCCTTTTGGCCTTCGGCCATTTCCCCCCGACGGGGGGAATCGTCCCCCGCCGTCCGACGGCTGCCATTTTGGCGGCGGCCCCAAGGGGCTGCCCTACGGGCGGGGCGTCCAGAGGCCGCCCCCTACGAAGCCATATTGTAAACCGTGCGTAGGGGGCGGCGTCCCCGACGCCCCATAATACATCCATAAACTAAAATTTTTAACTCAGCAGCAGTTCCAGATCCTCTACCGTCATTCCCGGCTGGAGGGCCAGGCTTATGCCGTAGCCAACGATCTTGGCTAGGTCTGCCACCTGGCTGTCGATGTCCTTGGGGGTGACCAGCAGATCCCGCCCCGCGCCCAGGTCGGGCAGCTCATCCGCACCCATCAGGTCGGCGGCCAGGGTGGACCCCTCCACTACCGTGGGCACACCCAGCGCCAGGACGGGCACCCCAAGGCTGTCCCGGTCCAGCGCCACCCGATGATTCCCCACCCCGGAGCCGGGGGTGATCCCGGTATCCGCAAGCTGCACCGTCCGGCACAGCCGCTCCAGAGACCGGGAGGCCAGGGCGTCCACCGCGATGACACAGGCGGGCCGGAGCTTTTCGCACACCGCCCGGACCACCTCGCCGCTCTCCACCCCCGTGGTGCCCAGCACCTCTGCCGCCAGAGAGGCCACGGGCCGCAGGTGGCCGAAGTGCTCCGGCATCTGGTCCACCAGGTGTCGGGTGACGAAGATCTGCTCGTGGACTTTGGGGCCGATGGCATCGGGGGTGATGGCCCGGTTTCCCAGCCCCGCTACCAGCACCAACCCCTGGGGGTCTACCCCCTCCAGCAGCTGGGACAGCTCTCCCGCCACCGCCCGGATGGCCCGGCCAAAGACGCCCTCGGCCCGGCCCGCCACCCCCTCCAGGGTCAGGGTCACATAGGTCCCCTGTGGTTTACCCAGGGCCTGTTCTCCCTCCCGGTCCAGGATCCGCACCGTGGTCACCGGGATGCCCTCCCGCTCCCTGTCCCGGGCCTCCACCCCGGACAGCCGGGTGGTCTCCCCGGCGCTCTCCCGCCACAGTTCCTGGGCCTCCATGGCCAAATCGGTCCTTCTGATCTTCATAATTTGTTCCCGCCTTCCCCTATATCTTGTGTAATTTTTCCCCATATTCCCTATTTTTTGCGGCTATTCGTGATCTATCCAAATTTCTTGAAAAAATCGAAAAAAACAGTTGATTTTTCTGAAGACCAATGGTAAAATACATATCTGCACAGGCATACTGTGTCTAAATTAACGATGAAAATCGGAGGAGGTGTTTGGTTTGCCGAATATCAAGTCTGCCAAGAAGCGTGTGCTGGTGTCCCAGACCAAAGCTGCTCAGAACAAGGCCGCGAAGTCCGCGCTGAAGACCGAACTCAAGAAGTTTGACGCCGCGGTGGCGGAAGGCAACCGCAGCGAGGCCGATGTCGCTTACAAGGTGGCTGTCAAGGCGGTGGATCAGGCCGCTGCCAAGGGGCTGCTGCATAAGAACAATGCTGCCAACAAGAAGAGCAGCATGACCATCAAGCTGAACAAGCTGGCCTGAGGTCTGCAACGTCGAAAGCCGTCTGGAAATCAGACGGCTTTTTTCGTTTTTTCCGGCAGTTTGCCTGGATGAACTTTTGTTTATTCTCAATCACCCGACAGGGAAGGAGAGAACCCATCATGTTAAAAAAACTTCTGTCTCTGCCGCCGGTCTCCTTTTGTCTGGACGCGGCGGACGCCTACGGACGGGCAGGAGTGGCCCGGTCCGCCGCCGCCCTGTCCTACTTTCTCATCCTCACCCTCTTCCCCCTGCTTATGTGCGTCAACTACTTCATTGGCCTGTTCCATCTGGACCTGGAGCAGATTTTGTCGGGGCTGGACCAGGTCCTACCCGGCGGGGCCCTCTCCGTCATGACGGACTACCTCACCTATGTGGCCGGCAGCCAGTCCCCCGGTCTGCTGTGGGCCAGTCTGTTCACCATCCTGGTGTCCGCATCGGCGGGACTGCGGACGTTGTTTCTCACCATGGACCAGCTCTATGAGGTGGAGGACCGCCATCCGGTGAGCCTGTTTCTGGTCAGCATGCTGCTGTCCGCCCTGCTGCTGCTCACCATCTATTTGTCGGTGGTGGTCATCTTTACCGGTGACTGGTTCTTCTGGCTGCTGGAGACCCACCTGCCCCTGCGGCTGGCCCAGCTGCTCCCCCTGGCCGCCCTGGCCCCTCTGTGGCAGTGGATGCGCTATCTGCTGCTGTTCTGCTTCGTGCTGATCCTGGTCCTGGTCATCTACCGGGCCGGCGTCCCCCGGCGGCTGCTGCCCAACCGGACCGTCCTGATCTCCTCCTGCCTCACCGCCTTGGCCATGGTGGCCTGCTCGGTGGTCTTCTCCTGGTTCATCGGCATGTCCTCCCGGTACGCTCTGGTTTACGGCTCCCTGGCCTCCCTGATCATTCTGCTGGTCTGGCTGTACTTCTGCGGCAACATCCTGCTGCTGGGGGCGGTGGTCAGCCAGGTCTGGGTCCGCCGGCACAGGCAGGCCTCCCACTGACTTCCAGCCCGTTAAAAGGCCTTTCGCCGAGCCCCTTCTTCCCTTTTCTTCCGGACAAAAATGTGGTACACTTTACTATATACCCCCACAATATTATCCTCCTTGCCCAACGGGCACGGGAAAGGTGGCTTCCCTATGCACGACAAGCTGATCCGTCAGATCGACCGCGAAATCGCCGAGGCCCTGGCTGCCCGGAGGCTGATCTCCCTCCCCAACCGAAAGGCCGCGCTGGCCCTGTTGAAGGACCCCGACTGGCAGGCGGGGCTGTCCGCCCTGTTCCCCATCCGGGAGCGGCTGACCTGCGCCGGGGTGCTGGAGCTGTGCGCCCCTTTGATGGCCCGGCTGTGCCCCGACGCCCCGGAACAGGGCTGGGGTCCCTTCTGTTACCAGTACATCTGCCGCCTCATGTTCCCCGACAACGGGGCTGTTCAGCCTGACCGCCGGGGCGAGGCCGCGAAATTTTACCTCACCGTTCTTCAGGTACTGCTGGACCACGAGCGGGCCGCCCTTCCCTTCGACCCCATGCTGGACTTCCAGTTCCTGTCGCCGGAGGAGTACGCCGCCTGCGACAACGGCAAGGAGTACCGCCGCCTCATGACCGCCTGGCGGGAGGAATATATCTATGAACTCATGCGGCTGGGTCTGGAATTTACCCCCTTCCGCATCCTGAGCCACATCTCCGGCGTTCACTACATCGCCATGACCGCCGCCCGGGGCCTGAAGCAGGCCGGGGTGGAGGTGGACCTGTCCCTCATCTCCGGCGCAGCCGCGGCCCACGACTTCGGCAAATTCGGCTGCCGGCCCGGGGAGCGGGTACCCTACCTCCACTATTACTACACCGACCAGTGGCTGCTGGCCCGGAAGATGGAAAACATCAGCCATATCGCCTCCAACCACTCCACCTGGGACCTGGAGCTGGAATCCCTGTCGGTGGAATCCCTGCTGCTCATTTACGCCGACTTCCGTTCCAAGCAGTCCCGGGACGCGGAGGGCAACGAGATCACGGTCCTCTACCCTCTGGAGGAGTCCTTCCAGGTCATCCTGTCCAAGCTGGACAATGTGGACCGGGCAAAGCGCCGCCGGTATGAATTCGTCTACGGAAAGCTCCACGACTTCGAGGACTACATGCGCCGTCTGGGCGTGGATGTGGATCTGACCGGCCGCCCCCAGCCCCCCGCGCCGCCCAAGGACGCCGCTCTGATGGACCCCGAGGAGACGCTGAACAGTCTGATCCTGTTGTCTGTGGAGCACAACATCCGGCTGATGCACATGCTGTCCAACGAGCAGAAGTTCGGCAACATCATTGAGGCAGCCCGGTCCGCCAAGAGCTGGCAGCAGCTGCGGGCCTACCTCAACGTCTTTGAGGAATACTTCACCTATCTGTCCGTGCGGCAAAAAACCCAGGCGCTCTCCTTCCTCTACGAGCTGCTGGTCCACCGCGAGGGCGACATCCGCCGTCAGGCCGGCGGTCTGATCGGCCAACTCATTGCCCGCTTCCATCTGGTGTACCGGAAGGAGGTCCCCGCTGACGCTCAGAGCGACCCGGCGGAGGAGGTCCCCTTTACCCTCTGGGAACAGTACCTGGACATGATCATCTTCCCCGACCACAAGACCACGCCCCAGCAGCGCTCCCACATCAGCTACACGCTGAAGCTGGTGGTGGGCTCCATGCTGACCCACGCCCGTCCCGGTGATATCCCCCGGTTCCTGGGCGCCCTGCTGAAATACTATGAAAAGCCGGAGGAGCTCTCCTCCGACACCGCCTTTACCCTGCTGGACGCCATCCGGTACCTGCCCTCCCAGTATTACGGGGAGGAGGTCCGCAGGCAGCTTATTGAGTTTGCCGCCTACTTCGCCGTCTCTGACGAGCTGCGCCTGTCCACCGCCGCCCTGGAGTTCCTCCGGGAGGCGGAGCGCTCCCTCACCCAGGACCACCCCCTGATGCGCCGCATCGCCCAGATCGCCCATCAGGTACACAGCCGCCAGCTGACCAGCATCTTCCTGAAGTGCAAGCTTCTCCGCCGGGCCGGCGAGGATGTGTCCGCTCTGGAGCAGACCTTGTACCACATGGACATCACCAGCGAGGTCTTTCTGGACAACCTAAAGATCGCCACCCCCTGGGTGGTGAAGGTGGCCGGCGTAGAGCTGCTGTGGGACCAGGTGGAGTACGGCTTGAAGACCCACACCCTTCACATTGCCACCCACTTCTCCAACCTGGTCAAGGTATCCGAGCGGGTGGTGGTCCGGCACTCCGCCGGACAGGCTCTGGTCCGTACCCTGTCCGTCCTGCGCCGGGACCAGCGCAACGAGGTGGTGGTAGAGCTGGGCAAGGGGCTGGAGATGGGGCAGTACGAGATCTCCAAGTACATTCCCCAGTACCTGGGCCAGGCCGCCCTGTACCTCTATCCCAGCGAGCTGGACGAGCAGGTACTGTGGCTCAAGTCCCTGCTGGGCTCCCCCAACGACTCCGCCGTCTCCGGCGCGCTGAACACCGTGGGGGTGCTGCTCCAGCACTACCCCGCCTACCGGGACCGGTTCCCCGAGTCGGCCGCCTCCTATGAGAACCGCCGGCAGGTGCTGCTGGGCCTTCTTCTCCAGGGGCTGGCCCACTACCGGGAAGCCGTCCGTCAGGAGGCCCTGCTGGTCATCGGCAAGCTGCTCTTCGAGTCCCCCGTTCTCAGCATGGAGGAAAAAGGCCGCCTGTTCGCACTGAGCTACCGCAAGCTGCTCTTCCTCATTCAGGAGGCCCCCCGCCAGGACGGCCTGACCTTCTTCTACCGGGCCGCCGCCCTGGCCCACATCAACCGGTTCATCGCCCTGCGCCGGCTGGACCACGGGCCCTTCACCTTTGAAAAGCCCCGGAAGATTGCCTTCTTCCCGGGCACCTTCGACCCCTTTACCCTCTCCCACAAGGGCATTGTTCACGCCATCCGGGATCTGGGCTTCGAAGTCTATCTGGCCGTGGACGAGTTCTCCTGGTCCAAGAAGGCCCAGCCCCATCTGATCCGCCGGCAGATCGTCAACCTGTCGGTGGCCGGGGATTTCCACGTCCACCTGTTCCCCGATGACATCCCGGTGAATATCGCCAACCCCGACGATCTGAAGCGGCTGCTGGACCTGTTCCCCGGCCAGACGGTATATATTGTAGCGGGCAGCGACGTGGTGGCCAACGCCTCCTCCTACAAGGCGCCGCCCCAGCCCTTCTCCATCCACCAGATGAACCACGTCATCTTCCGCCGGGCAGGGGAACGCGAGCTGCCCAAGCCTCTGCCCATCACCGGCGAGGTCATCCAGCTCCAGCTGCCCCCCCACCTGGAGGACATCAGCTCCACCCGTATCCGGGAAAACGTGGACCTGAACCGGGATATCTCCAACTTTATCGACCCGGTGATCCAGGAGTTCATCTATCAGAACGGCCTGTACCTCCGGGACACTCAGGACAAGCCCCTGCTCTACGCCGGGGACCTGGCCTTCCAGTGGGAGGACGCCCCCGCCCCCGACCTTCTGGCTCAGCTCATCGAAAAGCAGCCGGAGCTGGAGCCGGTCCTGGCCGCCATCGCCCGCCACGGGGACCGCCTTCTGCTTCTCCACCGCACCTCCGACCGGTGCCTGCTGGGCTTTGTCAGCTACCGGCTCCTGTCCGCCTCCCAGCTCTTCGGCGCTCTGGGGGACAATGAGCTGGCCAACCGCATCCGTCTGCGCTCGGCGGGCAATGTGCTGCTGGTCACCGCCCTGTCCGCCGATATTTCCGACAAGCACAAGGATTACAGCCAGCTGCTGCTGTGCGAGCTGATCGCCCGGGCTCTGGAGGAGGAGTACGTCTACGCCGTATTCCACCCCCACGACGGCCATCTGGTCCCCTGGCAGGAGGACAACCTGGCCCGAATGGGCTTTGTCGCCCGGGAGGGGGACGCCCCCATCCGGGAGGTGGATATGCACGCCCCCACGGTGCTCATTCAGAATCTGGAGACCACGGTTCAGGAGCCCCTGTGCCGCAACCCCCGGGTGCTGTCTGCCATTCGCCGGGGCCACGAGCAGCTCCAGTACGCCCTGTCCGGCCTCTACCCCGGCTCCCTGGTTCTCACCCTGTCCGCCGACATCATCCACCACCGGCTACTGGAGAAGATCACCGCCTATAACAACGTGTCCTCCACCCCCACCGTTCCCCGGGTCCTGGGCGAGAACATGTGCGTCCCCTTCGGCAAGATGCTCCGGGGCAAGATCGTCCCCAACACGGTGACCAAGACCCTTCACACCGACAAGGTCTTTACCCCCGACCTCTCGGAGAGCACTCTGGAGGCCTTCCCCTACTACGCCCCCATCCCCAGCCAGATCCGCACCATCAAATCCTTCAACCGCCCGGTGATCCTGGTGGACGATCTGATGCACCCCGGCTTCCGCCTGCGCTTTTTGGACCCCATCCTCCGCCAGGAGGATGTCCCCATCCGCATGGTGCTGGTGGGCGTGCTGTCCGGCTATGGCAAGGATCTGATGCGGTCCTGGGACCGGCCGGTGGACAGCGTCTACTTCCTGCCCCGGCTGCGCCAGTGGTTCGTGGAGTCCACCCTCTACCCCTTCATCGGCGGCAATACGGTCCGGCGGCCCACCTCCCCGGTCCCCGGCCTGTTGCCCGGCATCAACCATATCCTGCCCTACGCCGTCCCTGCCTACCAGGGAGAGTGCGGACGGGAGGCGGTGTTCCAGCTGTCCCGCACCTGTCTGGAGGCGGCTCTGGACGTGATGCGCACCCTGGAGCAGGAGTACCGGGTCCTCTACGGCAGGAACCTGACCCTGTCTCGTCTGCCTGAGGCGGTCATCCTGCCCCTGTGCCCCGACAAGGGCACCTGCCTGCGCTACGACCCCAATTTGGCCGCTTCTGTCTATCTGGAAAACGACCTGGAGCAGCTCTTGCGGCAAAATCAATGATCTCGTTTTGGCAGGCAGGAGATAGGAGCTACACGTTGCTGTGCCGCCTCCAATGATTCGCCCAAGGCGAATGCCAAAGCTCCTGACTTCCAATTTCTGACTCCTAACTGATAAAGGGTGATTTTATGTACTACTACCGCCACAAGGGCGTCCATCTGGTCTCTCTGGCCCCGCTGGATGGCTTTGGTCCCGAGATTTCTCCCGTCACGGAAGGCCGGCTTTTTGCACCCGTAGACGGTGATCCGGTGCTGGGCCGGGGCTCCTTCAAAGTGACCTGTCCGGGCCAGCTGCTGAATTCCCACGGTCTGGAGGTGCTGGACGGCTCCCGTCTGCCCCCGGTCCAGGTGGACGAGGCCACCGCCGCCGCCATCTCCGAAGGCCGCCTCACCGCCGTCAACACCGGCCGGCACGGCTGGGAGGACCTGCTCACCGCCGTCCCCAAGGGGGGCAAAAAGCGGGTGAATTTGCTGGCCATCGGGGACGTGGGCTCCACCCTCCTCACCGGCCTAAAGCTGCTGGGCGGCGACGTCATCGACTCCATCGGCATCTGCGACCTCAGCGACCAGATCACTGCCCGGTGGGAGTTTGAGATGGGCCAGATCGCCCTGCCCTGGCAGTACGACGCCATGCCCGAGGTGGAGGTCATCCCCCCCGAGCGGCTTTTCGACTGCGATATGTTCGTCTTCGTAGCCTCCAAGGGCATCCCCCCCGTGGGCTCCGGGGTGAAGGACGTGCGGATGTACCAGTTTGAAAACAACGCCAAGATCGTGAAACACTACGCCAAGATGGCCCGGGCGTCCCATTTCCAGGGCCTGTGGTGCGCCGTGTCCGACCCGGTGGACCCGCTGGCCAAGACCGCCTATTTGGAGAGCAACCGGGACGAGAACGGGGTCTGGGACGGCCAGGGCCTGCGGCCCGAGCAGGTCCAGGGGTTCGGCCTGGGGGTGATGAACGCCCGGGCGGCCTACTACGCCAAACGGGACGCCCGCTTTGCCTCCTTCCTCACCGAGGGGCGGTCTTTTGGTCCCCACGGCACCGGGCTGACCATTGCCAACTCCATCGAGCATTATGACGACGCTCTGTCCCAGGAGCTGACCCAACTCACCGTCACCGCCAATTTGAAGATGCGTGAGATCGGCTTTAAGCCCTATGTGGCCCCCGCCCTGTCCTCCGGGGCCCTGTCCCTGCTGCTCACCCTCCGGGGGGAGTGGCACTGCGGTTCGGTATTTCTGGACGGTATCTATATGGGTGTGAAGAACCGCTACACCCCTGCTGGTATCGAGACCGAAGTGCTGCCCCACATCCCCGACGCCCTGTTCGGCCACATCCGGGACGCGGCGGAGCATTTGAAAGAAGTACTATAAATTTTAGTTTATCGTTTCAAGTAGGGTGAGGGCTTGGTAGGACGGGGGCTTATCCCTCCCCCTTTTGGCCTTCGGCCATTTCCCCCCGACGGGGGGAATCGTCCCCCGCCGTCCGACGGCTGCCATTTTGGCGGCGGCCCCAAGGGGCCGCCCTACAGGCGGGGCGTCCAGAGGCCGCCCCCTACGAAACCATATTGTAAACCGTGCGTATGGGGCGGTGTCCCCGACGCCCCATAATACATCCATAAACTAAAATTTATCACATTTAGGAAGACGGTGACTTGGATGTCCCTGACTGTAATTTATCCCATCCCTGACGTCGGCTGGGCTGACCAGCGGCTGAACGGCATTTTGAAGCACGCTCTGGAAGGCCGGCAGGTCCGGGTCCTCCGCCGGGCCGAGGAGCTGGAAGGTCTGGCGGGCCAAAAGCTCCTGTTCGCCCTGCCTCTGGGAGACACCGGGACCAATCTGGAGTATGTTAAAATGCTCTCCCTTCTGCGCCGCAGGCCAAAACTTTTGGAGGGCTGCACCGCCGGTCTCATTGTGGACGGCGCCACTCCTCTGTACACCAAGTCCGCCGCCTCCGAGCTGGTGCTGGCCGCCAATCTGGCAGGTTGCGCCTTCCTGGGCCGTCCTCTGGTGGAGGGCACCGGCTCCCTGGTCAACTTCCGCATCCAGGCCAAGAATCTGAACACCGACCTGATGGGGGCCTACCGCTCCGCCGCCCGGGACCTGGTCCGGCGGCTGGAGGAGGAGTCCTTTTCCCGGCAGGAACAGCCGGAGCTGCTGGTTCTCCACGCCTCCAGCCACCACACCTCCAACACCATGGGGCTGTGGGAACAGGTCCGGTCCCGTCTGGGAGGCGGCTTCACTGTGACCGAGATCGGCCTGCGTAACGGCACCCTGTCCGACTGTTCCGGCTGCCCCTACACCATGTGTCTCCACTTTGGAGAAAAAGGTGGCTGCTTCTATGGCGGGCTGATGCAGGAGGAGGTCTACCCCGCCGTCCGCCGATGTGCCGGGCTGGTGATGCTGTGCCCCAACTACAACGACGCCCTGTCCGCCAATCTCACCGCCTTCATCAACCGGCTCACCGCCCTGTTCCGGCAAACCCGGTTTTATGACAAGGCCCTCTTCGCCCTGGTGGTGTCGGGCTACTCCGGCGGGGACATCGTGGCCCGTCAGCTTATCTCTGCCCTGAATATGAACAAATCCTTCTACCTCCCCGGCCGCTTTGCCCTGACGGAGACGGCCAACGACCCCGGCGAGGCCCTGACCCTGCCCGGTATTCAGGACCGACTGGACCAGTTCGCCGCCAACCTCCGCAGCACTCTTTTAGCCCCATAAGAAAGCATTTGATATAAAAGCAGGTGCGGTCCGATCGGACCACACCTGCTTTTTTTGTCAGAAACTGCTCATACAGTTTCTCTGTCTCCTAAGGAACCCCCGCCTGAGCGGGGGGCTCCTTCTACATTACGTTTTACTTGGCGGGCAGATACTCCATGGGGTCCACCGGTTCCCCATTCTTCCAGGCCTCCAGATGGAGATGGGAGTCTACTCCGCTCTCAGCGATGGCGGTGGTCCCCACCGCGCCTAAGATAGTCCCGGTCTCCACCGCGTCCCCCGCCTTCACGGCGGGCTGACCGGCCAGATTGCAGTAGAGGGTGGTCAACCCGTCCCCGTGGTCCAGGATCACCGTGGTGCCCATCAGGCCGTCGTCATAGACCTGGGTGACGGTACCCGGCGCCATAGCCAGCACCTTCACGCCCTGCTCGGCGGCGATGTCCAGCCCTCCGTGGGTCCGCCAGTCCCCCAGAGTGGGGTCAAACGCCAAGGTCTCCACGCTGAAGTCACGCAGGACCTCGCCCTTTACCGGCCAGGTAAACACCATGGCCGCCGGCTTCTGGGCGTCCTGCTTCTCCGGCTCCCCGGTCTGGGTCGGCTGCTTTACCGGCTGGGGATCGTCCTTAGGCGCAGGCGTCTCGACCTGGGCCTTGCCGGCGGTTTGGGTGTCCTTCCCCGGGTCTTGGGTCAGGGTACCCACCGGGTCAGGACCGTTGGCCTCCGAGTCGGGGAGCACCACCGAGGTATCGCCCCCGGTCGGCTCCGCCTCCTGCTGGTTTGGATTCATGGTACGGATCAGATAATAGCCCGAAATTCCAATGGTGGCGACACACAGGAACAGGACTATGTAAAAGCCCTTTCCCAGCACGAAATCGCCAAGTTTTTCAACAAAGCTTCGGTTCTTCAAGGAAAAACCACCTCCGTGCTCCTATTGTGGACAAGCCGGAGGCAGGTTATACATGGCGCACAAAAATTTCCCCTGTGGTTCCCCGACCCTTTATCAAGAATAAAATTCCGCCTCCCCGGACACACTTTTAAAAGAGCAAATCTTTCCGGAAAGGCGGATGATTTATGGAAGTACGGGATCTAATGAACGCCAGCGTGGTCTCCGTGGAGCCTACCTCGTCGGCGGCGCTGGCCGCCCGGCTCATCAGCCGGCACAACGTAGGGGCCTTGCCGGTGTGTTCCGAGGACAAGCGGCTGCGGGGCATGATCACCGACCGGGACATCGTGCTGCGGTGCGTGGCGGCGGAGGAGGACCCGGCACAGACCATGGTCCGGGACATCATGACCCGGAATTGCGCCACCGTGTCCCCTGGAGATGACTGTCGGGAGGCCACACGCCTCATGGCGGCCCAGCAAGTCCGGCGGCTGCCCGTGGTGGAGGGCGGTAAGGTGGTGGGTATGATCTCTTTGGGGGACCTGGCAAAGAGCCGCCGTTTTGACATGGAGGCCGCCCAGGCCCTCAGCGAGATTTCAGAAAACATCGTGATCCGATAGGAGAAAAGGCAGACACATGGAAAACAACCATGGTCTGCCTCTCTTATTTCTTTTTCTTCCGATAAAAAGACGGAGCCCCCATTCGGGGGCTCCGAAGAAGTAAGGTAAAACCTTATCTTACTTGATCACGAAGATGGTCACGACCTCGCCGTCATTGATGACCAACTCGACAGTCGCGGTCTTCTCCACGTCGCTCAGAGTGGCGGACTCAATCTTGTCACCGGTGGTAACCTCATAGACCTCCACGTCGGCGGACAGGGCGTAGTAGACGGAACCGACCTTGATGGCGTCGTCCTCGGCAGCAACATTCACAGTGCCCTCAACAACATAGTTGTCGTCCTTGGAATCCTTGCTGTAAGCGTCGCACTCGGAGATGTCGGCGATGTTATAATCGTCGTACACCATGGCGCTGAACAGGGCGTTGCCGCTGGTCAGGTTGGCAGCGACAGCAGTGTCCACGTCGATGGTGGTGATCTCGCCGTTCACAACAGCCTTGTAGGTGTAGTAGACGCCGGCGTCGGTGTCCTTAACAGCGGTGGGATCCTTGGTAGCCAGGATGTAAACGATGTCCTTGGCGGACTCGCTGACAGAGGCGTCCTTGATGAAGACCACAGTGGCCAGGTTGCCGCTCTTGCAGTACACGGACACATCAGCAGTGTTGGTAGCCTTCAGGCTGGGCACGTTGGCGTAGCCAGTGTAAGCGGTGTAGGTGGCCTTGGAGCCCTCGCCCTTCTGCAGCAGGAACAGGGTCTTGGCGTTGGCGTACACGGTCTCACCGTCGATGGTCATCTTGGTCTCGCCGTTGGTGACCTTCACGTCAGTCTTCTCAGCGGTCTCAGCCTGGCTCTTCAGGGTGTACAGGTCCTTGGAGTCCTTGGAGTACTCCACGATGTCCTCCTCGAAGGCGGCAATGGCAGCGCGGCGGGCAGCAGAGGTGTCGCCCAGGGTGTCCTTGTCGACCTCGACCTCGGCCACGGTGCCGTCAGCCAGCAGCAGCTTGGCATAGTAGGCCTCGTCGCCGTAACGGCCGGTATCCCAGCCAGCATCCAGAACGTAAGCGTAGTCGCTGGAAGCCTTGAAGACCTCGGTGTAGATCACGTAGCCATACTCATCCAGGTACAGGTCCAGGATGCTGTCCACGTCGCTCTTGGTCAGCTTGGCAGCCAGCTTGTTGTACTTGTAGGTGACGCCGTCGCCAACGAAGCTGTCGGTGCCGGTGACCTTGGTGATCTCGGTCTCCTCGACCTTCTCAGCCAGCTTCAGGGACTTGATGGTGCCATCAGCCACGGTGTAGAGAACGATGTCTTCCTTCTCGAAGGCCTCGGTCTCGTACTTGCCGCTGACGCCGCCGTTCTTGGCGCTCACGTTGACATAAGCCTCGTCATCGCCCTTGGCAGCGACGACCTTGTTGACCTCACCAACATAGGTGTTGATGACGACGATGTCGACGGAGACGATGCCAGCCTTATCCTCGTGCTTGAAAGCCTCAACCAGAACGCCGTTGCCGCCGATCTTGGTCTTGCTGTCGTTCTTGGACAGAGCCATGGTGCCGATGGCGCTGTCGGCCTTGCCGTTGGTGTAGGTGGTGGCGGTGACCTTAGCGGTCAGAGCCAGATCAGCGTAGATGGTCTTAGCGGAGACCTCAGCGGTGTAGGTGGCGTCGGCAGCCTTGGGAGCCAGAACGCTCTCAGTGCCGTAGGTCCACTTGTCAGCGGGACGGCCGAAGTCGTCGCCGTCGACGGCGACCTTCTTCAGCTTGGTGCCGTACAGCTTCTCGCACAGCTGCTGATACTCGTCGCCATTGGCGCCGCGGTAGTCGCCGTCCTTCTTGGCAACGTAAGCATAGCTGTAGGTGGGCTTCACGCTGACGGTGATGCCGTTGCCGTCAACAGTCATGCCGCCCTGCTCGGTGACGACGCGGATGTCGGACTCCAGAGCGTTCAGGACCAGCTGAGCCACGTCGTTACGGGTCATGTCCTGATCGGTGTAGGCGTTGATGCCGTCATACAGAGCGATCTTGTCGGCCTGCTTGACAACAGCCAGCTTCCAGCTGTCGCCGAACTCGCCCTGGTAGCCGAAGTAGCCCAGAGCCTTCATGACCATCAGACCGGCCTGAACAGCGGTGACGTTGGCGTCGCCGTTGAACTGGGTGGCGCTGACGCCGGCGATGATGCCGTTGTTATAGCAAGCGGCAACATAGGGGGCGGCCCAGGCGGGCACGTCGGTGAAGGGGTGAGAACCGCCGGTCTTCAGACCCAGCAGGTTGCACATGACAACGGCCATCTCGTTACGGGTGACCATCTTGTCGGGGTTGAAGTTGCCCTTCTCGTCGCCGGTCATGATGCCGACCATCTTGAGCACTTCAATGGCTTCCAGGTTGTCCTTGGAATCCACGTCGGGGTAGCCCGCAGCGCTGGTGCCAACGACCATCATGCCGAGCAGCATGACGGAGGCCAGAGCCAGACTGAGAGCCCGCTTCAGGTTTCTCATTCGGAATTCCTCCTTTAAATTTCTGGCCCCATGAGCCGGGGCCGTATATAAGGCGCTGGCTGGCTTTGTGATCTCGGACGTCCGGGGCCGCTGGGACCCCAGGGCGCGGAAAACGACGCAGTCTGCCTCAACCTTTGCCGTCATTCTATCAAATGGATTTTTGAAAGTCAATTGGCCGGGGCGAGATGTAACAGAACTGTAATAAAGGGGCGGCCGCTCTCCTAAGCCCGTTTTTCCAGGCGGATGACCAGGGCGGTACGGTCATCGGTAGCCTCTTGGGGAGTCTGGGTAATGAGCTCCCGGGCCAGGTCCTTGGGACTGGCCCCGTCGAAGCCGGCCAGCTTTTCCCGCAGCCAGCCGTCCTCTCCGGAGCCGCAGACCCCGTCGCTGACCATCAGCACGGTGTCCCCCGGGTTCAGCCGCAGAGGGAATTGGTCCAGCGCGGCGGGCTCTCCCTCCGCCAGACCGGCGGGCAGGGAGGCGCCGGTGAGGCGCTGGACCGTCTCCCCCTTTTTTATATAGGTAGGGGCGGCCCCCATCTTATACAGTTCTCCCTCCCCGGTGAACAGGTCCACCTGGAGCAAGTCTACAGTGGTAAAGCCTCCGGTGTCCTCCCCCCGGAGGGCCAGGGCAGAGGAGAGGGTGGTCAGCGCCTGCCGGGGCCGTACCCCGGCCCGGAGGAACTGCTCCATCAGCCGCACGGCCAGGGAGCTCTCCCGGTTGGCCTCGGGGCCGCTGCCCATGCCGTCGCACAGCAGGACGTACAGCTTGCCGTCCGCCCGTTTGAAGTAGGTGCCCGCGTCGCCGCTCACCGTCTCCCCGCTCTTTTTCCGGGCAGCCACGCCGGCCACCGCCATCAAAGGCTCCTGCTGGATCAGGGCAATGCCTCCCTCCCCCTCCCGCTCCACCCGCAGGGGAGCGCCCAGCAGCAGGGACAGGTCGGCCACCCTGCTGGGCCGGGCCAGGGCGGCGCAGCCCGGGCCCTCTGCCTCCACCCGGAGCAGCCCCCGGCCGTCCCGGAACACCGCTGTCCGCACCTCCAGACCCAGCTCCGCCACCCGCTGGCGCAGTCTCCGGTCCCCCGTCAGATCGGGGGTCAGTTCCCGGCTCAGCTCCGCCGCCGCCGTCCCCAGCAGCTCCGACAGCTGGGCGTACTGCCGGCACACCGCCGCGCGGCTCTCCCGCACCCGGGCATTGTACTGCCGCCGGTACAAAAGGGCGAGATACTCCTCGTTCACCGCCGACAGAAAGGCGGGGAAATGGAGGCAGCGGTCGGCAAAATGGCGGGGGAAGTCCCCCGCCTCCGCCTTTCCCCGGTCCACCATGGCGGGAGTGGCGTCGTTGAGGGCGTTGAAGGTAGCGGTGTAGTCCTGTTTCCAGCACCGCCCCCGGAGGGAGCAGCTCCGGCACACCCGTCCCGCCGCCCGGTCAAAGACGGTGGCCACGTCGTTGTCGTTCCGGGGCGGCCGGAAGGCGTCCCGCAGGGAGTCGCCCAGGGTCCGAAAGGCCCGTGCGGTGGCCTCCAGCTTCTGCCGCACCAGCATCTGGGCCCGCAGATCCGCCGGCCCCGTCATCTCCGGAGCCAGCCAGACCCCCAGCCGCCGCAGGGGGCGTTCCGGAAGGAGGAGGAAGGTAACGGAGGCCAGAAACACCTCATACAGGATGGACAGGGACAGGTCCTGGTCCCAGGCCCACAGCACCGTCCCCCCGTTGACCAGCACATAGGCCAGAGCGGCGGTCAGCCGCCTCTTTCCCCGGCACAGGCCGGCGGCCAGTCCGGACAGGGCGCAGGCCATGGTGTAGAGAGGCAGTCCCCCCGCCGTCAGGTCCATGGCCGCTCCCATTGCCACCCCCACCACGGCTCCCGCCGACACCCCGCCCTGCCATCCGGAGGCCAGGACGGCCAGCACTCCCAGGCAGCGGCCCCCGGAGATGTCCCGATAGACATACAGGGGGGTCAAGGCCATGAGCAGGGTGGCCGTCAGAAACAGCAGTCCGCCCCGGCGGGCGGGGGTGAGCAGCCTGTCCTCCCGCCGGGTACGCATGGGCAGCAGCACCTCCCGGTAGCACCAGACCGAGAGGGTCGTCAGCAGAAACTCCAGCAGAAACCGGACCACATCGGTGGGCCGCCACCCGGTCCGGGACAGGACGATGGCCCCGGCGAAGCTGTTGATGGCGCCGGTGACCAGGGGCATGACCCAGGGCCGGCGGAAGAACTTCACGTCGTAAAAGGCAAAGGCCACGGCGAAGGTGAGGATGGACGCCGAGGCGTGCCGCAGGCCCTGGGCAAAGCCCAGCAGGCACAGATAGCCGAAGCAGGCCCCCAGCAGAGCCCCTCCCCCGCACAGCCCGGAGC
>NZ_JADYTU010000041.1 GCF_021531375.1 Pseudoflavonifractor phocaeensis
GGGTGGAGGCGGAACTGCTGCCAGAGGGCTGCTGGGGAGCGGGATCTTTGCTGCCGCAGGCGGCAAGAGCCAGGGTCATGGAAAGCGCGAGCAACATAGCAAGAAACTTTTTCATGGTCGATCTCCTCTTTTTAGATTTATTGTGAATGCCCGAGGGCTTATCACACCGGATGAAAATTGGCGAAATAAACAAACAACATTATTCTATTCCTTATTATACTTGTTTATTGTGTGTATATATAGCGAAAAAAGTACAGATTATAGAAAAATCGTACACAATATGAAAAATATGCCACTCAAAGCGGAGCTTCTTCCGGGCCCGCGGCGGAGCGGCCCGCCTTGCGGAAGGCGCTGGGGGTGGAGCCAGTGACCGAACGAAAGAGTTTTGAAAAATAGTTGTAGTCGCTGACGCCGACCTGTTCCGCCACTGCTGAGATAGGGGCGTTGCTCTGAAGCAGGAGGACCTTGGCGGCCCGGATGCGCCGCTCTGCGATCAGATAGGAGAGGGTGCGGCCGCCGGACAATTCTTTTGCCAGGGCGCACAGCTTGGTCCGTCCGATGTGCAGCTGTTCGGAGATGGTGGCCAGGGAGAGCTTTTCCATGTAGTGCTGGTCCAAATAAAACTCCAGTTTTTGCAGATTGGTGCGCTCTGTGGTCAGGATCATGCCCTTCAGCTGGATGTAGGCGGCAAGCGCCTCCAGAATTTCGGCATAGGCGGCGATCTCCTTGTCGGAATACTGCCGAAACTTCTCAAAGGAGGCGCGCAGGGCGCCGGCTCCGCCCGGATACCAGCCTAGAGTCTTGGATGTGTTTGTCCACTGATCCTCCATGGGCGCGTCATCTAAAAACTGGCCGAATACCAGATAGGCCATGGGTACGCCGTCTATATGAATGGGTAAAATTGCCTCGCAGATGCCCGCATGGCAGCGGTAGAAGTGGAACCTGTTGGTACCGGCACACCGCGCCACTGCCTGGGCGTCGCATCGTTCGCACCGGGTATGTCCCTCGGGACAGGCGTTGATCTGTTCACAGAAGGGAGCGTGGTGTGAGGTCAGGCAGATGTCCTTGCCGTTCAGATCGAAGATATTGGCTTGGATCCCGGTCAACGTGTAGAGACTGGTAATCAGCTGGAGCAGACGTTCATGGTCGAATAAAACGTTCATGGCATACCTCAAAAAGAAACCTGGTTTGTGCTTCGTACCGGAGCAGGGGCGAAACTATCCGCTGGGAAACATCAATGGGGAACTTCTTCCAATCCATTATATTTCTAAAGCAGATAGATTTCAAGAAAGAGGCTGGGCAACCGAGATCCCTGCGTCGAAAATAAAAAGCCGTGAGCGGTTTTTTGAATCGCTCACGGTTTTTCGGTATGGAAGGGAGAAAATCACCCGCGGAACTTGTTCACCACGGCCTGCATCTCGTCCCAGTGGGCCTCCATGTCGGCCACCAGCTTGAACTGGGTCCGGCAGCGGTCCAGATTCTGGCCCTCACGATGGATGTGGAAATAGGTGTCGCCCTCCAGATAATCGGTGAGGAAGCGGATGCCGCATTCCAGCGTCATCAGCTTGGCGCCCCAGGGCAGGTATTCCAGTTCGGCGTCGGTGAGGGAGCCCTCGGCGCCCTCCAGGAAAGCCTTGGTATAAACCTCGAACAGCTCCAGGTCGAGGTACATCTTGGACAGGTCCTTCTCGTCCTCGGCGCAGTGGTTGGCGCCGAAGCGGATGGAATCGCCGAAATCATTGATGGACAGGCCGGGCATGACGGTGTCCAGGTCGATGACGCAGACGCCCTCGCCGGTCTTGGTGTCGATGAGGACGTTATTCAGCTTGGTGTCGTTGTGGGTCACCCGCAGGGGCAGGCGGCCGTCCCGCAGGGCCTGGAGCGCCACGGAGCAGTCGGCCTCGCGGTCCATGACGAACTGGATCTCGGGACCGCAGTCCTTCACGCGGCCCATGGAGTCGGCCTCAACGGCGGTCTTCAGCTTGGCCAGGCGGTCCTCGGTGTCGTGGAAGTGGGGGATGGTCTCGTAGAGGGTCTCGGCGGGATAGCCGTTGAGCATCTTCTGGAACCGGCCGAAGGCACGGCCGGAGGCGGCAAAGAGCTCCGGGGTGTCAGCGGTCTGATAGCAGTAGATATCGGTGATGAAGGGGTAGACGCGCCAAGCGCCGCCCTGGCTGTCGGTGTAATAGGGCTCGCCGTTGCGGGGCCGGATGACCTCCATGGCCTCCCGGGAGCGGTCGCCGCCGGCCTGTTTGATCTGCTCGCCCAGATACTCGGTGACGCCGATAATGTTGCTCATCAGCTGGTCAGGGTGCTTGAAGGCGGCGGCGCTCATGCGCTGGAGAATGAAGGTGCGGCAGGGATAGTCGGCAGGCTGGGTGTGGACGCAGAAGGTGTCGTTGATGTGGCCGCAGCCAAAGCGCATGGCGCCGACCACAGGGGCCCCGAAGTCAAAGGCCTCCAGAACCTCGTTCAAAACGGTTTCGGCAGTAGACATTACTTGGTCTCCTCCCACAGATTGTCGGGATAGATGCCGGCAGCGGTTTTCTCGGCGATGGCGGCCACCACTACGGGCTTGTCCGCCTGATAGGTGACGCCGTACCACTTGTCGGTGCTGCGCAGCACCTTGGCACGGGCCTTGCCCTCTTCGATCAGCTGGCTGATGACGCTGGGGAGGAAATATTCGCCCTTCAGAGGGTTCTCGGCCAGAGTCTTGTCCAGGAAAGCGGGGAAGCGGTTCCAGGCCTCGGTGAAGAAGCTGTCCGTCAGGCCCCAAAGATTCATGGAGACGATGAAATCGCCGGGCAGAGCGCTCCAGGTGGCACCGTCGTCCTCGGTAAAGCGGGCGTTGTCGCCGTCCTTCTCAATGTGGGTGCGCTCGGTGACGGTCTGAAGGAAGTGCTCCTCATCCTCCACGCAGATGCCCCGGGCCACATGGCCGTTCTCGGTGACGGTGTTGCCCAGCAGGTAGCCCACCATGGCAAACTCATAGCAGCCGGGCCGGTCGGGGTGCTGGCTCAGATAGTCGTAGATGGTCTTGAAGGCGTCGGGGCCATAGTAGTCGTCGGCGTTGACCACGGCGAAGGGGCCGTCCACCAGCTTGCGGGCGGCCAGGATGGCGTGGGCGGTGCCCCAGGGCTTGGCACGGCCGGCGGGGACGCTGTATCCCTCGGGCAGGTCGGTCAGCTCCTGATAGGCGTACTTCACGTCGATGACCTTGGACAGGCGGTCGCCGATGGCGGCCTTGAAGGTGTCCTCGATCTCGTGCTTGATGACAAAGACAACGGTTTCGAAACCGGCGCGGCGGGCGTCATAGATAGAATAGTCGATAATCAGCTGACCGTGATTACCCACGGGGTCAATCTGCTTCAGACCGCCGTAGCGGCTGCCCATGCCGGCGGCCATAACGACCAGAACAGGTTTCTTCATAATGGTCACTCCTTAAAATAATATGAGGCCGAGGGAAACTCAGTTGTGATAACCGTTGGGGTTGTTGGACTGCCACTTCCAGCTGGAGGCGCACATCTCCTCGATCCCCAGCTTTGCCTTCCAGCCCATCTCTTCAAAGGCCTTCTTGGGCTCGGCGTAGCACTCAGCGATATCGCCGGGGCGGCGGGGATCAATGACATAGGGCAGCGTCTTGCCGCAAGCCTTTTCGTAGGCGTGGAGGACGTCCAGCACGCTGTAGCCCTTGCCGGTGCCCAGATTGCAGATGAACAGGCCACAGTTGGTCTCAAGCTTCTTCAGCGCGGCCACATGGCCCTGGGCCAGGTCCACCACATGGATGTAGTCGCGCACGCCGGTGCCGTCGGGAGTGGGGTAGTCGTCTCCGTAGACATGCAGCTTCTCCAGCTTTCCCACGGCTACCTGGGCGATGTAGGGAACCAGGTTGTTGGGGATGCCGTTGGGGTCCTCGCCGATCAGGCCGCTCTCATGGGCGCCGATGGGATTGAAGTAGCGCAGCAGAGCCACGTTCAGCGTGGGATCGGCGGCGCAGTAGTCGATGAGCACCCGCTCCAGGAACAGCTTGGTGGTGCCATAGGGGTTGGTGGTGCCGCCGGTGGGGAAGTCCTCGCGGATGGGCACGCTGGCCGGGTCGCCGTATACGGTGGCGGAGGAGGAGAAAACGAAATTCTTCACGCCGTGGGCCCGCATGACGTTGAGAAGGACCAGGGTGCTGACCAGATTATTGGTGTAGTACTCCAGCGGCTTCCGGACGCTCTCGCCCACGGCCTTCAGGCCGGCGAAGTGAATGACGGAGTCGATGTCGGGATACTGGGCGAACAGAGCCTCGGTAGCGGCGGGATCGCACAGGTCCATCTTGACGAAGGGGACGGACTTTCCAGTGATCTTTTCCACCCGGCGCAGAGATTCCTCACAGGAGTTGGAGAGGTTGTCGGCCACAACGATCTCATAGCCGGCGTTCAGCAATTCCACGCAAGTATGGCTGCCGATGTAACCGGCGCCGCCGCTGACTAAAATGGACATAAAAACACTCCTTTTTAAAAACACATGGTTACTTGTGATGCCATTGTAAACAATGGAAGGCGGAAAGGGAATGGATGATTTTACATATTATTTGCACTATCGTCCGGCGGTGTGAGGGAGGTCTCGGAAAGCATCTTGACGCTTCTGTCGTACTCACTGGGGGACATCCCGGTCAGCGCCTTAAAGCGCCGGGAGAAGTATTGGACGGAGCCGAAGCCCAATTTGGAGGCGATCTGGGTGTAGTTGAGCTGTCCTTCCCGGATCATCCGCCGGGCAGCGTCGATCTTCATTTTGCTGAAATGGTCGATCACGCCGCCTCCGGTCTGTTCGTGAAAGTACTGCTCCAGCTGGGCGCGGCCGATGAGGTTGTCCCGGCAGATCTGCTTCACCGAGAGGGGCTGGTCCAGGCGCTGCTCCAGATAGTCGATGATGCGGGCCATGCGCTCTTCCATCTGGCGGGGGGCGGACTGCTTCAGATCGGCGATGGAGTCGCCCCTTCGGATCAGACGGATCAGAAGCTCCTCAATGGCGGAGGAAAGCATCTGCGCACAGCCGAAGGGTGCGTCCTGCCGGGGGGAGAGGGAGTGGGTGGCGGGGTCGTCCAGGGCGGTGGAAAAGATCTTTTGGCTCTCGTTGACGATACGGGCCAGAAGGGCGCGCTCCTCACCGCCGGAGGAGGTGACGCGCCCGCGGAAAAATTCCATGGCGGGGCTGTCGCAGCGGAAGCTGACCACTACGAGGTTGGGGGCCACCACGCCGTTGGCGGAAAGGGCGTGGAATTCTCCGGGGGCGTGGAAGATCAGTTGGCCCCGGCTCAGATCAAAGCTCTGGTCCCCGGCGGTGACCCGGACGGTCCCCTTATCCACATACAGAAACTCCCAAAAATCATGGGATTCTCCGGCAAAGGCGTAGCTGCTGGTGTATTCAAAGTAATGAACGGTGTATAGCTGTCGGATCTCCAGAGACTGCTCCAGATAAAAGGGGGTGTATGCCATGATCAACCCTCCTCTGCCAGTTGGTGGGATGGGACTTGGCTGTATACAATTTCATTATATCGGATGTTGGAAGATCATGCAAGAAATATGGGCCGGTTCACTGGGATTTTCCGGGTTACAACGGACAAAAACTCCCCGCTTCCAGAGGAACCGGGGAGTTTGATGGGGCTGTATGAAAATGGGGTCCGGGTTTACCGGGGGAACTTGATGACGGCCTGAGCGGCGGCCAGACGGGCGGTGGGCATCCGGAAGGGGGAGCAGGAAAACTAGTCCAGGGAGGCGATATAGCTGGCGGTGCTGCGGATAAAGGCATTCAAATCTTTCCGCTGGCCTCTGAGATCGAAGCATAAGATCAGGCAGAGCGTGATGAGCAGCAGTGTACTGGAGACGGCAAAGCGGAAAATATTTGCTTTTCAAGGGAGAGACGCTTGAATTTTTGTATTATACAGCACCTCAAAATGCCATGAAAGGAGGTGGGGGAATGTGGCTGGGCGGAATATTCCGCGGTCAGTATCCCAGCGCGTAGCCGTCGCGCCGGGGATCGGCGGAGCCGCGCAGGGTGCCGTCGGGCAGGCGCATGACCGCCTGGACACATGGGAAGGTAAAGAAGCGTTCGTTGGTGTTCAGTTTATGGCCCAGGGCCTCCAGCTGTGTTTTTACCTCGTCGCTGACCCGGTTTTCCAGAATCAGCGTACCGAAGTCATCGTGCATTCTCACCGCGTCGATGGCCTCTTCTATGTCCATACCGTGGTCAATGACCTTGGAGACGACCTGGAGCACGCCGGTAATGATGCGGGTGGTACCGGGGGCACCCAGGCTGAGGAAAGGCTCGCCGTCTTTCAGTACCAGGGTGGGGCTCATAGAGGACAGGGGACGCTTGTTGCCGGCCACTACATTGGGGCTTTCAGGGTCTGTGGAGAAATCGTACAGGGTATCGTTGAGCAGGATACCCGTGCCCTCAGCCACCAGGCCGGAGGCAAAGGTGGCGTCTACCGTCTTGGTCACGGCCACCATGTTGCCTGCTGCGTCAATGATGGAATAGTGGGTGGTGTCCTTAGACTCGTAGGGCCAGGGATCACCCGCGTTGTAGGTCTGGGACTTGGTCATATCAATGGAGGCGGCCAGAGCGGCGGCATATTCCTTGTCGATCAGGCCGGCGGCGGGCACATCCACATAGGCGGGGTCGCCCATGTACTTGGTGCGGTCGGCAAAGCCCAGCTTCATGGTCTCGGACAGCAGGTGGAGGTACTCCGCGCCCTCGGGGTCCATGGAGCCCACTTCAAAGTTTTCCAGAATGTTGAGCATCTCAATAATGATGGTGCCGCCGGAGGAGGGGAGGTTGGAGGAATAGATGTCATAGCCCCGGTAGGTGCCGTGGACCGGCTCGCCCACGGAAATCTCATAGTTGGCAAAGTCCTCCATGGTCAGGTGGCCGCCGTGCTTTTGCACTGAATCCACGATCTTCCGGGCAATAGATCCCGTATAGAATTCAGACTCTCCCTTTTCCGCGATGAGCTGCAGCGTGTCCGCCAGATCGGGGTTTGTGATGACGTCGCCCTCCTGATAGGGCATACCCAGATTGTCCTCGTCGAAATAGATTTCCGCCGTGGAGTCAAACTGGACCAGGAAGCCATAGGCGTCAGAGATATCCCGTTCGGTGATGGCGGATACCGTAAAGCCCTCCCGGGCCATGTCGATGGCAGGCTGCATGACCTCCTGGCGGCTCATGCTGCCGTAAGTATCCAAGGCATAGAGCAGGCCCTTGACCTCGCCGGGGACAGCCACGGCGTTGGCGCCCACCTTGTTGGCTTGATCGGCCACGCGGCCGTTCTCGTCGATTTTCCACATGTCCAGACTGGCGGCCGCGCCGGACTGGTCGCGGAAGTCGATAAACACGATCTCGCCGCTGTCAGCAAAGCGGACCACCATGAACCCGCCGCCGCCGATGCCGCTGGACTGCTGTTCGCACACGCCCAGGACGAAACCCATGGCCACAGCTGCGTCGATGGCGTTGCCCCCGTTTTGCAGGATCTCCACGCCGATCTGACTGGCCTCGAGCCGGCCGCTGGATACCACGCCGGCCTTGCCTTCCGCGTCGCGACCTCCCAGAACGATGTTGTCCGGGTCAAAGCTGCCGCCGCTTTGGGCGGAGGTGGCCGACTGGCTGGGAGCGGGACTTGCGGCAGGACCGCCGCAGGCAGTGAGGGTGATGCACAGGCTGAGCATCAGTGCGCCAAGACGAAAAAAACGCTGTTTCATTGCAAACTCTCCTCTCGGTTTTGAGTGAGCGATGGCAGAATGAACGGGGTGGAGACTTATGCAAATCGCTGTAAGATCAAATGCCGTGATCCGTATCCACAAGCTGCGGCTTATCTGTCCGCTCAATTACTTCAGCCAATATCATATAATATCTGCGGGCCAATTTCAAGAAATGGTGAGCGCCTTGAAGGGTTTTCTGCGACCGGTTTGATACGGAGCGGGCGGCCACCCCGGGCAAAGCGCCAATGACTATTGTGGGAAGCTGGAAACTAAATACAGGGGAGCGGGATAATAGAAAGCCCACGATCCCATGGGATCGTGGGCTTTGCAATTATGCTTCAAAGGCTGAAATCAGAGGATTACTTGCGGGGGTTCTTGATTGCAGCCTGAGCGGCCACATATATTGCGAGGAAATCAGCATGTGAGGAGATATTCCCCTCATATGCTGACAATGACGGTTTTATCCTTTCACTCTTTTTCAGCCTGGTCCGGAACGGTGACCTGGTGGACATGGTGGAGCAGGAGATCGGAGAACTGGAATTCTGACGGCGTGCCGCCATTCGGATGATAGGACCGGGAAGAACGATGGAAGTCTGAGTATACAACTGTTTTCCCACAGCTGAGGACGGATCATAATTGGAATCCCCGCAAGAAGCAAGAGAAACTTGCTTCTTGCGGGGATTCTTTTTCAAATACGGAAAACTGTCTATGTGAGAGAGGGATTGCAGCTTTCCATGGGATTTAGGGACGATTGCGGGTCGCCCCTGAGGCTTTGGAAATTATGTCGGGAAAAACCGGGAGATCACACAACCTCGTCTTCCTCAAAGTCGCAGATCAGGTCCTTGTCCACCACGGAATTCTCGGGATGGTCCACGGTGTCGTACTTGTGGTAGTTCTTCAGCATGAGCACGCCGCTGATGAGCATCAGGATCATGACGATGAGCAGGGGGAAAGCGGTGGCGATGGCCAGCTGCTTGGTGGCGTCGATGCCGCTGACGGCGCCCACGGTGCTGGAGGTGGCCAGGTTGACGAAGCAGACCAGGGAGACGGTGATGCCCCAGAAGATCTTGATCTTTGCGGGGGGCTCGGCAGTAGCGGCGTTCTTGGCCTTGATGGACAGAGAGGAGATGGTGGTAGTCATGGAGTCACACAGGGTGACAATGGACAAGAATGCAGTAAACAGGAATACCACATCCAAAATCTTGGAGAGGGGTATGTTCTCAAAGAAAGCGAACACCGCAGACTCGGTGCCAAGATCCATCATGCTCTGGTAGATGCCGCCGCCGTTGATCTCATAGAAGATGGCAGAGGAGCCGAAGATACCGAACCAGACGATACCGAACAGGCCGGGCAGCAGGAAGTTATAGATGGTAAACTCACGCAGGGTACGACCACGGGCCACTTTTGCCAGGAAGATACCCATCAGGGGAGCGTAGGCGATCATCCAGCTCCAGTAGTTGATGGTCCACCAGGTGGGCCACATCTCGCCATCAAAGCCGGACAGGTAGGTGGACTGGGTGAAGAAATGCTCGATGTGGAAGCCGAAGGCCTGTGTGGCGTTGTTCAGGATGTAGGAGGTGGGACCAAACAGCAGCACGAAAGCCATCAGGCCAATGTACAGCTTGGCGTTCTTATCGGACAGGAAGCGCACGCCCTTGCCGATGCCGGTGTAGCTGGAGATCAGGAAGGTGATGACCACGGCCACCAGGATCACGATCCAGAGGAAGCGGCCCGGAGTAACGCCGGTGAGGATGCCGATGCCGGCGCCCAACTGGAGCGCGCCCTCACACAGGGAGGCGGAGACGCCGCCGGCCAGACCGAACACGCACAGAATATCAACAATGGTACCAATCACGCCCATGGCCTTCTTGCCCAGGATGGGGTACAGGCAAGCGCTGACCCGGTAAGGCAGCTTCATGTTATAGACGGCCACGCCGATGGCGATACCGGCCACGCAGTAGTAGGCGTACTCGGAGATACCCCAGTGGAGATAGGTGGTGGCCAGGGCCAGCATGGCACCCTGCTCGGTGCCGGGGGCGTACAGTCCGGCGAAGCCGGGGATGCCTTCGATGAAGTGAGTGATAGGCTCGGCAATGCTCCAGAACACGATGCCGGTGGCGATACCGCCGCACAGAGAGATGACGAACCAGTTCCACTTACTCATGATGGGCTTGGCGTTCTCGCCGCCGATGCGGATGTCGCCCACCTTCTTGGAAAACATGACCCAGACGCAGAAGGCCACCAGGCCGAGGGTCAGCAGGTCATAGAGGGCACCGAAGTTCAGGCAAGTGAATTCCACGATGAAGGATTCACCCGTGGCGAACCACTCAGGAGCCACAAGGCCCAGCACGATGATGGCAATATACAAAAGTGCCATCGTAATGAATACGGGTTTGCGAATGGTGACTTTTTCACTTTTCATAACTGCATTTCTCCTTCTTTTTTTAAGGGGGAATACACCCCACCAGCCTCTGCCGCAATCAGAGACGTGGAAACCAATGGATTTCGGCTTTGACGGATTACTGCATCTTCAGCTCGCCCACGGCCTGTTCCGCCGCAGCCACCAGCTCGCCGCTGTGAATAAGGTCCCGGATGGTCTCCAGATGGGGGTAAATGTACATATCCTCCTCCATCACCGGCACACGCTTGCCTACTAACTCCAAGACTTTGGTGGTGCCCGCGCCTCGGTCCAGATCATGTTCCATAAATTGCTGGGCCTGATAACCGGACATCAGCTCGATGGCCAGCACGTACTCCAGCAGACGGGCGGTATCCTGGGCCTTACGGCAGGCGTTATAGCCCATGGAGACATAGTCCTCCTGATTTCCGCTGGTGGTCACGTTGTCAATGGTGGCGGGGGTGGCCAGCATACGCATCTCGTTGAGGATGCCGGCCTGGGAGTACTGGGGAATCATCAAACCGGAGTTGAGCCCAGGCTTCTTCACCAGGTAGCTGGGGAAGCCGGACAGGTTGGAATCCACGAAGCGAGTGTTCCGACGCTCGGACATCTTGGCGAGGTAGGTGGCCGCAATACAACAGGCGTCCATCTGGATGCCCTGGAAGCCAGCGTCCGGATTGCCATTGGACATGGCCACGCCGTCATCACCAACCTGGAAGAAAATGGGGTTGTCGCAGCAGCCGTTCAGTTCAGCCTCTACGGTGCGCAGGGCATTGGACAGAGCCTGCTTCACCGCGCCGTGGGCTTGGGGGATACAGCGTAGAGACAGAGCGTCCTGCACATGGCTATCCTTGTTCTTCTCCACCACCTGGGAGCCGGAGAGCAGCCGCAGCAGATTTTCCGCCGTGGCGGTCTGTTCGCTCTGGTGACGCATGGACATGATCCGCTTGTCATAGGCCTTGGGCAGACCGCGCAGAGCCTCCAGAGAGATGGCGGCCACTACGTCGGCAGCCTTGGCACAGTTGATCAGGTCGTAGATAGCAATGGCGGACAGGGCAGTGGGAGACAGGGTACCGTTGGTCAGGGACAGTCCCTCCTTGTAGCTTGGGACCCAGGGAGTCAAGCCGGCACGGGCCAGGGCCTCGCCGCCCTCCAGCAGTTCGCCCTGATACCAAGCTTTGCCGCCGCCGATGGCCACCATGGCGATATGGGCCTCGGTACACAGATAGCCCACGGAGCCGTGGCGGGGAACGTAGGGATACACGTCACGGTTGAGCATCTCTTTATACTGCTCCAGCAGACCAATGCGTACGCCGCTGACGCCCTGGCCCAAAGATTGAAGGGCCACAAGCATGATGCCGCGCACACTCTCCTCATCCAGTGGTTCGCCCACCGAGGTGGAGTGGGTCAGGATGATGTTGCGCTGAAGGGTTTCCGCATCCTCGGGGGGGATGACCTGGGAGACCAGGGAGCCGAAGCCGGTGGTGGTCCCGTACATCACCCGCTTCTCCGCCACCCATTTTTCCACCAGCTGGCGGCAGGCAGATACCCTATTAACATATTCTTCGGAAAATTCCACTTTGGCGTGATCTCTGACCACGGCCATAAAATCCTCAAGACACAGGGTCCCGCCCAGTTTGATTACCTTCTCCATGTAAATTTCCTCCTCGCAAATTGTGTTTCTCCTATGCGCGAAGATCGCGCTTCTATGGACCTCAGGCATATCTTCCAGAAATTCATTCCAAAAATTATAAAAGCATTTTCTGTGCCAACTTTAAAAAACCGCCATAATCGGAAAGAAAAAACTTTCTTTTTTAACTGGAGCATGGATCCTTAGGCGGACGAGCAAAGAAAACCCGGCTTTTTCCACCGGTTTTAGCCGCCGCACTGCGTTCTATGCCGGTTTCGGGCCCGTCCGATATGAGTCTGTTGATCTCGGCTCCGTGGTCTGTCCTGTGAAGATAATTTTGCAGTGCCAAATAATTTGGCAGTTGCAAAATTATCTTGCATTTTGTGGTGTGTCTGGTACAATACAATTGACAATAAGAAAATGAGGTGGAGCATATGGACCTGTTTGACCTGGCGCTAATCCTGGACGGGGACGGGCGAATCGCGTCTATTCAGTGGAAGAATGAGCGACTGTGCCGGTTCTACGGCGCAGTCTGGAGCCAATACTGTGGGAGCGATCCGTCCCAAACCTTTCAGATTCCGCCGGAGTGTGAAAACGGGGAATTTTCTTGGAACGACGAGCATTTTTCCTTTGAGCGTTTCCGGACAGGAGATGTGGTATGCTATTTTCTCAAGCGCCAGGACCACCGGGAAGCACTGTTGAAGGCGGCGTTGGAATCCGTAAAGGACGGTATCCAGGTCTATGACAAGAACGCAGACATGGTTTATTTGAATCGGACAAGCCGGGCGCTGTCAGGTTTCAGTGAGGAATTTTCGGCAGAGGGCCGGCATTTGATGGACCTGTACCCAGATCTGGATGAGGAATACAGCACTGTCCTCACGACCCTGCGCACCTGCCAGCCTGTTCAGTATCGGTTTGCTGACTATGTGAGCGCGGAGGGGACGCACCTGCTCACCCTGAATACCGGCTACCCGGTACTGGACCAGGGTGAATTGCTGGGCACGGTAATCCAGGAACAGGACATTGGCATTATCCAGAAAAAAATGGAGCACCTTGAGAAATTGAAGGCTGCAATGTCTGTCCAGATGTCGGGAGACCTGTTTCGGCGGAAGTCCCGGTACTCCTTTGCCGATGTTATCGGGCACAGCCCGGCCATCCAACAGGCGGTGGAGATTGCGGAGCGGGTGTCTCTGCGGGATGGAAACGTGCTGCTGGTGGGAGAGACGGGGACAGGAAAAGAAATCTTTGCCCAAAGCATCCACTATGCCAGTCACAGGCAGAATGAAAAGTTCGTCTCCCTTAACTGCGCCGCCGTCCCGGAAAACCTCATCGAGAGCGTTCTGTTTGGCACCACCAAGGGAGCATTTACCGGCAGTACCGAGCGGGCCGGTCTGTTTGAGGAGGCCAGCGGCGGCACCCTGTTCTTGGATGAATTGAACTCCATGAGCCTGTCCATGCAGTCCAAACTGCTTCGTGCGCTCCAGGAGGGGACCTTCCGCCGGGTGGGCGGGGGCAAGGACATCCGAGTCAACGTACGGATTCTCTCGGCTTGTAACGAGGACCCCTATGCGCTGATGGAAAACAACAAGCTCCGTCGGGACCTGTTTTACCGGGTAGGCACCATACTGATCCAGATCCCGCCGCTGAGGGACCGGCCGGAGGACATTGAGGAACTGTCCTATTACCACCTGAGCAAGAGCGCAGACAGGTACGCCCTGCCCATTCGGAAAATCGCTCCGGAAACGCTGGCGCTCCTGCGGCACCATAACTGGCCAGGAAACGTTCGAGAGCTGAACCATGCCATCGACTACGCAATAAATTTGTGCTCTGGGGATACGTTGCTTCCTGAACATCTGCCCGCCCATCTGCTGGCCGAAGGGAGCAAAAAAGAACAGGAACCTGTTTCAGCGCCCATTCCAGTCCCCTCTGCCCCCGCTGCGCTGGGTCGCCTTCAGGACCTGATGGACGCTTATGAGGACCAGCTCATCCGAAATGCCCTGCGTGCCTGCGGTGGTAATGTCTCAAAGGCAGCCGTCCTACTTGACATCAAGAGGCAGAGTCTGCAATACAGGATCCACAAATACAATATTGTATTCTGAATCGCAGCATCTCCTGATGCGCATGTAAAAGAACGTCCTTGCAGAGAAGGAACTCTGCAAGGACGTTCTTTTATTGGAATGCGTATTAAATAACTTCGAAAGTCACTCCGAAAGCATTGAATTCCAAGGATTTCTATGCCAAGTGACTTTGTTGAAGTGCAAGGTTTTTGGATTAAATTGTCCAAAAACCTTACACCTCCCACAGGTACACTGTAGCGCGCCAGTGGAAATACGCATTGTAACAATGGAATTGTGCGGCTACCGCCGCACGAATAAACCGTTTTGCGGTTTATTCAGTAGACATTATTGTAGGGGACAGGGGAAAAACACCTCCGATTCTTTCGAATCGGAGGTGTTTTTTGCTCTTAATTCATAAGAAATGTTAATTTCTCGGATTCTTGATAGCGGCCTGTGCGGCGGCCAGACGGGCGATGGGCACACGGAAGGGGGAGCAGGACACATAGTCCAGACCCACATTGTGGCAGAACTCCACGGAGGAGGGGTCACCGCCGTGCTCGCCACAGATGCCCAGCTTCAGGTCGGGGCGGGTCTGGCGGCCCAGCTTGGCAGCCATCTCCACCAGACGGCCCACGCCGTTCTGGTCCAGACGGGCGAAGGGATCGCTCTCATAGATCTTGTTGGCGTAGTAGGCCTCCAGGAACTTGCCGGCGTCGTCGCGGCTGAAGCCGAAGGTCATCTGGGTCAGATCGTTGGTGCCGAAGGAGAAGAACTCGGCCTCCTTGGCGATTTCGTCGGCGGTCAGAGCGGCGCGGGGGATCTCGATCATGGTGCCCACATGATACTTCATGTCAGAGCCGGCGGCCTTGATGATGGCGTCGGCGGTCTCCACCACGGTCTTCTTCACGAAGGCCAGCTCCTTGATCTCGCCCACCAGGGGGATCATGATCTCGGGGACCATGTTCCAGTCGGGGTGCTTGGCCTGGACGTTCAGCGCGGCCTTGATGACGGCGCGGGTCTGCATGGCGGCGATCTCAGGATAGGTGACGGCCAGACGGCAGCCGCGGTGACCCATCATGGGGTTGAACTCGTGCAGGGAGGCAATGATGGCCTTGATGTCGTCCACGGACTTGCCCATGTCCTGGGCCAGCTGAGCGATGTCGGCCTCCTCGGTGGGAACGAACTCGTGCAGGGGGGGATCCAGGAAACGGACGGTCATGGGACGGCCCTCCAGGGCCTCGTACATGGCCTCGAAGTCGCCCTGCTGCATGGGCTCCAGGACGGACAGAGCGGCCTCACGCTGCTCCACGGTGTCGGAGCAGATCATGCGGCGAATAGCGGGGATACGGTCGGCCTCGAAGAACATGTGCTCGGTGCGGCACAGGCCGATGCCCTCGGCGCCGAACTTGACGGCCTGAGCGGTGTCGCGGGGGTTATCGGCGTTGGTGCGGACCTTCAGCTGACGGTACTTGTCGGCCCAGGCCATGATGCGGCCGAACTCGCCGGAGATGGAGGCGTCCACGGTGGGAATGGCCTCGCCGTAGATGTTGCCGGTGGAGCCGTCCAGGGAGATCCAGTCGCCCTCGACATAGGTCTTGCCGGCCAGCTCGAACTTCTTGTTCTCCTCGTCCATCTTGATGGCGCCGCAGCCGGAGACACAGCAGGTGCCCATGCCGCGGGCCACGACGGCGGCGTGAGAGGTCATGCCGCCGCGGACGGTCAGGATGCCCTGGGAGGCGACCATGCCCTCGATGTCCTCGGGGCTGGTCTCCAGACGGACCAGGACCACCTTCTCACCGCGCTCGGCCCACTCCTTGGCGTCCTCGGCGGTAAAGACGATCTTGCCGCAGGCGGCGCCGGGGGAGGCGGGCAGGGCGGAAGCCACGGGGGTGGCCTTCTTCAGC
>NZ_JADYTU010000042.1 GCF_021531375.1 Pseudoflavonifractor phocaeensis
CCTTCAACCAGCCCGGTGTGGAGGCCTACAAGAGCAACATGTTCGCTCTTCTTGGCAAGCCCGGCTACGAGGAGCTGCAGCGCCAGCTGGAAGCCAACCTGTAATCGGAGGTTCGGTCCGCGGTTCCAAGAGTCCCTAAGCTTGCGTTTCACGCTTGCTCAGGGACTCTTGACTCCAAAATCCCCCTATTTTCCCCTCCACAAAAAATTCACAATAATGCAGTTGAAAAAGCACCCCCGATATGGTAAAGTGATAATAAGCAAAGGGAACCACTTCCCTACGTCAAATCGTTAAGGAGTGATACACATGATTCGAGTTATCATGGGCAAGAAGGGCTCCGGTAAGACCAAGCAGATGATCGATATGATCAACAGCGCCGTCCAGACCGAGCACGGCAATGTGGTTTGCATTGAGAAGGGCAACAAGCTGACCTTCGATATTCATTATCAGATCCGCCTGGTGGAAGCCAGCCAGTATGATATTGCCGATTACACCGCCCTGAAGGGCTTTGTCAGCGGCCTGTATGCCGGCAACTATGACATTACCCACATTTTCATCGACAGCCTGACCAAGATCGTCGGCGGCGAGTGCAACAACGAGACCGAGAAGTTCCTGGATTGGCTGAACAACTTCGGTGAGCAGCACAACATCAAGTTCACCATCACCATCAGCGACGACGAGTCTCTGGCCACCGAGGGCATCAAGAAGTACTTCTGATTTTCATAACAACAATCCCCCGCAGGAGCTTCCTGCGGGGGATTTCTTTTCTTTTTCTTTATTCCCAAAAGTCCCTTTTTCCGGTCTGCGATCTATAAAACCTTGTCCACAGCAGGTTGACAGAACCCCGAAAAAGGAGTATGCTAAACGCAGACATAGAACATTAGTTCTATGTCTGCGTTTACCTTTCCTTCCCTCCCCCCAATCAGAACGCAGTTTCCCCAAAAAATCCTCCACCCTTCGCGAAAAGCCGTCGGCTTTGGCGTGGGGGCATCCCAACGCAGCAGCCTGGAAACGGACCGTGCGGAAAGGGTCCCACGGACAGCTCCCCGTGGGATCACCATGCGCAGAAATGGCGGACACACAATATTTGTCCCTGTCCACCCACATATGTTCCCACGACAGATGTGGGCAAAACGTTCCCGCTTCATCCTAAACGCTGCACAAAGGGTGGACGCCGGAACGGGACTCTGCGCAGCGGGTACGATCCAGAACAGAGACACAGTGGCATGAACGCATTGACGGTTTTTAAACAATGAAAAGTTGTCGCAAGCTGCACACAGCTTGCGACGACTTGGTGGAGGAGGGTGGATTCGCTTTTCTGCGGAAAAGCCCGCCGGTTGCAACGCGCCACTGGCACGTTGCCAAGAGCCGCCGTCTCATCCACCTCAGATAGGAAAAACGGCAACCCCTGGCGGGGTCACCGTTTTTCTGTAACATCGCAGCAGTATAGATGTCTCCGGTTTCAGGTCTGTACCCAAAACCAAATCGAAGCCCAGCGCAGCGGGTTCGATTTGGAAAGGAGGAGCGACGGAATGAATGAGCGATGACTTTTTAAAATAAAAAGTCGTCGCGAACGATATGAAGTCCGCGACGACGTGGTGGAGGAGGGTGGATTCGAACCACCGAAGCGAAACGCAACAGATTTACAGTCTGCCCCCTTTGGCCACTCGGGAACTCCTCCAAATATGAACTTGTGGAGCTGGTGGACGGATTCGAACCCCCGACCTGCTGATTACAAATCAGCTGCTCTACCGGCTGAGCTACACCAGCACATCAGTGTTTCTGTCCAACAGCAAGGGGTATTATACTAAACGAAAGGGGAATTGTCAAGTACATTTTCAAAAATCTTTCCCATTTTTCGTCGGGGCCGGAAGGAGAGGGAAACCACGGGGAAACTGATGCCGCCACTGAGGGACCGGCAGGCGGAAAGGCCTGTCTGCCTGTGTCCGCTGTGCGGGGGAGAGCAATACCACTGGGATCAGACCGGACTGTGGCGCGGGCGGGTCGTCTGCGCCGGCTGTCTGTCCCGGCTTGAAAAAGAGGAGGACGAACAATTGCTATGACCTTACAGGAACTTTCTGTGGAATACCGCGCCCACGCCCAGGCTCTGGAGCTGCGGATCCACCAGCTTCAGGGCCAAATGGAGCAGACCGAGGACCCGGAGGTCTGTTTCCAGCTCCGGGACCGGATCCGGTTGCTCTCCATCATGCTGCGGGAGGCCCGGGAGCTGGCCGTACTTACCGAACGCTATTACGACAGGAGGTATCGGCGCAATGCCAAATACACGATATAAGCGGGGCGAGAGCTACGCCGCCGACATGGCGGTATACACCCGGCAGATGGCGGCAGACAACACCGATGAGCTCAGCCGTCTGAAGCGCAATCTGATCCGGGCGCTCCGGGAGGACGTGACGCCAAAGCAGCGTCAGGCCCTGCTGCTCTACTACGCCGAGGGGCTGAACATGCGGGAGATCGGCGAGCGGCTGGGGGTGGACAAGTCCACCATCTCCCGGACCATCAAGCGGGGAGAGCGCCGGCTCGAGCGCTGCCTGCGCTATGGCGCCAGCGCCTACCTTGCCAGCATGGACGACCCCTGACCTGTCCCACCCGGGACCGGGAACGGCGGTCGGCGCAACGGCACACGCGTCATATGGAAGACATACAAACTGCGGGCCGGTCCGTTGGGACTGGCCCGCAGTTTTGATACAGCGATCCGTTACGCTTCATACTCCGCGCAGCCCAGGGCAATGGCCCCGGGGCCGGTGTGGCAGCAGATGTTCAGCGCCAGGGGGTCGATCCGGACGAACTTCTCCCCGTAGTGCTCCTCCATCTGGGCCTTCCAGTTCTCCCCCACCGACGCCTCGCCGGAGTAGGCCGCAAAGACCCGCACCGCTTTCCCGGCAAACCGGGTGGACAGGTCCTGGTCCAGGGCGGAGAACATCTTCTCCACCGCCTGCTTCATGCCCCGGACCTTGGCAAAGGCGTCCACGCCTCCGCCCTGGATCTGAAGCACCGGCTTGACGTTGAGCACGGTGCCGATGGCGGCTGCGGCGGGCGTGATCCGGCCGCCCTTCTTCAAATACTCCAGGGTGACCGGGGTGATATAGATGCTGGCGCACAGAGCCTGCTCCTCCAGCCGCTGCCGGAGCTGAGACAGGGGCAGCCCCCGGCGTGCCAAAGTCAGGGCATCCTGAACCATCTGCCGCAGGGGGACGGAGATACGTCTGGTGTCTGCCACGGCCACCCGGCCGTCATAGTCTGCCGCCAGAGCGGCGGCGGTGGCATAGGAGCTGCTCAAGCCGCTGGTCATGGGCAGGTACAGGACCCCCTCGTGGTCCTCCAGCAGCTTGTCCCAGAGTTCGGTCAGCGCGCCGGGAGAGGGCTGGGAGGTGGTGATGTCGGCCCCCTCCACCTGCTTGCGGAAGAAAAAGTCACGGCCCAGATCAACGCTCTCCAAATACTCCCGGCCGTCAATGGTCACCGGCATAGGCAGCACGAAAACTCCCAGCTGCTGGGCTTCCTCCCGGGAGATCCCGCTGGTGGTGTCGGTGGCAATGGCGATATTCATATCGTTCCTTTCCTCAGGTCCCAGCCTTGGACAGCCCTCTCTGTCCGCCGGCCGGTCTTATTGATGGTACAAAGGTCATGGCACACATGGCAGCGCTCCGCCAAGAGCGTCATGCAGAATGCCGGTACAAAGGGAGGGACCGGCAGAGCCGGCCCCCATTTGAGTGTCTTGTTGAGTTTGCGCCGCGGACATTGCCCGCTTCCGGGCTTCCCTGCCACGCTGCGGCGGCTGCGGGATTCTTAGTATGCCACGCCCCAGTAGATCATGTGCTTGGCGCTCTTGCCGCAGCACACGCAGGTGTCGCCCACCTTCTCCTGGACCAGGGGCATGCACCGGGAGGAGACGCCGGCCTCCTCCTTCATCTTCAGCTCGCACTCCAGATCGCCGCACCACATGGTCTTGGCAAAGCCGCCCTCGGTCTCCATAAACTCCTTGACCTCTTCCAGCGTCATGCAAACCTTGGTGTGGTCCTCCAGATTCTTCTTGGCCCGCTGGTACAGGCCCTCGTGGACCTGGTCCAGCAGCTTCTGAACCGTATCCTCCAGCTCAGCCAGCGGCACAAAGACCTTCTCGCCGTTATCCCGGCGGCAGACGCAGCACTGATTCTTCTCCATATCCTTGGGGCCGATCTCCACGCGGAGGGGCACGCCCTTCATCTCGTACTGGGCGGCCTTCCAGCCCATGGACTGGTCGGAGTCGTCCATCTTGGCCCGGATGCCGGCGGCCTGGAGCCGCTCCAGCAGGGCGGTAGCGGCCTCGATCACGCCGGGCTTGTGCTGGGCCACGGGGATGACCATGGCCTGGATGGGGGCGATGCGGGGAGGCAGCACCAGACCGTTGTTGTCGCCGTGGGTCATGATGATGCCGCCGATCATGCGGGTGGACACGCCCCAGCTGGTCTGGTGGGGGTTGTGGAGCTGGTTGTCCTTGCCGGTGAAGGTGATGTCAAAGGCCTTGGCGAAGCCGTCGCCGAAGTAGTGGCTGGTGCCGGCCTGGAGGGCCTTGCGGTCGTGCATCATGCACTCCACGGTATAGGTCTCCTCGGCGCCGTTGAACTTCTCCTTGTCGGTCTTGCGGCCCTTGACCACGGGCATGGCCAGCACGTTTTCCATGAAGTCGGCGTAGATGTTCAGCATCTGCTGGGTCTCTTCCCGGGCTTCCTCCTCGGTGGCGTGCATGGTGTGGCCCTCCTGCCACAGGAACTCACGGTGGCGCAGGAAGGGACGGCTGGTCTTCTCCCAGCGCAGGACGGAGCACCACTGGTTGTACTTCTTGGGCAGGTCCCGGTGGGAGTGGATGATATTCTTGAAGTGTTCGCAGAACAAAGTCTCGGAGGTGGGCCGGATGCAGTAGCGCTCCTCCAGCTTCTCGCCGCCGCCGTAGGTGACCCAGGCGCACTCGGGGGCGAAGCCCTCCACATGGTCCTTCTCCTTCTGGAGCAGGGACTCGGGGATCAGCATGGGCATGGCCACGTTCTCATGGCCGGTCTCCTTGAACTTCTTGTCCAGCTCCTTCTGGATGTTCTCCCAGATGGCATAGCCATAGGGACGGTAGATGAACATACCCTTGATGGAGGAGTAGTCGATGAGCTCCGCCTTTTTGCACACGTCGGTGTACCACTGGGTGAAGTCCGCCTCCATGTCGGTGATCTGCTCCACCTGCTTTTTGTTGGGGTTCTGAGCCATATCGTTTCAGTCCTTTATCTTTAAAATGGATCGGTCACGCCTCGCCTGTTCGCTGCTCACGACGGCTCAGACGCTTCTTTGTAAACTCGTATCCTTTATTGTATGAATGAATGGGATAAAAGTCAAGGTTTCCCGCAAAGTTCCCGAAAAAAAGCCCCTGTTCCGCCGTTGCGGTTTCCCGTTTCCCGTGATATACTACCGTCAAGACACTGACCTTGACAGAAAGGAGGGCTATTTCATGGACGCCCAGGAGAGAAGACAAGCCGTGGCCCGTCGGCTGGAGGAGGCCCGGGACCCGGTGAGCGCCGCCGCTCTGGCCCGGGAATTTTCCGTCAGCCGGCAGATCATCGTGGGGGACGTGGCCCTGCTGCGGGCGGGAGGCATGGACATCGCCGCCACTCCCCGGGGCTATGTGTTGCCTGAACAGCCCGCCGGACTGGTCCGTACCCTGGCCTGCCGCCACAACGGGGAGCAAATGGAGGCGGAGCTCAACGCCATCGTGGACCAGGGCTGCACCGTGGTGGACGTGATCGTGGAGCACCCCATTTACGGCCAGCTCACCGGCCCGCTGGCGCTCTCCAGCCGTTACGACGTGGCTCAGTTCGTGGAACGCTGCCGCAAACAGTCCGCCGCCCCCCTGTCCCTGCTCACCGAGGGCATCCACCTCCACACCGTGTCCTGCCCCGACGAGGGGGCCTTCCAGCGGGTCCGGGGGGCCCTGAAGGAGTTGGGCGTGCTGCTGGAGGGATAACAGGGACCAAGCCAGTTTTTTGCCTCCTTTCCCGTGAAAAATCCCCCGCGCAACTCAAAGTTGACAGCAAAATCGTGAAACGCAACAGCAAATCGCTGGTTTTGCGCTCCTTTTTCCGGTATGCTCGTACCATCCTGATCCAAAACAGAGGAGGTACTTCCCCATGTCATTTTCTGAAAACCTTCAGTTCCTTCGCACCAGAAATTCCATCACCCAGGAGCAGCTAGCCGAGCAGCTGGACGTATCCCGCCAGTCGGTGAGCAAATGGGAGAGCGGAGCCAGCTTCCCCGAGATGGACACCCTGCTGCGTATCTGCGATCTGTACAGCGTGGACCTGGACACCCTGCTCCGCGGCAGCGTAGAGGCCAGCCAGGTATCCGACACCGCCCGGTACGACGACTTTATGACCCGCTTCATCCGGCGGATGACCCTCGCCATCGGCGCCATCATCGCCGCCGTGGGGGGAATGCCGATTTTTAATGTATTGGGTCTGCCCGAGATGCTGATTGTAGCCTTTCTGCTGCTGGTCATCACTGTGTCCGTTGTGACCATTGTGGCCAGCGGGATGCAGTACGACCGATTCTGCAAAAAGAACCCCACCGTTTCCGACTTCTACTCTCAGGAGGAAAAGGACGCCTTTGGGCAAAAATTTATCTGGTACATCGCCGGAGGCGTGGGCGGCATTCTGTTCGGCGTGGTGCTGCTGCTGTTATTCTTCAACTTTTTCCCTGAGCAGGAGCCCTATGAATCCGTGGCCGCCGGACTGTTTCTGCTCATCGTGGCGGGGTCGGTCATGTCCCTGGTCTACGGCGGGATGACCGACGATAAGTACAAGATCTGGAAGTATAACCGGGACAACAACCCCACCCCGGAGGCCCGGGCCCGGAAAAATCTCATCGGCGCCGTCTGCGGCGCTCTGATGACCCTGGCCACCGCCATCTATGTGGGCCTTGGGCTGGCCCTGAATCTCTGGGGCAGCGCCTGGTGGGTCTTTGCCGTGGGCGGTATCCTGTGCGGTGTGGTCTGTATCATTCTGGACCCCTATAAAGGCGAGGACTGACCGCCCCGGAAAAAACACTTGACAAATCCATACTTTTGATTAGAATGAGGTTTACATGTGTCTTGACACCTGTAAACCTCATTCTACCACAAGAGGGTGCGTCCTTATGAAAGAATTCCTGAAACGGAAAAATATCGTCATCTCCGCCAAGCGGTACGGCATCGACGCTCTGGGGGCCATGGCCCAGGGCCTGTTCTGCTCCCTGCTCATCGGCACCATCATCAAGACCCTGGGCCAGCAGCTGGGGATGCAGTTTTTCGTAGACGTGGGCCAGTTCGCCTTTGACATGGCGGGTCCGGCCATGGCGGTGGCTATCGGCTACGCCCTGAAGGCCGACCCCATGGTCCTTTTCTCCCTGACCGGAGTGGGCTGGGCCGCCAACAAGCTGGGCGGCGCCGGCGGCCCTCTGGCCGTGCTGTTCATCGCCATTATTGCCGCTGAATTCGGCAAGGCCGTTTCCAAAGAGACCAAGGTGGACATTCTGGTCACTCCCGCCGTCACCGTCCTGGTGGGCGTGGGGCTGTCCACCCTCATCGCACCTCCCATCGGGGCGGCGGCCAAGGCTTTCGGGCAGCTGATCGTACTGACCACCGAGTTCCAGCCCTTCTGGATGGGCATTGCCGTCTCCGTCCTGATGGGCATCGCCCTGACCCTGCCCATCTCCTCGGCCGCCATCTGCGCCTCTTTCGGGCTGGTGGGACTGGCAGGCGGCGCCGCCGTGGCGGGCTGCTGCGCCCAGATGGTGGGCTTCGCCGTTATGTCCTTCAAGGAGAACCGCTGGGGCGGTCTGGTGTCCCAGGGCATCGGCACCTCCATGCTCCAGATGCCCAACATCGTGAAAAATCCCCGGGTCTGGATCCCCCCCATCCTGGCTTCCGCCATCACCGGCCCCATCGCCACCTGCCTGTTCAAGCTGCAGATGAACGGCGAGCCGGTGTCCTCCGGCATGGGCACCTGCGGCTTTGTGGGGCAGATCGGCGTGTGGACGGGCTGGCTCAATCCCAGCGAAAAGGCCGTGGAAATGGTGAACGCCGCGGCGATTACCCCCACCGCTTTCGACTGGCTGGGGCTGGTCCTCATCTGCTTCGTCCTCCCCGCCGTTCTCAGCTGGGCCTTCTGCGAGGTGCTGCGGAAGATCGGTTGGATCAGAGAGGGGGACCTGACTCTGCCGCAGTAAATCAAATTCGCTCCAAAAATCCCGTCCGGCCGGTCCGGGCGGGATTTTTTCGAGAAAATTTGGAATTTTCCTTGACATTTCTCCCGTTTCCGGTATAATAATTAAGCCTGTCTCCGTGAGGAGGCAGTGACATCCTTGCTCCCGGCAAAGATGACCGGGGGCCATACGTCCATAAGGAGGTGCAAGAAATATGGCAAAGATCAATGCGAACTACGAGGCGGTTTACATTCTGGATCCCGCTCTGAGCGAGGAGCAGATCGCCGCTCTGGTGGCGAAGTTCAAGGCCGTGGTCGAGGCCAACGGTACTGTCTCCGAGATCGACGAGTGGGGCAAGCGTCGTCTGGCCTATCCCATCAACGATCTGATGGAGGGCTACTATGTGCTGATGACCTTCACTGCCGCCGCCGCTATCCCCGCTGAGCTGGATCGTATCTTCCGTATTACCGACGGTGTAATGCGCTCCATGATCGTCTGCAAGGACCAGTAAGGGGGAGCAGGCATGCTCAACAAAATCTTCATCATGGGTCGTCTGACCCGTGACCCCGAACTCCGGCGCACCCAGACGGGTACTCCAGTGGCTTCCTTCTCCCTGGCCGTTGACCGGGATTTCAAGGACAAGTCCACCGGCGAGCGGGCCACCGACTTCATCGACGTGGTGGCCTGGCGCCAGACCGGCGAGTTTGTCAGCCGCTACTTCACCAAGGGCCGCATGGCCGTGGTGGAGGGGCGCCTCCAGATCCGTGATTGGACGGATAAGGAGGGCAACAAGCGCCGCAGCGCCGAGGTGGTAGCCGACCAGGTCTACTTCGGCGATTCCAAGCGGGACGGCGACGGCGGAGGCTACTCTGCCGGTTACAGCCACGGCGGTTATTCCGCCGGCGGCTACTCCGCTCCCGCCGCACCCTCCGGCTATGGGGCCCCTCCCGCGGACGGGGACCAGTTTGCCGAGCTTTCTGATGATGACGGCGAGCTGCCGTTCTAACTTTGACCAGATAAGGTCGTAAAAGGAGGTAAAATCCATGGCTATGGAACGTGATAACAGAGCTCCCCGCGGCCGCAAGCGCCGCAAGGTCTGCGCCTTCTGCGTGGACAAGGTGGAGTGCATCGATTACAAGGACGCCGCCAAGCTGCGCCGGTTCACTTCCGAGCGGGCCAAGATCCTGCCCCGCCGCACCACCGGCACCTGCGCCATGCATCAGCGCCAGCTGACCGAGGCCATCAAGCGCGCTCGTCAGATCGCCCTGCTGCCCTACGTCACCGACTGATTTGCGGTATCAAAATCCCCGGACCTTCTCCATGGGAGGTCCGGGGATTTTTGCGTTTTTTCCCTAATCAAAGCCGCCCGTGGGCCAATAAAAAGTAGGGCGGGGGCTTGCCCCCGCCGTCCGTTTTACGCATGACCTCCGGCGGGGGCAAGCCATATTCCTGCAAAACGCCCTCAGGCCGCAGTGGTCCGCCGCGCCGTCACATCTCGTCGCTCCGACCTACCAGATAGTCTAAAGTAACACCATAAAAATCCGCGATCTTTATGAGCATGTCAATGGGAATGTTGATTTTTCCACTCTCATAGTCAGAATACGTACTCTGCTTAATCTCCAAATAATTGGCCAATTCAATTTGCTTTTTATCATGGTCCTCTCTCAAATCCCGAATACGCTGGAATTTCATCCAACCACCTCATCTTTCATAGTCAGCATACAATATCGGCAAAACCGATATTGACAAATATAGGTATTACCGATATTATTTATGCCAGAGGTGATGACAATGTCCCGTCGGCGTTATCAAAGGGAGGAAGTCTGTGGCGGATGTAAGCATTTCCGGCTGCACTATATCAAGTCCAGCGACTGCTATTTCCCCACCCATCTGGGCCACTGTGTCCATCCCATGGTCAAGGACCGCCGGGCGGACGAGCGCTGTCCCCGCTGGGCTCCGCCCGACCGGGCATAAAACAAAGCGCCAGCCCGGCGGGCTGGCGCTTTGTCTTGCTCCTATCATTGTCCCGCGCCCACGCTGGCGGGGACGGGGACGGCCTGGGGTTCGTCGGGCCGGGAGGGATACAGCTTCCGCAGCCGCTTGATGCAGGCAGCGCAGGCCGGGACCAAAAACAGGTCGGCACACACCCAGGCGGCGGGCGAGGCGAAGCAGGCGGCGGTATATCCAAAGGCGGGGACGAAGAACTGTCCCACCACCACCCGGGCCGCCATCTCCATGACCCCGGCCAGAATGGCGAAGGTGCTGAATCCCATCCCCTGGATGGAGAACCGCACAATGTTCACCAGGGCCAGGGGGAAGAAAAAGGCGCAGCTGATGATAATATACCGGCTGGTCAGCTCCACCAGCAGGGCCAGATTGGGCTCCCGGGGGTTCAGGAACAGCATGGCGCACTGGGGGGCGAAGGCCGCCATGGCGGCAAAGCCCGCGATGGCATAGATCAGGCCCATAAGGGCGCAGGACCGGACTCCCTGGCCCAGGCGGTCCAGCTTGCAGGCCCCCACGTTCTGGCCGCAGTAGGTGGCCATGGCGGCTCCCATGGCATCATAGGGGCAGGCCAGCAGCTGGAACAGCTTGACGCCCGCCGCCACCGCCGCCACATAGGTACTGCCCAGGGCGTTCACCGCCGACTGGAGGACGATGGAGCCGATGGCGGTGATGGAGTATTGCAGGCCCATGGGGATGCCCATGGCACACAGCACCTTGCAGGAGTGTCCGTCCAGCCGCCGCTCCTCCCGGGTCATGCGGAGGATGGGATATTTCTTTCTCATGTAAAACAGGCAGGCCACGCCCGAGATGCCCTGGGACACCACCGTGGCGATGGCCGCTCCGGCTACCCCGGCCCGGAACCAGAGGATCAGGGTAAAGTCCAGAACGATGTTCAGGAAGGAGGACAGGGCCAGGAAGTACACCGGCGTCTTGCTGTCCCCCAGGGACCGGATGATCCCCGCCAACAGGTTATAGAGAATAATGGCCGGGATGCCCATGAAGATGATAAAGATGTAGGCGTAGGCGTTATCAAAAATATCCAACGGGGTACGCATGACCGTCAGGATCGTCCGGCAGAGCAGGCCGGTGGCCACCGTCAGCACCAGAGCCAGGGCCGCGGCCAGATAGGCGGCGTTGGCCACATAGCGCCGCATTTTCGAGGGCTCCCGGGCCCCCATCCGCTGGGCCACCGGGATGGCGAAGCCATTGCACACGCCCATGCAGAAGCCGATGACAAAAAAGTTGATGGAGCCGGTAGAGCCTACCGCCGCCAGCGCCCCGGCGCCCAGCAGCTTGCCCACGATCATGGTGTCCACCAGATTGTAGAGCTGCTGGAACAGCATCCCAAACAGCGTGGGCATGGTAAAGCCGAAGATCAGCCGCATGGGGCTGCCCACCGTCAGATCTTTGGTCATAAGAATCCCCCTTTCCGGGAACGCAGATCAAGTTCTGGTTGAATCTCGGATAATTATAATCATCCCCCGCCCATCTGCATAGAGAAGTTTTCTACAATCTTGCGCCGCTTTTTCTCCGTCTTTCTTACAAGAGTGGCGAATCGTCTCCCCTCTTGCGGTCAAAACGGCCCACCCCGTCAGACTGGGATGGGCCGTCATTTGGTATCATTTGCCAAGCGCAAGGAAGGAGCGCGTTCCCCTCCCCCTGTCAGGCGTTCCGGGCCATCCTCCGGCAGGCCGCAGCCGTAGCCAGGAAGTAGCCGCCGTAGACCAGCAGCAGGACCAGGGCGGCGGCCAGGCTGCTGCCCACGCTGTCCACCCGGCCCACCATGGCGATGAGGTCGTTGGCCGCCTTCATGCCCACCGCCGCGTGGATCAGGGCCAGCCCCAGGGGCAGCAGGAAGGCCAGGGCCACCTGGTGGGCGGCCGACCGGGCCACCAGCTTCTCCTCCGCCCCCAGCCGGCGGAGGACGGCATACCGGCGGGTATTGTCGGCGGCCTGACTCAGCTGCTGGAGAGCCAGCACCGCCGCCGCGGCCAGCAGGAAGGTAAAGCCCAGATACAGTCCTAAATACAACGCTAGGATCTTGCTGCCCATCACGTCCTGATAGATCGTCAGTCGGCTTTCCACCCGCAGGGAGATCTTCTGGCTCAGGGGCCGGAGCAGGGCGAGCAGGTCCGACTCCGTCTTCTCCTTGTCCCCGACGTAGTCGGCGCACCAGACCTGGCGGCGGAGCTCCAGCCCCTCCGCCATCTCATCGGGGATCACCACATAGGTCAGCCCAAGGTTGCCGGTGACCAAGCCCTCGTTCCGGTCCGCCTGGAGAAAGGGCAGGACCCCGGTGTAGCCGGGCCGACCCTGGCGGGCCAGCAGGGCGTCGTAGTCGGACAGGCGAAGGGCGGCGCTGGCCTCGGCGGTGCCGGTGACCGCCGGGTCGTTGTAGTAGAACGGTACGTCGGCGGTCCAGTCCAGCCGCTTCAGGTCGAAGCCCCCCTCCGCCAGCACCCCTTCAAAATCCTCGGGGCCTGTCCAGTCGGCGGACTGGTTCTGGACGGTGAGGTCGAAGGGGGCCTGTTGGCCGGTCATCTGCTCCAGAGTGGAATTCAGCCCCACGGAGCTGGCGGTGATGCCGATGGCCAGCAGCAGCAGGATGCAGATCACCGTCTGAGACAGGTATGTGGTGTGGACCTTGCTGATCCACTGGCGCAGGGTAAACAGATTCAGATTTTTATAGTAAAAGCCGGGCCGCTCCCGGGCGAATTTCAGCACGAAGCCGGACAGCGACTTGAAGATCAGCAGGGTCCCCAGAGTGCCCAGGGTCAGCATGGGAATACAGATAGGCAGCACCGCCACGGCGATGGCCATGCCGAAAAACAGCAGGATGGCGTAGGCCGCCGCCAGACAGACAGCGCCCAGCGCCAGCTGGACCACCGCCCAGCCCAGGGGCCGCTGCTTCAGCACCTCATTCTTCCGCTCCCCCTGGAGCAGGTCGATGAGTCTGGCTCTGGACACCTCCAGGCCGCTGAAACCCATGACCAGCAGGAAGATCAGGCCGAAATACAACACGGTCTTGCCCGCCGCCCTCCAGGAGAAGGACAGCCCCAGCAGGCCGGACACATCCACCTCAAACATGGACAGGGTGAGGGCGGACATGCCCCAGGAGGCCGGCACCCCCAGCGCCAGGCCGGCGGCCAGGGACAGCAGACCCACCACCCCCGTCTCCAGAAAGAGCAGCCGGGACACCTGGCCCTGGGTGAGGCCCAGGAGCAGGTAGGTGCCCAGCTCCCGCTTCCGCCGCCGCAGCAGGAAGCGGTCGGCGTACAGGATGAGGCAGGCCAGCACCACCGCTACGAAGACAGAGAAGATGTCGATGAGCATGAGGATGGACGACACCATAGGGTTGTCGTTCCGGCTCAGATAAACCATGGCCCCCTGGCCCTCGATGGCGTTGAAGGTATAAAACAGGCACACGCCGAAGGTGAGGGTGAGCAGGTACACCCCGTAGTCCCGGAAGGAGCGGCGGACATTGCGAAGGGCCAGCTTAAAGAACATCGGCCATCTCTCCTCCCATTTCGGACACCACCCGGATGATCTTCCGAAAGAAGGCCCGGCGGTCCTCCCCTTCCCGGCGCAGTTCCAGAAAGATCCGGCCGTCCCGGAGGAATACCACCCGGCGGCAGCAGCTGGCGGTGAAGGCGTCGTGGGTGACCATCAGGATGGTAGCGCCCATCTCCCGGTTCAGTTCCTCCAGCCGGTCCAGAAGCAGCTTGGAGGATCTGGAGTCCAGGGCGCCAGTGGGCTCGTCGGCCAGCACCAGGGCCGGGCGGGTGACCATGGCCCGGGCGGCGGCACACCGCTGCTGCTGGCCGCCGGACATCTGGTAAGGGTATTTGTCCAGACAGTCGGAGATCCCCAGCAGGTTGGCCATCTCCTTTACCCTTCCCTCGATCTCCCCCGCCGGGGCTCTGACGATGGAAAGGGACAAGGCGATGTTTTCAAAAGCGGTAAGGGTGTCCAGCAGATTGCAGTCCTGAAAGATGAAGCCCAGCCGCTCCCGCCGGAACCGGGACAGCTCCCGCCCCGTCAGCCCGGTCAGTTCCTTCCCGTCGATGACGATGGAGCCGGAGGTGGGCCGGTCGATGGTGGACACACAGTTCAGGAGCGTGGTTTTCCCGGACCCCGAGGGGCCCATCACCCCTACAAACTCCCCCGCCTCCAGAGACAAAGACACCCCGCCCAGGGCCCGGGTGGCCGCCGTTCCCTTGCCGTATACTCGGGTCAGATCTGTTACCGTCAAAATTTCTTCCATGGTGTTCCTCCTTTACTTTTAAAAATTTTAGTTTCTGGATGTATTATGGGGCGTCGGGGACGCCGCCCCCTACGCACGGTTTACAATATGGCTTCGTAGGGGGCGGCC
>NZ_JADYTU010000043.1 GCF_021531375.1 Pseudoflavonifractor phocaeensis
CCAAAAGGGGGAGGGATAAGCCCCCGCCCTACCAAGCCCTCACCCTACATGAAACGATAAACTAAAATTTACATTTCGTATCTTACTTTATCAATTATACACTGAGGATACCGCGCATGAGCGACCGTAAAGACAAACAACTGAATAACGACGACCTGAAGGAGGTCAAGTCGCTCATCGGAGACGTCTCAGGAGACGAGTTTTCTCTGGACGACATTTTGGCGGAGTACGGCTCCAGAAAAAGCACGGGCCGGGGGGCGGTCCCGGTGACACCCCTGACCCGCGGGGAACCGGAACTCTCGCCGGACCTGCCCTGGCCCGAGCCGCCCCGCACCCGGGACCGGAGGGATAAGGTGGTACACTTCCCCGGAATGGGACAGGAGCCCGCCTCCGAAGAGCAGGAGGAGGCCGCCCCGGAGGAGGAGCCTTACGAGCAGTCTCCCCGCGGGGAAGAGCCCGAGGCGGAGGAGCCGGAGGAGGATGAGCCGGGCGAGGACCGGGTCATTGAGTTCCCCGAGGAGGAGAGCGTTCTGACCGCCTTCCTCAAGGATGTGGGCCGGAAGGCGGACGACTACGCCGACCGGATGTTTGAGGAGGACGAGCGCACCGACCCTGAGCAGGTCCGCCGTCTGGAGCGGCTGATCCCCGGCACCGACCGGGAGGAGGAGCCGGAGGAGGACATCCGCCGACGCCGCCGGCCCCGGGCGCCGGAGCCGCCTCCGCCCGACCTGTCACCCAAGGAGCTGGCCCGGTCCTACGGCCAGGGCTTGAAGGGGATGCGCCTCCGGGTTATTTTTCTGTTCCTTCTGTCGGCAGTTGCCCTGGTCCAGCTGCTGGTGCCCGCGGTAGGGCTGGTGTGGCTGCCCCCCCTGGACGATATGCGCGTCCAGAACGCCGTGGCCGCGGGGCTGATGGCTCTGGGACTCCTGTTGGGGGCCGACGAACTGCTTACCGGCCTGAAACGGGCTTTCCGGGGTAAGGTGGGGATGGATACCCTGACCGCCCTGGCCGTTTTGTTTACCCTGGCCGACGGACTGATGCTGGCCCTGACCCCCAACGAGCAGGGCCGCCTGCCCTATACGGCGGTGGCGCTGACGGGGCTGTGGGTGAGCCTCCACGGGACCTACCATAAAAAATGCGGTCTGCGCCTGTCCTGCCGGACGGCGGCGGCCTCGGCGGAGCCCTACCGGGTCACCCTGGACGAGGGGAAATGGAACGGCCGGGACACCTACGCCAAATGGTCGGGCAGCGCCGAGGGCTTTGGCAGCCAGATCCAGACCGACGACGGAGCCCAGCGGATCTTCCGGCGGGTCTGCCCCCTGCTGCTGCTGGGGGACCTGCTGCTGGCCCTCCTGGCCACCGTGGCCGCCGGACACCCCGGTGACCTGCTCTGGGGCCTATCCGCTCTGTTTTCTGTGACCGCGGCCTTCGGCGGCTCTCTGGCCTATGGCCGCGCCTTCCATAAAGTGGCACGCCGCCTGATCCAGAGCGGCGCCGCCCTGGCGGGCTGGCCCGGCGTGGCCGGCTCCAAACGGGGAGACCGGGTGCTCATCACCGATACCGACCTGTTTCCGCCTGGTTATGTGGAGCTGAACGGCTATAAAGTGCTGGGAAACTTCCCCATGGAGCGGGTGGTGGCCTATACCGCCACATTGATCCGGGACTCGGGCAGCGGTCTGGCCAAGCTGTTCCACGACCAGCTCCGGGCCTTGGGCGGCCTGATGCGGAACGCCGATCGGCTGTGTTGCTATGAGGGCGGGGGACTGTCCGCCAACATCCGGGGCGACCGTGTTCTGGTGGGCTCCGCCGCCTTCATGAACCTGATGGACGTCTCCCTCCCCGTGGGCCTGAACGTGAAAAACGCCGTGTTCTGTGCCATCAACGGGGAGCTGGCCGGCATCTTTGCGCTGAGCTATTCCCTGCCTGACACCGTATTCCCCTCTCTGGAGGAGCTGATGCGGGAGAAGGTGGGGCCGGTGCTGGCCACCCGGGACTTCAATCTGATCCCCGCCATGCTCCACCAACGCTTCAAGCTGGCGGCGGACAAGATGGACTTTCCTCCGGTGGAGCGCCGGCGGGAGCTGTCCGATCCGGACCAGCCCCACAGTCAGGTCCTCACCGCTCTGCTGTGCCGGGAAGGGCTGTTCCCCTTTGCCGAGGCGGTGACCGCCGCCAAGCGGCTGCGCTGGGCCACCCGGCTGGGGGCGGTGCTGTGCTGCGTGGGCTCCGGCCTGGGGATGCTGCTGTGCGCCTACCTGGTGTCGGTGTCGGCCTACGGCTCCCTGTCCCCCCTGAACCTGCTGGTCTATATGGTGTCCTGGCTGGCACCAGTGTGGTTCCTGTCCGGCTGGGTCCACCGTTTTTAACAAGATTGAAAAGGAGTGTGGCGTGATGATCCGGCTGGCCCGGGAGGCGGACCTGCCCGCCGTGGGCAGGGTGTATGAGGAGATATTGGACCGGGAGGAGGCCCTGCCCGTCCCCTATACCAATTGGCAGCGGGGCAAGTACCCCACCGTGGACCACGCCCGCCGGGCCCTGGAGGCCGGAGAACTGTGGGTGGCCGAGGAGGAGGGGGACCTTTACGGGGCTTTTATCCTCAATGGAACCCAACTGCCGGAGTACGACAATATCCCCTGGCGGTTTCCGGCGGACCGGGATCAAGTAGCTGTGATCCACACGCTGGTCGTCAGTCCCCGTTGGGCGGGGCGGGGCAAGGCCCGGGAGATGGTGGCCTTCTGCGAGGAGGAGAGCCGCCGCCGGGGATGGCGGGTCATGCGCCTGGACACCTACGAGGGTAACACTCCCGCCAACACCATGTACCCCAAGCTGGGCTACCGGCTGGCCGGGGCCACGGAATTTTTCTTCCAGGGCTTCATCCACGAGGTCCTGAACTGCTACGAAAAAGAGCTGTAAAAAAGGAACGGAAGACGCCGTCTTCCGTTCCTTTTTTAATGCAATCTCCAGATGAGCCAGACGCCCAGCGCCAGATGAAGGACCAGCAGCAGGGGAAAGCCGAAGCGGAAATACCAGTGCCGGGTCTTGTGATGAAAGACCCGCATCCCCAGCAGTCCGCCCAGAGCGCCTCCCAGCACGGCGGGGAGAAACAAAGCCTTCTCGGAGAACCGCCAGGTCCCCCGCCTGGCCCGCCGCTTGTCCGTGCCCATGAGGCAAAAAGCGGCTGCGTTGACCGCCAGCAGGTACAGCCCCAGCAGCTGCCACAGCTCTTTGACCATCGCGCTCCCGCTCCTTTCTCTGTGTTCTGAAGGACAGTGTACGTCAGGAAGGGAAAAAAGACAAGGAAAATCCGGATCGTTTCCAACCTTCATGGAAATTTCATGGACTTTTTGGCTCATACATGGTAAAATACAATGATCGCGGGCCAGGTTTCCGGCAGGCCCGATACTAAAACCCGTGGAGGGAATAGTTTGAAAACTGAGATTTTAGGCATCCAATTTGATGATCTGACCCGGCAGGAGGCCGCCCAGCGGGGGGCCGAGCTGCTGGCGGAGGATCGGTTTCATTATGTGGTCACCCCCAATCCGGAGTTTCTTCTGGCGGCGGAGCGGGACCCGGAATTCCGGGCAGTGCTGAACGGGGCGGACCTGGTCCTGCCCGACGGCATCGGAGTGGTCTATTCCGCCAAGATTCTGGGTACACCGTTAAAGGAGCGTGTGCCCGGCATCGAGTTTGCCACGGACATGCTGGCCTGCCTCAATGAACGCAAGGGCCGGCTCTATCTGCTGGGGGCCAAGCCCGGCGTGGCCCAGGAGGCGGGGCGCCGTATTCTGGAGCAGTACCCCGGCATCGTCCTGTGCGGCACCCACGACGGCTATTTCAAGGACGAGGAGGCCGTCCTCCTGGAGGTGGCCGCCGCCCAGCCCGACCTGCTCTTCGTTTGCCTTGGGGCCCCGAAGCAGGAGAAGTGGATGGCCCGCTGGGGCCGGCACACCGGCGCCCGGCTGGCCATCGGCCTGGGGGGCTGTCTGGACGTGTTCGCCGGCAACGTGGAGCGGGCTCCCGAGCGCTGGCAGAAGCTGGGTCTGGAGTGGGCCTACCGGCTGAAAAAAGAGCCCCGGCGTATCGGTCGTATGGCCAAGCTGCCTCTGGTGCTGGTAAAGGCCGCCGGGGAGCGGGCCAAGGGCGGCCATAAGGGAGGAAAAGACTGATGGCCGGCAAGCTGATCGTCTTTGAGGGTACCGACGGTTCAGGCAAGTCCACCCAGTTTGGGGAGCTGTGCCGGCGGCTGGACGGTATGGGAAAGGAGTACCAAAAGCTGGTGTTCCCCCAATATGACGAGCCCTCTTCCGCCCTGATCCGGATGTATCTGGGGGGCGAATTCGGGAACAAGCCCTCCGATGTGAACCCCTACGCCGCCTCCGCCTTCTATGCCGTGGACCGGTACGCCTCCCTGAAAAAGGTGTGGGGGGCGTACTATGAGGAGGGGGGTCTGATTCTCACCGACCGGTACACCACCTCCAACGCCGTCCATCAGGCGGTGAAGTGCGCGCCCGAGGACCGGCCCGCCTTCCTGCGGTGGCTGGACGACTTTGAACACGACAAGATGGGCCTGCCCCGGCCCGATCTGGTCATCTATCTGGACATGCCCACCCAGAAGGCGGTGGAGCTGCTCCGCGGCCGGGAGGCGGCCACCCATACCAAGGCCGACATTCACGAGCTGGATACCGGATACCTGGCGGACTGCCGGGCGTGTGCCCTGCAGGCTGCCCAGGTACTGGGATGGAAGAAGATCTCTTGCCTGGACGCGGAGGGCGCTCTGCGCCCGATCCGGGACATTCACGAGGAGATCTGGTCTTTGGCGGCGCCGCTGCTGTGAGCCGCCCGGGAAAGGAGATTTGTAATGGTCTATATCCTGCTGGCCCCCGGCTTTGAGGAGGCCGAGGCCCTTGTGCCCGCCGATCTGCTGCGCCGTGCGGGGATCGAAACGGCGCTGACGTCCCTGGAGGGCGGGTTCGTGACCGGCGGCCACCAGATCACGGTGAAAGCGGACCTGACCCTGGACCAGGTGGACCTGGACCGGGCGGAGATGCTCGTCCTGCCCGGCGGCGGGGTTGGGGTCCGGAACCTGGGAGAGAGCCAGGCTGTGGCCGACCTGATCCGACGCGGTGCGGAGCGGGACATTCCCCTGGCCGCCATCTGCGCCGCCCCCACGCTGCTGGGCCGCTGGGGCCTGCTGGAGGGGAAGCAGGCGGTCTGCTACCCGGGGATGGAGGACCAGATGACCGGAGCCCGGGTGTGCCGGGAGTCCGGCGTGGCGGAGGACGTCCGGCTGATCACCGGCCGGGCCGCCGGCTCCGCCTTTGACTTCGGTTTAAAATTAGTAGAGGCCCTGTCCGGAGCGGACAAGGCCCAGGAGGTGCGCTATGCCGTTCACTATGACTGAGGAGAAAAAACAACTGCGCCAGCAGGTGCGGAAGGAACTGGCCGCCCTGACCCCGGAGGAACTGCGGGCCAGCGACGACGCCCTGTTTGCCCGGTTCCTGGCCCTGCCCCAGGTGCGGGAGGCTAAGACCATCTTCGCCTTCTGGGGAATCCCCGGCAAGGAACCGGAGACCGCCCGGCTGATCCAGACCCTGGTGGCCCAGGGCAAGCGGATCGGCCTGCCCCGGATGCTGCCCGAGCACCAGATGGAGGTCCGGCAGTATGACCCGGCCATCCCCATGAAGTCAGTGGCCTTCGGCATTCAGGAGCCCAGCACCGACTGCCCCCTGATCGCCAAGGAGGACATCGACCTCATCCTGGTCCCCGCGGTCTGCTATGACCGCCAGGGCTATCGCCTAGGCTTTGGCGGCGGCTATTACGACCGCTGGCTGGAGCATTTTGAGGGCTTCCGGGTGGGCCTGTGCCGCAAGGCCGTCCTCCGGGACAAGGTACCCACCGAGGTCCACGACAGCCGGGTAGACCTGCTGCTCACCGAGGACGAGAGCCTGTCCTGACTCTGGAGGGGAAAAGCGGGGCCGAAGCCCCGCTCTTGCCCTGTACCGTTCAGCAGCAGCCGCAGTTGTTGTCGCAGCCACAGTTGTTGTCACAGCCGCAGTTGTTGTTGCCGCAGCCGCCCCAGTTGTTGTTGCCGCAGCAGCAGAACAGGATGATGATCAGGATGATGATCCACAGGCAGCCGCAGCCGCTCCAACTGTTGTTTCCACACCACATGTAGTTTCACCTCACTTGTTTTGCGGAGCCGCAGCTCCGCGATTCTGTACTATTCTATGGATACCCCCTGTCCCGGGTGACGGGAGGGTGTATGTTAGGAGCTGACCCTATGGCATCAGAACGAAGAAGCGATACGAGACGGGAATCCCGCGGCCAGCGGACCAAGGAGCAGCGCCCTGTCCGTCGCCGGCGGAGCTCCACCGGAGCCGTGATGGGATTTGCGGCCCTCTATGTGATCATGGTCATCGGCGTGTCCATCCTGCTGGCCTGCGTGGGCTGGATCGCGGCCAACGACGTGCTGGCCCTGAACAAGGAGGCCAAAGAGACCACCGTGACCATCTCCAAGGAGGACTCCTTCAACGAGGTGGCCTCGCTGCTGAAGAAGGAAGGGCTCATCGAGTACAAGTCCCTGTTCAAGCTCTTTGCCTCCATCACCGGCGGTAAGGATAAGGTGGTGCCGGGGACCTATACGCTGAATACCGACATGGACTACCGGGCTCTGCTGTCCGGCATGAGCATCAATTCCTCCACCAAGGCGGAGGTGACCGTGACCATTCCCGAGGGCTACTCTGTGGCCCAGATCTTCCAGCTGCTGGAGGACCGGGGGGTATCCACCGTGGAGGAACTGACCCAGGTGGCCAGCGAGCACGATTACAACTTCTCCTTCCTGAAGGACATCCCCCTGGGAGACGCCAAACGGCTGGAGGGCTTCCTCTACCCGGACACCTATCAGTTCAACACCCCCCACAGCGCCCTGTACGTCATTAACAAGATGCTGGTCAACTTCGACCAGAAGTACACCGATGAGCTGCGGGCCAAGGTGGCGGAGAGCGGCTACTCCATCCGGGAGATCTTGACCATCGCCTCTCTCATTGAGAAGGAGACCGACGGCAGCGACCGGACCAAGATCGCCTCCGTCATCTATAACCGGCTGAACAACCCCAACGCGGGCACCGTGGGCTTCCTCCAGATAGACGCCACCCTGGCCTACCTGAACGGAGGCAAGGTGCCCACCGAGGAGGACAAGGCCATTGATTCTCCCTATAACACCTACAAGTACAAGGGCCTGCCCCCGGCGCCCATCGCCAACCCCGGTCTGGCCTCCATCCAGGCGGCCCTGAATCCGGAGAGTACCAACTACTTCTACTATGCCCTGGGCGACGACAATGTCCACCACTACTTCAAGAGCTATGAGGAGCTGCAGAGGTTCCTTGCCTCCCAGGACCGGTACAAAAAATAAGAAACACAACAGGGCAAGGGCGGCTGCCCTTGCCCTGTTGCCCCTATAAGGAGAAGGGACTATGAGAGAGAGAACCATCGAACTGCTGGCTCCCGCCGGAGATATGGAGCGGCTACGGATGGCGGTGGCCTACGGGGCCGACGCCGTCTATCTGGCGGGCACTACTTTTGGCATGCGCTCCTTTGCCGGGAACTTCACCCCGGAGGAGCTGGGAGAGGCGGTGAAGCTGTGCCGGTCCAAGGGGGTCCGGGTCCATGTCACCTGCAATACCATGCCCCGGAACGAGGAAATCGCCCGTCTGCCGGAGTGGCTGGAATATCTGAACGATGTTGGGGTGGACGCCATCATCCTGGCCGACGTGGGGGTGCTGTCCCTGGCCAAGCGGTACGCCCCCAAGGTGGCCTGCCATATCTCCACCCAGGCCAGCATCGTCAACTATGTCACCGCCCGGGCCTGGTACGACCTGGGAGCCAGCCGGGTGATCCTGGCTAGGGAGCTGTCCCTGGACGAGATCCGGGAGATCCGGGCCAAGACGCCCCGGGAGCTGGAGATGGAGGCCTTTGCCCACGGGGCCATGTGCGTCAGCTACTCGGGCCGGTGCCTGCTGTCCAACTACATGACGGGCCGGGACTCCAACCGGGGGGCCTGCGCCCAGCCCTGCCGGTACAAATACGCTCTCATGGAGGAGAAGCGGCCGGGCGAATATTTCCCCGTCTCCGAGGACGAGCGGGGCACCTACATCATGAATTCCAGGGATATGTGCATGATCGACCATGTGCCCGAGCTGATGGAGGCGGGGCTGGACTCCCTGAAGCTGGAGGGCCGGGCCAAATCGGCCTACTACGCGGCCATCGTCACCGGGGCCTACCGCCACGCCATCGATGCGGCGGCGGCTGGGGAGCCCCTGGACCCGGTGTGGCGGGACGAGGTGGAGCACATCAGCCACCGGCACTACTCCACTGGCTTTTTCTACGGCCAGCCCGGCCAGTTCACCCAGGATTCCCGGTATATCCGGGACTGGCAGATCGTGGCGAAGGTGGAGTCCTGCGACGAGACGGGCAGGGCGGTGCTGACCCTGAACAACAAGTTTAGGGCCGGCGACGTCCTGGAGCTGGTGGGGCCTGACGTTCGGCCCCAGACCCTGACAGCGGAGGGCCTCTGGGACCAGGAGGGAAATCCCCTGGAGGAGGTCCGCAAGCCCCAGATGCGGTTTGTCATGAAGCTGCCCCGGCAGGTGCCGCCCCTGTCCCTGCTCCGGCGGCAGGCCGACCTGTCGCCCCAATAGGAGGACGCTATGGTACCCACTTATGAACAGATGGGAGACTGGCTGGAGGAGATCGCCGGACAGTTCCCCGGGGCCTTTTTTGAGGACCTGGACGGCGGGATCCAGCTGGAGGAAGAGGCCCTGCCCGACCCGGACTTTCCGCCGGGAGAGATGTATATCATGGGGGAGTATGTCCACGATATGCTGGGCCGGTATATCCTGCTGTATTACGGCTCCTTCCGGGAACTGCTGGCCGGAGAGGACGAGGAGACCTGGAAGGACGAGATCTTCGCCACCGTGGCCCATGAGTTTACCCACCACATGGAGGAGACTGCCGGCCTCCATGCACTGGACGACAAGGACCTGGAGTTTTTGAAGCAGGCCCTGGAGGAGTACGGAGAGGAATAAATTTTAGTTGATCTGCCTATAAGCCTTCCCCTTTGGGGCGTATGAGGGACTGGGCTGCGGCGGGCTAGCAGGCTAGTATGTTAGAATTGTAGGGGCGGCCCCATGTGGCCGCCTGCGGGCGGGACGGGAGTTAGGACGAAGGGATGTTTCGCCCCCAGGCGAGGTACTTTTGTAGAGATACAAAAGTATCCAAAAAATCTCCGGGGCTTCGGCCCCGGTCCCCATGGGGAGCCATTAAGAAATAGACAGGATACTTGTTCGGCGCGGGCAAAAGACAGGATACTTCTCTCATCCCCGCCCGCTGCCGCTTCCGATGGTCAAATGGGCTGATGATTCGCTTGCTTGAAAGCGCGCCTCGCGGGACTCAATCGCGGGGTGCTTCCTGCAGGGACTGCGAGCCTGCCGTTTTGCACCAAGCCCCTACTAATCCGAAGCACCCTCGGGCGGCCCCAGTGGGCCAGGTAGGCAAGAGGCAACTGCTGTCAGTCTTTGACGCCATCGAGGCGGGCTGTATTGCTTATCCCCCGTAAAATCTTCTCCATTTTGCGAAGCAATAGACGGTGTGAGCGCTCTCATATTTTGCTGGCTGCGATCAACGCAAGGCCGCCTGCTCTCCCGTAATGGGGGTCCGGGGCGGCGCGGATAGCGCAATAAAATTGCGCGTGGCCGCCCCGGCGGCGTTTTGGTTCCTTTGCCGCGCGGGCAAAGGAACTCGCCCAGCAGGGCGAAACATCCCCCGTCCTAACTCCCGTCCCGCCCGCTGGCGAAATCCTCAGATAAACTAAAATTTATGTCCAAAGGAGGTGTTTTCATGCCGCAAGCGCAGCTTGTCCGGGGCCGTTTTGCCCCCAGCCCCAGCGGACGAATGCATCTGGGCAACCTGTGGTCCTGTCTGCTGGCCTGGCTGGCCGCCCGAAGCGCCGGGGGAGAGATGGTCCTTCGGTTGGAGGACCTGGACCCGGACCGGTGCAGAGCGGAATACTGCGACCAGGTGATGCGGGACCTGGAGTGGCTGGGTCTGGACTGGGACGGCGCACCCATGTACCAGAGCCGCCGGACCGAGGCCTACGCCGCCGCCTTTGAGACCCTGGGGAAAAGAGGCCTTGTCTACCCCTGCTACTGTACCCGGGCGGAGCGGCTGGCTGCTTCCGCCCCCCACCGCTCCGACGGCGCGGTCCTCTACGACGGGCGCTGCCGCCGGCTGCCGCCGGAGGAGCGGAAGACCCTGGCAAAGACCCGACGGCCCGCCTGGCGGGTCCAGGTGCCGAAAAAAACGATTACATTTTGCGATTTAATACAAGGAGAATACAAAGAGGAATTGACCGGAGACTGTGGGGACTTCATTCTCCGCCGGTCTGACGGAGTGTATGCCTACCAGCTGGCGGTGGTGGTGGACGACGGGGCCATGGGGGTGAACCAGGTGGTCCGGGGCAGCGATCTGCTGGATTCCACGCCCCGGCAGCTGTGGCTCCAGGAGGAGTTGGGTCTGCCCCATCCCCAGTACGGCCATGTCCCCCTGCTGTTGGCCCCCGACGGCCGCCGTCTGGCCAAGCGGGACCGGGACGCGGAGTTGGGGCAGCTGAAGGAGCGGTATACCGCCCCGGAGCTGGTGGGCCGGCTGGCCCACGCGGCCGGATTGATTCCCGAGTACGCCCCCGTCACCCCCGAGGAACTGATCCCCCTGTTCTCCTGGGATAAGGTGCCCAGAGAGGATATGAAGTTCTCGATCGAAATGGAATAAAAAGGTCTGCCGTCCATGGACGGCAGACCTTTTTCAATTTATTTGCACTCGGCGGCGTATTCTTTCCGGAAATACTGAAGAAAGATGGCGGAGGAGATCAGGAACGACAGCAGGTCGCAGACCGCTTGGGTCATGACAAGTCCGGACAGCTGAAACAGACCGGACAGCAGGAAGACCAGCGGGATGCACAGGCCCTGGCGGCAGACCGCCAGGATGGTGGCCCGCCAGGACTTGCCCAGAGCCTGGAAGAACATGTTGGAAAAGACGGCGATGGCCCCTGTAGGAAGGGTGAAGCATTGATACCGGAGGGCACGGACGCCGATCTCAATGACCAGGGGGTCGTCCCGGAAGAAGGTAATAATGGGGGTGGTGAACAGCAGTCCAAGAATGGCCGCCGCGGTGAGGATCCCGGTGCAGGTCTTGATGGAGAAGGACAGGGCCTCCTTCATCCGGTCCATCCGCCCCGCTCCGTAATTATAGCCCAGCACGGGCTGGAATCCCTGTCCGAAGCCGATGATGATGGAGTTGACTACCATGAACACCTTGGTGACAATGGCCAGGGCGGCCACGGCGGCGTCGCCGTACAGCTTGGCGTTGTAGTTGACCGCCATGGTGGACAGGCTCAGCACCCCCTGGCGGAAGAAGGAGGGCATCCCCTGCTTGAAAATGGCAAGATAGACCCGGGGCGTTCGGGCCACGCAGGCGGGGCTGACCCGCAGGTCACTGAGCTTGAAGAGGAAAAAGGAAGAAAGAATGGTCAGACTGACGCACTGGCTCAGCAGGGTGGCCGCCCCTGCTCCGGCGATGCCCATGTCAAAGACGAAGATGAACAGGGGGTCCAGGATCATGTTAAGTATCCCGCCTGTCGCCAGTCCGAAAACGGCCAGACTGGCCTTGCCCTGCCAGCGCATCAGGTTGTTCAGCGTGAAGGACAGGATCATCACCGGGGCGCCCAGAAGGATGTACCGGGCATAGTCCAGGGCGTAGGGATAGATGGTGCTGGTGCTGCCCAGCAGCCAGATCAGGGACTCCGCGTTCAGCAGGCCCACGACAGCCAGGGTAAGGCCCAGCACCAGGGCGGCCAGGACACCGCTGGAGGCGTAGGTATCCGCCTCGGCGTTTTTTTCCTGGCCTAGCAGGCGGGAGGCGATGGAGCCGGAGCCCATGCCCACCGTGAAGCCGATGGCCTGAATGATCGCCATGACGGAAAAGACCACGCCCACCGCGCCCGAGGCGCTGGTGTTGATCTGGGAGACGAAATAGGTATCCGCCATATTGTAAATGGAGGAGACCAGCATGCTGATAATGGTGGGCACCGCCAGCCTGCCCACCAGGGACGGGATAGGAGTTTCCAGCATCTTTTGGCGCTGGTCGGGATGCTCCTGGGTACGCGGATGGAAACGGGAGGAGGACAAAAATCTCACTTCTTTCTCTCGAGAAGAACACCCTGTTCCGCCGCCGACGCGCCGGAATAGGGAAAATCTGCACTTTTTTCTATTTTATACCGGGCGTTCGCCCAAAGCAAGGGGAAAATGGCAATAAAAGGAGCCGCTGCGGTCCGCAGCGGCTCCGGAAAGACGCGAATCAGAAGGGCAGACCCATGCCGCCGGTGAGCTTCTGCATGGTGCTGGCGGCGTCATTGTCGGCAGAGCGCATGGCCTCGTTGACGGCGGCCACGATCATGTCCTGAAGCATCTCCACATCGTCGGGGTCCACGGCCTCCGGGTCGATAGTCAGGGCCTTCAGCTCGTGCTTGCCGTTGACGGTGGCGGACACCACGCCGCCGCCGGCGGCGGCCTGGTACTCCTTCTCCTGGAGCTCCTGCTGCATTTTCAGCATGTCCTGCTGCATCTTCTGGGCCTGCTTGAGCATGTTCATATTCATGCCGCCGCCCATGCCGGGCATTCCCCGGCCTCCAAAGCCTTTTGCCATAGGTACAAAACTCCTTTATTTTGGATTTCATGGGGCCATATCCGCCGGGGATATGATCCCTTTGCGGTCACTGGATCACGATATTGTCAAACTGCTCCCCGAAGGCCAACAGCTCGTTCAGGGCGTCGTCCTCCGGCGCCGGTTCCCTCTGAGGGGGGGCGGGAGGCTGCTGGACGGGCTCCTCCGCGGGAGGCTTGCCGCTGACCACGCTGACCCGGGGCTGTCCGCCGAAGGAGGCGGCTGCCGCCTGGGTCAGCCCCTCCAACACCGCCGGTTTGTTCAGCATGGAGCGGGTGAACTCCGTGTCGGTCCAAAGGGTGAGAAGGCCGTTTTTCCACACACCCGTCACCTTGGCGGGGTTATTCAGATAGGGGATGACAGAAGGGGGCACCTTGCCCCGCAGGCCCGCCGCGAAGGAAGGCCAAAAGGCGCGGTCGCCGCCCGCCGGGGCAGGCTGAGCCGCCGCCGGTCTTGCCGCAGGTCTGGGAGTGGGCGCCGGCCGGACCGGGGCCGCGGGTCGGGGGGGAGCGGGTTCGTCAAAGACATACTC
>NZ_JADYTU010000044.1 GCF_021531375.1 Pseudoflavonifractor phocaeensis
CTCTCCGCTTAAAACTTAATCTTTTCCTACCAGGGGATCTTTTTGTGCTGTCCGCACAATCTGGGGCTGTTCAGTGTGCGGAAGACCGGGGCGTTGTTTTATTTCACAGCGTTCACCATGAGAGCCACTTCCTGGCGGGTGGCGTAGCTCTGGGGCCGTGAGCCGTCAGTAATGCCCTTAGCCTTGGCTTCCTCTAATAGGGCTGCCGCCCAGGCGCTGACGGGCTGCGCAGCCCGCTCGGATTCAATTTTGACGTACTCATCCCGGACGATGGCCCGGACTTCCTTCTCCGTCAAATCGCTCTCTCCCTTCATCGCCCGGGCCACGTCGGCCCGGAAGTCGTCCATGGTCTTGCCGTGCTTGGGGAACCAGTGGAGCACGTCCCCGTGGTTGGAGGCGATGCCCCGCTTATGGCCCTCGGCGTGGCAAATGACAACGCCGTCGGCCATGGGATCAAAGTGGAACTCCTTGCACAGCATGGCCGTCAGCTCCACCGCCTCTCGGTACACCGCATTGAAATAGCTGGCGTCCGTCAGGCCGTCCTCACAGATTTCAAAAGAGATGTGGGTGTCGTTGCCGCTGCCCTTGCTACCCTTTCCGCAGTGCCAGCCCCGCATGGTCCAGGGCAGGGTCTGGTAGGTGGCCACGGAACCGTCGGCCAGCTTGCCGATGAAGGCGTGGACGCAGGCCCCCACGCCTGGCATGTTCCAGTGGTTGTTGTTCTTGTTCACGCCAAGAAGGCCGTCGTCCGGGCCCACGTACCGCTTCAACCAGGGATTGTTCCCAGCGGTACTGTGGACCATGACGCCGTGGGGCACGATGGTCTTCCCGGCTTTGTAGCAGTCGTTGCGGGTCAGGAGGCATTTATGCAGGTTCATCGTCCGCCCCCGTCCGGGTGCCTCAGTACACATGGAGCCGCCGTACCAGGAGGAGCAGGTCTTATCCTTGGGGCACTCCAAACAATTTTTGATCTCGCTCATGTCCGTCCTCCTTACACGCCCACGGTCACAAGCAGGTCGATTGCGGACAATCCGCTGGGCAGCCCGCTCAGCGTGCCGTCTGACGCAATGCTGAACGTTGCGCTGGTCTTAGAGGGTGTGCCATACGAGGAACCGGCATAATAACCATCACCCACAAAGGCATATACCGTCGTTGTATAGTTACTTTTCTTAGAGCCGTAGCCCCACACCTTCACGGTCCCGGTCCCCTTGAAGCTTAACACTGCGGATGCCGACGTGATATGGTACGCCTCGCAGTTGTTGTCGCTGGAGCCGCCGCTGCCTCCGGAGCCCTCAAAACTGCCGACCACGCCGAAGATGGACACGCCGCTCTTGATGTTGCCCGGAACCAGGTTGGCGTCGCCTTCCACCGTCACGCTGGACAGGCCGTCATAGCCGGAATCAGGCGTGACAGTCTGCTCGGCGGCAGATGGCGTGACGGTCTTTGCCTGAAGGGTGGGAACGCTGGCTTTGGCTGTGCCAGTGACCTTCAACCCAGCATAGGAAGTGAAGGTTTTCCCTTCCGCGACATCGGCCGCTGTTGCGTCTCCCAGTTTTTCACCGTCACAATACATATTGACTGTACTACTGGATTCATATATTCGCTTTGCTGCTATTTTCCCGGATAGCCGCAATCTGGAATTTGAGTCATCCCACACAGCAGTTAACGTTTCCCATGACGCACCAGACCGAACTGGGACGTTGCCGGTGACTTTTTCACCTTTCACATAAGCAGTGACACCTTCTGCCATGTCACTCGCCGTTGCCGTGGCATCTGATGTATCAATTCCGCCGCCCTCGATCTGCCCGATCAGTCCTGCCAGACTCTCCACATTTGCGTTTTCCGGTACAGTTACGCCCTTGGCGGAGATCGCCGATTTAGCATCTGCCACCGCCCCGCTGATGCGGTCGATCTGTGTTTGTACACTCATTCGCTCACCCTCCTCAGATTGCAGCCAGAGCGTTCTCAATGTCGCCCGTCAGGCTGACAGTGCCGCCCAGAGTGTAGCCCTCCGGAATGGTGACGGAGGTTTGGGTCAGGCCGTCCATGGTCAAGCTGATGGACTCGGCCCCGGTCTTGTCCACGTAGTTATCCGGGATGGCGTTGACCGTCACCTTGCTCAACACTTTGCCGGAGGCGGGGGCGATCTCTTGAAGGGACTTGGTGGGTGTAACAGTTCTGGTCTCCAGGACGATCTTTACGGTTCCGCCGCCGCTGTGGTAACCCTTGGGGATGGTGTAGCTGACGGCGGCAGCGTCCAGGGTCTTGGCCGCGGCGCCGTTGTTGGGCATCGTTCCGGCGGTCACAGTTCCGTCCACCAGCACATATACCTTGCCGGCAAGCACGTCTTCCGCCGCCGCGGTAACACCGGACACGTCCTGGTAGGCGTCGGGAATGGGGGCCAGCGTCACGTCGGACAAGCCATAATACCCGGCGTCCGGCGTCACGTTCTGCTGCTTTTTGGTGGGGGTCACGCTCTTGCTCTGCAGGGCATAGTCCCCGCCGCCCGCCACACCGCTGACGGTGCCGCTGCCGTTGTGATACCCGGCGGGGATGGTATAGGTCTCCCCCTCCTTGACCGAGACAGACACGGCCCCCTGATTGATCAGGCTATCAATGGCGGACGCCAGCGCGTCCAGATTGGCGGTGCTGGTGGACATGCCAAGCTCCACAAGCTTGGCTCGGATGGTGTTGCGGTTGGTTTGGATGCGGCTCAATTCAGCTGCAATGCTCATGGTCGATCCCTCCTCAGATCGTCTTTAATAAGACTTCAATGTTTCCCATGGCGGAATGGACTGCCGCAGAAGTGATGGGCAGCGTGTTGTCCTGCTCCGCCGCGTCGGCGGTGTTGACGCTCAGGACGCCTTCTTTCAGGGTCAGCGTCTCGTCGGTGGTAAAATAGGTCCCGCCGGAGCCGCCGGCGGGCAGCGGAAACACGCTCTCCACATAGCTGTGGCGCTCCAGATCCCACACCAGCCAGAACCCATGGTCTCCCGGGATGGACGGGTGCTCGTTCAACTCCCGGATACGCCGCTCCACCTGGGTAAATTCGCTGGGCACCGTAGGCCACTGGCCCGTCCCGGACAGCGAGGGCGGGATAAACGCGGAAATGATGTTGGTGTGCCGCACCACGTCCCCCTGGCTCCCCCGCAGCTGCATCTTGTAGTACCCGTTCTGGGACAGCTGGTCCTCCGTCAGGGTAACCCCAACGCCTCCCTCTATGGGCTCCAGGGCGATGACGTCCATGGCGCTGCCCACCTGGACCAGCATGGCCCACTCCCAGCCATCCGGAAGCTCTCCTGTCACCTCCAGGCGGCGGGACAGGTTGTCGTATTGCCGGGCGATGAGTTCTCTCGACTCTGTGAGCTGCCAATTCTGAAATGTGATCATAAAATCCTCCCTCCTAACCATACGAAGGAACAGTCGATTTGATGTATTCCTGCGCACACCCTTCCCCAGAAAAAGTTCAGTTTTCCATGACCCGGCCTTTCAGGCGCTTGATCAGGTCCTTGTTCAGGCCGTCATAACCACTCAAAGCAACCCAGGGCCATCATGCCGCGATTCCTCTTCTGTTCGCCTCATGTGCCGGAATCGAGGCCTCTACAAAAGTCTTCCTCTTATATATTGGTAGTGCATTCCCGGCAATCAACAGACTGGCCACCTTGACGGAACAGCAGCCGTTCTTGCATTTTAGTCGCCTGAAGCAAGCTGCGAAGTCAGATTTGGCCTTCCAGGATAACAGAAGCGCACAGCACAGTAGAAAAAATACCTGTAGAAAATTGGCTATTTTGCACAACGCCAATACACTAATAATTTCCCTTGATAAAAATTTGACGGAAACTGTTCCCAGTGACCCATATTGCGTCCCATGGCGGAAATATTTTAGGAAAGTGTCCGTGTGAGAAAGACAAGCTCCACCTTGCGTTTTTTCCGCAAGGTGGGTACCAACTGATTCCCGGGCAAAAAAATTTTGACGTTTTGGAGACGGTTTCCCTTTTATAATCCTATCACAGAGTCGGTGAACGGCCGACGCGTCAAAAGAAACCTAAGAAAGGGCGGAAATTACAAATGGATTTTGGCTTCAACGATGAATACAAGATGATACAGAAAATGTATCGCGACTTTGCGGAAAAAGAGATCAAGCCTCTGGCTGAGGAGATCGACGAGAACGAGCGCTTCCCCAAGGAAAGCATTGAGAAGATGGCCGAGAACGAGATGCTGGGTATTCCCTGGCCTGAGGAGTACGGCGGCGGCGAGGGCGACTACCTGAGCTACGTGATCGCTGTGGAAGAGCTGTCCAAGGTTTGCGCCTCCACCGGCGTTACCCTGTCCGCTCACACCTCCCTGGGTTCCGCTCCCATCTATGACTGGGGCACCGAGGAGCAGAAGCAGAAGTATCTGACCCGTCTGGCCAGCGGCGAGTGCCTGGGCGCTTTCGGTCTGACCGAGCCCAACGCCGGTACCGACGCCTCCCGTCAGAAGACCACCGCCGTGAAGAAGGGCGACCATTACGTACTGAACGGCTCCAAGTGCTTCATCACCAACGCCGGTGAGGCTGGCATCTATGTGGTCATGGCCATGACCGACAAGGAGAAGGGCAACCACGGCATCTCCGCCTTCATCGTGGAGGACGGCTTCGAGGGCTTCTCCATCGGCAAGCACGAGAAGAAGATGGGTATCCGCGGCTCCGCCACTGCCAGCCTGATCTTCGAGGACTGCATCGTCCCCGAGGAGAACCTGCTGGGCAAGGAGGGCGAAGGCTTCAAGGTCGCCATGCATACCCTGGACGGTGGCCGTATCGGCATCGCCGCTCAGGCTCTGGGTATCGCCCAGGGCGCTCTGAACGAGGCCATTGCCTATGTCAAGATGCGTGAGCAGTTCGGCAAGCCTCTGTCCGCATTCCAGAACACCCAGTTCGTCATCGCCAACCTGGCCAACCAGGTCGAGGCCGCTCGTCTGATGGTCTACCGCGCTGCTTGGGCCAAGGACAACCACCTGCCCTACTCCGTGGAGTCCGCTCACGCCAAGCTGTTCGCCGCTGAGACCGCCATGCGCGTCACCACCGAGTGCGTGCAGCTGCTGGGCGGCTACGGCTACACCCGCGAGTATCCCGTGGAGCGCATGATGCGCGACGCCAAGATCACCCAGATCTACGAGGGTACCTCCGAGGTTCAGCGTATGGTCATCTCCCGTTCTCTGCTGAAGTAAGAGAACAAGATCTGCTGCAATACCGCGGGAGATGGGCATAGGGATAACCCAATTGCCTATTGCCCATCTCCCTTATTTGTAGTATAATCTAACCGATTTAGTTTACTAATATGGTGCTGTGATGTTGGGGGGCCCTTTTTCGCAGCGAACGGCAATATTCTCTATTTAGAAGGGCCTTTTAGCTTCCCAGCTTCCCGAAGCTCCGGTTTATGTGTTGATCGGAATCAAATGGCTTCCATTGACGGCAACTTCCTTTGCAAGCGCCGTCTTATGAAAGTCATATGATTTATAAAAAATGAGGGAGGCAAATTATTATGGCAGAAAACAAGATCACCACGCAAGAAACTGAACAGGAACGTGTGGAACGAGAGCTGAGAGAAAAAGTCGGCGCAAAGATGGATAAATCCGCTTTGACCGGCGCCAATATCTTTAAGTTCCTCTTCTTCGCAATCGTCGGCATCATCTGCTTCTTCGTCAACGTTACCATCGGTGACAAGAGCGGCGTGCCCATGGTCCTGATCGTCAACCTGGTTAAGGGCGCCATCAAGGCTCACTTTGACGTGATCGTTACCGTCATCTGCGCTTTCATCTTCGTGGGCTATGTGATCGGTAAGTTCATCAAGAAGGACGGTTTCTTTGGTAAGTTCTTCGTAAAAGACGGCATCGTCAACGGCGTTCTTTACCTGATCGCTATCGTTGTCTGTATCCTCTGCCTGTTCAATGTTGGCCCTGCCGCCATCCTTGATGGCAATGTCGGTCCCGAGGCTGTTTATCTGGGCGGTTCCTGCCTGGTCACCTGCTTTGTTGCCGGCTGGCTGGTCAACTTCCTGACTGAGTTTGGTCTGCTGGAGTTCCTGGGCGTGTTGATCTCTCCCATGATGCGCCGTCTGTACAAGCTGCCCGGTGAGTCCGCCATCGACGCTCTGTCCTCTTTCGTGGCTGCTCCCGCTGTCGGCGTGTTTATCACCAACAAGCTCTACAATGAGAAAGTGTATACCAAGAAGGAAGCCAGCTGCATCATGACGAACTTCTCCGTGGTTTCTCTCGGTCTGTTCGCTCTGATCTGCTCCAACGTCGACCGCCCCGATATGTACGGCAAGGTCGTTCTCACTTCTCTGATCTGCGCTTTCATTATGGCGGCCATCGTCATCCGCATTTGGCCCCTGAGCAAGAAAGCCGATACTTACATTGACGGTACTGTTCAGTCCCCCGAGCTGCGCAAGCCCGGCAAGTACACCAAGGACACCCTGTCTGAGGCTTTCACCGCCGGCGTCACCAAGGCCCGTGATGGCAGCTGGAGAATCCTCTACACCTGCCTGGGCGACGTGCTCGGCTTCACTCTGAAGATCGTCGCTTTCGTCGTTGCCGTCGGTACCATCGTGCTGTGGCTCGGCTTTAACACCCCCGTCTTCAACTGGCTCGGCATTCCCATGATCCCCTATCTGAACCTGTGCCAGGTGCCTGACGCTGCTGTGGTCGCTCCCTCTACCCTGATCGGTATCAGTGAGGTTCTGCTGCCCTCCATGCTCATCGCCGGCAAGGATATCACCGAGTGCGCCATCTTCTTCGTCTGCGTGCTCAGCACCGTTCAGATCATTTTCTTCGACGAGAGCGCCAACGCCATGCTGGCCTCCGACGTCGAGTGGAAGGCTTGGGAGCTCGTCGCTATCTTCCTGATTCGTACCCTGATCGCGATCCCCATGGTTTCCATCTTTGCGCACATTTTCTTCCCGGTGTAATTGCTGTATCTTAAATCTGAGTATCTGAGATCATAGCTTTGAACTGAGAACAGAACTTGTGCCGTGAAGCATCAAAGGTTTTTGTTTGAGGAGATGTTGCTATGAACAAAGCGTTAAGCGGTGTTCGGGTTCTGGACTTCACCCAGGTCCTGGCCGGTCCGTTCTGTACCATGAACCTGGCCGACTTCGGTGCGGAAGTCATCAAGATCGAAAGACCCGGAACCGGCGATGGGAGCCGGATCTTTGGCCCCTTCGTCAATGGCCAGAGCGGCTACTACACTCTGGTCAACCGCGGCAAAAAAGGGATTACCCTGGACCTGAAGCGCGGCAAGGATATCATCTATGACATGGTCAAGAAGTGTGATATTGTTGTTGAGAACTTCAAGCCGGGCGTGATGGATAAGTTGGGTTACTCCTATGAAAAGCTCAAGGAGATCAACCCCGGTATCATTTACTGCTCCATCTCCGGCTTTGGTCAGGACAGCCCCATGCGTGACCTGCCCGCCTACGACATCGTGGCTCAGGGCATGTCCGGTATGATGAGCATCACTGGCTACCCCGATACGCCCCCCGCCCGTGTGGGCAGCTCTCTGGGCGATGTCAGTGCCGGCCTGTATGCGGTGACCGCCATTCTGGTTGCCCTGTACAACCGTGAGCGTACCGGCAAGGGTCAGTACGTGGACGTGGCCCTGCTGGACAGCGTCTTCGCGTTTGTGGAGACCAATGTCGTCCGGTATACCATCGGCGGCGTCCATCCCACCCGCGTCGGCGCCCGTCATCCTCTGAGCGCCCCCTTCGATATCTACCGCTGCAAGGACGCTCATGTCATCATCGCCGTGGCCAGTGATCCTCACTTCGCCAAGCTGTGCGAGATGATCGGCCAGCCCGACCTGATCAAAGACCCGAAGTTCGATTCCGATCCCCACCGTTCTGAGAACGACGTGGAGCTGAAGGCGATTCTGGAGAAGTTCTTTGCTGACTACACGGTGGCCGAGGCCATTGAGATGATGCAGGCACGCTCCATTCCCTGCGGCCCCCTGTGCACCGTGGACGAGGCTTGTGAGAACCCCAGCATCCTGAAGCGTGAGATGCTGGTGGAGATCGACCAGCCCGGTATGGGTAAGGTCAAGATCACCGGCAACCCCATGAAGCTGTCCGAGACTCCCGCCGATCCCAGACATCCCGCGCCTCTGCTGGGTCAGGATACCAAGGAGGTCCTGCACGACATCTTTGGTTACAGCGACGAGCAGATCGCCAAGTGGGAAGAGGAAAAAGTGTTCTGATTTTTTAAAAATCATACATTAAATAACAACATACTAGGAGGAAACACATTATGGATTTCAAGTACACTGAAGACCAGCTGGCGCTGCGCCGCGCCGTCCGCGAGTGGGCCCAGAGCTATCTGGCTCCCAAGGCCGAGGAGATCGACGTTAACAACCGCTTCCCCACCGAGACCATCGAGGCTCTGGGCGAGCAGGACCTGATGGGCCTGGCTTATCCCGAGGAGCTGGGCGGCGCTGGTTACGATGCCATTTCCGAAGCCATCGCCATGGAGGAGATCTCCGCCGCTTGCGCTGCTACCGGTTCTATCATCACCGGTCACTATCTGGGCTTCGACGCTCTGTATCTGGCTGGCAACGCCGAGCAGAAGGAGAAGTGGCTGCGCCCCGCTCTGGAAGGCGAGAAGTATGCTGCTTTCTGTCTGACTGAGCCCGCTGGCGGTTCTGACATGACCTCCAACAAGACCACTGCCGTTCTGGACGGCGACGAGTGGGTCATCAACGGCGTGAAGCACTTCATCACCGGCGGCGCTCACTGCGACTTCCTGTGCTGCTTCGCCATCACCAACAAGGAAGATCCCCGCCACGGCATGACCTGCTTCGTGGTCGAGAAGGGCAACCCCGGCATGAAGATCGCCTCCGAGGATAACAAGATGGGTATCCGCGGCGCCCGTACCGCTGAGATCGTCTTCGATAACTGCCGTGTTCCCAAGGAGAACATGGTTGGCGAGCTGAACGGCGGCTACCGTCTGGCTCTGGACGTGGTTGACCGCGGCCGTATCGGCATCGCCGCTATGTCCGTTGGTATCGCCCAGTCCGCTCTGGATCTGGCCATCAAGTACGCCAAGGAGCGCGAGGTCTTCAAGCGCCCCATCGCCAAGTTCCAGGGCATCCAGTGGATGCTGGCCGACGCCGCCACTCAGGTGGAAGCCGCCCGTATGCTGACCTACTACGCCGCCGACCTGAAGGAGCAGGGCGTTCCCTTCACCAAGCAGGCCGCCATGGCTAAGATCTTCGCCGCTGAGGCCGCTCACAAGGTGGTCGACACCTCTCTGCAGATCCACGGCGGTTACGGCTACATGAAGGAGTACCCCATCGAGCGGATCTACCGCGACCAGCGCATCACTGAGCTGTTCGAGGGTACCTCTCAGGTCCAGAAGATCGTTATCGCTGGCCAGCTGCTGCACTGATTCAGTCCTTATAGGTCTCTGATACAGGACAAGGTAAAGCTCAGATAGCTTCATATTAAGAGCAAAGATATGGGCAAATCTTGGTTTTACAGGATTTGCCCATATCATTTGAAAAAATTAACGCGAAATCGGGACCTCCGATACGCGCCATTTGGGAGGATAAAACATGAATGTACTGGTATGTATCAAGCAAGTACCGGATAACGCGGTAGTGCCCAAGCTGGACGCCGCTACCAACCGCGTCGTCAAGGACGGCGTGGAGACCATGGTTAGCCCCTTCGACCTGAACGCGGTCGAGGCCGGCCTGAAGCTGGTCGAGGAGCACGGCGGCGAGGTCAGCGTGCTGTCCGTGGGCGACGACTCCTGCAAGACCACTCTGCGCATTGGCCTGTCCATGGGCGCTGCCAAGGCTTATCTGGTCAATGACCCCGCGCTGGAGGACTCCGACACCTGGGCCACCTCTTACACTCTGGCCAAGGCCATCAAGTCCATCGGCGAGTTCGACGTGATCCTCTGCGGCAAGCAGGCCATCGACGACGACGCCGGCCAGGTCGGCGCAGGCATTGCCGAGCAGCTGGGTATTTCCCAGATCACTTATGTGAACGAGATCAAGGAAGTCACCGCCGACACTCTGACCGCCAAGCGCGTTAGCCCCGCCGGCGAGGAAGTGGTCGAGGCTAAGCTGCCCGTCCTGCTGACTTGCGAGAAGTCCCTGAATGAGCCCCGTTACCCCACTCTGAAGCGCACCAGAATGGCCAACCGCGCTGAGATCCCCGTCATGGACTGCGCTGCCATCGGCGCCGATGCGGCCAAGGTGGGCAAGAACTCTCCCTCCGCCATCAAGAAGCTGTACACCCCCGCTCCCCGTCAGAGCGGCGAGCTGATCAAGGGAGAGGCTGAGGAGATCGGTAAGATCGCCGTCCAGAAGCTCGTTGAGCAGAAGATCATCTGATAAGGGGGAACAAGACATGTCTAATAAGAATAGCGTATGGGTCTGCCTGGAGCAGACCGACGGAAAGATTGCCGGTGTCTCCTACGAGATGCTGAGCGAGGCCAGAAAGCTGGCCGATCAGCTGTCCACCGAGGTCTGTGCCGTCCTGATGGGCGCTCAGGTCCAGGATCAGGCTAAGGAAGCCTTTGCCTATGGCGCGGACAAGGTCTATGTCTGCGACGACGAGAAGCTGAAGGATTACCGCACTGACAGCTACTGCAAGGTGCTGGAGAATCTGGTCAAGGAGAACACCCCCGACATCCTGCTCCTGGCCGCCACCACCAACGGCCGTGATCTGGCTGCCCGTCTGGCCAGCCGTCTGGAGACCGGCCTGGCTGCCGACTGTGTGGCTCTGAATCTGGAGGATGGCCAGCTGGTGGCCACCCGTCCCACCTACGGCGGCAACATCATGGCCGACGTGGTCTTCCCCGAGAAGCGTCCCGCCATGTGCACCATCCGTCCCAACGCTCTGTCCAAGTCCGAGCCCGACGCCTCCAAGACCGGCGAGGTCATCGCTGTTGCCATGGATGCTGATGAAGCCGAGCTGCGGACCAAGGTCCGTGAGGTCCTGGCCAAGGCCAGCGGCGAGATCAGCCTGACCGACGCCCAGATCATCGTCTCCGGCGGTCGCGGCCTGGGCGATGCCAGCGGCTTCGACCTGATCCGTGAGTTTGCCCAGACTCTGGGTGCCGCCGTGGGCGCCTCCCGCGCCGCCGTCGACGCTGGCTGGATCCCCTATGAGCACCAGGTCGGCCAGACCGGTAAGACTGTCGCCCCCAAGCTGTACATCGCCTGCGGTATCTCCGGCGCCCTGCAGCACCTGGCCGGCATGAAGACCTCTGACGTGATCGTGGCCATCAACAAGGACGAGGAGGCCCCCATCTTCGGTGTGGCTAACTACGGCATCGTGGGCGACCTGTACAAGGTCATTCCCGTGATGATCGAGGAAATCAAGAAGGTTCTGGCTACCCGCTAACCTTATCTGGTAAAACACCAGCCGGGCGCGGCTCCCGTGGGAGCCACCTTCCGCGGCCTGTCCGCGCCCCAGCTATTTAATAAGAACGGAGGAATTTCAGCATGAGCTATGCTGCTGAAGCTATGACCATCAAGCTGGACTACGAGCTGCCTGAGTATCCCACTTTTGAGGAGGGTCTTCGCCGCGCTCCCCGCCGCGAGTCCCACCTGAGTGAGGCTGACAAGG
>NZ_JADYTU010000045.1 GCF_021531375.1 Pseudoflavonifractor phocaeensis
GGGCAGCGTGACCCAGCCGGTAAAGTCGCCGCCGGGGCCGTTGTGATTGGCCAGCATGTCGGCGGCCTTTTCCAGACGTCCCTGCCGGGCGGCCAGATAGTCCTGAGGGATAAAAGAAGACAGTTTGGACAAATCAAGCTTTAACATAAAAGAATCCTCCTGATAAGAGAATGGGATTTGACTATGAAAATTATAGCATAGTTTCCGCCCTGTTTCATTTAAAATTTCAAGAAATTGGCCGGGAAAAGAAAAATCTTTTTTTTAAAAGAAATGTGAAAAAAGTGTTGACAAAACGACGAAGAGCAGATATAATAATCCATGCTGTTCGGACGATTAGCTCAGCTGGTAGAGCATCCGCTTGACGTGCGGGAGGTCACAGGTTCAAGTCCTGTATCGTCCACCAGAACAAACCCTTGAAGCTGTAAGGCTTCAAGGGTTTTTGTTTTGCAGTCACACTTGGTTGGAACGCTGCCCTGCGTCTGCGTTCTTGACCGGCGTGGGCTGGAAAACTGAAGATAAGAGGGAAGACTGCTGCTCCGGAGGCAGGACGGCCGGGCGCTGCCTGGGAAAATGTAGTTGCACCGCCGAATGTTCGATGTTAGAATGAAAATTACAAAAGATGGAACCATTGACGCCAGACCTTGTAGGAACGGTGTCGACAAGCCCAACGGTGAGATCGCTCATTGTGGGATAAGGTCTGATTTTGGTGTAAAACCATGTGAGGCTTTATGGCGCGTAAGCGCGTGAAAGATTGCGGGATATGCGATCCGTTGACGGCTTTGCCGCTTGCGGCTATCTGTGTAAAACGGGACGGCATCGCGCGCGAGAATTCTGATGAAAGCATGAACACAAAAAACAATGTTGGATAGGAGGTATTGATATTTATGGAGAACGAGAGCTGTATCAACAGGATCGTTGCAAAATGTGACAGTCAAACTGCTACTGTCACCGAACGCAAGATCGCTCTCTATATCAAAGAAAACCTGGATAAGGTGCTGCACTGCAACCTTTTGGAGCTGGCCGAGCTGATCGGCGTCAGTGACGCCTCCATGGTCAGATTTTGTAAAAGCTTGGGGTATAAGGGGTTTCAAGAATTTAAGATCCGCGCGGCAATGGAGACCATACCCTCCGGACAGCAGTACCACCCCAAGCTGCAGAAAGACGATAATCCGGAGCAGATCTGCCAAAAGATTTTCGCCACTGAGATCACCGCCCTTCAGCGCACGATTCAGGCACTGGATATGGAAAAAATGAAGCGTGTGGCCCAAGTCCTTTGCGAAGCCCGCCGTATCGTATTTGCCGGTACAGGCGGCAGCATGATCGTGGCGAAGGACGCCCACCACAAGTTCTTGAAGATCGGCGTTCATGTCTGCGCTGTGGAGGATAAGGATGTTCAATTGATGGAGGCCTCCTTGCTGGGACCGGGCGATGTTCTTTTCGCCGTCTCCCACTCCGGCAATAACCTCCATGTGCTCCGTGCTGCCGAACTGGGCAAATCCTGCGGTGCTACCGTTGTGGGTCTGACCGCAGAGGGCAAAAACAGATTGTCTAAAATTGCTGACTATACCATCATGACCATCAGTGAAGAGACCATCTTCCGTTCGGAATCCGCCAGCACGCGGTTGGCTCAACTGGCCGTCATGGATAGTCTGATTGCCATCATCGCCTTTCAGGACTATGACCAGGCATTTCAAGCCATCTATAAAACGCGGGCCGCTACGTCGGACAACAAAGTGTAAGATGCTGGGGCAGGGCTGGAATATCAACGTTTGAGATACCGTATGGTATCTTGCTTTTCGCCCTTAATCTGTAGAAAATCTACTACGCATACTAGTTAAAAATTAAACGATGTGCAGTTTTTCGTCATCTAAATGCCGTATATACTGTTGTTTTTCACAAAAACGGAAGCGCTTTTTCTGACAACCATCCAAAATTAAATTTCAATATTGAAATTATTCTACGGATATGCTACTATCACATCAGAAGGCAGCTCCCCCCGGTTTTCAGCCCGTTCTTAGCGGCTGGAGGTAACTGTCAACACCACACCCAAACAAGGAAGAAGGAGATTTTCATGAGAGCAGTTATTCTTTCCGGTCCCAATCAGTTCGCCCCCGCTGAGATTGCCAAGCCCGAGATCGGCCGCGACGAGATCCTGCTGGAAATGAAGGCCGCCGCCATCTGTGGCACCGACATGCGGATCCTCACCGGCAAAAAGACCAAGGGCGTCCGTTACCCCTCCGTCATCGGCCATGAGTTCTGCGGCATCATCGCCGAGGTGGGCGCAGACGTGAAAGGCTATGAAGTGGGTGAGAAGGTGGCTGTCGCCAACGTCATCCCCTGCCACCACTGCAGCAGCTGTCTGCGGGGCCGCACCAACGCCTGCCTGGACCGCAAGGCCATCGGCTATGAGTTTGATGGCGGCTTTGAGGAGTACATCCGCATCCCCGCGATCTGCATTGAAAACGGCAACGTGGTCAAGCTTCCTGAGCATGTGTCCTTCCAGGCCGGCGCGCTGATCGAGCCTCTGTCCTGCTGCATCCGCGGCCTGAAGAATGCCGGCACCGGCTTCAACGATGACGTGCTGATCGTGGGCGCCGGTCCCATCGGCCTGTTCCACCTGCAGCTGTCCAAGATCGCCGGAGCCCGCAAGGTCATCGTCAGCGAGCCCAACGAGTCCCGCCGGAAGATCGCCGCTGAGCTGGGCGCCGACCTGGTGGTCGATCCCACCAAGGAGGATCTGGCCGCGATCGTCAACCGCGAGACCAACGGCCAGGGTATGGATGTTATCGTGATGGCCATCGGCGTACCCGCTCTGGTGAACTCCACTTTGAAGCTGTGCAAGCGCGGCGGCACCGTGAATCTGTTCGCCGGCTTCGCCGGAACCGGTGAGTCCACCATCGAGGTCAACACCATCCACTACAACGAGATCAACGTCAACGGCAGCACCGCCTACAAGCTGGAGGATTATCTGGCTGCCGCCGAGATGATCAAGAGCGGCAAGATCGACGCCGACAAGATCGTTACCCACCACTTCAAGATCGACGAGTTCCAGCAGGCCTACGACGTGTGCGTCGCTGGCACCGGCCTGAAGGTCATTATCGAACCGTAAGCTTCCCCCTTGACGCTGAACCTCTTATAAAGCTTTGAAAAGTTGTGAAAGGAAGTATTTACAATGAGCAATATTGGTCTTGGTAAGAAAGTACGCATGTCCCGCATGGTAAACCCCGTGAGCAACAAGATGATGGCCATCACCGTGGACCATGCCATCTCCCGCGGCATCGCTCCCATGACCGGCCTGCACAGCATCCAGTCCACCATCGACAAGATCGTCGCCGGCAAGCCCGACGCCATGACCGTCACCCCCGGCATCCTGAATCAGTGCTGGGACGCGGAGAAGAACCGCGACGTGGCCATCCTCTGCAAGATCTCCAACTACAGCCCCGTGGCCCCCACCCAGGACATCGTGTTCGGCAACGTGGATGAGGCCATTTCTCTGGGTGCTTCCGGCGTTTCCATGGGCGCTATGACTCTGGGCACCTATCAGGGCGTTCAGTTCGAGACCATCGGCCGCTTCGCCGCCGAGTGTATGCAGAAGGGTATGCCCCTGATCGGCCATGTGTACCCCAAGGGCGAGAGCGTTCCTGTTGACCAGCGGACCTCCTGGGAGAACATCGCTTACTGCATCCGTTCCGCCTGCGAGATGGGCATGGACATCGTGAAGACCACCTACTGCGGCAACCCCGACGCCATGGCCAAGGCTTTGTCCACCGTTCCCAGCGGCTTCCGCGTTGTGATCCAGGGCGGCGACGCTCCCGCGGGCCTCGACGCCGAGGGCAAGCTGAACCACTTCCTGACCATCACCCGTGAGGCGATGGACTGCGGCGTGGGCGGCGTCACCATGGGCCGCTTTGTTTGGGACTATCCCGATGTCACCGCTCTGGTCGTGGCTCTGCGTTACCTGATCCACCACGGCTACTCCGTCAAGGAGACCAAGGAGCTGCTGGCTCAGCTGGAGAACGACAAGAACTACGACCAGTTCTGATCTCCGCATACCACGAGATTGAGGAGGGATCACCATGGAAGAGATTTATCTCCTGGGTGTGGATGTGGGTACCTCCAGCATCAAGGTCACCGTCATTGACCAGGAAGCCAGATTCGTGGCCCAGGAGAGCGCTACATATCGTCTTATCAACCCCAATCAGGTCTCCATCCAGATCGACACGGCCGACATGTGGAACGCCTTTACCGGCTGTGTCGGGGCGCTGATCAGCAAGCACAAGGTAGATCCGTCGAAGATCAAGGCCATCGGTATGTCCAGCCTGTGCCCCGGCCTGGCCGCCTTTGACGCTGAGGGCCACGTCCTGGTAGATCCCATTATCTACTCCGACCGGCGCAGCACCCAGGAGGCCGAGATCTTCCGTCAGACCATCGGGACCCAGCGGCTGTTTGAGATTACCGCCAACAGCCCCATGGCCGGCGCCATGTCCGGCACCTCCATGCTGTGGATCAAGCGCAACCTGCCTGAGATCTACGAAAAGACCCGGTATTTCGGCCATGTGAACACCCTGATGGCCGTGATGCTGTCGGGCAACTTTGCCATTGACCACTCCAACGCCTCCTACACCCTGCTGTACGAGACGACGGGACGTGGGGTGTGGTCGGAGGAGATCTGTGAAAAGATCGGCATCGACATCAACAAGCTGCCCCCGCTGGTCAAGTCCACCGATGTGGTGGGCACCCTGACCCACCCGGTGCTGCTGGCCATGGGCCTGTCCCCCGAGACCAAGATCGTCATCGGCGGCGGCGACACCGCCTGCGCCACCCTGGCTGCCGGCGTGGTGAAGCAGGGCGACGTGTGCGAGTCGGTGGGTACCACCAATGTGCTTACCGTCTGCGTGGAGGAGCCCAAGTTCTCACCCAACTTCATCAACCGCCGCCATGTGGTGGACGGGGCCTGGATCTACCAGGGGGCCATGTCCCATACAGGGTCCTCCTACCAGTGGATGTACGACAACTTCTACCAGGACTACAAGGACTACCCCTCCGTCACTGGCAAGCAGGGCATGATGCTCATGAACGACGACGCCGACCAGGCCGAGCCGGGGGCCGACGGACTGGTGTTCCTCCCCTACATGATGGGAGAGCGCAGCCCCGTGTGGGACCCTTACGCCAGAGGCGTGTTCTTCGGCCTGTCTCTCAAGACCACCCGCCGGGAGATGAACCGGGCGGTGCTGGAGGGCTGTGCCTACGGCCTGCGCCAGCTCATCGAGATGGTGGAGAAGGTCACCGGCCAGAAGCTGACAAAGTTCTCCTCCATCGGAGGCGGCGCCAAGAGCAAGGTCTGGGCCCAGATCAAGGCCGATATCACCGGCCGGGACATCACCGTGCTGGATATGAACGATATGGCCCCCGTGGGCGCCGCCCTGCTGGCAGGTGTGGGCATCGGAGTATTCCGGGACGTGTATGAGGCCTCCGCCAAGGTGGAGAAGAGCGTGTACATGGAAATCAAACACAACGACCAGCACAAGGAAGTCTACGACCGCCGATATCAGGTCTATACCGGCCTCTACCCCAGCGTGAAGGAGCTTTATAAGGTGAATCTCGGCATTGAGTGACCGTGCCGAATCATAAGGTAGAATAAAAAAGAAAAAGGAGTAATCGAAATGAAAAAGTGTCTCAGCATGATGCTGGCTCTGGCGCTGACCCTCTCCATGGTCGGCTGCGCCGGCGGCTCCACCAACGACAGCACCGCCACCAGCGGCAACACCTCCGGAACTACCTCCGCCGCCTCCTCCGACCCCAAGGTTTCCCTGAACGTCAGCGTGCCCGATGCTGATAATTCCTACATCTACGCCGCCGCCCAGGAGTTCAAGGCCCGTGTAGAGGAATATTCCGGCGGCAGCCTCGAGCTGACCGTGTATCCCAACGGCTCCCTGTACGGCGGTGACGGCAACGCCGCCATCTCCTCCGTGGGCAACGGCTCTCTGGACATCGTGATCCTGGCCGCCTCCCTGTACGCCAGCTTCGATCCCAGCTTCTATGTGATCTCCGTCCCCTACCTCTTCGACGATACCAAGCAGCTGCAGGACTACCTGAACAGCGATGTGGGCGTTGATCTGTTCAACAGCGTGGAGAGCATGGGCATCACCTGCATGGGCCGCTGGACCCGTTCCTTCCGTCAGGTCACCAACAGCAAGACCCCCATTAACTCTCCTGCCGACATGGAGGGCATGGTCCTGCGTACCCCCAGCAACTCCCTGTATGTTGAATTCTTCACCGCCTGCGGCGCCAACGCCACTCCCATGAGCTTCAGCGAGGTCTACAACGCCCTGCAGCTGAACACCCTGGACGGCCAGGAGAACCCCGTGGACGTGCCCGCTACCAACAACTTCTATGAGGTCCAGAAGTACATCTCCGGCACCAACCACATCGCCGACGCCTGGGTCGTGGGCATGAACACCAACAAGCTGAACGGCCTGACCGAGAATCAGCAGAACGCCCTGAAGCAGGCCGCCGAGGAGTGCCAGCAGTGGTACGTGGACTACCAGGCCGAGAAGGACGGCGAGATGCTGAAGCTGCTGACCGATAACGGCATGGAGTACAACGAGCTGCCCGAGGACGGCTTCCAGGAGTTTGTGTCCATCTCTCAGAGCCTGTACCCCAAGTTTAAGGAAATGGTCAAGAACGACGAGCTGTTTGACGCCACTGTCGCCTTCTGCGGCAAGGCCTAAGGTCTCTCAACACGATTTAAACTCCATCACCTGAAGCGCAACGCGGATGCGGAGGAGCCCCTCCGGCTCTTCCGCATCCGTTCTTCAATCAAGAGAACAAATAACCCTGTTAGGAGGGGAATCAATGGAACGCAAACATTCACCTTTGAGCAAATTCTTTGATGTGATTGATAAGCTGGAGAGCATCCTGTGCGGCGGCACCCTGGTCTGTCTGCTGATCGTCGTGCTGCTCCAGGTCGGCAGCCGCCTGATGGGCTTCCGCCTGACCTGGACTGAGGAGACTACCCGCTTCTTCTTCCTGTGGATGATGTTCCTCGCGGTGGCGGCCGGCTTTAACCGGGCTGAGTCCTCCCGCGTTGTGATACTGGTCAACCTGCTGCCCCGTCCCATTCAGATGCTGTGCACGGTGCTGTACTATGTGGTCACCCTGGGCTTCTTCGGCTTTATGGTCAAGTACGGCATTGATCTGACCATGCAGAAGTTCGCCTTCAATGAGATGGCCACCGCCGTCGCCATCCCCATGGGCGCCGTCATGATCTGTGTGCCCCTGTGCGGTCTGCTTGGCATCATCGGCACCATTCAGAGCTTTTTGGAGTATCCTCATAAGGTAGCGATCGGAGGCGACAAGAAATGAGTGTAGCGCTGCTGTTGATCTTTCTGGGCCTGATGGCCCTGGGCGTGCCCATCGCCATCTCTCTGGGCGCCGCCTCCGTCATCGTCCTGATCACCATGGGCAATATGCCTCTGACCATGGTGGTCCAGCTGATGTACACCTCCATGAACAGCTTCGTCATGGTGGCTGTCCCCCTGTTTATCCTGGCCGGCTCCCTCATGGACGAGGGCGGCATCGCCGATAAGATCTACGACCTGGCCGAGGCCTGTGTGGGCTGGATCTACGGCGGTCTGGGCCATGTTGCCATCCTGTGCAACATCATCTTCGGCGCCATGTCCGGTTCCTCCGTGGCGGCCGTGGCCTCCATTGGTAAAATGAGCATCAACGCCATGGCCAAGAAGGGCTACCCCAAGGAGTACGGCGTGGGCATCAACCTGGCCGGTTGTATGCTGGCCTCCGTCATTCCCCCCAGCATCCTGATGATCGTGGCCGCCTCCACCGCCAGCGTCTCCATCGGCCAGGCCCTGATGGCCGGCATGGTCCCCGGCGTTCTGATCGGCCTCATCTATATGATCTACAACTTCGTCCACTGCAAGGTGACCGGCATCGGCGAGAAGGCCCCCTTCAACCCCAAGCGGCTGGGCAAGAGCTTCGTCTCCGCCGTCCCCGCTCTGATGGTCCCCGTTATCATGCTGGTGGGCATGTACAGCGGCATCTACACCCCCACTGAGGGCGCCGGCATCGCCGTGGCCTATGCCATGCTGGTCTCCATCTATGTGTACAAGCGGCTGAAGTGGTCCGACCTGCCCCGGATCATTGCCAAGAACGCCCGCCAGACCGGCACCATCCTGTTCATCGCCATCGCGGCCAAGCCCGCCGGCCAGATCTTCGAGCTGGACGGTCTGCCCACCAAGCTGGCCCACTTCATCCTGGGCATCTCTGACAACCGGCTGGTCATCATGTTCGCCCTGTTCGCCTTCCTGATCATCGTGGGCATGTTCATGGACGCCACCGCCGCCATCTACATCCTGGTCCCCATCCTGCTTCCCGTGGTGAAGCAGCTGGGCGTCAGCCCCCTGTTCTTCGTGGTCTTCCTGGTCATCACCCTCAGCTTCGGCCTCATCACGCCTCCCGTGGGTGTGTGCCTGTACGCCGCGGAAAATGTAACGGGCCTGCCCTTGGAAAAGGTTATCAAATCGGTGGTCCCATGGCTGTTCCTGACGGTAGGCATCATCTGTATCTTCATCCTGTTCCCGCAGATCATCACCGGGCCTATTGCGGTCCTGTTCCCCAACGGTTAACCGCGGTAAGGACCCGAGCTCGCGCCCGGGTCCTTTCTTTCATTTTGGTTTCCCCCTGAACAGCCTCGGGAGGCTTGCGTCCCGGAGCTTGACAGAATCCCTTTCGCAGCCCTACACTGAAATAAACTGCACGGTCCGGGCGGGACAGTCCGCCGCACCCATGGACAAATGGAGGTTTTCCCTATGAAAATTGTAGTTTTGGACGGATATACCGAAAATCCCGGCGATCTGAGCTGGGACGAACTGGGCAAGCTGGGCGAACTGACGGTCTATGACCGCACCAGCCTGACCGACGAGGACGAGGCCATTGCCCGCATTGGCGACGCGGAGATCGTCTTTACCAACAAGACGCCCATCACCAAAAAGGTGATCGACGCCTGCCCCAACATGAAGTTTATCTCCCTGCTGGCCACCGGCTACAACGTGGTCGACTATGTGTACGCCAAGGAAAAGGGTATCCCCGTCACCAACGTGCCCACCTACGGCACCGCCTCTGTGGGCCAGTTCGCCATCGCCCTGCTGCTGGAGATCTGCCACCACATCGGCCACCACAACGAGTCGGTCCACGCCGGCAACTGGGAAAATTGCATTGACTGGTGCTATTGGGACTATCCCCTGATCGAACTGGACGGCAAGACCATGGGTATCATCGGCTTCGGCCGCATTGGCCAGACCACCGGCAAGATCGCCAAGGCCATGGGCATGAAGGTGCTGGCCTATGATAACTTCCCCAACGACTTCGGAAAGGCCATCGCTGAGTACGTGGATCTGGATACCCTTCTGGCTCAGTCCGACGTCATCGCGGTCCACTGCCCCCTGTTCCCTGAGACTCAGGGCATCATCAATAAGGACAACATCGCCAAGATGAAGGACGGCGTGATCATCCTGAACAACAGCCGCGGACCCCTGGTGGTGGAGCAGGACCTGGCCGACGCTCTGAACAGCGGCAAGGTGGCCGCCGCCGGCCTGGACGTGGTGTCCACTGAGCCCATCCACGGCGACAACCCGCTGCTGAAGGCCAAAAACTGCATCATCACCCCCCATATCTCCTGGGCCCCCAAGGAGAGCCGTCAGCGCATCATGGACTGTGCTGTGGCCAACGCCAAGGCCTACATTGATGGCGCGCCCATCAACGTGGTAAACAAATAAGAGGTCGTTATGAAGAAATGTATCGTCATTTCCGACTCCTTTAAGGGTACGCTCTCCAGCTTGGAGATCTGCGGCATTGCCCAGCAGTCCATTCCCCGGTTTTTCCCCGGGTGTGAGGTAGTTACCGTCCCGGTAGCCGACGGGGGCGAAGGCACGGTGGATTGCTTTGTGGAAGCGATCCATGCTGAGCCAGTGACCGTACAGGTCACCGGCCCCTATGGGGAAGATATCCAGGCCACCTACTGCCGTTCGGGCCACCGGGCGGTGGTGGAGATGGCCAGTGCCGCCGGCCTGCCCATGGTGGGGGACCGGCGCAATGCCGAAAAGACCACGACCTACGGCGTGGGCCAGATCATCCGCCATGCGGTGGAGCAGGGCTGCACCGAGATCCTGCTGGGTCTGGGAGGCAGCTGTACCAACGACGGAGGCTGCGGCTGCGCCGCTGCGCTGGGTACGAAGTTCTGCCGTGAGGATGGGACCTGCTTTGTCCCGGTGGGAGAAAACCTGGATCAGATCGCCCACATTGACGTCTCCGAGACCCGGAAGCTGCTGGAGCAGGTTCAGGTCACCGTCATGTGCGACGTGGACAATCCCTTGTACGGCCCCAGAGGGGCGGCCTATGTGTTTGCCCCGCAGAAGGGGGCGGACGAGGCGATGGTGGCGCGTCTGGACGGCCAGCTGCGCAGCCTGGATGAGACGCTCCAGCGGGAGCTGGGCCTCTCCCTGAGCCAGGTCCCCGGCGCCGGCGCTGCCGGCGGCATGGGAGCGGGGTGTATGGCCTTCCTGAAGGCGGAGCTGAAGTCGGGCATCGAGGCGGTGCTGGACATGGTGGAATTTGACCGCCACCTGGAGGGCGCCGACCTGGTCATTACGGGCGAGGGACGCATCGACTCCCAGAGCGTGCACGGAAAAGTCATCTCCGGAATTGCCAGACGGACCAACCCCCGGAAGATCCCTCTGGTGGCCATCGTGGGCGGCATTGCCGACGGGGCGGAGGAGGCCTATGACCTGGGCGTGACCGCCCTGTTCGGGACCGACCGGCAGGCGGTGGCGTTTGAACAGTTCGCCCATAAAACCAAGGAGAATTACCGGAAGACCCTGGAGGATATCCTGCGCCTCATCCGGGCAGTAGAGTCAAAACAGCAGTAAAAAATCATCCTGTGCAAACATATCGTGGGGCCGCCCGGCTATGGAGGCAGGCCCGGTGAATATTTTGTGGCGTTGATTAACGTGAAAGAGGAGTATTTTATGTTAAAGCTTGATTTGTCCAAACTGTCTTCTTTTATCCCTCAGGACTATCTGGCCGTCCGGCAGGGACGTCTGGAAAAGTCTGCCGACATGCTGGCCAATCACAACGGCCCCGGCGGCGACTTTACCGGCTGGGTGACTTTGCCT
>NZ_JADYTU010000046.1 GCF_021531375.1 Pseudoflavonifractor phocaeensis
CCCGGGTAGGTCCCGCCGTGGCCAAGGCGGTGGCCGAGGCCGCCCGGAAGTCCGGCGTGGCCCGGATCTGAGCCAGCCGGGGCCCCGGCCCCGATTCTGATCCACGGAGGATGACACGATGATCGATCTCAGGCAAAAAAAGCTGTTCCTGCTGGACATGGACGGCACCATCTACCTGGGGGACACCCTTTTCGACGGCACCCTGGATTTTCTCAGCCGCGTCCGGGAACGGGGCGGAAAATACCTCTTTGTCACCAACAACTCCTCCCGCAGCGTCTCGGCCTATGTGGACCGTCTGGCCGGCATGGGGATCGCCTCCACGGCAGATGACTTTCTGACCTCGGTGGACGCCCTGATCTGGTATCTGCGGGGCAAGTACGACGACGCGCTGATCTACGCCTTCGGGACCAGGACCTTCCGGGAACAGCTGGCTGAGGCGGGCTTCCGCGTCACGGACAAGCTGGAGGACGGTATCCCCCTGCTGGTGTGCGGATTTGACACCGAACTGACCTTCCAAAAGTTGGAGGACGCCTGCATCCTGCTGGGCCGGGGCGTGGACTTTGTGGCCACCAATCCCGACTGGGTCTGCCCCACCTCCTACGGCTCCGTCCCCGACTGCGGCTCAGTGTGTGAGATGCTGTTCCGCGCCACCGGCCGCCGGCCCAAGTTTATCGGCAAGCCGGAGCCAGAGATGGCCCTGCTCTCCATGGAGCGTTACGGCTATTCCAGAGCGGAGACGGTCCTCATCGGCGACCGGATCTATACCGACATCGCCTGCGGCGTCAACGCCGGGATCGACACCGCCTTCGTTCTCTCAGGGGAGGGCGTGCCCGAGGACATTGAGAAGTTCCAAATCCGGCCGTCGGAGGTCTATCAGGACATCCGGGAGATCTTCCTCCGGATGGAGTAAAGGCGGTTCAGGTCCCGAAACGGGATTTGTTTCCCGCTCCAAGATAGGGAAGGAACAGTACGCCCAGGTGGTGGCGGGAGTGGGCTTTATCGGCGCGGGCACCATCATCGTGACCCGGCGCCAGCGGGTCAAAGGGCTGACCACCGCGGCAGGCCTGTGGTCGGCCGCTATCATCGGCCTCACCCTGGGGCCGGTTTTTATGAGGGCGGTCTTCTGGCCACCCTGCTGATCCTGCTGGCCGAGCTTCTGTTTTCCAAGCTGGAGTACCGGATGCTGGACAACGCGCCCGAGATCAACCTCTACATGGAGTACACCGGAAAAACCTGTCTGGAGCATGTGCTTCGGCTCTACCGCGAGCTGGATCTGAAGCTGCTGGACATGGAGATTACCCGAAATGCCGACGGTGACAAGATCACCTCCTGCGCGATCTTCACCCTGCGTCTGAACAAGAAGTGCAAGGCGGACTGGCTCCTGGGGCAGCTCCACGCCATCAAGGGCATCGTCCTTGTGGAGGAGCTGTGACCGGCAAGGCGAATAAAACGAGAGGCTGGCTTCCCAGGCAGACCGGGGGCTTCTCGCTCCGCCGTCTATTCTGCAATCGCGGCAAAATGGACGTACCGAAGCTTCGGTACGTCCATTTTCTTACCATAGCTGGTCCACCTGGGTCCCAGTATAGTACCAAGTCAGAATATCCCGAAACGTCTTCCCCTCCTTGGCCATGGCGTTGGCTCCGTATTGGCTCATGCCCACTCCGTGGCCGTAGCCTGTGACGTCAAAGGTAAACTCGGTCCCGTCCCAAGTGACCGTAAAGGCCGCGGACCGCAGAGAAAACAGGGTCCGCACCTGGCTTCCGGTGAGGGTGACGCCCCCCAGGAGGATGGAGGACACGGTGCCCCCCTCGTTCCGGCTGGCCCGGCCGAACCAGCTCCCCGGATCGACCGACAGGTCAGCCCCGGGATAGTCGGCCAGAACAAGTTTTTTGACCTCCTCCGCCGTCAGCACCACCTGGCTGCGGTAGTTGGGCACTTCCTCTCCCTCTGGGCTGTCCACGCTGGTCAGATAGTCCACGTTCCTACCCCACACCTCCACCGCGTCCACCGTCTTTCCCGGGGCAGAAGAGAAGAACAGCGCCTGGATGGGCTGGCCCTGGTAGAGGATGCCCAGCCCGTCGGTCTCCGCCACCGCCCGGTCGATCTTCTCCCCGTACTCCCCGGCGTTCAGCCCCCATCGGGCCTCCGCCGCCGCCCGCTCCACATAGGCCTGGCAGCAGGTGCTGTCTCCGCAGATGTCCGCCCCCGGGTGCTTCTCCGAAGCTGCGTTCTGCTTGAGGACGGTGTAGGTCCGGGCGGCGCAGACTTGGGCCTTCAGCGCCTCCTCCTCAAAGGAGGCGGGCATCTCCGCCGCCACCACCCCCCACAGGTAGTCGGCCATGGACAGCTCCACAATGGTCCCGTCGGTCTTTTGCAGCCGTACCGCCCGCCCCCTGTCCCGGGATGCGGTCTGAGTCCCGGACTGTTCATCGGATGGCTGGTCCTCCCCCGCCGCCAGGTCGGGGAACTCCCCGCCCCGGCAGTACAGCGGCTCCCCGGACAGGAGGGACACGGGCAAGAGGAACAGCAGCGACACCATCACCAGCGCCGCTGCGGCCACCTGCCGCCCGCCCAGCACGCCGAAAAATCCCACCCGCGTTTTGCTCCATTTCATGTCCCCGTCCCCCTTGTCCTGATGCTACCAGCTTATGGCTTTGGGCGGCGGGATATGCCTGGAGGCGGGGGCCTACAGCTTCAGCGCGGCAATGGCCTCCTTCAGCTGACGGGCGGAGGCGGACAGGGCCAGACTCTCCCCCCGGCTCATGGAGATCTCCAGCACCTCCTCCAGGCCGTTGCGGCCCACGATGGAGGGCACGCTCAGCGCCAGCCCCTCCTGACCGTACTGGCCCTCCAGCACCACGGAGATGGGGAGGACCGCGTGCTCATCCCGGACAATGGCCTCGGCGATGCGGCCCACCGCCATGGCGATGCCGTAGTAGGTGGCTCCCTTGCGCTTGATGATCTCATAGGCGCTGTCCCGGACGCTCTGGTACAGCCGGTCCATGTCCGCGGCGTGGAGACCGTCCCCCCGTAGGCGGCAGAAGTGTTCCAGGTCGATGCCGGACACGTTGGCTCCGCTCCACACCGCCAGTTCGCTGTCCCCATGCTCTCCCACGATAAAGGCGTGGATGTTCCGGCTGTCCACCCGCAGTTCCTCCCCCAGCAGCTGCTTGAGCCGCCCCGTGTCCAGAACGGTGCCCGAGCCGATGACCCGCTGACGGGGATAGCCCGACAGCTTCCATGCCGCGTAGGTCAGCACATCCACCGGGTTGGACACCACCAGGAGGATGCCCCCGAAGTCCCGGGCGGTAATCTCCCCGATAATGGAACGCAGGATGGCGGTGTTCTTGCCGATCAGATCCAGCCGGGTCTCCCCCGGCTTCTGGTTGGCTCCGGCGGTAATGACCACCAGAGCGCAGTCGGCGACGTCGTCATAGGTTCCGGCGGTGATCTCCACAGGGGAGGCGTAGGGCAGGCCGTCGCTCAGGTCCATAGCCTCCCCCTCCGCCTTTTCCCGGTCTACGTCCAACAGCACCAGCTTGGAAAACAGCCCTTGCTGTAAAAAACGGAAGGCGATAGACGCCCCTACAAAGCCGCAGCCCACGATGGCCGCTTTTCTGGGATTGACGCGCATGATCGTTCTCCTTTCCGGTCCGGCCCTTCCGTCCGGACTCCCTCGCCTTCATTGTGCCGCGTTTCCGCCCATTTATGCGAAGGCCGCTCCGGAGAAAAACAGCAGGGCCGCCGGTCTCCCGGCGGCCCTGTTTTTGTTCTCTTGATTGGCGCTCAGCGGAATTTCACGGCGGTGCCGTAGGCGATGACCTCGGCGGCCCCCTGCATCACGGCGGAGGAGCCGTACCGGATATTGACCACCGCATCGGCCCCCAGGGCCTCGGCCTCGTCCACCATCCGCTTGGTGGCGATCTGGCGTGCCTCGGTGAGCATCTCGGTATAGCCCACGATCTCGCCGCCCACCAGGGTCTTCATCCCGGCCATAAAGTCCTTGCCGAAGTTCTTGGACTGGACCACGGTGCCCTTCACCACGCCCAGCGCCTCAAATTCCTTCCCGGGGATATAATCAATATTTACCAGCAGCATCCAATTCTCCTCCTTCAATTTCTTTGAAACGGTCTTTTAACACCAGCAGGGCGGGCAGGATCAGCGCCAGACACAGCACCGCCAGCACACCGAACAGGATCACGCACCACTGGGGCATGCCGGGGATCATACACAGGGACCCGAAGCACACCGCGCAGGCCACCTGGAGCAGAGCGAAGAACACCACGCCCCGGACCGCCGAGCGTTTGCGCCGCTCTTTGCGCTCCTCAGTATTTTCTGGCCTCATCTTCCTCTCCCCTTTCGATCTCCCGCCACCGCTGGACCAGGGCCAGGACGACTCCCCCGGCGACGAGGAAGAACATACCTGCCGCGACCAGAATGGCTACCGTCTCTCCCGCGGTCCCGCCGCCGAAGCAGTCCGTCAGCATACAGACGGCCATCAGGACCATAAAGCCGCCCACCGCCAGTGCGGACAGCGCGGCGCCCAGCCGCTTTTTTCCCTTAGTAGTTTTTTGCATCGTCGATCTCCCCCTTTCCGATCTCACGGATCCGCTGGACCAGCGCCAGCAGGACCCCCAGAATCACCAGGCAGGGGATGGCCACAAACACCACCATCAGCGGCAGGGGCGGCGCGTTGGCCGGGTCCAGCCCAAAGCCCCAGATCATCAGCGCCACGATTCCCGCCATCAGGGCGGTCATCAGAAGGGCCACCGCCACCGGAGCCACATACCGGATGGACTTGGTGTCTCCGGTCTGCTTATCCTTGAAGGTGGTGCCCGAGCGCTCCATCCGTTCCATCTCCTCCAACAGGGCAGCGGCGTCCAGGTCGGCCAGCCGCACCTCCCGGTCCTTCAGCCCCCGGCACAGCTCCATGGACTGCTCCAGATTCTGCCGCTCCCGCTCCAGGGTGACCAGGTGGCGGCGCATCCCGTCGGCCACGGTGCTACTCCCTGCCTGCATCCGGCGGATCTCCTCCAGAGGGACGCCCAGCTTCCGCAGCAGCTTGATCTGCCGCAGAATGGCCACCTCCTCGGGGCCGTAGTCCCGGTACCCGTTTTCACTGTTCCGCCGGGGCGAGAGCAGGCCCTGCTCCTCATAGAAGCGGATGTTCTTTTTGGTGATGCCCACCTGGGCCTCCACCTCGTTGATCTTCATGGGCTCATCCCCTTTTCTGCCCTGACTTTACACCTTCCACAAGGTGGAAGGTCAAGGGGTTTTCAAAAAAATTCATCATTCCCCCCGGCGGAAGGTCTCTCTGGCCTTAAAAACGTCCCTTACCGCTCCGGGGCGGGTTCCACCTGGCAGACGGTGAGCCGGTCTCCCTCCACCCGGAATTTGACCTCCAGTCCGCCGAAGGTCATGCCGTAGACCCGCTGGGGGTCCTCCTGGTAGGAGGGCCTTGGGTCCTGGGCCAGCACCCCCCGGAGGGCCTGCCGTTTTCTCTCCGGTACCAGGGCCAGAAGCTCCTCGGGAAAGTCCACCGTCAGGCTGGCCTGCTTGGGCTGGGCGGCGAAGCCGCCCAGAGCCTCCGGCTTGCAGTCGGCGTAGGGCAGGTAGGGCTTGACGTCATAGATGGGGGTGCCGTCCATCAGGTCGGCGCCCGCCACCCGAATCACCGGGCCATCCGGCGTGTGGAGGTCCACCCCCAGCAGCCGGACGCAGCTCAGACCGATGGGGTTGGGCCGGAAGGGGGACCGGGTAGCAAAGACCCCCAGCCTCCGGTTGCCTCCCAGCCGGGGGGGCCGCACCGTGGGGGACCAGGACTCCCGCTTGGCCTGGGAGAACTCCCAGATGAGCCAGAGATGGGAGAAGCCCTCCAGCCCCCGCAGGGCTGCTTCGTTCCGATACTCCGGCTCAAAGACTACCGCCGCCTCCAGCTCCTCCACCAGGCCGCTCTGTCTGGGAATACCGAACTTGGTGGAAAAGTCGCTGCGGATATGGGCGATAATGTGTACCTGGGCCGTCTGGGCCATAACCGATCCCTCCCCGATCACAGATGGGTCACCAGCGTCAGCACGCCGGATACTCCGATGAACAGATAGACAAGCTTCCGCATCCCCGCAATGTCCAGCCGGTCCAGCACCCGCAGACCGGCAATTTTGCCCAGGTTGATCCCCAGCACGCCCACCAGGGTCAGGGGGACCAGCTCCCAGGTGTAGATGCCCTTGGAGATCCGGACAAACAGATTGGTCAGATTGGTGATGCAGAACAGCAGCTGCAGGTTGGCTACATAGCTCTCCTTGCTCCGGGCTGCCGGCAAAAAATAGAGCACCGCCACGGGCCCGCCGATGCTGAACAGTCCCCCGCAGATCCCTGCCGCCGCGCCGCAGACCAGCGCGCTCACCGGAGTGGGGCGGATGGAAAAGCTGCCGGAAAAGAACAGATAGTACAAGGAAAGAAGGATCAGAAGCAGGGCAAAGACGATGGTCAGCATGTCCAGGTCCAGCTTTCCCACCACGGAGATGGCCGCCGTGCTCAGGGTCACATAGGCCAGAGCCACCGGCAGGGTCAGCTTCCAGTCCACGTATTTCCGAAACCGCCAGACCAGCACCGCGGACAGCCCCAGACTGATGGAGGACGACAGGGCAGGGCTGCGGATCATGTCAAAGAAATAGGGGAGCACCAGCATCATCATGACGGCCGCCCCAAAGCCGGTGACTGACTGGATCAGTCCCGCCCCCGCCGCGGCCAAAAACACCACCGCCCAGATCATTCGCACACCCCTCCTGATCCCGTTTTTTTCATTATACATAGGGTCGGCAGCGATTGCAACCAAACACTGTCTCCCCCGGCTCTTTGGGCGCTCCCTTCAACGGACGTGGCGGGAACGTTCTGTTCCCCCTGGGCGAGACCGGCTTCCACAGAAAATGGGGGCGGCTCCCGCCGCCCCCTGAATTTCATTGCACTGCCGCCTTCAGCACCTTGGAGGCCACGGTCCCGGCAACGTCTGCGCCGCTCCCTCCGTTTTCCACCAGCACCACAAAGGCATAGGGATGGTCCTCGTCCCGGAGGAACCCGGCGAACCAGGCGTGGGGCTTCTGGTCCGCCCCTACCTCCGCCGTGCCTGACTTGGCCCCCAGGTCCATATTGGGGAACCGCTTGGTCCCGTAGGCCGCCGCCACGTTGTTGACCATCATGTCCGCTACTTTCTCCGCCGTCTCTTCAGACAGCAGCCGCCCGGTGGACCGGGTAAACTGGGGCAGCGCGGGCAGCCCCGGCCGCTCCACCTTCTGAATGAGGCAGGGAGTCGCCGCCTTTCCCCCGTTGGCGATGACCCCCATGTACACCATCAGGGCGCAGGGGTTGACGCTGTCGTGGTATTGGCCCACTCCGGCCCAGGCCAGCTCGCTTTGGGATAGGTCTCCTCCAAAGTCAAAGGAGCCTTTGGCCGTGTGGATACCGCTGACAGAGTAGGAAGCGGTCAGTCCCGCCTTTTGGGCATACCGCTCCAGCATCCCGCCTCCCAGTTCCACCGCCAGCTGCCCAAAGACCACGTTGCAGGAGTTGGCCAGGGCATCCCGGATGGTCTGCTCCCCGTGGGCGCCGGTACAGGTCACCACTCCGTCGCCCATCTGGACGGAGCCCTCACAGGTCCAGGTCCGCCCCTCCAGATTTGGGATGCACTCCAGCGCCGCCGCCAGCGTCACCGTCTTGAACACCGACCCCGGCGTAAAGGTGGAGGACAGGAAGCGGTTGAGGTAGGCCCCCTCGTAGGCTTCGTTGGTCTCCAGATCCTTGGGAATATTTCGGGGGTCGTAGGTAGGCGTGGAGACCAGACACAGGACCTCCCCCGTTTGATAGTTGTACACCGCCACCGTGCCCTTCTTGCCGTTCAGGGCCTGATAGGCGACTTCGTTCAGGTCGGCGTCAATGGTCAGATACAGGTCGCTGCCCTCTTCCGCGCCGAAGGCCCCGCCCAGCAGGGTGTATCCCGTCAGCTTCTGCCCGAAAGCGCTGAGGGCCCCGGTGCTGATATTGCCGTAGGGGTCCCCCACCACATGCAGAGTCGCCTTTCGCCGGGTCTTGCCGTCGGTGTAGACCCGTTTGCCCCCCTCCACCGTGGACAGCACATCGCCGTCCCGGTCCAGCACCGTACCGCTGATGAGGACGCCCTCGCTGCTGTACAGATGCCGGTTAAAGGGCGAGGAGGCCCAGCGGCTCCCGTCCGCGGCAAACCGGAACAGAAACACGGCCAGTCCCGCCAGCAGAAAACCAGCCAGCACCAGGCAGAGGGCCGCCCGCCGTTCAAGCTTTTTCATGGCCGGAGACCTCCTTTCCCTGGCTCTTTTTTGACTTTCGGATGGCAAAGCTGGCCCCTTCCCGGGTATCGGTGGCCTTCAAAAAGGCCAGCAGGCCCCAGGAGGCCATCATGGCCGACCCTCCGTTGGACAGGAAGGGGAAGGTCACGCCGGTGAGAGGCAGCAGATCCACGGCTCCAAACACGTTCAGCCCGGTCTGGACCACCAGCAGGGAGCCGGCGGCACAGGCGGCAATGGTGGGGAAGGCCGACCGGCTCACCCGGCAGGCCCGGGCGGCAAAGAGGGCCAGGGTAATAATGGACAGCACCGCCAGCACGGCGATGAGCAGCCCCCACTCCTCACACAGCATCCCGAACACCAGGTCGGTGTCCGCCGCCGGGATCCTGCAAAGCCAGCCGTTGCCCGCGCCCACGCCCACCAGCCCTCCGGAGGCGGCGGCGGACATAGCCCGGGTCTGCTGGTAGCCGGTGGTGGAGGCCGCCTCCCAGGCGTGGCCCCAGGAGGCGAACCGCCGCAAGATGTAGGGCTTGAAATTCAGCACCAGCACCCCGGCGAATGACGCCCCGCCGCAGATCAGGGACAGGGTGGCAAAATCTCCGGACCGCAGGTAGGCGATGACCAGGAAAGTGGCGAAGAAAATGCAGGCCGTGCCGAAATCGCTCATCAGCGCCAGACACAGCAGGCACACCCCGGTCATGACCATAAACAGGCCCAGGTTCCGCTTCCGAAACAGCCGCTCCAGCCCGGCGGCCCCGGCGAAGATGTAGAAGATCTTGGCAAGCTCCGAGGGCTGAAAGGAGAGGGGCCCCAAAATGATCCAGTTGGCCGCGCCGAACTTGGTCTTGCCGATCACCAGCGTGACGGACAGCAGGCCGATGGCCAGGGCCGCCATGAGCCAGCGCAGTTTCTGGATGCGGTCACCGTCCCGCATCCAGATCCCCAGCGCCACCATCAGGAGCACTCCCAGCACCACAGCAGCCAGCTGCTTGACCATGGCACCCGGCGCCGAGGAGCCGGTAATGGCCAGAGAGAGGGTGGACAGGAAAAAGGCAATGGTCTCCATCTCAAAGCCCCGGGCCCCGGCACCCCGGAGGACCAGATAGTAGAGCCACATCACCACCGACAGAGCCCCAAAGGTCAGCGGACACAGCACCGAGGGCTCCTCCTGCCGCAGCACCAGCTGGAGCGCGGCCAAAATCTGGAACAGGGTCAGCCACAGCAGCGAGGGCCACATGGGCAGGGGGGCCTCCGACCTGCGGCGGGCGGCCAGAGCCTCTTCCTCCTCCCGGGACAGGGGCAGGAACAGCAGCTCCACTCCGCCGATGGACAACGCGTCCCCCATCCGGAGCGCAGTCGGTCCGGTTACCGGCAGGCCGTTTACCAGGGTCCCGCCCTTGGAACCCAGATCGGTGACCAGCCACTCCCCCCTGTCGTTCCGGATCAGGGCGGCGTGCTGCCGGGACACGGTGGGCAGGTCCAGCCGCACGTCCGCCGAAGAGGCCCGGCCCAAAATATTCTCCCAGTGGAAGATGGGCAGCGACCCTCCGCCGGGCAGTGCCAGCTGGCCCCAGCACTCCGCGGCATGTGGGACCCGGAGCAGGCCCCGTATGGCCCGGATCAGGATCAGCAGGGCCAGCAGGGGAAACACGAAGCGGACCAGAGCGAAATACCACTCCACCGCCTGGGGATGCTGGTCCGCAAAGGCCAGCAGACAGTCCATGCCCGTCTGGAGCGAAAGACAAAACTTCTCCAAAAAACTCCCTCCTTTCGGGGACAAGTCAGTGTGGACATTATCTTAGCATGGAAATCCCCGAAAATCTATGGACAGATTGAAAACAAATTCCGTTTCCCTCCCCGTTTCTTTGCTGAAATAGAAAAGGGCCCCACGCAAACGTGGGGCCCTTTTGATTGGCTATTACTTCGGTGGAAACGGCTTCTCAGCCCTCCGCCAGCTTGCAGCGCACCGTGACACGGGCCTGACCGTTGTAGTTACAGGTAAACAGGGTCAGGTCATATCCGCTGTGGACCATGCCTTCAATGTCCGTGGCCTGGGTGGTATAGACCTCCCGTACCTCATAGACACGCTGGCCGCCCTCCAGGTCGGTGAATACGATATTATCGCCCTGGGCCAGACTGGACAGGCCGCCGAAATGCTTCCGGTAATTGTGGGCAGCTATCACCAGCTCCTGGTCCAGACTGCCCGAGTACCGGCAGGGAGACCGCTTCAGCTTGGCCATGGACCAGTCGCTCTGGACCGGCAGCAGCCGGTCCAGCTTGGGGATGGTCAAAACGCCCATATAATAGGCGCCGTCCAACTCTGCCACCTTCAGCAGCTCCGCCTGAGGCTCAGGGTCCTCGGGCGCCTGAAGCACCGCCACCTCCTGAACCTCCACGTTCTGGGTCTGGATCTCCTGGGCCAGCGTCACCGCCGCTGTCTCGCTCTCCTGGCCCGCCCGGTGGTCATCCCACTGGTTATAGGCCAGCAGACCGCCGGCGCCCAGCAGCAGCGCCAGTCCCAGACCCATCATCACTCTGCCCGTGGACAGGAGCTTTCTCTTCCGGTCCTTCATGTCCGTCTCAGTCGTCCGCCTTTCGGGACTTCTGCTCCTTCAGCCAGCCCAGGCTGAACAGCACCAGACCCGCCATCGCCATCAGGGGCACGGGCCACTGGAGCATCCCGGTCTGGGGCAGCTCGCCCTTGGGAGTCTCGGGATCGGGGATATCAATGGGCGGTTCGGGTTCGGGATCAATGACTTCGATGGGGGGCTCGGGGGGGGCCACCTTCGGAG
>NZ_JADYTU010000047.1 GCF_021531375.1 Pseudoflavonifractor phocaeensis
GGCCGAAGCCCCGGAGATTTTTTGGGTACTTTTGTATCTCTACAAAAGTACCTCGCCCGGGGGCGAAACATCCCTTTGTCCAAACTTCCGTCCCGCCCGCAGGCAAAATCCACTGATAAACTAAAATTTACCGTTCTTGCCCATCCGATTATACTATGATATAATTAGTTCCCACCCAGAACGGAGAGGAGGCGCCCACCATGAACAAACGGCATCGGATCATCCCACGGCTTCTGGCCCTGTTGGTGTGCCTTGCTCTGCTGCTTCCCCTGCCCGTCTCCGCTGCCGACTTATACTTCACGTCCGTCAACGATAATCTTCTCCCCCTGACGGCCGACACTATGCCTCTCTGGTCCGGAGGACAGCTCTATGTGCCCTACACAGTTTTTGATAAAGACTCCACAGGCGTAAATCTGGATCTTTACGGCAGCTATGACCGCAGCAACTCCACCGTCACCATTTACAAGCTGCGAAAGATCCTGGTCTTTGACCTGCGGGCCGGGACCTGCCGGGATGATACCACGGGCGAAACTTTTTCCTCCCGGGCCATCATACGAAATGGCCGCCCTTACGTCCCTCTGAATACAGTCTGTGACTTCTTCGGGCTGAGCCGCTCTTACATCGCCATCAGCCAGGGCTATCTGGTCCGCATCAAAAGCGAGGCGGCGGTTCTGTCCGACGCCAAATTTGTTGACGCTGCCAGCGAACTCATCAACTTGAGGCTGCGGGAGTACAACCAGAGCCTCAACCCCGCTCCTGTTTCTCCGGGCTCCAACGCCGGAGCCAGCACCGGTACGGATACGGACACTCCCTCCGTCACGCCAAATGACACCGCAGACGATCCCAACTCCCCCGATGTGGGCACCTACCTGGCTTTTCTCTGCCGTCCGGGCGGGGATCTGACCGGAATTCTGAACGCTTTGGACACGCAGGGCAATTACGCTCTGTTTCTGATGACCCCCCAGGCACTGGAGGAAAACCCCGATCTGGTGCGCCGCATTCTGGGCACCGGGCACAGCATCGGGCTGTTGGCCGACGGACACGACCTGGAGGAGACCCGGGCACTTCTGGAACAGGGCAACCGCATCTTGGAGCAAACGGCCCACGCCCGCACCACCGTAGTCTGGGCCCCCAAGGACCAGCGGTCCGCTTTGGAAGCTGAGGGCTGGGTGTGCTGGAACGAGTCCGTGTCCCTTTCCCCTTCTGACACGGTGGGCGCTAACGCTTTCGCGTCCAGCGCCCTGCGCCGGCTGGAGGGGCGGACCCGCACCACCTACCTGACCCTGCCCGGGACGGCCAACACAGGTCGGGTGTTGAGCGCCCTGCTTCGGCAGCTGAAAGCCAACAACTTTGTGGTGAGCATTCCCATGGAGACCAGACTATGAGATATGTGGATTTGAAGACCCCCCGCCCGGCGGCGGGACAGGAGGCGCTGGTGGCCCGGCTGGTCCGGCATCTGGAAGCCCGGCTCAAGGACTTTGGCCCCGGGGGGCCGGAGGTGCTTCAAGCCGACCAGGAAAGCGGCCTGGTGGCCGCCCGTTTCCCCGGCCATGACCCGGCCCAGCTGCTTGTCCGGTTGGAGCAGGAATACGGTGTTTTGGCGGTACCGGAGCACGACAGGGCGGTATTCCGTCTCTCCCCGGACACCCGGTTTGAGGACCTGGATTATGTGTGGGGCTGTCTGTTTGAGCTCTTATGACCAGAAGGGGAGGTGCTTTATTGTCTCCTACCCCTATGTTCATTGGCAGGAACGAAAAAGAATTGGGACCGTTCCGTTCCCCTCTCAAACGGTCCATTCCTCCAAACCCTTTGGTAGGATGGGTTAATCGACAGACTCAGCGCCGCAGGATGACCTGCGGCGCTTTCCTTTTGGCCCTATTATAACAGACATATCGCGCCCCGCCCGACACACTTTCCGGGGCCGCAGCGTTCATCTATTCATCCCTCGATCTGCCCACGATAGCCGGCGATCCCGCCGATATTCGTGACATTGGTATATCCCATGGACCTCAACGCGGAAACCGCCCGGCTGCTGCGGGCGCCGCTGTAGCAGTAGACAAAAAGGGGCGTGTCCTTGTCTTGGACCAGCTCGGCTGCTCTTCCAATGTCCTGCACATCCACATTCCTGCTGCCGGGGATATGCCCCTGGGCGTACTCTTCGCCGGTGCGGACATCCAGCAGGACTGCGCCGGGCGTTGCCTGAACCCGCGCCACTCCGAAGTTGATGTCAGCCGGTTTCAACCGATCAAAAAATCCCATAGTGCACCCTCCCGTGTTTCTCTAGTATTTTATCAGGATAGCCGTATTCCATCCAAAACAGTGCCGGAAAGTTATGACAAAACTGATGGCGGATTCATCCCATATAGTGGCTCATGGCCAGCATCAGGCAAAAGCCGCCCAGCAGAGCGTAGGTCGCGCCGCATTCGCAGCCATGGGCGTGGGTTTCAGGGATCATCTCGTCGCTGATGACATAGAGCATGGTGCCCCCGGCAAAGGCCAGGGCAAACGGCAGAACGGCGGCGGACAGGCTGACGGCAAAATATCCCAGCAGGGTCCCCAGCACCTCAATGAGCCCGGTGGCCAGCGCCGCGATGAAGGTCCTGCCGCGGCTCATCCCGGCCGCCAGCATGGGGGCGATGATCACCATACCCTCCGGGATATTCTGCAGCGCAATGCCGGCGGCGATGGTCATGGCCTCCCCGGTATTGCCCGTACCGAAGCCGACGCCCGCGGCGACGCCCTCGGGCAGATTGTGGATGGCGATGGCCATGACAAACAACAGGACCTTATCCAGCTGCTCCGTCCCGGCGGGATGGGCCTCCTGGTCAACGCCGGTGAGACGGTGCAGGTGGGGCACCGCCTTGTCCATCAGATTCAGGCAGAGCGCTCCGCAGAAAATGCCGACCACCGTACCAGACAGTCCGCTCTTTCCGCCATACTCCAGCGAAGGGAGGATCAGTCCGATGACCGCCGCCGCCAGCATGACGCCTGCCGCAAGGGAAAGGACGATGTCACTGAATCGGTGGGAGATCTCCTTCAATGCAAAGCCCAGGACCGCGCCGATCACGGTGGCTCCGCCCACCCCCAGCGCTGTTAACAAAACAATCTCCATGTAAAAAATCTCCTTATATGTTCCTGTGACCGTACAGGCTGCCGCCGTCCGGCCCGCTGTTCCGGTTGTGGCCTATTATACCACAGGAAGTCCGAGAGATGAACCCCCAATCCGGCATGCGGCAAAACGCGCGCTGTGGTTCGTTCCACAGCGCGCGCTTTTTCATTTCGCTTTCAGCATCCGGCTGGCGTTGAGAATGGCGATGACGGACACGCCCACATCGGCAAAGACCGCCATCCACATGTTGGCCAGGCCCAGAGCGGACAGCGCCAGCACCAGGAACTTGACCCCCAGGGCAAAGACGATATTCTGGCGGACGATACCCAGGGTCTTCCGGGCGATCCGCACCGCTACGGGCAGTTTGGACAGGTCGTCGTCCATCAGCACGATATCGGCGGCCTCAATGGCCGCGTCGGAGCCCATGGCCCCCATGGCTACGCCGATGTCCGCCCGGGACAGCACTGGCGCGTCGTTGATGCCGTCCCCCACGAATACCAGCTGCTCCCCGGCCCGTTTGCCTGCCAGCAGCTGCTCCACCCGGTCCACCTTGTCCCCGGGGAGGAGGCCGGCGTGGACCTCGTCGATGCCCAGCGCCTTGCCCACGGCCTCGCCCACCGCCGGGGCGTCGCCGGTGAGCATCACCGTTCTGCGAATGCCGGCGGCTTTCAGTTCCCGCAGCGCCTGGGCGCTGGTCTCCTTCACCTGGTCGGCCACCAGGATATGACCGGCATAGCGATCCTCCAGCGCCACATGGATCATGGTGCCTACCCGGTCTCCCGACTCGTCAAATTGGACCCCCGCCAGCTTCATCAGCTTGGCGTTGCCCGCCCAGACCGTCATGCCGTCCACCACGGCCTTGACCCCGCAGCCGGCGATCTCCTCGGCGGAGGCAGCCCGCTCCAGATCCAGCCGGTCGGGCGCGGCGGAGCGGATGGACCGGGAGATGGGGTGGTCGCTGAACTGCTCGGCCAGAGCGGCCAGCGTCAAAAGCTCCTCCTCTGTCATGCCCACCGGACAGACCTCTGTTACCGCGAAGGCCCCCTTGGTCAGGGTGCCCGTCTTATCAAAGACCACGATCCCGGCCCCGGCCAGTGCCTCCAGATAGTTGCCGCCCTTGACCAGGATGCCCTGCTTGGAGGCACCTCCGATGCCCCCAAAAAAGCTGAGGGGAATGGAGATGACCAGCGCACAGGGGCAGGACACCACTAGGAAGATCAGGGCCCGCCGGAGCCACATGCCAAACGGGCCCATCCCCAGCAGGGGAGGCAGGATCGCCAGGGCCAGGGCGGCAAAGACCACCGCCGGGGTGTAATACCGGGCAAACTTGGTGATAAAGTGCTCCGCCTTCGCCTTTTTGGAGGCGGAGTTTTCCACCAGGTCCAGGATCTTGGCCACGGTGGACTCGCCGAAGGGCTTGCTCACCTTCACCCGGAGCAGACCACTCAAATTGACGCAGCCGCTGATCACATCCTGGCCCTCCGCCACGTCCCGGGGCATGGATTCGCCGGTGAGGGCGGCGGTATCCAAAGCGGAAGTACCCTCTGTGACCACGCCGTCCAGAGGGACCCGTTCTCCGGGCTTGATGACGATGATGTCTCCCACGGACACCTCCTCCGGGTCCACCTGGACCAGCCGGCCCTCCCGCTCCACGTTGGCATAATCAGGACGGATATCCATCAGGTCGGAGATGGACTGCCGGCTGCGGGCCACGGCCACGCTCTGGAACAGCTCGCCCACCTGGTAGAACAGCATGACAGCCACCGCCTCGGGGTACTCTCCGCAGCCCAGGGCTCCCACAGTGGCAACCGCCATGAGGAAATTCTCGTCAAAGACCTGACCGTTCAGGATGTTGCGCAGGGCACGCCACAGCACGTCCCAGCCAATGACGGCATAGGGAACCAGATAGAGGATCAGCCCCAGCCAGCCCGTCACATCCGCCAGCTTCAGCGCCAGAAACAACACGGCGCTGACGATAATGCGCCGAAGCATCTTTTTTTGCTTTTTCGTCATAGGTGGTTGCTCCTTTGTTTGAAATAAAGAGGTAAATTTTAGTTTATGGATGTATTATGGGGCGTCGGGGACGCCGCCCCCTACGCACGGTTCACAATATGGCTTCGTAGGGGGCGGCCTCTGGACGCCCCGCCCGTAGGGCGGCCCCTTGGGGCCGCCGCCAAAATACGGCGGGGGACGATTCCCCCCGTCGGGGGGAAATGGCCGAAGGCCAAAAGGGGGAGGGATAAACCCCCGCCCTACCAAGCCCTCACCCTACATGAAACGATAAACTAAAATTTATTTTATGACAACCTCGCAGTCGGGCTCCACTTTTTTACATACCTTGACAGCCTCTTTCACGATGTCGTCAAACCGGGCGTCGTCCCCCTCGATGGTCATCTTCTGGGTCATGAAGCTGACGGTAGCGTCGGTGACGCCATCCAGCTTCTTGATCGCGGCCTCCATCTTGGCGGCGCAGTTGGCACAGTCCAGGTCAATCAGCTTGAAGGTCTTTTTCATAGTATGGCACTCCTTTTTAAAATTGATTTCATAGCATCCCTTTTGCTTGTCGGAGTCCCGGAGTCACTCCAAAATATGCTCCATGCCCTGGGACAGGATGCGGATCACATGCTCGTCCGCCAGAGAGTAATAGACCGTCTTGCCTTCCCGGCGGAATTTCACCAGCTTGCTGGCCTTCAGCACCCGAAGCTGGTGCGACACGGCGCTCTGAGACACCTCCATCAGCTTGGCGATGTCGCACACGCACAGCTCCGACTCCAGCAGGGCGTACAGGATCTTGACCCGGGTGCTGTCCCCAAAGATCTTAAACAGCTCCGCCAGATCATACAGGGTCTCATCCGGCGGGAGCAGCCCTCGCACCTGCTCCACCGCATCCTGGTGGACCAGATTTTCTTCGCAGCAGGGGGAATCCATCCGTTCCATGCTCGGTCTCCTTTCAATATATGAACATGTATTCATATGTTTGATTGTACTATACTCCCGCCTTTTCGTTTTGTCAACAGGAAAATGGGGCGAACTATGGCATTTTTCCACAGAGGCTGATATAATAATGACCACTGATCTCCGCGGTGGCTGCTGCTTGCTCCTTCCGGTCGGCTTTCCCAATACCGCCGGGAAGGCATTCTGCCCATGTTTCAATGGGCTGCTCCATTGGAACATTCTGCGCTCCGCCGGAGCGTCCCCCCACATTTCACCCACAAAGAAAGGATAATCGTCATGGAACATAACAAGGAATTTCTGAATCTGATCCTGGACCGCCGCAGCTGCCGCAGCTTCCGGCCTGACCTCCCGGACCGGCCCACCCTGGCCGCCATTGTGGAGGCGGGCCGCTTCGCCCCCAGCGCCCAAAACTGCCAGCTGACCCGCTTTTATGTGATCACCGACCCCAAGGTGCTCGCCGGCATCACCGACACTGTGAGCCGCCGGATGAAGCATTATGCCGGCCGGGACTGCCGCTATGGGGCCCCCGTCCTGATTCTGGTGACCAACTCCAAGTCCAACAGCCTCGCCCTTCAGGACACCTCCTGCGCCATGGAAAACATGATGCTTGCCGCTTCCGCCCTGGGTCTGGGTTCCTGCTGGATCAACCAGCCCCACCACCTGACCGACGATCCGGAGATGCGGGCGCTGCTGGCCCCCATCGGAGTCACCGAGGACGAGGTCATCTGCGCCTCCCTCTCTCTGGGCTGGCCCGCCGATCCGGTCCACCCCGGCCGCAAGGAGCACAAGGGCAACCCGGTATTTTGGGTCGGCTGAAAATTTTCCGACGATCCGGGAACCTTTTCCCCGAACCAGCGTCAAACCACTTGCAAACCCCAAAAATGACGCTGATTATTCAGCCCCGAAAAGGAGTTTTTATCATGAATCGACGCACCCTGTCCCTGCTTCTGGCCTGCGCCCTGTCCCTGTCTCTTCTGTCCGCCTGCGGCGGAAAGGGAAATGATTCCGGTGCTTCCGGCAGCGGCAGCGGAGATGTTCTGCCCGAAGGCAGCGCCAGCATCTCCGCACCTGATGCTTCCGCACCCGACGCCTCCGCGCCCGATGCTTCCATCCCTGACGAGAGCACCCCCGAAACGCCCGATCAATCCGCCATCCCCGACGGTCCCAGCCTGGGGCTGAACAAGTCCGACTTCACCCTGTCCAAAGCCGGAGCGGCCTACAAGCTGAAGGCCGTGGTCACCGGCGTGGAAAACGCCAAGATCACCTGGTCCTCCAGCGACGAGAACGTGGCCACCGTGACTCAGGACGGCACCGTTACCGCCGTGGCTCCCGGCACCACCACCATCACCGCGCAGTGCGGCGAGCTGACCGTCCAGTGCGTCGTCCGCTGCCGCTGGGAGGAGCAGGCCGAGACCGCCAAGCCCGACGGCTCCGGCTCCGCCCCCTCCGCCAAGGTGGACCTGGCCGCCTTCTACACCTCCGTCACCGGGACCTATGAGTTCTCCAACTTCCTGGAGCTGGCCGACAAGGAGATGACCGACGCCTTCTACCCCGGTCTGACCGACATCGCCACCGAACAGTGTCTGGTCTACGCCACCATGATGAGCATGAACAACGGCGAGTTCGCACTCATCCAGGTGTCCGACAGTAAGGACGTGGACGCCGTCAAAGCCATTCTCCAAAAGCGCATCGATGACATGGCCAACGGCGGCGCCTGGTATCCCGAGCCCACCCGGATCTGGACCGAGTGCTCCAAGGTGGTCTCCAACGGCAACTACATCATGATGGTGGTCAATGATGACTACCAGGCCATCGTGAAGGATTTCAACGCCCTGTTCTGATCCCAACATTCCAAAACGGCGGACGAGTTCTCGTCCGCCGTTGTTCTGAGGAGGTCCCCCATGGTCTTTTCCACCCCCATTTTCCTGTTCTGTTTTCTGGTCCTGACTCTGCTGGTCTACTATGTGGTGCCCCGGCGGTTCCGGAACCTGGTGCTGCTGTGCGCCTCCCTGCTGTTCTACTACTGGGGGGAGCAGGCCTATGTGGTCATCATGTTCCTGTCCACCGCTATCGACTTTACCCACGGCCTGCTGGTGGAGCGGTGCAAAAAGCGGGACAACGACAGGGGCGCCCGGCTGGCGGTGGCCTCCTCCATCCTGTTTAACCTGGCCCTGCTGTTTTTCTTTAAGTATTGGGACTTCATCGCCGGCTCTCTCCAAGCCATGGGGCTGACCTTTATGCCGGTGCTGAACATCCACCTGCCCATCGGCATCTCCTTCTATACCTTCCAGACCATGAGCTACACCATTGACGTGTACCGGGGAGACGCCCGGGCCCAGCGGTCCATCCTCAACTTCGGTACCTTCGTCACCCTGTTCCCCCAGCTCATCGCCGGCCCTATCATCAAATACAAGGACCTGGGGGATCAGATCGACAGCCGTGACACCTCCACCGAGAAGTTCGCCTCCGGCGTCCAGATCTTCATGGTGGGGCTGGCCAAAAAGCTCCTCATCGCCAACAATGTGGGAATGCTGTGGGACAGCTACAAAGCCATGGCCCCCGCCGATCTGACGGTGGCCGGGGCATGGCTGGGGGTGCTGGCCTTCACCTTCCAGATCTACTTTGACTTCTCCGGTTACTCCGACATGGCCACCGGTCTGGGCCGGATGCTGGGCTTTGAGTTCCTGCCCAACTTCAACTACCCCTATATTTCCAAGAGCATCACCGAATTCTGGCGGCGGTGGCACATCTCCCTGTCCACCTGGTTCCGGGAGTATTTGTATATCCCCCTGGGGGGCAACCGCTGCTCCAAGGCCCGGTGGATGTTCAACCTGCTGGTGGTCTGGACAGCCACCGGCATCTGGCACGGGGCCAGCTGGAACTATCTTCTCTGGGGGCTGTATTTCTTCTGCCTGCTGATGGCGGAAAAGTTTTTCCTGCTCAAGCTGCTGGAAAAGGCCCCCGCCCTAGTGCGTCACCTGTACACCCTGTTTTTCGTGGTAGTCAGCTGGGCCATCTTTGCCATTGAGGACTTCGGCCACCTCACCGCCTATCTGAAGGTCATGTTCGGCCTGGGCGGTGTGCCCCTGTCCGACGGGGCTCTGGTCTACTACCTGACCGGCTATCTGCCTGTCTTGTGCGCGGCAGCTCTGGCCTCCACCCCCCTGGGCGTAACGGCGTACCAAAAGCTGCCCCGGCGGGCGGCCCAGGTCTCCGGCGCCGTGCTGATCCTGGCGGGGCTGGTGCTGTGCACCGCCTATCTGGTGGACGGCACCTACAACCCCTTCCTGTATTTCCGTTTCTGAGGAGGCGCGACATATGACGAAAAAATACAGTATCGTTCTTACCGCTCTGTTCTGCGCCTTTATCGGCGGGATCTTCCTGGTCAGCCTGCTGCTGCCCAAAAAGGAGTTTTCCCAGCTGGAAAACCGCTACCTGCAAAAGCCCCCGGAGCTCAGCCTGGAGTCCTTGACCGACGGCCAGTTCATGGAGGACGCCGAGGACTATGTCTCCGACCACATCGCGGGACGGGATTTCTGGGTGGCGGCCAAGGCCTGGAGCGAGCGGCTGTCCGGCAAGCAGGAGAACAACGGGGTCTACTTCGCCAAGGACGATACCCTGATCAACCGGGTGGACACCCCCGACCCGGACAAGCTGGACAGGGACATGAGCTATGTGGACGCCCTGGCGGGCAACGTCTCCGTCCCTGTTTACTTCGGCCTGATCCCCACTGCCGCCGCCATCTGGTCGGACAAACTGCCGGCGGGCGCTCCAACCGCCGACGAGCTGGACATTATTGATCGGCTGTACTTCAGTACCGGCGCCAACACCGTGGACGTGGCGGGGGCACTGGCCTCCCACAAGGATGAGCCCATTTACTACCGCACCGACCACCACTGGACCAGTCTGGGAGCCTTCTACGGAGCCAACGCCCTGCTGGAGGCCATGGGGATGGAGCCGCTGGACTTGAGCAACTACGAGAAGGCCACCGTGACCGATGACTTCAACGGAACCATTTTTTCCTCCTCCGGAGTACGCTGGGTCAAACCGGACCAGATCGACACCTACGTCCCCGGGGACGGGGTAAAGGTCACCTCTTACTTTACCGGCCAGCCCCAAGAGGGCAGCCTGTATGTGGACAGTTACCTGGAAGTCAAGGACAAGTATTCCTACTTTTTGGGTGGACGGCAGCCCCTGTGCGTCATCGAGACGGAGCACACCGACGCACCCAAGGTGCTTATTATCCGGGACTCCTACTCCGACTCCCTGGCTCCCTTCCTGACGGAGCGGTTCTCGGAGATCCACCTCTTCGACCCGCGGGACAATCTGACCAGCGTCAAGGGCTATGTGGAAGAACACGACATCGACGCCGTGGCGGTGCTGTATTCCTTTTCCAACTTTGCCAGTGACAAGAATCTGTTCCTGCTGGGAAGATAAATTTTAGTCTATGGTTGGAGTGTTTTTGGAAAGGATTCCGCTCTGCGGAGCGGGTTTCTTTCTGAACGATCAGAAAGAAACCAAAGAATCGCCGGGGCGGCCACGCGCAATTCCATTGCGCTATCCGCGCCGCCCCGGCCCCCATTACGGAAGAGCAGGCGGCCTTGCGTTGTTCGTACATCGCAAAATATGAGAGCACTCACACCGCCTTTTACTTCGCAAAATGGAGAAGATTTTACGGGGGATAAGCAATGCAGCCCGCCTCGATGGCGGCAAAGACTGCCAGCAGTTGTCTCTTACCCACCTGGCCTGCCGGGCCGCCCGAGTGTGCCCCGTTCTTGAAGTAGTCTGGCATAAACGAGA
>NZ_JADYTU010000048.1 GCF_021531375.1 Pseudoflavonifractor phocaeensis
CAAAATACGGCGGGGGCAAGCCCCCGCCCTACCAAGCCCTCACCCTACATGAAACGATAAACTAAAATTTACCCGTGCTTGTTGATGATGACGGTGTCCCGCTCTCCGGTAGCCAGATCCATGTACTGGACAAAGAGGGATACCTTGTTGTCCTCGTTCAGACTGGCCCACAGCTCCTGGGCCCAGGTTTGAGCGTCGGGGGCGGTGATGGCCACCTTCCGGGGCTCTCCCTCAAAGGAGGGCAGGGGGTCCAGGTTCTCCTGATAGGTGTGGAGGAAGCGGCCCTCGCCGGCTTTGGGGTGGTCGTAGCCGAAGAAGTACCGGCAGCAGCAGGCGGGGTCGCCGTCGTCAGACTTCAGAATGGACATGGCATAGCTTCCGTCTCTGTGGAGCAGGCCGGAGATGCGGGGGGTGTAGTTGGGGCCGTCGGGCTCGAACTCCCGGGTGCGAAGGGGCTGGGCAAAGACCTGGCCCGCCAGCAGACCATCCCGGATGGTGTCGGTCTGGTCGCCGTTGGTGACCACGGTATCCTCACCCACGATGCGGACGGGGTGGTAGATGATGAGGGAGGGATCGGTCATCTTGCTCTCGTCAAAAGCCTTGGTTCGGATACCATCCTCGGTGGTCTCAAAGACCCGGTTACGGCTGTTTTCGCTACGGCCCATAATGAAGTAGGCGATGACCGCCTTCTTGTCGTCGGCGGAGCGGCCCAGGACGATGCCCCGGCCAGGATAGGGGTGGGTGCGCAGGATCTCATTGAGATCAAGAATCTTCATGCTGTTATTTCCTCCTTTTTGTACAGAAAAGGGCGCACCAATGCAAAGCACGGTGCGCCCAGACGGTCGGCAGTTCAGAGGCGGCACTCCCTGTGGTCCATTCCACTTCCGTCAGTCGTGCCGCTTGATTCAATTATCACATCGGGCGCATCCTGGTCAGGAACAGCGGCGCATGGGAATCAATCATTCTGCGCCGTCCAAAACGCGGACAGTACGGCCCTCAACTTTCAGCCTGTCCTGGCAGAACAGGGAGACGGCCCGGGGCAGCAGCTTCCACTCGCACTGCTCCATGATCCGCCGCTGAAGCACCTCGGGGGTGTCGTCGGGCAGCACCTCCACCGATTTCTGGAGGATGATGGGACCGGCGTCGCACTCCTCGGTGACGAAGTGAACGGTGGCGCCGGACAGCTTCACTCCGTAGGCCAGGGCCTTCTCGTGGACGTGGAGGCCGTAGCACCCCTTGCCGCAGAAGGAGGGGATAAGAGAGGGGTGAATGTTGATGACGGCGTTCTCATAGGCCTGGAACAGCTCCCCAGTGACGATGGTCATAAAGCCGGCCATAACCACCAGGTCGATGCCCAGCTCATGCAGCTTGTCCACCAGGGCCAAAGTCATGGCCTGGGCGCTGGGGTAGTCGCTCCGGGCCAGTACATAGCCGGGGATGCCAGCTTTTTTGGCCCGCTCCAGGGCGTAGGCCTCCGGCGTGGAGGCGATAACGGCGGTGATGGAGCCGTTGACGATCTCGCCCCGGGCCTGGGCGTCGATCAGGGCCTGGAGATTGGTCCCGCCGCCGGAGACCAGAACAGCGATGTTTTTGGTCATAGGTGCGTCCTCCAAATTTGATGTAGGGGCCCGCCAGATAGGCGGAACAGCGGGCGGGTCCGGGACCCGACCCTGCGCTGGAAATGGCCTTAGACCAGCGCCACGCCGTCGTCGCCCTTGACCACGCTGCCGATCTGATGGACGGTCTCACCGGCAGCCTTCAGCACCTCCAGAGCCTGGGCGGCCTGATGGGCGGGAACGGCCAGGATCATGCCGATACCCATGTTGAAGGTGTTGTACATGTCACGCTCGGGGATGTTGCCCCGCTTCTGGATCAGGTCGAAGATGGGCAGGCGGGGGAAGGAGTTCAGCTCGATCCGGGCGGTGAGACCCTCGGTCATCATGCGGGGCACGTTCTCATAGAAGCCGCCGCCGGTGATATGGCTGATGGCGTGGATGTCCACGCCGTCCTTCAGCAGAGCCTTGATGGCCTTGACATAGATCCGGGTGGGGGTCAGCAGGGTCTCACCCAGGCTCTTGCCGCCCAGCTCGGCCATGGGGGACTTCAGATCGGCGTGCTCCACATCAAGGACCTTCCGGGCCAGAGAGAAACCGTTGGAGTGGACGCCGGTGGAGGCCAGACCGATGAGCGCGTCGCCCTCGGCCAGCTTCTTGCCGTCGATGATCTTTTCCTCGTCCACGATGCCCACGGAGAAGCCGGCAACATCATAGTCGTCGTCCGCCATGAGGCCGGGGTGCTCGGCAGTCTCGCCGCCCACCAGGGCGCACTCGGACTGGCGGCAGCCCTCGGTGATGCCGGAGACGATCTCGGCGATGCGGACGGGATCGTTTTTGCCGCAGGCGATGTAATCCAGGAAGAACAGAGGAGCGGCGCCGCCGCAGATAATGTCGTTGACGCACATGGCGACACAGTCGATGCCGATGGTGTCGTGTTTGTCCATCAGCTGGGCCAGGCGCAGCTTGGTGCCCACGCCGTCGGTGCCAGACACCAGAACGGGCTTCTTCATGCCCGCCATGTCGGGGGCGAACATACCGCCGAAGCCGCCCAGGGTACCCATGACGCCGGGGATGTAAGTGGATTCCACCATGGGCTTGATGCGCTTGACAGCCTCGTAGCCGGCGGTCACGTCCACGCCGGCGGCGGCGTAGGACTCGGAATGGGAGTTCTTCATCACTAAAACCTCCAGATGAATAAATAGAGGGTAGGGCGGGGGCCTGCCCCCGCCGGTCTTATATTAGGCGGCGGGGGCAAGCCCCCGCCCTACGGGATATCATGAGAGGGTATTATTCCTTGCCGCTCCAGCAGTAGGTACAGACCTTGTCACGGTCCAGACCGATGGCGTCCAGCAGGCCGTCCAGGGATTGGTAGCCCAGGGAGTCGAAACCGAACTTCTCGCAGATGGTCTTCAGCATGCACTGGCCCCGCTCGGTGCGGGCGTCGGCGTACTCGTCCAGATGCTTCTGGCCCTCGTCGCCCTCCAGTTCCTGGACGGTGCGGCGGGCCAGAAGCTCCATCTCGGAGTTGCTGCTGGAGAAATTCAGGTACTTGCAGCCGTACATGATGGGGGGACAGGCCGAGCGCATATGTACTTCCTTGGCTCCGGACTCATAGAGGAATTCCACCGTCTCCCGCAGCTGGGTGCCCCGGACGATGGAGTCGTCCACGAAGAGCAGCTTCTTGCCCTGGATCAGCTCAGGGACGGGGATCTGCTTCATCTTGGCCACCTGGTTGCGGACATCCTGGTTGGTGGGCATGAAGGACCGGGGCCAGGTGGGGGTGTACTTGACGAAGGGACGGGCGAAGGGAATGTGGCTGGCGTTGGCGTAGCCGATGGCGTGGGGGAGGCCGGAATCGGGCACGCCGGCCACAAAGTCCACGTCCTGGGCCACGCCACGCTCCTTGTCGGCCTGGGCCATGATTTCGCCGTTCTTGTAGCGCATGACCTCCACGTTGACCCCCTCATAGTTGGAATTGGGGTAGCCGTAGTAGGTCCACAGGAAAGCGCAGATCTTCATGTCCTTGCCTGCGGGGGACAGGGTCTCAAAGCCGTCGGCGGTGATCTTCACGATCTCACGGGGACCCAGCTCATAGGCGTCCTCATAGCCCAGCTTGTGGTAGGCGAAGGACTCGAAGGAGACGCAGCAGCCCTCCTCGTTCCGGCCGATGAGGACGGGGAGCCGACCCAGCTTGTCCCGGGCGGCGATGATGCCTTCGGGGGTCAGGATCAGGATGGTGGCGGAGCCGTCGATCAGCTCCTGGGCGTGAAGGATGCCCTCCACCAGATTCTCCTTCTGGTTGATGAGGGCGGCGGTGAGCTCGGTGGCGTTGACCTTGCCGGAGCTCATGGCCATGAACTGGTGGCCGTGGTCGGAGAAATAGGTCTCCACCAGCTTTTCCGCGTTGTTGATGATACCCACGGTGGAGATGGCGTACAGTCCCAGGTGGGACCGGACCAGCAGGGGCTGGGGATCGGTGTCGCTGATGCAGCCGAAGCCGCAGCGGCCGTGAAAATCGGCCAGGTCCTTCTCAAACTTGGTGCGGAAGGGGGTGTTTTCGATGTTGTGGATCTGGCGCTGAAAGCCGTCCGTCTCATCGTAAACGATCATGCCGCCCCGGCGGGTGCCGAGGTGGGAGTGGTAGTCCACTCCGAAGAAAATGTCCAGGGACACGTCCCGCTTGGAGACGGCGCCAAAAAAGCCTCCCATGAGGTGCCTCCTTGTTCAGATAAGAGATATAAGATAGGAGATAAGAGACAGAGAAGGGAGAACGAGAGATCTCTCATCTCCGCTCTTCTATCTCTTATCCGGGCAAATGGGACTGCGCGGCGGTTTTATTTGCCCATGAGCCGGCGGCTCATCTCCTGATATGCGCCTTCCACGTTGCCCAGGTCCCGGCGGAAGCGGTCCTTGTCCAGCTTCTCTCCGGTCTTGGAGTCCCAGAAACGGCAGGTGTCGGGGGAGATCTCGTCGGCCAGGACGATGGTGCCGTCGGCGGTCTTGCCGAACTCCAGCTTGAAGTCCACCAGAGTGACGCCGCACTCCAGCAGGGTCTTCTTCAGAAAATCATTGACCTGGAAGGCGTACTTCTTGATGAGGGCGATCTCGTCCCAGGTGGCCAGCTTCAGAGCCACGGCGTGGTACTCGTTGATCAGGGGATCGTGGAGGTCGTCGTTCTTATAGGAGAACTCAATGGTGGGCTCCTCGAAGACGATGCCCTCCTTCACGCCGTAGTTGCTGGCAAAGTGGCCGGCGGAGATGTTGCGGACGATGACCTCCAGGGGGACGATGGAGACCTTCTTCACGGCGGTCTCGCGCTCGTTCAGCTCCTCCACGAAATGGGTGGGGACGCCGTCCTTCTCCAGCTGCTGCATCAGGAAGTTGGTCATCTGGTTGTTGACGGCCCCTTTGCCCGTGATGGTGCCCTTCTTCAGCCCGTCAAAAGCGGTGGCGTCATCCTTGTAGGACACGATGACCACATTGGGATCTTCGGTGGAATAGACCTTCTTGGCTTTACCTTCGTACAACTGCTCCAGTTTTTTCATACGAAACCCTTCTTTTTTAATGGCAGATTATTTGGCAAAGAACAGCTTGGACAGAGTCATGGGATCAATGTACTTGCCGTCCTTGTACACACGCATGTTGCCGGAGGCGATCTCGTCAATGAGCATGACCTTACCCTCGGCGTCATAGCCATACTCGAACTTGATGTCGTAGAGGACCAGACCCTTCTCCTTCAGGTCGTCAGCCACGATCTGGGTGATCTTCTGGGTCATCTCCTTCATGGAGTCATACTGCTCCTCGGTCATGACGCCCAGCACCACCAGACCGTCCTTGGTGACCAGGGGATCGCCCAGCTCGTCGTTCTTAAAGGTGGTCTCCACGTAAGCGGGCAGATCGGCGCCCTCTTCCACATAGTCCTTGTAGCGGCGCAGGAAGGAGCCCACGGCCTTGTGGCGGCAGATGACCTCCAGGCCTTTTCCGAAGACCTTGGCGGGCAGGACCTCCATGGTGGTGTCGTCCAGATTGGCGGAGACATAGTGGGTCTTGATGCCGGCGGCATTGATCTTCTCAAAGAAGTAGATGGACATGCGAAGGTTGACGTCGCCCACGCCTTCGATGGTCAGACCCACGGAGTTCTCGCCGGGATCGAACACACCGTCCTTGCCGGTGCAGTCGTCCTTGAACTTCAGCAGGTAGTTGCCGTTCTCCAGGGCAAACACGTCCTTGGTCTTGCCGGAATAAACCAGTTTCTTTTCCATGTTCTGTTCCTCCGTACGATAAAATTTATGTTTCGATTTTCATGTTCACTGAGCCAGCTCAGCCTGGAGCTTAGCTTCCTTCTCGGCAATCTGGGCGGCCATCTTTTCCCGGGCGGCATCCAGCTTGGCGGCCAGCTCGTCGTCGGCCACGGCCAGGATCTGGGCGGCCAGTACAGCGGCGTTCTTGGCACCGTTGAGGGCCACCGTGGCCACGGGGATACCGCTGGGCATCTGGACGGTGGCCAGCAAGGCGTCCAGACCGTCCATGGCGCCGCCCTTCATGGGAATGCCGATCACGGGCAGAGTGGAGTTGCCGGCGAAGGCGCCCGCCAGATGGGCGGCCATGCCGGCCGCGCAGATCAGCACGCCGAAGCCGTTGGCCCGGGCGTTTTTGGCAAATTCCGCCGCGGCGGCGGGGGTGCGGTGGGCGCTGAGGATGTGGGCCTCGAAGGGAATGCCGAACTCCTTCAGCTGGGCGCAAGCGCCCTTGACTACCGGCCAGTCGGAATCAGAGCCCATGATAATGGCTACTTTTTTCATGTGATGACACCTTCCAATCAAAAAAGTTCAGGCTATCTGCGGGTACAGACAGCCTGATGGATCCCAGTCAATGGATTTTGGACATGTTGGGGCCCTGTCCACGCTGCTGCTTGGGACAGAACAGATGAGTACAGACCATGACAGGAACCTCCTCGTTTGAAATCAAGGCTTTGCGCCGCCAACATCTCAGGGTTTCATTCTATCGAAAACGGGCGAATTTTGCAAGAGGCGATAACATTTTCGTATGCTTGTACAAGGAAAAGGGGGAGAGGGACCGGCAAAGTTGTCAGCCCGGGCCATACCCGGGGAAAAAGAAGGTCAGAGCAGTCCGGCGGTGCTGAGAATGCGGCTTACTTCCCGGGCACGGTTGGGCCATGCGGCCTGGGCCCCGTAGTCCTGCCGGCGCTGGGAGACAAAGCCCGGAGCCTCCATCAGCGCGTGATGGCACAAAGTCAGAAACTCCTGCTGGCTGTGGGCCCCGTAGATCACGTCGGGGAAACGCTCCACCTGGTCAGGCCACAGCATGGACACCACCGGCTTGCCAGTGGACAGGTACTCATAGACACGGGTGGGGATCACGCCGTCGTCCACCCGGTCGTCCCGGAGGAAGTTCAGCAGCACGTCGCAGCGGTACAGCCAGTCGGGCACCTGGTCCAGGGAACAGGGACCGGCCAGTATCACATTGGGCTGGCGCCGCAGGCGGGGGAGAAGCCGGTTGCCCTCCCGCCTGCCCAGCAGAAGGAAGGTCCAGTCGGGGCGTTCCCGTGCGGCGTAGAGCAGGGGGGACAGGTCCACGTCTTCCCGGATGGTGCCCGCCCAGCCCAGCACCGGCCCGGAGACCTGGGGCAGTGGATCGGGACGGGGGAAAGCGGCCTGGCCGGAAAACAGGGGGAAGTTGACTCCGTTGGGCAGCAGGGCGATGTTGGGGCTGCAGGGAGAGAGCCGGTCACAAAGCAGGGGAGAGGCGGCGAAGACCACATCGGCGGCGTTGGCCAGACTGCCCTCCCAGATAGGGGGCAGGTCCTCCCACTCCCGGTCGCAGTCATAGACCAGCCCGCTGTATTCCAGCCGGTCCAGCAGATGAACGTGTTCCGGGCTGGAGGTCCACAGCAGAGGGGCGCGGAACCGGTGCCGGGCGGCCTGATCGGAGATAAAACTGCCCAGCCTGCGCTGGCCCAGGCGGAACAACCGGCCGTACCGCTCCTCCATGGGAAGGAGCAGGGGGGGCAGGGTGTAGGCCGTTACGTTGGGGCGGACCTTGCGTCCCTTCTCCCGGAAGGAGCGGTCCCGCAGTCCCTGGGCGGGAGAAAAATACAGGACCTGAGTGTCCTTCAGCCGGGAAATGAGCTGCTGGGTCCGGCCGGGGGTGGAACTCCAGGGCTTGTTGGATAAGCAGAGGATCTGCCTCACGTCGGGAAGCCTCCTAACAGAAAACTGTACCTTGCAAAGTACAGGGAAAGTTTGTATAATGGAAGGACGGAAGGAAGACAAGCGTCCTTCCGGGGTCACAAAGACCGGAACAAAGGGGAAAGTCTTGCGCCAAGGCGTTCAAGGCTGATCCCACAGACATGATACAAATATTATTATAAGCGACCAAGAATACGCGGTCAAGAATAGGAGGCTGGAAAATATGCTTCAGGCCCTCCAAAATCTGGATGGGGCCGTCCTCTTGGCCATCCAGGGGGCGCGGCTGGAGCTGCTGAATCCTGTGGTGGAACTGTTCACCTCTCTGGGCAACGCCGGGCTGCTGTGGATCGTGCTGTCCCTGGCCATGCTGTGCTATAAGCCCACCCGGAAGGCGGGGGCGCTGGCCCTGTGTGCCATGGCGCTGGGGCTGCTGTGTACCAACGTGGCGCTGAAGCATCTGGTGGGCCGGGACCGGCCCTGGCTCCATGTGGCGGGGCTCATCCCTCTGGTGAATGAGCCGGACCCGAACTCCTTCCCCTCGGGGCACACCTGTGCCGCCTTTGCCGCCGGACTGAGCTGGGTCCGGACCCTGCCCTGGAGATGGAGTCGGATACTGGCGGTGATACTGGCGGTATGCATGGGCTTGTCCCGGCTGTATGTGGGAGTCCACTACCCCAGCGATGTGATCGCCGGCGCCCTGGTGGGTGCCTTTTGCGCCTGGGCTGCCTGGAAGGGCTGCGGGCGTCTGAAACATAGAGGCGAAAACCGGTCCTCTGACCGGTGATAAAGGCAGAAAGGATAGATAAGAAATGAAAGAAGTAGGCTATTATAACGGGACCATAGGCCCTCTGGAAGAGATGACGGTGCCCATGGGGGACCGTGCGCTGTACTTTGGTGACGGCATCTACGAGGCCACCTGCGTGGCCAACCGGGTGGCCTTTGCCCTGGACGACCATCTGGACCGGATGTACAACAGTCTGCGCCTGCTGGAGATCCCCTTCACCATGGAGCGGGACCAGGTCAAGGCGGAGCTGCAGAAGGTCATTGATGCGGCGGAGGAGACTCCGGTCCAGTTCCTGTACTGGCAGATCACCCGCGGCGTATGTCCCCGGAACCACCCCTTCCCCCCGGCTGATGTGAAGCCCAGCCTGATGATCTATGTGAAGCCCCACAAGATGAAGTCCATGGACAAGCCCTATAAGCTGATCTCCATGGAGGACATCCGCTTCAAGCTGTGCAACATCAAGACTCTGAACCTGATCCCCAGCGTGCTGGCCAACCAGCGGGCAGTCGAGCACAGCTGTGATGAGGCGGTGCTCCACCGGGGCAGCCGGGTCACCGAGTGCGCCCACAGCAACATCTCCATCCTGAAGGACGGCGTGCTGCGTACCGCCCCCACCGACGAGCTGATCCTGCCCGGCATCACCCGGAAGCACCTGCTGGCTCTGGCCAAAGAGCATGGCATCCCCACCGACGAGCGCCCCTTCTCCATGGTGGAGCTGATGAACGCCGACGAGGCCATCGTCACCAGCAGCAGCGCTCTGTGCATGCGGGTGGAGTCCATCGACGGTATCCCCGTGGGCGGCAAGGACCCCCAGCGTCTCAAGCTGCTCCAGGACGCATACTGGGAGAAGTTCCAGCGGGAGACCCAGCCCAAGTAAAAAATATCCAAACAGCCCCGGCGTCTGAAACAAGACGCCGGGGCTGATTTTATACGGTCTGTCGTCTAAACAAAGTGACGCGTTGACAGGGCCGCCTGTATGGACTTGATTTTGAGTATGACCGCGCTTTTCAGCCGGCAATGTTTCAATAGGTGTGATTGCAGACCTCCTGAATCTTGGCCTGGAGGCTCTTCAGGTCCTGGAAGGTGTCGGGGCGCTTGCTGGGGTCCCGGAGAATGGCGGCGGGGTGGTACAGGGCGGTCATCTGGACTCCTGCCTTTGTGAGCCACTGGCCGTGCTCCCGGGTGATCTTGAAGTCCTCCCGGATCAGCCGGACTGCGGCGACCCGGCCCAGACAGACGATGATCTTTGGACGGATCAGGGCGACCTGGTTCCGGAGGTAGCCGATGCAGGCGTCCTGCTCGGTGTTCAGGGGGTCCCGGTTCTGTGGCGGACGGCACTTGACGATGTTGGCGATGTATACGTTTTTGGTCCGGTCCAGATCAATAAGCTCCAGCATGTCATCCAGAAGCTTGCCGGCACGGCCCACAAAGGGCTCTCCCTGGAGGTCTTCGTTCTCGCCCGGGCCCTCGCCGATGCACATGACTTCGGCGTCCCGGGGGCCGACGCCAAAGACCACATTATGCCGGGTGTCCGCCAGAGCGCACTTTTGGCAGCTTTTGCAGGTCTGTTCCAGTGCCTCCCAATTCATCATTGCCATGGCAGTCCTCACTTTCTTTCGTACAAAAAATTTTAGTTTATCAGTGGATTTCGCCTGCGGGCGGGACGGAAGTTTGGACGAAAGGAGGTTTCGCCCCCGGGCGAGGTACTTTTGTAGAGATACAAAAGTACCCAAAAAATCTCCGGGGCTTCGGCCCCGG